>NZ_JAQQGK010000012.1:0-196648 GCF_028550695.1 Pseudomonas sp. BLCC-B112
GGGGCTATAGCTCAGCTGGGAGAGCGCTTGCATGGCATGCAAGAGGTCGACGGTTCGATCCCGTCTAGCTCCACCAATTTACAGTTCAAGGCCTGGCCACGCCGGCCTTGAAGCGATCAGTACTCAGCACTGATCAGTTGTATAGAAGGGTTTGCGTCCCCTTCGTCTAGTGGCCTAGGACACCGCCCTTTCACGGCGGTAACAGGGGTTCGAGTCCCCTAGGGGACGCCAGTTTTACACAAGTGATGTTGCAAGATATCGCTGCGCCGCGAGGCGAAAATCCGGGGCTATAGCTCAGCTGGGAGAGCGCTTGCATGGCATGCAAGAGGTCGACGGTTCGATCCCGTCTAGCTCCACCAATTTACAGTTCAAGGCCTGGCCACACGGGTCTTGAATCGATCAGAACTCAGCACTGATCAACTGTTAGAAGGGTATGTGTCCCCTTCGTCTAGTGGCCTAGGACACCGCCCTTTCACGGCGGTAACAGGGGTTCGAGTCCCCTAGGGGACGCCACGTTTACCCGCTATGCGGGATTTTTAAGGGTCATTCAATTATTGAATGGCCCTTTTGTTTTTCTGGCGTCCGGCCAACTTTTACCCTCTTCCTCAGCCTGCACTTCTGACCGGCGGTCACACTGACGACTTGCGGAAAATTATTATGAGAATAATATTTTGTCCGTAATATTCGGAGGCAACGATGAACGATAAAAAAGCTCAAACCCGCGAACGTATTCTCCAGGCTGCCAGTTCGGCGCTGATCCAGCGAGGCCCGGCCGAACCGAGTGTGGGTGAGGTGATGGGGGCTGCCGGGCTGACGGTGGGTGGCTTCTATGCGCACTTCGAGAGCAAGGATGCGCTGATGCTTGAGGCGTTCACCCAACTGCTCGCCCACCGACGTGGCTTGCTCGACGAGATGGACGCAGGCTTGAGTGGTGAGGAGCGAAGGGCGCTGACGGCAGCGTTCTATCTGTCGCGCAAGCACCGCGACTCCACTGAGCAGGCCTGTCCGATTCCGGCATCGGTGGGTGAGCTGGGGCGGCTTCCAGAGAGTTTTCGCAAGGCTTTGAACGAGCATATGGAGCTGATGGTCGCGCAGTTGGCCGCAAGCCCCGAGGACACGGACAAGGCGTTGGCGGATATGGCGTTGATGGTTGGTGGGCTGTCCCTGGCGCGAGCTCTGGGGCCGGGTGAATTGTCCGATCGTCTACTGCGTGCCGCCAAGTCGGCGGTTCTATGACCTGAAGTTTGGTTGCGAGGTGTTGGGCGATGAGCGGATTGAGCTGGATTCGTGGTGTCAATGGCACTCTGGGCTGGGTGGCTCCTCAGTGGGCGGCGAATCGGATGCGCCAGTTGTTCATGACTCCCCGTGAGCTGCCGCCCCGAGAGTGGGAGCTGCCCCTGCTGGAGCGTGCTGAGCGTCTGACCTTGCGCTTTGGCCTCTCTGCCTTGCGTTGGGGGCAGGGGCCGACAGTGTTGCTGATGCATGGCTGGGAAGGGCGACCCACTCAATTTGCCAGCCTGATCGAGGCGCTGGTGGCGGCTGGCTATACCGCAGTGGCGCTGGACGGTCCCGCCCACGGCCGCTCTCCAGGGGAGGAGGCCAATGTGGTGCTCTTTGCCCGGGCGATGTTGGAGGCAGCAGCGGAATTGCCCCCCTTGCGCGCAGTGATTGGTCACTCCATGGGCGGTGCCAGCGCCATGCTCGCTGTGCAGTTGGGACTGCGCACCGAAACCCTGGTCAGTATCGCCGCGCCGGCTCGGATTCTTGGCGTGTTGCGAGGTTTTGCCCGCTACATGCACTTGCCGCCCAGGGCGCGCTCGGCCTTTATCCGTCAAGTGGAGAAGGATGTAGGGATGCGTGCCGCGACTCTGGACGTGGCTCAGTATCAGTTGGAGATGCCTGGCCTGATCATTCATGCCGAAGATGATCGATTTGTACCGGTCAAGGAGTCGGAGTTGATCCACCAGGCCTGGTTCGACAGTCGCTTGCTGCGCTTGAGTGAAGGAGGTCATCAGCGAGTGTTGGCCGATCCCCGAGTGATCGACGCTGTGATCACTCTGGTCACCGGACGCCATCTGCCGGCGCGCCAATCTGCCTGAGCATCCGCTACACTGCCCCGGTCAAAAAATCTGACCGGGAGTTGGGCATGAGTTGGGATCTGGCAACGCCATTCGTTATCGATCTGCAGGTGGTGGCCGAGGATATCGATGGCTTGGGGCACGCCAATAATGCGGTCTACGTGACCTGGCTGGAGCGTTGCGCCTGGCGTCACTCGCAACGTCTGGGGCTGGATCTGGCCGAGTATCGTCGCCTGGATCGGGCGATGGCCGTGGTGCGGCACGAGATCGACTATCTGACCGCGGCTTATGAAGGCGATGAGCTGCAACTGGCCACCTGGATCGTCGATTGGGATCAGCGCCTGAAGATGACTCGACGTTTCCAGCTGGTCCGTCCGAGCGATGGCAGTACCTTGTTGCGGGCCCAGACCACTTTTGTCTGCATCGAGCTGTCCAGCGGCAAGCCCAAGCGTATGCCCGCCGAATTCCTTGAGGGCTACGGCCCAGCCCTGCTGGGCTCGTGATCACCTTGGCTCCTGTGGATGCCGTCTTGCCAGCGAAGGCGTGTTCAAGGGTGCTATCAGGCCCGAGAGCCCATTTGTCGCTAAGCGCAACGCCGCTCGGCCGTTCCTACAAAATTCCTGTTATCGGGTGAAACCCAGTAAACTGGCGGACGTTTTTTCGCCTGATTTTTCGTTGAGTGTGTTTCATGCAAATTGCCTTGGCGCCCATGGAGGGGTTGGTCGACAACATCCTGCGGGATGTGTTGACTCGTGTTGGCGGGATCGACTGGTGTGTCACCGAGTTCATTCGCGTCAATGACCGTCTACTGACGCCTGCCTATTTCCACAAGCTCGCTCCCGAGTTGCTGCAAGGCGCGCACACCGCTGCCGGCGTGCCATTGCGCGTGCAGTTGCTGGGGTCCGATCCGGTGTGCCTGGCTGAAAATGCCGCGCTGGCCTGCGAGCTTGGCAGCGAGGTGATCGACCTGAATTTTGGCTGTCCAGCCAAGACCGTCAACAAGTCCCGGGGTGGGGCGGTGCTGCTTAAGGAGCCCGAACTGCTGAATCAGATTGTCGAGCATGTGCGGCGAGCGGTGCCTGCGCATATCCCGGTCACGGCAAAAATGCGCCTGGGCTTCGATAGTCCGGACGGTTCGCTGGTGTGCGCTACGGCGCTGGCCGAGGGTGGCGCGGAACATATCGTGGTTCACGCACGGACCAAGGTCGATGGCTACAAGCCGCCCGCTCATTGGGAGTGGATTCCTCGGGTGCAGGATGTGGTCAAGGTGCCGGTGTTCGCTAACGGCGATATCTGGAGCGTCGAGGATTGGCGGCGCTGTCGGGAGATCAGTGGCGTGGAGGACATCATGCTCGGTCGTGGGCTGGTCTCGCGTCCGGACCTGGCCCGGCAGATCGCCGCCGCTCGCGCAGGGGAGGAGGTGGTGGAAATGTCCTGGGCCGATCTGCAGCCCATGCTTCAGGACTTCTGGGCCCAGGTGGTGGTGCAACTGACCCCCCGTTCAGCCCCGGGGCGTTTGAAGCAATGGCTGGCCATGCTGACCCGCAACTATCCGGAGGCGGTTGAGCTGTTTACCGCTCTGCGTCGGGAAACCGATCTGGATCAGGTGGGGCGGCTGCTGGGCATGCCCCGCAGCGAAGCGGCGTAAAAAATTCAAAAAAAGCCTCTTGAAATGTCAGGAGCGGTCCCTATCTCTTGGGTACGCGACGCCGAATTCGGGTCGCGGAGATAACCACTCGCTGAAAAATCAGGAGATAGACCCATGAGTACTGCATTTTCCCTGGCTCCACTGTTCCGTTCCTCTGTTGGCTTCGACCGTTTCAACGACCTGTTTGAATCGGCATTGCGCAACGAACCGAGCAGCAGCTATCCACCCTACAACGTTGAAAAACACGCCGACGACCAATACCGCATCGTTATCGCCGCTGCCGGCTTCCAGGATGAAGATCTGGAACTGCAAGTGGAGAAAGGTGTGTTGACCGTGAGCGGTGGCAAGCGCGACGCCAATGAAAGTGTCACCTACCTGCACCAGGGCATTGCCCAGCGTGCATTCAAGCTGTCCTTCCGCCTGGCCGACCATATCGAGGTCAAGGCCGCGGCCCTGAGCAACGGTCTGCTGAACATTGACCTGCTGCGGGTTGTACCGGAAGAGGCGAAGCCAAAGCGCATCCCGATCAACGGTGCGCAGCAGCCGGCTCTGCAACACTAAGACCGCTGTAAAAAAAAGGGCGCCCTGGTGGCGCCCTTTTTCGTGCCTGTCATTTCAGCAGCTTCTTGAATTCGCTCAGGGGTAGCGGCTGGCTGTGCAGGTAGCCCTGGTACAGATGGCATTCCAGCCCCTGGAGGAATTCCAGTTGCTGTGGGGTTTCCACGCCTTCGGCGATGACCTTCAGGTTCAGGCTGCGGGCCATGGCGACGATGGCCCGGATGATTTCCGCATCGTTGGGGTCGTGGGTGGCATCGCGGACAAATGACTGGTCTATCTTCAGGGTGTCCACCGGCAGGCGTTTTAGGTACGTCAGGGAGGAGTAGCCGGTGCCGAAGTCGTCCATGGCAAAACTGACCCCAAGTTTTTTCAGTCGACGCATCTTGTTGATGGTGTCATCCAGGTTCTGGATCACGATGCCTTCGGTGATCTCCAGCTTCAGCAATGATGAGGGCAGGGCATAGGCAGTCAGGCTGTGTTCGATTCGTTCGACGAAGTCGTTCTGGCGAAATTGCCGAGGGCTGATGTTGACGCATAGGCTGAAGTGGTGCGGGTCCACCAGGCCTTGCTCGATCAGTTGGCTGAAGGCCAGGCAGGCTTCATCGAGAATCCAGGTGCCCACTTCAAGGATCAGTCCGCTGTCCTCCAGCACCTTGATGAACTCTGTCGGTGATTGCGCCCCCAGCTCCGGGTGCTGCCAACGCACCAGGGCCTCGGCGCCGACGATGCGGTTGTCGCGGGCATCCACCTGTGGCTGGTAGTGCACGCTGAATTCGCCGCGGGACAGGGCCAGGCGCAGGTCGGTTTCCATGCGCAGGCGTTCGCTGGCGGCCTTCTGCATGGTGTTGTGGTACATCTGCGTGGTGTTGCGCCCGGAGTCCTTGGCGCGGTAAAGGGCAATGTCGGCGCGCTTGAGCAGGTCGGTGGGGGTCGAGCCGTGATCGGGAATCAGCGCCACGCCGATGCTGGGGGTGACCTGCAGGCGCTGGCCGTCGAGGAACATCGGTTCCGAGAGCAGCTCGCGCAGGGTCCCGGCCAGTTGCCGCACTTGCTCGCTGACCTCATTGCGCGAGCCTTCCAGGCCGCTGAGCAGCACCACGAATTCATCGCCGCCCAGGCGCGCGACGGTGTCCTCCATGCGCACGCTGGCTTCCAGTCTGGCGGTGATGATCTTCAGTACGGTATCGCCCACCGGGTGCCCCAGGGAGTCGTTGATGTGCTTGAAGTGGTCCAGGTCGAGGAACAGCAGGGCGCCACGCAGGTTGTGGCGCTTGAGCAGAGCGATCTGCTGGCTCAGGCGGTCCATCAGCAGGGCGCGGTTGGGCAGGTTGGTCAAGGGATCGTGGTAGGCCAGGTGGCGGATCTGCGCCTGGGCATTCTTCAGCAGGCTGACATCCCGGGCCGTCAGCAGCAGGCACGGTGTTTCATTGAGGATGATCGGCTCCACCGAGACCTCTAGGGTGAGGATTTCCCCGCGCTTGTTACGCCCGAGCATTTCCAGGTGATGCACCCGGCCCTTGAGCCTGAGCTCCGCCAGCAGTGTGGCGAGCTGGGCTTCTTCGGCCCAGATGCCGACCTGGTACATGGTGCGGCCGAGCACTTCATCGGTGCGGTAGCCGGTCAGGCGGCAGAAGCCGTCGTTGACCTCCAGGTAGCGGCCGGTGTCGCGCTCGGTGATGGTGATGGCGTCAGGACTGGAGTGGAAGGCCTTGGCGAATTTCTCTTCGCTGGCCTTGAGCGCGGCCTCGGAACGCTGTTGCTGGGTGATATCCCGCAGCGTGGTGACGATGCACGGCTGCTTGTCGACGGTGATCAGGCGGCTGGAAATGATGCAGGTCAGTGCCTGGCCGTTCTTGTGGTTGACCACCACTGCCACGTTGTTCAGCGCCTGTTCGCGAATCACCTGTTCGATCCGCCGCAGACGCGGGGCGGGATCTGCCCAGAAGCCGATCTGCTCGGCGCTGCGGTTGATCACATCTTCCGGGGTCCAGCCGAAGGTCTGGGTGAAGCTTGAATTGATCTCGATGAACTGACCGGTTTCCAGCAGGGTCAGGCAGATGGGGTCCGGGCTGACCTGGAACAGGCTGGCGAACTTCTCTTCCGAAGTGATCAGGCGCTGTTCGCGTTCCACCTGTTCGGTGATGTCCAGCAGCGTTCCGGCCATGCGCAGTGGATTGCCCTGCTCGTCGCGATAGAGGCGAGCGCGGCTTTCCAGGTAACGCGAGCTGCCGTCCGCCAGTTGCACCCGGTAAGTCAGCTGGTAGTTGCCCGCCGGGCCTTCTCGCAGGCTGCGATAGGCATCGCGCATGCTGTCGCGTTCTTCAGTGGGGACGCCCTCGAAGAAGGCCTCGAAGGATTCATGGAAGGGCGCTGGCTCCAGGCCGTGCAATTGTGCGGCCCGGGCCGATCCATAGAGCATGCCGCTGGGAATGTGCCAATCCCAGGTGCCCAGTTGCGCCGAATCCAGGGCCAGGTCGAGGCGTTCCTGGCTGTCTTTGAGGGCTTGTTCGGCTCTTTTGCGTTCGCTGGTATCGAGAAAGGTGCTGAGCAGGTAGGGCTTGCCTTCCAGTTCGATTTTCTGCGCGCTGAGAATGCCGTCGTGGATCTGGCCGTTGCTGGCGCGGAACTGGACTTCGAGGCTGGCGGCCTGGCCCTTTTTCTGCACGGCCTTGATCAGTTGGGCGCGCTGTTCGGGATTAACCCACAGGCCGATCTCCAGGGTAGTGCGGCCTATCACATGTTCGGCGGGCCAGCCGAACTGGCTTTCGAAGTATTGGTTGGCCTCGCTGATCAGGCCATCTTCCAGGCGGGTCAGCAGCACCATGTTGGGGCACAGGTGAAACAGGGTGGCGAAACGTTTTTCCGAGCTGCTGAGGGCTTCCTCCCGCTGGCGTTGGTGGGTGATCTCGCGGATCACCCCGATCATTCGGGGCTTGCCATGCTTGTCCGGTAGCACGCTGCCGTTGATCTCCAGCCAGTGCAGGCTGCCATCGGGCCAGCGAATGCGATGGTGCATCGCGTGTTCCAGGGGCGCTCCCGCCAGCACCGAATGAAAAGCCCGCACGGTTCTGGCCCGGTCTTCAATGGGGAGCAGATCGAGGTATTCGAGGTTTTCCGGCAGGGGTTGGCGTGGATCGAAGCCAAACAGTGCCTGGGTGCCCCGGGACCAGCTGATCTGCCCGCTTTCAATATCCCAATACCAGGCTCCCAGCCGCGCGCCATTGAGAGCGGCGAGCAACTGCGGTGCGCTTTCCCAGCTTTGTTCCGACTCCCTGGGGTCGACAGCATGGATACGCGGCATGGGTGGAATACGGTCAGCGGGTTTTGGCATGGGTGTCAGGCCTTGAGCTGAGTCATTCGTTTGGCGCGGGATACTCATGACAGTTCGGCTTGGCACGGGCAATACCCGGAAGAGCTATGCCGGGTTCCCTGGCCAATCGACTTGTGCATTCAGTAAGGCCATGAAGGCCCGCGCAGCATTCGACAGCGTCCGTTCGGTATGCAGGATATAGCCTAGCTGGCGTCGCAGTTGTATGCCCGGTAAAGGAATGCGCGCCACTTGATCGTCGAGCATGGTGCGGGGCAGGACGCTCCAGGCCAGACCGATGGAAACCATCATCTTTATAGTTTCCAAATAGTTAGTGCTCATAGCGATGTTCGGCGTCAGGCCTTGGGCCTCGAACAAGCGTTGGACAATATGGTGGGTAAAGGTGTTGCCGCCGGGAAAAACTGCCGGATGCAGGGCAATATCCGCCAGGCTGACCTGGCCGTTGCTGACCAGCGGATGTTCCGGGGCGGCGACAAAGTCCAGCGGGTCGTCCCAGACCGCGGTGGCCTTGATCAGGCTGTGGGGCTCGGGTGCCAAGGTGATCACCGCCAGTTCGGCGCGGCCGTGGAGGATTTCCTCGTAGGCCACCTCGGAATCGAGGAATTGGATGTCCAGCGCCACTTGCGGGTAGCGCCGGGTAAAGGCCCGCAGCAGCGGCGGCAGGCGGTGCAGGCCGATGTGATGGCTGGTGGCCAGGGTCAGGCGGCCGCTGACTTCCCCGGTGAGGTTGGTCAGGGCGCGACGGGTGTCGTCCAGCACGTTGATGATCTGATACGCCCGGGGCAGCAGAGCGCGTCCGGCCTCGGTCAGGCCGACCTCGCGGCCCAGGCGGTCGAACAGGCGCACATTGAGCTGCTGCTCCAGGCCGGCGATACGTTTGCTGATAGCGGGCTGGGTCAGGTGCAGGCGTTCACCGGCGCCGGAAAAGCTGCCGGTCTCGGCGATGGCTATAAAAGCATTGAGGTTGGCCAGGTCCATGGTTGTATTCCAGTTGGTTATCCAAAGCATGAAAAATATGAATTTGAGTTATTTAATCTAACGCCATAGCATCAGCCTCACAAGCCAAGGGGTTATTGATCGGCCGACGGTCAGGGCCCGGGGCATAGAAACAAGCTGATGAGGAATGGTCCGATGGCCGGCAAGACGCTCTACGACAAGCTCTGGGATTCGCATTTGGTCAAGCAGCGCGACGATGGTTCGGCGCTGATCTATATCGATCGTCACATCATCCATGAAGTGACCTCGCCGCAAGCGTTCGAAGGCCTGCGTCTGGCCGGACGCAAGCCTTGGCGCATCGATGCCAACATCGCCACCCCGGACCACAACGTACCGACTACGCCTGAGCGCAAGGGCGGGATCGAAGCGATTGCCGATCAGGTCTCCCGGCTGCAGGTGCAGACCCTCGATGACAACTGTGACGAATACGGCATCGTCGAATTCAAGATGAACGATGTGCGTCAGGGCATCGTCCACGTGATCGGTCCGGAACAGGGCGCCACCTTGCCGGGCATGACCGTGGTCTGCGGTGACTCCCACACCTCCACCCATGGCGCCTTTGGTGCCCTGGCCCATGGCATCGGCACTTCCGAGGTGGAGCATGTGCTCGCCACCCAGTGTCTGGTGGCCAAGAAGATGAAGAACATGCTGGTGCGCGTGGAAGGCACCTTGCCCTTTGGCGTGACCGCCAAGGACATCGTCCTCGCAGTGATCGGCAAGATCGGCACCGCCGGTGGCAACGGCCACGCCATCGAGTTCGCCGGCAGCGCGATTCGCGACCTTTCCGTTGAAGGCCGCATGACCATCTGCAACATGTCCATCGAAGCCGGTGCCCGTGTCGGACTGGTGGCGGCGGACGAAAAGACCGTGGCTTATGTCAAGGGTCGTCCGTTTGCACCCAAGGGCGCCGAATGGGACTTGGCGGTCGAGGCCTGGAAAGACCTGGTGTCCGATGCCGATGCCCAGTTCGACACCGTGGTCGAGCTCGACGCCGCGCAAATCAAGCCGCAAGTCAGCTGGGGCACTTCGCCGGAAATGGTTTTGGCCGTGGATCAACGCGTGCCGGACCCGGCCAAGGAAATGGACCTGGTCAAGCGTGACTCCATCGTCCGAGCCTTGAAGTACATGGGTTTGAGCGCCAACCAGGCAATCACCGACATTCAATTGGATCGCGTGTTCATCGGTTCCTGCACCAACTCGCGGATCGAAGACTTGCGTGCCGCGGCGGTGATCGCCAAGGGCCGTAAAGTGGCCTCCACCATCAAGCAGGCGATCGTGGTTCCGGGTTCGGGGCTGGTGAAGGCCCAGGCCGAGTCGGAAGGCCTGGACCAGATCTTCCTCGAAGCCGGCTTCGAATGGCGTGAGCCGGGCTGCTCGATGTGCCTGGCGATGAACCCGGATCGCCTGGAGTCCGGTGAGCATTGCGCGTCGACGTCGAACCGCAACTTCGAAGGGCGCCAGGGTGCTGGTGGGCGTACCCATCTGGTCAGCCCGGCCATGGCCGCCGCCGCCGCTGTCAGCGGTCGTTTCGTCGACGTCCGTGAATTGATCTAAGGAGCGCAGCATGAAAGCTTTCACCCAGCACAATGGTTTGGTCGCGCCTTTGGATCGTGCCAACGTCGACACCGACCAGATCATCCCCAAGCAGTTCCTCAAGTCGATCAAGCGCACCGGCTTCGGTCCGAACCTGTTCGATGAGTGGCGCTACCTCGACGTGGGCCAGCCCTACCAGGACAACTCCAAGCGTCCGTTGAACAAGGATTTCGTCCTTAACGCCGAGCGTTACCAAGGGGCCAGCGTGTTGCTGGCGCGGGAGAACTTCGGCTGCGGCTCGAGTCGTGAGCACGCGCCCTGGGCCCTGGAAGAGTACGGTTTCCGCAGCATCATCGCGCCAAGCTATGCCGACATCTTCTTCAACAACAGCTTCAAGAACGGTTTGTTGCCGATCATCTTGAGCGATGCTGAAGTCGACGAGCTGTTCCAGCAGGTCGAAGCCACGCCGGGTTACCAGTTGCACATCGACCTTGAGGCGCAGACCGTGACCCGTCCCGACGGCAAGGTGTTGAAGTTCGAGATTGATGCCTTCCGCAAGCATTGCCTGCTCAACGGTCTGGACGACATCGGCCTGACCTTGCAGGACGCTGACGCCATTGCCGCCTTTGAGGCCAAGCATCGGGCCAGCCAGCCCTGGTTGTTCCGCGACGCCTGAACGCCGGCAGCCGGCTCCTGCGGATTTGTGTTGCAGGAGCTGGCTGGCCAGCGAACGCCGTTCCCCTGATCAAAAGGACCACAGCATGACCAGCAACGCCCATAGCCAGGTGGTACAGAAGCAATTCGGTGAACAGGCCTCGGCCTACCTGAGCAGTGCCGTACACGCTCAAGGCGCCGAATTCGCGCTGCTACAAGCCGAAGTGGCGGGCCAGGGTGCTGCCCGGGTCCTGGACCTGGGCTGTGGCGCCGGTCATGTCAGCTTCCACGTTGCGCCGCTGGTCAAGGAAGTGGTGGCTTACGACCTCTCCCAGCAGATGCTGGATGTAGTGTCGGGAGCCGCGCAGGAGCGTAATCTGCATAACGTCCGCACCGTTAAGGGCGCGGCCGAGCGCTTGCCGTTCGCCGACGGCGAGTTCGACTTCGTCTTCAGTCGCTACTCGGCTCACCATTGGAGCGACTTGGGCCTGGCCTTGAGAGAAGTACGCCGGGTGCTGAAGCCGGGTGGCGTGGCGGCGTTCATTGATGTCTTGTCGCCGGGCAGTCCACTGCTGGACACTTACCTGCAAAGCGTCGAAGTGCTGCGTGACACCAGTCATGTTCGTGACTATTCGGCTGGGGAGTGGCTGCGCCAGGTCAGCGAGGCGGGGTTGCATACCCGCAGTACCGCTCGTCAGCGCCTGCGCCTGGAGTACAACTCCTGGGTCGAGCGCATGCGTACGCCCCAGGTGCTGCGGGCGGCAATTCGCGAGCTGCAGCAGGCAATGGGCAATGAAGTGCGCGAATATTTTGAGATTGAGGCCGATGGTTCGTTCAGTACAGATGTACTGGTGCTGTGGGCCGAGCGATAGAACTTTTCCGGGCGCGCCTGCGGGTGCGCCGACAGAGCAAATGAGGAACGCATGAGCAAGCAGATTCTGATTCTCCCAGGTGACGGTATTGGTCCGGAAATCATGGCCGAGGCGGTCAAGGTGCTGGAGTTGGCCAATGACAAGTACAGCCTGGGCTTCGAGCTGAGCCACGACGTCATCGGTGGTGCTGCCATCGACAAGCACGGTGTGCCCCTGGCCGATGAGACCCTGGATCGTGCTCGTGCCGCCGATGCTGTGCTGCTGGGTGCTGTGGGTGGTCCGAAGTGGGACAAGATCGAGCGTGATACCCGTCCTGAGCGCGGCTTGCTGAAGATTCGTGCGCAGTTGGGTCTGTTCGGCAACCTGCGCCCGGCGATCCTCTATCCGCAACTGGCCGATGCCTCGAGCCTGAAGCCGGAAATTGTCTCGGGCCTCGATATCCTCATCGTGCGCGAGTTGACCGGCGGCATCTACTTCGGCGCGCCTCGCGGCACCCGTGAGCTGGAAAATGGCGAGCGCCAGTCCTACGACACCCTGCCGTACAGCGAAAGTGAAATCCGTCGTATCGCCCGGGTCGGCTTTGACATGGCGCGGGTGCGTGGCAAGAAGCTCTGCTCGGTGGACAAGGCCAACGTTCTGGCCTCCAGCCAGCTGTGGCGTGAAGTGGTCGAACAAGTGGCTCTGGACTACCCGGATGTCGAGTTGAGCCACATGTATGTGGACAACGCCGCCATGCAACTGGTGCGTGCGCCGAAGCAGTTCGACGTGATCGTCACCGACAACATGTTCGGCGACATTCTCTCCGATGAGGCTTCGATGCTCACCGGTTCCATCGGCATGCTGCCGTCGGCTTCCCTGGATGCCAACAACAAGGGCATGTACGAGCCTTGCCACGGTTCGGCGCCGGACATCGCCGACCAGGGTGTTGCCAACCCGCTGGCGACCATCCTCTCGGTGTCGATGATGCTGCGTTACAGCTTCAACCTGAATGACGCGGCAGATGCCATCGAGCAAGCGGTGAGCCGAGTGCTGGATCAGGGTTTGCGCACCGGTGACATCTGGTCGGCCGGTTGCACCAAAGTCGGTACGCAGGAAATGGGCGATGCAGTAGTCGCCGCGCTGCGGAATCTGTAATCTTTCGGGCCCACCGCACAGACGGTGGCCCACTTTTGTAAAGGTGTAGTTGCGATGAAACGTGTAGGTCTGATCGGTTGGCGCGGTATGGTCGGTTCCGTGCTCATGCAGCGGATGCTTGAAGAGCAGGACTTCGATCTTATTGAACCGGTGTTTTTCACCACTTCCAATGTCGGTGGCCAGGGGCCGTCGGTGGGCAAGGACATTGCTCCACTGAAGGATGCCTACAACATTGAAGAGTTGAAAACCCTCGACGTGATTCTGACCTGCCAGGGTGGCGACTACACCAGCGAAGTCTTCCCCAAGCTGCGTGAAGCCGGCTGGCAGGGTTACTGGATCGACGCCGCTTCCAGCCTGCGCATGCAGGATGATGCGGTGATCATTCTTGACCCGGTGAACCGCAAGGTCATCGACCAGCAACTGGATGCCGGGACCAAGAACTACATCGGTGGCAACTGCACCGTCAGCCTGATGCTGATGGGCCTGGGCGGCTTGTTCGAAGCCGGTCTGGTGGAGTGGATGAGCGCCATGACCTACCAGGCGGCCTCCGGCGCCGGCGCGCAGAACATGCGCGAGCTGATCAAGCAAATGGGCGCGACCCACGCGGCTGTCGCTGATGACCTGGCCAATCCGGCCAGCGCCATCCTCGACATCGACCGTAAAGTGGCTGAAGCCATGCGCAGCGATGCCTATCCGACCGAGAACTTCGGCGTGCCCCTGGCCGGTAGCCTGATCCCGTGGATCGACAAGGAACTGCCTAACGGCCAGAGCCGTGAAGAGTGGAAGGCCCAGGCCGAGACCAACAAGATCCTCGGTCGCTTCAAGAGCCCGATCCCGGTGGATGGCATTTGCGTGCGCATCGGCGCCATGCGCTGCCACAGCCAGGCGCTGACCATCAAGCTCAACAAGGATGTGCCGATCGCCGATATCGAAGGGCTGATCAGCCAGCACAATCCCTGGGTCAAACTGGTGCCGAACCAGCGCGACATCAGCATGCAGGAGCTGAGTCCGACCAAGGTCACCGGCACCCTGAACATCCCGGTTGGCCGTCTGCGCAAGCTGAACATGGGCTCGCAGTTCCTCGGTGCCTTCACCGTGGGCGACCAGTTGCTGTGGGGTGCAGCCGAACCGCTGCGCCGCATGCTGCGGATCTTGCTGGAGCGTTGATTCTCTAAGCGTTTGAAACAGCCCGCCCCTTGCACAAGGCGCGGGCTTTTTCATGCTCATGTAGCGGACTCGCCCGCGAAGAGTGCTTTAGCCCAACCAGCACTTTCCCCCGCGAATTGCCTCGTCACCCCGTGCCGGGTAAAGTGCCGCTCCCCCCGTTCCGCCTGAGGTAGCACCATGACCCCGTCCTTTGATATTGCTGTTATCGGCGCCACCGGCACGGTTGGTGAAACCCTGGTGCAGATTCTCGAAGAGCGTGATTTCCCCGTTGCCAACCTGCACCTACTCGCCAGCAGTGAGTCGGCCGGTCACTCGGTGCCGTTTCGCGGCAAGAATGTTCGTGTGCGAGAAGTCGACGAGTTCGACTTTGGCAAGGTTCAGTTGGCGTTTTTCGCCGCGGGCCCTGCGGTGACCCTGAGCTTCGCTTCTCGTGCCACAGCGGCCAATTGCGCCGTAATCGACCTCTCCGGTGCCTTGCCGTCGGCCCAAGCGCCCAATGTCGTGCCTGAGGCCAATGCCCAGGTGCTGGCTGGTCTAAAGAAGCCGGTGCAACTGAGCAGTCCCAGTGCTGCGGCCACGGCGCTGGCGGTGGCGCTGGCGCCATTGCAGGACGTGCTGGATATCCAGCGGGTCAACCTCACCGCCAGCCTGGCGATTTCCAGCCAGGGGCGTGAGGCCGTCAGCGAACTGGCCCGGCAAACCGCCGAACTGCTGAATGTGCGACCGTTGGAGCCGCGTTTCTTCGATCGCCAAGTAGCCTTCAATCTGCTGGCTCAGGTCGGTACGCCAGATGCCCAGGGACACACGCTGTTGGAAAAGCGTCTGGTGAGAGAGTTGCGGGAGGTGCTGGGGCAGCCTTTATTAAAGATTTCTGTCACTTGCATTCAAGCACCGGTGTTTTTTGGCGATAGCTATAGCGTGACTTTGCAGTCAGGTGCCGACGTCGATCTGGCGGCGGTGAATGCGGCGCTGGAGGCGGCTCCCGGCCTGGAACTGGTGGACGCCGGTGATTATCCCACCGCAGTGGGTGACGCCGTGGGCCAGGACGTAGTCTATGTGGGGCGGGTTCGTGGGGGCGTCGACGATTCGGCGGAACTGAATCTGTGGCTGACTTCGGACAACGTCCGCAAAGGTGCGGCCTTGAACGCTGTGCAGCTGGCTGAATTGTTGATAAAAGACCTGCTGTAAAAGATACTTGGCAACAATTTGCAGAATGAATCTAGCCGGGCGCTATGCTTGGCAAGTTGCTGGAGGTGAGTGGCCGTCAGGTGCTCCCGGGGCATGCAGTAAATAATCCCGCGTGGCGGTCGCTCATGATCCCGCGCAGTGCCTTATGGCAGCCGCTACAAAACCTTCTCGCTGGCCGAGGAATGTTCAAACAAAGGATGAGGCTATGGTTCAAGTTCGCAAACTGGTGTTAGCAATAGCGGCCGCCTCGGCGCTGTCCTCCGGTATGGCGCAGGCGCTTGGGCTCGGGGAGCTGACCCTGAAGTCGAGTCTGAACCAGCCTCTGGTAGCAGAAATCGAATTGCTCGATATCAAGGACCTTACTGCTGCGGAAGTGGTGCCCAGCCTGGCCCCGGCAGAAGAGTTCGCCAAGGCCGGCGTCGATCGTCAGGCCTTTCTCAATGACCTGAGTTTTACTCCTGTTCTCAATCCCGGCGGCAAGAGCGTACTGCGGGTGACCTCGAGTCAGCCGTTGTCGGAGCCGATGGTCAAGTTTCTGGTCCAGGTAATGTGGCCCAACGGTCGTCTGCTGCGCGATTACAGCGTGCTGCTGGACCCTTCGAAGTTTTCCCCGCAAGCCGCTGCTGCTGCACAGGCGGCACCGGTCAGTGGCCCGGCGGTGAATGCCCCGGTCACTCGTGCCAACAAAGTCAGCAAGCCTGAGCAATACACAACTGCGCCTCGTGACACACTGTGGGAAATCGCCGCGAAGAATCGCAATGGCGCGTCGATCCAGCAAACCATGCTGGCGATCCAGGCGCTGAACCCGGACGCCTTTATCGACGGCAACATCAATCGATTGAAAGCTGGCAGGGTCCTGCGCCTGCCTGACGTGGTGCAGAGCACCGCGTTGCCGCAGCCCAAGGCCATTGCCGAAGTGGCTGCGCAGAATGCTGCCTGGCGTCAGGGGCGTCGCGCTGGTGCACGGAGCCAGCTGCAGGTGGATGCGACTCGTCGTGCGGGTGCCGAAAAGGCGCCCAAGCAGGTCAACACCAAGGACAACCTGAGCCTGGTTTCTGCGGACAGCGGCAAGGCTGGTGGCAAGGGCGTCGCGGGTGATAGCAAGGCCCTGAACAACAAGCTGGCGGTGACTCAGGAAAGCCTGGATGCAACCCGTCGCGATAATGCTGAACTCAAGGAACGCATGGCGGATCTGCAGAGTCAGCTGGACAAGCTGCAGCGCCTGATCGAATTGAAGAACAACCAGTTGGCCAAGTTGCAGGCTGAAGGTGCGGCCCCTGTCGCTCAGCCAACAGCGGTGATGCCTGCTGAACTTGTGGCCAAACCTGAGGCGCCTGCGGCGACGCCAGTGGTTGCGCAAGCTCCAGTCAGTGAGCCAGCAGCCAATCCGGCTCCGGATGTGCCAGCGGCCCAGGCTGACGAAGACAAGTATGGCGACCTGCTGACCAATCCAATCCTTCTCGGGCTGGTAGGTGGCGGTGCGATAGTGGCGGTGTTGCTGCTGTTGCTGTTGCTGGCACGTCGTCGCAAGGCTCAGCAGGAAGCGGAAAAGCACCTGCGCATGGCTCGGGCGTTGTCCGAGGAAAATAGCGACTTCGCCGAGGAACTGGATCTTCCTGAAGGTAGCTTCGAAGGTCTTGAAGTCCCGCCACCAAGCGTCAAGCTCGCTCCAGCTCCAGCTCCAGCTCCAGCTCCAGCTCCAGCTCCAGCTCCAGCTCCAGCTCCGGTGGTGGCGCCAGTTCCGGCGGCGCCGGTTGAGCGAGCCACCGATGTGCTGGGGCAGGCGCAGAACCATATCGATGGTGGTCGCCTGAATCAGGCGGCAGCCATTCTTGAAGAGGCGGTCAAGCTCGAGCCGCAGCGCAGTGATCTGCGTCTGAAGCTGATGGAGGTGTATGCGCATCAGGGGGATCGCAGCGCCTTTGTCGCTCAGGAGCGGCAGCTGGTAGCCAATGGCGATAACCACGCTCAGGTCGAGCAGCTCAAGAGCCGTTTCCCGGCGATGGTGGCGGTGGCGGCGACAGCGGGGCTGGCTGCTGCGGCTGTGGCTGCGGAACTGGACGCTCAGTATGTCAAGGAGCTGCTGGATGAGCCTGAGCCCGCTGAGCCCGCGGCGCCTGTGGAAGGTCTGGACGCGGATTTCGATCTGAGCCTGGATGACCTCGAGGCAGCTTCGCCAGCGGTAGTGGCGTCTGAGCCTGAGGTTGAACTGGAGGAATTCCCTCTGGACGACGACCTGAGCTTTGGTTCGGTTCTTGAGCAGCAGACTGCGGCCCAGGAAAGCCTGGATGATCTGGGGGATTTCGACCTTGATCTCGGAGCGGACCTGCCGGCGTCGACCCAGAGTGACGACGACTTCCTGTTGAGCCTGGAAGACGATCTCAAGGATCTGCCGGCTGGCGATGTGCCTACCGTCACCGAGTCGACGCTGGATGACTTGGATCTGTCGGCGGACTTCGATCTGTCCCTGGCTGATGAAATGGATGCCGCGGCAGAGCCCAAGGACGCCTTTGCCTCCGAGCTGGATGATGTCAACGCCGAACTGGATCGTCTGGCCCAGAGTCTGGATCAGCCTGAGCCGGCTACGCCAAGCTTCACGGCTGAAGATGCTGCGGCTGCGCCTGAGGAAGCGGATTTCGACTTCCTCGCCGGCAGCGATGAAGTGGCCACCAAGCTGGATCTGGCTCAGGCCTATATCGATATGGGTGACAACGACGGCGCGCGGGATATTCTGGGCGAAGTGCTCAGCGAGGGTAATGAAGGGCAGAAGAGCGAAGCGCAGGAAATGCTCGCAAGACTGGCCTGAAACAACCCGATGCTTGAGCAGAACGGCAGCCGATAAGGCTGCCGTTTTTGTTGGTGGCGCTTTTGGCGGTCATTCAGACCAGCAGGTCTTCGTAGAAGGCGCCAAAGGGGCGAGTAGGGTGGGCGATCTGGATTTCCAGGATCCACAGGCCCACTTGTGGGCAGTCGGCGAAGTCCCCCAGGTCTCCAGCGCGATAGATCGCGTGGGGGAAGTCGCTGACCCGATGCCCCTTGATCTCCAGGTTGAGCATCCAGCCCATGGCGCGGGCCTGTTCTTCGGCATATTGGTACAGTTCGGCGCCGGCCACTTGATGGGTTTTCCAGTGATCGTGCACCTGATCGAACAAGCTCTTGGCGGCCGCGGCACAGGCGTGCATTTCCTCGTCGCAACCTACGACGTAAGTCGCTCCGCAATCGCCTTCGTGGCGATCCCAGACGACTCCCAGGTCAATGAAGAACAGATCGTTTTCATTCAGTTGGGGGTCGCTGTCGGAGCGTTGCTTGAAGGTCTTAAGGGTGTTGGCGCCAAAACGAATCAGCAGTGGGTGCCAAATACGTTCCATGCCCAGCTCCTGTAATACTTGCAGGCCCATCTCCCTGGCGGTGGATTCGTGCATGCCGGGCTTGATCCGCCTGGCCATTTGCGCGATGGCCTCCCAGGTCATGCGCTTGGCGTGGAGCATGCCTTCCAGGCTGTAGGCCAGGCCCACGGCTTCTTTGTTGGTTGCGATCATTCGTCGGCTCTCGGTCAGGGTGTTTGTTTCTCTACCGCTATGTAGGTTGCTATATAGCGATGACCTGGCGGCTGATGCAATCGTTGTCGACGTGAAGCAATCTGCAACTAAACCGCGGCAGTGCATGGCGTCTGCTCCCGCCAGCCTTATAATGAGCGCCTTTGCGCATATCAGCAGGCTGTAAGTTCTTGGCAAATATAGATAACCCGGCCGCCGAAATGGCGGCCGCAGGCTTTTCCCGCATCGCTCTGGGTGTTGAATACAAGGGGTCGCGCTATCGCGGTTGGCAGCGTCAGGCTTCTGGTGTGCCCAGCGTCCAGGAAACCCTGGAGAAGGCCTTGTCCAGGGTCGCGGACTCTCCCGTGGTGGTGGCTTGTGCGGGGCGTACCGATGCCGGTGTGCATGCCTGTGGTCAGGTGGTGCATTTCGATACCCAGGCCGTGCGCTCGATGAAGGCTTGGGTCATGGGGGCCAATATCAACCTGCCTCATGACATCAGTGTCAGTTGGGCTCGTGAGATGCCGGCGCATTTTCATGCTCGGTTCAAGGCGATTGCCCGGCGCTATCGCTATGTGATCTACAACGATCAGATTCGTCCGGCCCATCTCAATGAGGAGGTCACTTGGAATCACCGGCCGCTGGATATCGAACGGATGGCCCAGGCTGCCGCGTTTCTGGTGGGGACCCATGATTTCAGTGCGTTCCGGGCTGGCCAGTGCCAGGCCAAGTCGCCGATCAAGGAGATTCACCACCTGCGGGTTACCCGGCACGGCAAGATGATTGTCCTGGACATTCGCGCCAGTGCCTTCCTGCATCACATGGTGCGCAATATTGCCGGGGTCTTGATGACCATCGGTGCGGGCGAGCGGCCGGTGGAATGGGCGCGGGAGGTGTTGGAGAGCCGGATTCGCCGCACGGGCGGGGTCACCGCCCATCCTTTCGGCCTGTATCTGGTGCAGGTGGAATACAAGGATGAGTTCCAGTTGCCGGAGAGATACATCGGGCCACATTTCCTCACCGGTTGGTCTGAACTTGACGGCTGACGCCCGGAAAAGCATTTGCTACCATCCGGAACTTTCCGACTTTGCCCCCGAGGTTCAAACGACATGTCAGCTGTTCGCAGCAAGATTTGCGGGATTACCCGCATAGAAGATGCGTTGGCAGCGGTGGCGGCGGGGGCTGATGCCATCGGTCTGGTGTTCTATGCCAAGAGTCCCCGGGCGGTGAGTGTGCAGCAGGCGCGGGCGATCATCGCCGTCTTGCCGCCGTTCGTGACGACGGTCGGGCTGTTCGTCAATGCCAGTCGCTGCGAGTTGGGGGAGATCCTCGATGCCGTTCCGCTGGACCTGCTGCAGTTCCACGGCGATGAGTCGGCAGCGGATTGCGAGGGTTATCACCGTCCCTATATCAAGGCGCTGCGAGTCAAGGCCGGGGATGACGTTGCTGCTGCCTGCCTGGCTTATCCGCGCGCCAGCGGAATTCTGCTGGATACCTATGTCGAGGGTGTGCCGGGGGGAACTGGCGAGGCCTTTGACTGGTCCCTGGTTCCTCAGGGGCTGAGCAAGCCGATCATCCTGGCTGGCGGACTGTCAGCGCAGAACGTCGCCGAGGCCATTGCTCGGGTTCGCCCCTACGCGGTGGATGTCAGTGGCGGTGTGGAGCAGAGCAAAGGCATCAAGGATCCGGCAAAGATTCAGGCATTTATGCAGGCAGTGCGTCGCAGCAACGAGTCGATGTGACGGCTGGCAGTCTGCCGCCGTCCATAACACCACTGTACAAAACAGGCAGGCGCCGCCTTAAGGCGGGGTCGGAGTCGAGTGGCAACCGCTCTATTGCGGGTTGTCGGGATGGCTGAGGGGCGCTTCATTGCAGGCAGGTCGAGCCCGGTGCTGACCGCGGTAGCGAAGTGATCATCGCCGCACACATGAATTTAGCTCAAGGGCATACGCGGGGTTGCGAACCAGAGCGTTCGGGCCGCCGGTACTGGAGAAAGAAAGCATGAGCAACTGGTTAGTAGACAAACTGATCCCTTCGATCATGCGTTCCGAGGTGAAGAAAAGCTCGGTGCCCGAAGGTCTTTGGCACAAGTGTCCGTCCTGCGAGGCGGTGCTTTATCGTCCGGAGCTGGAAAAGACCCTGGATGTTTGCCCCAAGTGCAATCACCACATGCGCATCGGTGCTCGCGCCCGGATCGATATTTTCCTCGACGCCGAAGGTCGTGCCGAGCTGGGTGCTGATCTGGAGCCGGTTGACCGTCTGAAATTTCGTGACGGCAAGAAGTACAAGGACCGTCTGACAGCAGCGCAGAAGCAGACGGGCGAGAAGGACGCTCTGATCTCCATGAGTGGCACTCTGCTGGGCATGCCGGTCGTGGTCTCGGCCTTTGAGTTCTCCTTCATGGGCGGGTCCATGGGCGCCATCGTTGGCGAACGCTTTGTCCGCGCGGCCAACTACGCTCTGGAAAACCGTTGCCCAATGATCTGCTTCTCCGCCTCCGGTGGTGCGCGGATGCAGGAGGCGCTGATCTCCCTGATGCAGATGGCCAAGACTTCCGCCGTGCTGGCGCGCCTGCGTGAAGAAGGCATTCCATTCGTCTCCGTGCTGACCGATCCGGTCTACGGTGGTGTTTCCGCCAGTCTGGCGATGTTGGGTGATGTAATCGTCGCCGAGCCTAAAGCCCTGGTGGGCTTCGCGGGGCCGCGAGTGATCGAGCAGACCGTGCGGGAAAAACTGCCGGAAGGCTTCCAGCGCAGCGAATTCCTCCTGGAGCATGGTGCCATCGACATGATCATCTCCCGTCAGGAGCTGCGTCCGCGCCTGGGTAATCTGCTGGCCCAGCTCATGGGGCTGCCGACGCCTGAATTCGTGGCCGCTCCCGTTGAACCGATCGTGGTTCCGCCGGCTCCAGCAAACCTATGACCCAGCGTACCCTGGGCGATTGGCTCGCCTACCTTGAGCAGTTGCACCCTTCGGCCATCGATATGGGGCTGGAGCGCTCGCAGCAGGTAGTGGCCCGGATGGGGCTGGGCAAGCCGGCGCCTCGGGTCATCACGGTCACTGGTACCAATGGCAAGGGCTCTACTTGTGCCTTTGTCGCTTCCCTGTTGCGGGCTCAGGGCTTGCAGGTTGGGGTCTACAGCTCGCCGCACCTGCTGCGCTACAACGAACGGGTGCAGATCAATGGCGTTGAGGCCACTGATCAGCAACTGTGCGAGGCCTTTGTTGCGGTAGAGGCGGGGCGTGGTGATGTTTCCCTGACCTATTTCGAGATGGGCACCCTGGCGGCCTTCTGGCTGTTCCAGCGCGCGGCCCTGGATGCCGTAGTCCTGGAAGTGGGGCTGGGTGGGCGTCTGGATGCGGTCAATCTGGTGGATGCCGACCTGGCATTGGTCACCAGCATTGGTGTCGATCATATCGAGTACCTGGGGGATTCCCGGGAGTCCGTGGCTTTCGAGAAGGCTGGAATCTTCCGTGCCGGCGCTCCAGCTCTGTGTGGCGACCTGAATCCGCCGCAGCCTTTGCTGGACAAGGCGCGAGAGCTGGGTTGTCCGCTTTTCCTCCGGGGGCGAGATTTCGACCTCGGGCTCACCGAAGAATATTGGCAATGGCGCGGTCTGGATGCCCAGGGCAATCAGGTTGAGTTGCGTGATCTGCCGCTGCTCGATTTGCCCATGGAAAACGCGGCGTTGGCGTTGCAGGCCTACCTGCTTACCGGGTTGCCCTGGCAGCCTGAGCTGATCGGTGTAGCTCTGCAGCGGACCCGGGTGACCGGCCGTCTGGATCGTCGGCAGATCGAGTGGCAGGGCAAGCGTCTGAACCTGCTGCTGGATGTGGGGCACAATCCCCATGCCGCGCAGTATCTGGCCGAGCGCCTGGCGCGTCGACCTGTAGCCGGCAAGCGCCTGGCGGTATTCGGCCTGCTGGCAGACAAGGATCTGTCGGGAGTTGTCGGCAGTTTGCAGGCCTCGGTCCAGCACTGGGCGGTGGCTCCACTGGATTCGCCTCGGGCGCGCCCTGTGGAGGATCTGCAGGCCGCCTTGGAGAACCTTGGTGCTTCGGTAGCGTCTTATGCCAGTGTCGCAGCGGCGTTGGACGCGCAATGTGCGCAAGCGACTGCAGATGACGAAATTCTGCTGTTCGGATCTTTTTATTGTGTTGCCGAGGCGCTTGAGTGGCTCGCCCGGCGCTCCACGGAGGAAGCTGAACATGGCAATGCTGGATAAGGTCTACAAGCAGCGAATGGTTGGAGCGCTGGTGTTGGTGGCTTTGGCGGTGATTTTTCTGCCGATGCTGTTCTCGCGAGAGGATGAGCAGCGCCACGTAACGGTTGAAGCGCCGCCGGCGCCACAGGCCTCGGTCATGCCTCAGGTTCAGGTTGAGCCGGTGGTAGTGCCTGAGCCCCAGGTATTGCCCCAGGAACCGGTGTCTATCGACGAGCCCGTGGTGCAGCAGGTTGCACCGTCGATGCCGATTGCTCCGAGTGCGCCAGCGGTTGCGCCAGCACCTGTAGTGGCCAGCAAGCCGGCGCCAGCGCCTAAGCCTGCCCCTGTGCCGGCCCCGGCCCAGCCGATTGCCGCAGCCAAGCCTGATACCAGTCAGAGTCGGATCGATGCCAATGGTCTGTCCATCAGCTGGTCGGTGCAGTTGGCCAGCCTGTCGAGCCGTGAAAGTGCGGAAAACCTGCAGAAAACCCTGCGCAGCCAGGGCTATAACGCATATATCCGTTCTGCTGAAGGCAAGAATCGGGTGTTTGTCGGGCCGTTGATCGAGCGTGCCGAGGCTGATCGCCTGCGTGACCTGTTGGGTCGTCAGCACAACCTCAAGGGTTTTGTGGTGCGCTTCCAGCCGGAGCGTGGCTGAGGCTATCTGGCTGATTTCAAAAGCACAGTGAATCGCAGCTTACCGACAGCCAAGCGCTCTGTTAAAATGCGCCGCCTTATCCGTCTGTAGGCTGCACTGTGCCATTTACCTGGGTTGACTGGGCGATCGTTGCAATAATCGCCATCTCCGCTTTGATCAGCTTGAGCCGCGGTTTCGTCAAAGAAGCCTTGTCGTTGCTTACCTGGATCATCGCAGGAGTCGTTGCCTGGATGTTTGGTGGCTCACTGTCCGAGTACCTCGGCGGTTATATCGAAACTCCTTCGGCTCGCGTGATCGCGGGCTGCGCAATCATGTTTGTCGCCACCTTGCTGGTGGGGGCAATGGTCAACTATCTCATCGGCGAATTGATTCGTGTCACCGGTCTCTCCGGAACCGATCGATTTCTCGGCATGGCCTTCGGCGCGGCGCGTGGCGCGTTGCTGGTGGTCGTGGCCGTCGGGCTCTTGAGCCTGGGGCCGGTTCAGCAGGATTCCTGGTGGCAACAGTCGCGACTGGTGCCACAATTTCTATTGGTTGCAGACTGGTCCAAGAACCTCATTCTGGGGTGGAGCAGTCAGTGGCTGGCCAGCGGTATCAGCGTACCCGCTGAAATACCGTTCAAGGAGCACCTCTTACCGGCCAAAACGCCTCAGTAAGATGTGTTCAGTTCAGTTTCATTAAGTAGGGGTTGCGTCGCATGTGTGGCATCGTCGGTATCGTCGGTAAGTCGAACGTCAATCAGGCGCTGTATGACGCGCTAACCGTCCTCCAGCACCGCGGCCAGGACGCTGCCGGTATCGTGACCAGCCATGATGGCCGGTTATTCCTGCGCAAGGACAATGGCCTGGTTCGTGATGTGTTCCAGCAGCGGCATATGCAGCGTCTGGTCGGTCATATGGGTATTGGCCATGTGCGTTACCCGACTGCGGGCAGTTCGACTTCGGCCGAGGCTCAGCCGTTCTACGTCAACTCGCCGTACGGCATCACCCTGGCGCACAACGGCAACCTGACCAATGTCGAGCAGTTGGCCAAAGAGATCTATGAGTCCGATCTGCGCCACGTCAACACCAACTCCGACTCCGAAGTGCTGCTCAACGTGTTCGCTCACGAGCTGGCCCAGCGCGGCAAGCTGCAGCCTACCGAGGAAGACGTGTTTGCTGCGGTGACTGACGTGCACAACCGCTGTGTCGGTGGTTACGCAGTGGTGGCCATGATCACCGGTTACGGCATCGTCGGTTTCCGTGATCCACACGGTATCCGTCCGATCGTCTTCGGCCAGCGTCATACCGACGAAGGCGTGGAGTACATGATTGCCTCGGAAAGCGTTTCCCTGGACGTGCTGGGCTTTACCCTGATTCGCGACCTGGCTCCGGGCGAGGCGGTCTACATCACTGAAGAAGGCAAACTCTACACCCGGCAGTGCGCCACCAACCCGCAACTGACTCCGTGCATCTTCGAGCACGTTTATCTGGCTCGTCCTGACTCGATCATTGATGGTGTCTCGGTGTACAAGGCGCGTCTGCGTATGGGCGAGAAGTTGGCCGAGAAGATCCTGCGCGAGCGTCCGGAGCACGATATTGATGTGGTGATCCCGATTCCGGACACCAGTCGTACCGCGGCGTTGGAGTTGGCCAACCATCTGGGCGTCAAGTTCCGCGAAGGTTTCGTCAAGAACCGCTACATCGGTCGCACCTTTATCATGCCGGGCCAGGCGGCGCGGAAGAAGTCCGTGCGTCAGAAACTCAATGCAATTGAGCTGGAATTCCGCGGCAAGAACGTGATGCTGGTGGATGACTCCATCGTCCGTGGCACCACCTGCAAGCAGATCATCCAGATGGCCCGTGAAGCCGGCGCGAAAAACGTCTACTTCTGCTCGGCGGCCCCTGCTGTACGCTATCCGAACGTGTACGGCATCGACATGCCAAGCGCCCACGAGCTGATTGCTCACAATCGTTCGACCCAGGATGTGGCGGACCTGATCGGTGCCGACTGGCTGATCTATCAGGACCTGCCAGACCTGATCGAAGCAGTCGGTGGTGGCAAGATCAAGATCGAGAGCTTCGATTGCGCCGTGTTTGATGGCAAGTACGTCACTGGCGATGTGGATGAGGCCTATCTGAACAAGATCGAGGACGCTCGTAATGATGCCTCCAAGGCCAAGACTCAGGCAGTCAGCGCGATCATCGATCTGTACAACAACTGATCCAGAGCATTTAAGAAGACATTAGGAGTAGGCGGCATGAGTCAGGATTGGGATGCCGGTCGGCTGGACAGCGACCTTGAAGGCGTAGCGTTCGATACCCTGGCGGTGCGCGCCGGCCAACACCGCTCGCCGGAAGGCGAGCACGGTGATCCAATGTTCTTTACCTCCAGCTATGTGTTCCGTACAGCCGCCGATGCGGCTGCGCGGTTCGCCGGCGAGGTTCCTGGTAACGTCTATTCGCGCTATACCAACCCGACGGTGCGCTCGTTCGAAGAACGAATCGCGGCGCTGGAGGGGGCGGAGCAGGCAGTCGCCACGGCTACTGGCATGGCGGCCATTCTTTCGGTGGTGATGAGTCTTTGCAGTGCTGGAGACCATGTGCTGGTGTCACGCAGTGTATTCGGCTCGACCATCAGCTTGTTCGAGAAGTACTTCAAGCGTTTTGGTGTTGAGGTTGATTACGTACCCCTGGCGGATCTGTCTGGCTGGGATGCGGCAATCAAGAGCAACACCAAATTGCTGTTTGTCGAGTCGCCATCCAATCCCTTGGCCGAGTTGGTGGACATCGCTGCACTGGCCGAGGTAGCGCATGCCAAGGGCGCGATGCTGGTGGTCGACAACTGTTTCTGTACCCCTGCGTTGCAGCAGCCGCTGAAGCTTGGCGCGGACGTGGTGGTGCATTCGGCGACCAAGTTCATTGACGGTCAGGGCCGTTGTATGGGCGGTGTGGTGGCCGGCCGCAGCGAACAAATGAAAGAAGTGGTGGGTTTCCTGCGTACTGCAGGGCCGACCCTGAGTCCGTTCAATGCTTGGATTTTCCTCAAGGGGTTGGAGACTCTGAGCTTGCGGATGCGTGCCCACTGCTCCAATGCCCTGGCCCTGGCGCAATGGCTGGAGCAGCAGGACGGTGTCGAGAAGGTGCACTACGCCGGTCTTGCCAGTCATCCGCAGCACGAGCTGGCCAAGCGCCAGCAGCGTGGTTTCGGTGCGGTGGTGAGCTTTGAGGTCAAGGGCGGTAAAGAGGGCGCCTGGCGCTTTATCGATGCCACTCGGCTGATTTCGATCACTGCCAACCTGGGCGACAGCAAAACCACTATTACCCATCCGAGCACCACTTCCCACGGGCGTCTGGCGCCTCAGGAGCGTGAGGCTGCCGGTATTCGTGACAGTCTGATCCGCATTGCGGTGGGGCTGGAGGATGTGGCTGACCTGCAGGCCGACCTGGCTCGCGGTCTGGCAGCCTTGTGATCGAGTTGTCCACGCCTCCGGGTGGCGTTAATGGTCGTGTTGCGCTGGTCACCGGCGCGGCGCGGGGCATTGGCCTGGGGATCGCTGCATGGCTGATCAGTGAAGGCTGGCAAGTGGTGCTGACCGATCTGGATCGGGAGCGCGGTTCCAAGGTTTCCAAGGTGCTGGGTGAGAATGCCTGGTTCATCACCATGGACGTGGCGGATGAGCAGCAGGTGGCGCAAGGGGTTGCCGAGGTGCTGGGGCAGTTCGGGCGCCTGGATGCCCTGGTCTGCAATGCTGCGGTGGCCGATCCGCACAACATCACCTTGGAAAGCCTGGACCTGGCCTACTGGAATCGGGTGCTGGCGGTGAATCTTGGCGGGCCTATGCTGCTGGCCAAGCATTGCGCGCCTTATCTGCGTGCCCATGGCGGTTCTATCGTCAACCTGGCTTCTACTCGTGCTCGGCAATCGGAGCCCGACAGTGAGGCCTATGCGGCGAGCAAGGGTGGTTTGCTGGCCTTGACTCACGCCCTGGCAATTAGCCTGGGGCCGGAAATTCGGGTCAATGCCGTGAGTCCTGGCTGGATCGACGCTCGTGATCCAGCGGTGCGACGCGCCGAGCCGTTGTCTGATGCTGATCACGCCCAGCATCCAGCGGGCAGGGTGGGGGCGGTGGAGGACGTGGCAGCGATGGTGGCTTGGCTGCTGTCGCGCAACTCGGGATTCGTTACTGGTCAAGAGTTCGTGGTGGACGGCGGCATGACCAAGAAAATGATTTATCAGGGATGATGCGGTCTTGGCTTTTGCCTGAGCCTCACAGTGTGTCGCTTGCAGCTGTTTCTGAAAAAAACTTCAAGCCTGCTATTGACTTAGCTTCGGTACCTGCGTAAATTTCGCGGCCTCAGCGAAGCAAAGGGTGATTAGCTCAGCCGGGAGAGCATCTGCCTTACAAGCAGAGGGTCGGCGGTTCGATCCCGTCATCACCCACCATTCCTGAGAGCCTTTCGAGAGAAAGGCGGAAGCTTCCAAGGAAGCCTCCAACCGACGCGCAGCGGTAGTTCAGTCGGTTAGAATACCGGCCTGTCACGCCGGGGGTCGCGGGTTCGAGTCCCGTCCGCTGCGCCATATTTTCCAGATCAGGTTGACCTGGTTTGAGATTGGAAAGTCAAAAAGCTTTTTAGTCAGACGATTTAAACGGTTCACATGGACGCAAGTCCAAGCGATACGCAGCGGTAGTTCAGTCGGTTAGAATACCGGCCTGTCACGCCGGGGGTCGCGGGTTCGAGTCCCGTCCGCTGCGCCATATCAGTTTCAAGGACCACTGAACGCCTTGAAGCAACGAAGAAAGCCAAAGGCTTGATTCGCATAGATAGCAAAGGCCCTGGTCGAAAGACCGGGGTTTTTTGTTTTTGCAATGAGCTTGGTGCAGTTGTGCAATTTGAGTGGAAATGTCCGAGCATAAAAAAACCGCCTGTTGGGCGGTTTTTTTATGGTGGCAGAAAGGCCGTTTATCAGAGGCCGAACTTGTCTCGTAGACTGTAGTACCAGGCTCCTAGTGCAGTGAATGGAGTGCGCAGCAATTGGCCTCCAGGGAAAGGGTAGTGGGGTAGATCGGCGAAGGCGTCAAAACGCTCTGCCTGGCCTCTTAGGGCTTCTGCCAGGACCTTGCCCGCCAGGTGGGTATAGGTCACGCCGTGTCCACTGCAGCCCTGGGAGTAGTAGATGTTGTCTCCCAGACGACCAACCTGTGGCAGGCGCGATAGGGTTAGCAGGAAGTTGCCGGTCCAGGCGTAGTCGATCTTCACGTTTTGCAGCTGCGGGAAGGCCTTGAGCATCTTCGGCCGGATGATCGCTTCGATATTGGCCGGGTCACGGGCGCCATACACTACTCCGCCGCCGAAGATCAGGCGCTTGTCGCCGGAGAGGCGGTAATAGTCCAGCAGGTAGTTGCAGTCCTCGACGCAGTAGTCCTGGGGCAGCAGGCTGGCTGCCAGCTCATCGCCCAAGGGTTCGGTGGTGATCACCTGGGTGCCGCACGGCATGGATTTGGCTGCCAGCTCCGGAATCAGGTTGCCCAGGTAGGCGTTGCCGGCGACGATGATGAACTTGGCGCGGACTTTGCCCTGCGGGGTATGTACCACGGGGCTGACGCCGCGCTCGATGCGTACCGCTGGGGATTGTTCGTAAATGGTCCCGCCCAGGGATTCCACGGCAGCCGCTTCACCCAGGGCCAGGTTCAGCGGGTGGATGTGGCCGCCACTCATATCGAGCATGCCGCCCTTGTACTGGTCGCAGGCCACGACTTCACGAATGCGCCGCTCGTCCAGTAACTCCAGCTGAGTGTGGCCGTAGCGCTCCCACAGACGCTTCTGCGACTCCAGGTGACCCATTTGCTTGCTGGTCAGTGCGGCAAACACGCCCCCGTCTTTCAGATCGCACTGGATCTGATACTTGGCGACGCGCTCGCGGATGATACGGCCGCCCTCGAATGCCATCTGGCCCAGCAGTTGTGCTTGCTTGGGGCCGACAGTGCGTTCGATTACATCGATGTCGCGACTGTAGCTGTTGACGATCTGCCCGCCATTGCGCCCGGATGCGCCAAAGCCGACCTTGGCGGCCTCGAGCACGGTCACCCGGAAGCCGTTTTCCAGAAGAAACAGGGCGCTGGACAGGCCGGTGTAACCTGCGCCTATCACGCAGACGTCGGTTTCAACCTCATCTTGCAATTGTGGGCGTTCCGGGGCCGCATTGGCGGAAGCAGCGTAATAAGACTGTGGGTAGGGAATGTTCGCCATCCTGCGACCTCATGTGTTTAATATATTTTACGAGTGCGTCGATGCTACCTGAGTTGAAAATCCGCTACCAGACAGGAAGAAAAACTTCTTCGTGGCCGCGAAATTAAAAAATTCGCATATTCATAGGCTTAGCTGCAAAAAAGGTGTTGACACCCCTTTGGAATTCCGTAGAATGCCGCCTCACAGCAGGCACGTAGCTCAGTTGGTTAGAGCACCACCTTGACATGGTGGGGGTCGTTGGTTCGAGTCCAATCGCGCCTACCAAACAAAATCCGCTCTGCTGGGCGGTCTAGAAGGGGTTCACCGAAAGGTGAGCCCCTTTTTGCTTTGGGCGTTTTAATTGTATTGCGAGGCGCTCTTCAGAACTTCGGTGCGATCACTGTTTTTCCGCATGGCGCTTCTTGTCCTGATGGCGGCCGGAGTGTGAGCGGGCCGCTTGGGGATGTCGGGTCAGGGCGCTCGAATGAACTCCTGCCAGTGCTGAAACAACGCCGCGATATTGCTACTGGTCATCAGTGGCATTACCGCTTTTAACTGGTCGTCGCTCCAGTGCCTCCACGGCATCGCCAGAAGCCTCTCGATGCTACGTTCGTCGAAGCGTTTACGGATCGTCTTGAAAGGACTGCCGCCGACGATTGCCTAAGGTTCGACATCTCGTGTCACCAGGGCGCGGGTGCCTATCACTGCACCGTCTCCGATGTTGATGCCGGGCATGACAACGGCTTCGGAACCCATCCAGACATCATTGCCGATCACCGTGTCCCCAGCGGCTTCGTAGCCGTTTTGTGCGCCTGTGAACGCAGGCTCTTCGGACATCCAATAGAAGGGAAGGTGCTGATCCGCGCGTTCCTATGCCCTTGGTTGCCGGCCATTATGAATGCCGCCCCTGAGCCCATTGAGCAGAAGCTGCCGATAATCAGTTGGTCTGCGCCTTCATCATGAAGAAGGTCGTTTGCGCAGTCATTGAAGCTGTGATCGTGCTAGTAGCCGGAGTAGTAGCTGTAGCGGCCCACCTGGATATCCGGGTGGGTTACTTGCTGATCAAGGGGGATGCCTTTGAAGGGGCTTTAAAAATAGTTGTTCATCAAGGTTTTTACGCCGTGTCTTCAATTGTCCTGGTCGTTGCCGTCCACGGTTCTTGTTGTGGGTGGCGGTCCTGTTGGCGAGCGGGTTGAGGATTTTTTACGTGCGGTTCCCTGTTTTCGCAGGCGAAGCTCGCCAACTTCTGGTGCAGGGAGCCGTCGTGATGGCCGGCTCCCGTGGCCGGGGGTCAGTCTTGGGTTATGAACGCGTTGCCGTTGAAACTGCGTACCGGGTTGCCGCGCTCCACTCGGTGGTGGGCGTCGCGGCGTTGCAGACGCAGTGCTTCCTCGGATTGCTGTTGCCGATCCGCCAGACGCTGCAGGATCAGCAGGCGAGCAACGCGCTTGTTGTCGTGCTGACTGCGTTCGGACTGCACTTTCACGCTGATTCCAGTTGCCAGGTGCGTGGCACGCACGGCGGAGTCGGTGGTGTTCACGTGTTGTCCGCCCGGACCCGAGGCGCGCATGGCTTCAAAGCGGATTTCGCCGTCCATGCTGTCTTGTGGAGCCTTGAACAGTTGCCCGGCGAAATACCAGTTTTTGCGTTTGTGTCCAGGGCGATACGGGCTTTTGCAGGTCCAGAGCAGGGTGCCTGTCCAGCGTTCAGCCAGTCTTGCAGCCTGTTCGCCATCAAGGCTGATCAGGGCCGACTTGTGGGTGTCCCGAGTTTGGCCGGGTACCTGTTCGACCAGGCTGGTACGTACGCCTTGTGCCTCGGCTTCGCGATACAGGAGGCGCAAAGCCTTGGTCACCGCCAGCTCGCACTCGGCAGGCCCCTGGGCAGAGGACAGCTGTAACAGCAGCATCAGCAGCACCCCCGGCGTTTGTAAGTCAGTACCGGCTTGAGCCGGGCGATGACCTTTACCAGGCCGGCGTCCCGCAGGCTGCCCACTACGCTGTCGATGCTCTTGTAGGCTTCGGGCGCTTCCTCATACATCAATCCGCGGTCCTCGCAGATCACTCGGCTGCCCAGTTGCGTGCGCTTGAGCTGGTCGAAACTGAAGCGGGTCGCCAGCCGGCCCTTGCAGTCGCTGCGCAGCCATTTGCGTCCGGCGCCGTGGGCCAGGGAGAACAGGCTGACAGGCGTCGGAGTGGGCTGTACCAGGTAGCTGTAGTCACCCCGGGAGCCCGGAATGACCACTGGGCCCTGGTCCGATGGTGTGGCGCCCTTGCGATGCAGCCAGCCCTCGACGCCATCGATATTCGCCGGGGACACCAGATTGTGGTTGATGTCCAGCACGGCGTGCCCCCTGGCTCGCAGGTTGTGCAGCAGGCGTTCGGCAATCAGTCGTCGGTTGGCTTCGGCGAAGCGCAGGGCCTCATCATGCTTTTGCAAGTACTGGACGCCGGCGGCGCTGGTCATCTCCAGGCCGTTGTGCCCGTGCTGATCCACATGGCGCCGCAGTATCGCCTCTCCCAGGCCGCGAGAGCCGCTATGCACCAGCAGTAACAAGGCTTTCGGATTCAGTTCCAGAGCCAGCAGGGCTGCGGTGTCGTACACCTGATCGAGCTGTTGCAACTCGGCGAAGTGATTGCCGCCGCCAATGGTGCCCAGTGAGTGCTCGTGACCGGTGAGGGGCAGGCCCAGTTGGGCACGTTCTTCATCCCACTGTTGATCCAGAGGGAGATCGATATTGCCGATTTTCTTTTCCAGCTTGTCGAGATTGAGGCGGCTGCTGGAGAGGTCGGTTTGCCACAGCGCCATGCCGCAGCCGATGTCGTTGCCCACCAGTGCCGGATAAGCCACCTCAGTGGAAAAAAATGCCGCACCTACCGGGTAGCCCCGGCCTGGGTGCAGGTCCGGCATGCCGACGACCTGGCGCATGCCGGGCAGTTGGGCGGTGGTGTGCAGTTGCTGGAGCGCTTTGTCTTCGATCCAGGTGGTGTCGGAGGCGATAAGAGAGACGCCATTCGACAAATGACGGATGCAAGTGTCCATGTCCAATTCCTGATTGGAAAAAAATATTCAGGTAGTGGCAGGACGGAGCGGGGTTAAGCGAAGGCGCTAACGGGTAGCGGATACAGCGTTTAAACCAGGCACGTCCTGCAAGGGGTGATCAGCTGTTGCATGGTGGATCTCCTTGGCAAAAGTGTGGGAAGGGGCGCGAAGGTTAATCCTTTGCCTGAGGCCTTGCAATGGGGTTTGTAAACAAAAGGCAATTGGCATCGCGGCTTTTTTTCTTCTGCTCAAACGCCTTTTCTCCGCCGTGTGAGCGATACTCTCGCGTTTTATGGACGAGGTGGCAGCATGCGGGTTTTGATGGCGGTGATGGTTGCGGTGTTGTTGGCCGGCTGTGCAAGTTCCACCATGGATGATGCCCGGACAAGAACGCCCAACAAGACCCTGACCTCGGCCAAGGCCGATCAACTGGTGGCGCAATGCGTACAGTTCGCCTGGCAGGATGAGGCGGTCTTTGGTGTGGATGCGGCTGCCTACCTGCAAGCTGGCAAGGTAGGCGGATATACGGTGTATACCCGTGCAGCTGAAGTCTTCGTGGATATCAAGGCCGAGCCCTCGGGCACCGCTGTCCACTATTACGCGATCGAGGATAGCTCTGTTTCGAAGCGGCGATTGGCTGCGTTGGCGACCTGTCTGTAAGCCCAGGCAGCGCTTCAGGTGTAGGCGCTCAGCCTTTCTGTCAGCAAACCCGGCAATCGCCGGGTTTTGTTGTTTCTGGGTGCCGTGTTTTCAACGCAAGTTGTATGGCTTGATATTTTCTCTCGGCAGAAAGTATGAGTTTTAGTGTAGAAAAGCGTGTAATACATTGACTCTTTAAAGTGTCAGTTCAAATAAAGAAGTCTAGTATTTAATAGGGCTGGCGCTGAATTGTGTAAATTGTTCTGGATGGTTAGTTTGTGATGTGGTGAAAAAATCGAGAAAAGTGCGCTAAGTTAAAGGTGCTCAACAAGGAGCAAGACTTACTTAATCAATGGAGTGAAAGATATGAACAAGCCACAAGCTCAAGTTAAACATGGTCGCGTTGTTTCGCCTTCCAGTCGTGGTGCGGTTGCAGTAGAGCTGGGATTGCTGGGAACCTGGCAGGTGAATGAAATGGAAGGCGGGAAAAACTTTCCGGCTCTGACCGCCGGGCCTTTCCCGAAACCTTACGACAGCGATGTCGGGAGCGCGGTACCTCCCGCAGATGGCCACATTCTCAGTGGTGGCAAGGTGGATGAGCGCGACTGCATCAACTTCACCAACGAGGAAATGTCGAAGAAAATCAATCGTGCCTTCAGCTGGCCGCTGCTCAATGTGGACCCCGGTCAGGTATTCCGGGTGCAATGGGAGTACACCGCGCCTCACGTCACTCGTGGCTACAGCTGGTTCATCACTAAAGATGGTTGGGATCCGAAGCAACGCATCAGCCGTGCACAACTGGAGCCTCAGGCTTTTTATCAGGATTTTTATACCGAAGTTCCATTCGACAAGTTTGGCTCGGTATTGAAGGCCAAGACTAATCATGAAGTTGTGCTGCCAAAAAACAAGAAAGGCCACCATGTTGTGGTGCTGGTGTGGGTTGTCGCCAATACCGGAAACGGGTTTTATCAGGCCTTCGATCTGGACTTCAAGTAAGTCTCGGTCGTGCAGCCCCCTTTAACAGTTCTGAAGGATTAGAGCGTGAATAAAATCGATTTTGCATTAAACAAGAGTCAAGCTGCCGATGCGGCCTCCATGATGCCGAGTATTGCCGGCAAGAAGATCCTCATGGGCTTCTGGCATAACTGGGCCGCCGGTTCTGCCGACGGTTATCAGCAGGGGCAATTTGCCAATCTGAGCCTGCTGGATGTCCCCAAGGAGTACAACGTGGTGGCGGTGGCCTTCATGAAGGGCAACGGCATTCCCACCTTCAAGCCCTACAACCTCTCGGACACCGAGTTCCGGCGTCAGGTCGGTGTGCTCAACAGCCAGGGGCGCGTCGTGCTGATTTCCCTGGGTGGTGCCGATGCGCATATCGAGTTGCGCAAGGGCGACGAGCAGCCTTTGGCCAACGAAATCATCCGTCTGGTGGAGACTTACGGCTTCGATGGCCTGGATATCGATCTGGAGCAGAGTGCAATCGACTATGCCGACAACAAGAGTGTGTTGCCGGCAGCCTTGAAGCTGGTGAAGGATCACTATGCCGGTCAGGGCAAGCATTTCATCATCAGCATGGCGCCGGAGTTTCCGTACCTGACCAGCAATGGCAAGTACGTGGCTTACCTGCAAGCCCTGGAGGGCTACTACGACTTTGTCGCGCCGCAATACTACAACCAGGGTGGCGATGGACTCTGGGTGCCGGAGGCCAATGGCGGGCAGGGCGCCTGGATTGCCCAGAACAATGATCAGATGAAGGAAGACTTCCTGTTCTACCTGACCGACAGCCTGGCTTCGGGCTCTCGCGGTTACACCCGGATTGCGGCGGACAAGCTGGCAATCGGCTTGCCCAGCAACGTCGATGCCGCGGCCACGGGCTATGTCATCGATCCCGTGGCTGTGAGTAATGCGTTCAAGCGGCTGCAGGATGCTGGTCATGCCATCAAGGGCTTGATGACCTGGTCGGTGAACTGGGATGCCGGAGTCAGTCGGCAAGGCGTGCCGTACAACTGGGAGTTCCGCAACCGTTATGCGCCGTTGATCCATGGCGATGGCGCAGAGCCCGAGCGTCCCGGGGCACCTGGCAACCTGCAGGTGCTGGGAACCACTCGTAGCAGCGTCACCTTGAGCTGGGGCGCCTCCAGTGGTGTGCGTCCGGTGGAGTTCTACACCCTGTATCGCGATGGCAATGCGGTGGGCCAGGCGACTTCCCTGGGCTTTGAAGACAAGGGGCTGAGTGCCGATACCCAGTACAGTTACTTCGTTACGGCCACTGATACTCAGGGTCGTGAATCGTTGCCCAGTCGCAGCCTGAGTGTCAGGACTGCGGGTGGCGCCGTCGATCCGAGCTTTCCTGAGTGGAGTAGCAGTCAACGCTATCTCCGGGAGGACGGAGTGAGCTACGAGGGCAATCACTATCTCTGCCTTCAAGAGCACACTTCAAACCCGTCATGGACGCCCTCCGTGGCTTTCACCCTCTGGAGCAAGGTGTTGCTGGAGCGTCATGGCTGAACAGTGACGTCGTTGTTTTTCTCAACGGCAAGGCGGCCCGCACGGATGTTGTCGATCCGAATGCGGGTCGCCTTTTTTTCCTGAAGGCTGTCCATGGATGATCGGCGGCAGGTGGATGGGCGTGGCGCCTGGTGTGGCATTGGCTCAGTTGTAATCATTGGTAAGCGGGGCTGCACTTGGGATCGGCTTGAGCGTAGTCTCGCGGCTCGATCAATGAGCAATGGACTTTTGCCATGTTTCAAATGAATAACCTGGTTCCGGAAATGCTGGTCACGGACCTGGAGCGCAGTCTGATTTTTTATCGCGATACCCTCGGTTTCAAGGTGGAGTATCAGCGTCCGGAACACTTCTTTGCCTTTCTCTCCCTCAACGGCGCTCAGTTGATGCTGGAGCAGGATGATCAGGAGGAATCAGAGTGGCGCGTCGGCCCCTTGCAGGCGCCTTTTGGCCGAGGCATGAACTTGTCCATCGAGTGCCCGGACATTCGCCAGATGGCTGCCGCTCTGGCGCATGCCGGTATCGTCCTGCGCAGGGAAATCCAGGAGTGCTGGTACCGGCATGACGAGTTGCTGCATGGTGAGTTGAACCTGCTGGTGCTTGATCCGGACGGCTACCTGCTGCGGTTCACTGAGGATTTGGGGTTCAAGCCAGCGGTCAGCGCCTGACCGCCGAGCCCGGGTGCGACGCCTGTATTGCTGAGGCGCCGCGTACCGGGAGGCCGCGGTTGGTATTTGCCAGAAAAGGGCGATAGTCAGTGCTTGACGACAATCCAGTGGGCGGGAATCTGTTATAGCCGCAATCCGGTCAGGGCATGCAGGTGTTCTGTAGGAGAGGTTTAAGGCAAATAGGGCACGCGCCGCGCCAGCTGTTGGGCACAGGCAGGGAGCGGGTGCTCATTGGATTCATGGGGTTTCGCGTTTGTCCGGGGCGGTCAGTCCGGCTTGAATGCGTTGATAGATTTCCTCGCGGTGTACCGCGACGTCTTTTGGCGCGTTGATACCGATGCGGACCTGTTGGCCGCTGACGCCGAGAATGGTGATCGTAATGTCGTCACCGATGTTTATGCTTTCACCGACTTTGCGGGTGAGTATCAGCATGATCTTCTCCTTGATGGCTTTGTAGAGCACCAGATTCAAACAGTGCAGAGGTCGGTCTTAGGTATAGATTAGTGCGAAGTTCCACTGAGTGGGTGCCTCTTTCTGACGCGCAGACGATCTATTAATTCCCAAGGCGCAACTATACAGAGGCAATAAATATCATTCTTCCTGTTTCGGCCTGATTTTGTGACGAGGTCTCTTTTGTCTTGAGTGCTAAAATCACCGCCTCAGACTTTCTAGGGGTAGGTTGTGCGCACAGTAGCGATGATGATGGCGGTGTTGGCGTTGGCCGGTTGCGGTGAAGGCAAGCCAGTCGAGGCGAACAAGAGCACTTTGGCGACGACGCAGGTTCAGCCGGTTCAGGCTTCTAGCGCGCCGCAGTGGGATGTGTGGGTGGGCAGCGAACTGCCCCTGGCGGTCAGTGATCTCACAGGTTGGCTGATCGAGCACGGGATCATGTCCAATGTGGTGACCGTGGAAGGCAAGAAGCGGGTGCTGCTCGGGCCTTTTGCGTCCCAGGCCGAGGCCGAGGCAAAAAAGACCGAAGTGGTCGAGAAACTCATCAAGGCCAAGAAGCGTGACATTGATGTCACGGTTATCGAGCACCAGGCTGCACAGTAAGTAAGTCTGCTCCCGCCTTATCGAGAGGCGCCCATATCAAGGGGCGCCTCTGGGTCAGCCGCAGGCCTTGAGGTTGACGGTTCCGACAAACTCGTTTCCACGCCCCATCACGCAGGCCACGCTCTGATTGCGTTGGCGCTCCCAATCCTGCACCGGATAGGTTTTGTTCCAGGCTTCGAAGAGCTGTCGATCCTGTTTCGACAGGCGCAGACCGTATTGCTTGCTCATGTAGAAGTAGGTGCGGGCGATCATGCCGCGAATCGAGGGGCGGGGCATGACTTTCTTGGCCTTGAAGTCCACCTGGGTCAGGCATGAGCCATATTGCCCGGATTGCTCCGGCAGCCAGCCGAAACTGAAGTTGCTGCGGTCGCCATTCACTTCGCCAATGCTTGGTACCAGGTTATGCAAGTCCGCTTCGGCCCGCTGATAGACCGGGTCGGTACGGGTGCAATTCTTGCGCCCGCCTTGCTGCCAGCATTGGCGCTGATGACCGATCTGCCAGGCCGGCACTATGTGTTCCCATTCGATGCGCTCCGCACGCTTGGCGTTCTTGCGCGGTATATAGCCGCAAGCGGCGAGGTTTATCCGGTTGCCGTTGTACTTGCAGCCGCAGTAGAACTCGGTTGATTGGGGGGCATAGAGTTTCCAGGCGACTTTCTTGGCTTCGCTGAAGGTGCATGGGGCATCGGCTTGGGCGGTGAAGGTGACGAAAAACAGCAGTACGGCAAAACAACGGACACTCATCAACTCAGTCTTCCTTCGGTACGACCCAGAAAATTTGCACGCCACCATCGTCGCGATAGGCGAGGGTGACGTTGTCGTTCTCGGCGATTTCCTCCAGCAGGCGTTCCCACTCGTCCTGGGGCTCATCGGCGAGGCGGAAGATCAGGGCTGCCTTGGCTTTCTGTGCGGTAGGGGAGTTGATGATTTTCTGGATGCGTACACCCAGGCGTTCGTAGGAGCTGAGGGGCGTTTGGGTCGTGGCCACGGAACAATCCTTAATAAGCTGTACGTGCATACAGTATTTAACTGTAAGACATTTCGCAACTGCTTAAGATTCAAGAAGTTCCTCTGACCATGCTTTACGCATTTGTCTCACGGATGAGGGAGATTTTTTACGGGGGAGGGCGCGACGAGGCTGTTAGGCGGGGGGCGGAACCACTCGCCTGGATGGGCGAGTGGTTGAAGCCTGCTCGACCGGAGTCGGTCGAGCGGAGGGCTGTCAGTATTCCCAGAACATGCGTTGCAGTTCTTTGCTGTCCTGAGTCTTGGTCAGAGCGACCATGGCCAGGATGCGGGCTTTTTGCGGGTTCAGGTCGTGAGCCACGACCCAGTCGTTCTTGTCGTCAGGCTGTTCAGCGTTGCGCAGTACGAAGCCGCCAGCATTGACGTGGGAAGAACGAATGATCTGCACGCCGTTCTTGCGCAGCTCTTGCAAGGCTGGCACTACGCGGGAGGACACGGAGCCGTTGCCGGTACCGGCATGGATGATGGCTTTGGCACCACCTTGTGCCAGGGCCTTGTAAGCGGTGTCGCTGACGTTGCCGTAGCCGTAGGCGATTTCTACGTCAGGCAGGCTCTTGATGTTCTTGATGTCGAATTCCGAATCCATGGTGTGACGCTTGGCAGGCAGGCGGAACCAGTAGGATTTGCCTTCCACTACCATGCCCAGTGGGCCCCATGGGCTCTTGAAGGCTTCGGTCTTGATGTTGATCATCTTGCTGACATCGCGACCGGACTGGATTTCATCGTTCATGGTGACCAGCACGCCTTTACCGCGGGCGTTCTTGCTGCCGGCTACGGCTACTGCGTTGTACAGGTTGAGCATGCCGTCAGCCGACATGGCGGTGCCTGGGCGCATGGAGCCGACGACCACGATCGGCTTGTCAGTCTTTTCCACCAGGTTGAGGAAGTAGGCGGTTTCTTCCAGGGTGTCGGTGCCGTGGGTGATGACGATGCCATCGACGTCTTTGCTGTCGGCCAGTTCAGCAACGCGGCGACCCAGTTGCAGCAGGTTTTCGTTGGTGATGCTTTCCGAAGCGATCTGCATGACTTGCTCGCCACGCACATTGGCCAGTTGGCTCAGCTCGGGGATGCCGGCGATCAGTTGTTCGATGCCGACTTTGGCTGCTTGGTAGGTGGCGCTGTTGGCGGCACTGGCGCCGGCGCCGGCGATGGTGCCACCGGTAGCAAGCACCACGACGTTGGCGAGTTTCTGTTGGGTTTCAGCTTCTTTGGCCTGCACAGCTGCAGGCAGAAGCAGGAGGAGGGCCAAAGCGCCCGGAACGAAGGTTTTGAAGGCAGATTTCATTATTTTCTCTCTAGTAGTGAGACGGTGCTGATGCAGGTTCATCTAGAAACACCCCGACCGCAGATCTGTATGCGGTGAGGCAGTGAGGGTTGAGCAGGATCTGTACCAGCGCTACCTTGGTCCGATAAGTATTTTAAGTTACTGATTTATATCAACTTTATTTATTTTTATGACGGCGATGGAGTGGTGTGTGTCCGGGTTTCCGAACGTTTGCGCGGGTAGGCGTTCGGCAATCCGAAAATGCCCGTCAGCGGTTTGGTACAAAGGGGCAGGGGCCGTTATTAAAGAATGTCGCGAGATGGTCGATGACCCGACAGGATCTTTTTTTCAGGAGTTCATATGTCTCTGTCAGTCGGATTTCCTGGCGCAGGAGCGATTTTGATCAATGGCAAGTCACCGGCGACCATTGATGCATTGAGTAACGCCGCTGCCGAGGAGGCGTCCACGGCGCTGGGCACCGATGAGTCGGACACCCTCCGGGTGGGTTCCGGCAAGCAGGCGGAAAAGTCCGAAGCCGCAGACTCGGGTGGAGACAATCAGAGCATCGTCGTCAAGATGCTGCTCAAACGCATGCAAGAGTTGCAGGAGCAGCTCAAGCAGCAGCAACAGCAACTGGCTGCCGCCCAGGCCGCCGACTATCCGACCCCTGAAGCCAAGCAGACCGTGGTGATGGGCCTTCAAGGGCAGATCGCCCAGACCAACGGGGCCCTGGCCGAGGTATCGGGCAATCTGGTCCGTGAGCTGGCCAAGGACTCCTCCTCGGGCGGCCTGGTAAACACCACCGCATGACCCTCAGAGCCTGTTCGACGCTACGGTGCGGACAGGTTTCTCCTCTCCAGCAGTGGGGTTTTGCCCCCTGTCTGTCTGCTTTTTCCAGACACTGACCGGCGTTGACAAACTCTGGCTAGGTTCGCATAGTTCGTTTTACGCAAACGTTTGCGCGGCCTTTGGATAACGACAATCGTCTATCTTTCCAAGGTGCGGCACCGGCCTCCCATCCCTGCTGATGACGGCCTGCTCACCCTGCCGTGCGGACGCTGCTCACAATAATCATAAGATCGGAGTGAATTCATGAAGCTGCCCTTCGCTGGACGTCTACTCGCTGTCGCTGTTCTGGCTGCTGCATCCGCTGCCCTCCCTCTCTCTTCGGCCTATGCCGAGACCTCGCAGAAACCCAAGGTCGCCCTGGTCATGAAGTCCCTGGCCAACGAGTTCTTCCTGACCATGGAAGACGGCGCCAAGGCTTATCAGAAAGAGCATTCCGCCGATTTCGACCTGGTGTCCAACGGCATCAAGGACGAAACCGATACCGCCAACCAGATTCGCATCGTCGAGCAGATGATCGTCTCCAAGGTCAATGCCCTGGTGATTGCACCCGCCGACTCCAAGGCCATGGTGCCGGTGATCAAGAAGGCGGTGGATGCCGGGATCACCGTGATCAATATCGATAACCAACTCGATCCCGGTGTGCTGAAAAGCAAGAACATCAGCGTACCTTTCGTGGGGCCGGACAACCGCAAGGGGGCTCGCCTGGTGGGTGAGTACCTGGCCAAGCAACTGAAGGCCGGCGACGAAGTGGGGATCATCGAAGGGGTTTCCACCACCACCAACGCACAGCAGCGCACCGCTGGCTTCAAGGACGCGATGGACGCCGCGCAGATCAAGGTGGTCTCGCTGCAATCCGGCGACTGGGAAATCAACGCAGGCAACCGTGTGGCCTCGGCGATGCTCAGCGAGTACCCGAATCTCAAGGCATTGCTGGCCGGTAACGACAGCATGGCAGTGGGGGCGGTTTCCGCCGTGCGGGCCGCCGGTAAGGCCGGCAAGGTCCAGGTAGTGGGCTACGACAATATCAACGCCATCAAACCCATGCTCAAGGATGGCCGGGTCCTGGCCACTGCCGACCAGTTCGCTGCCAAGCAGGCGGTGTTCGGCATCGAGACCGCGCTGAAGATCCTCAAGGGCGAGAAAGTCGACAGCGGTGCCAACGGCGTGATCGAAACTCCAGTTGAGCTGGTCACCAAGTAGTCCTTCCGGCGGCACAACGGCGCTCGCCCGTTCGGGCGAGCGCATGGAGAGTTTCTTATGTCAGTTTCCGCTGCGAACGCTGTCCTCTCGGTCAGCGGTATCGGCAAGACCTATGCACAGCCGGTATTGACCGGCATCGACCTGACGCTGATGCGTGGGGAGGTGCTGGCCCTGACTGGTGAGAACGGCGCCGGCAAGAGCACCTTGTCGAAGATCATCGGTGGTCTGGTCAGCCCTACCACCGGCCACATGCAGTTCAACGGCCAGGACTATCGTCCCGGTAGCAGGACCCAGGCGGAAGAGGTGGGGGTTCGCATGGTCATGCAGGAGCTCAACCTACTGCCGACCCTGTCGGTGGCCGAGAATCTGTTTCTCGACAACCTGCCCAGTACCGGTGGCTGGATCAGCCGCAAGCAATTGCGCAAGGCGGCGATCGAGGCCATGGCCCAGGTCGGCCTTGACGCCATCGATCCCGACACGCTGGTGGGTGAATTGGGCATCGGTCACCAGCAGATGGTGGAGATCGCCCGCAACCTGATCGGCGACTGTCATGTGCTGATTCTCGATGAGCCGACGGCCATGCTCACTTCCCGTGAGGTGGAGATGCTCTTCGAGCAGATCACTCGCCTGCAGGCTCGGGGCGTGTCCATCATCTATATCTCCCATCGCCTGGAAGAGCTGGCCCGGGTGGCCCAGCGCATTGCTGTGTTGCGTGACGGTTGCCTGGTGTGTGTCGAGCCCATGGCCAACTACAACAGCGAACAGCTGGTGAACCTGATGGTGGGTCGCGAGCTGGGCGAACACATTGACCTGGGCGAGCGCAAGATCGGTGCGCCGGCGCTGACGGTGAACAACCTCAGTCGCTCGGACAAGGTTTGTGATGTGTCCTTCGAGGTGCGCAGTGGCGAGATCTTCGGTATCTCTGGCCTGATCGGGGCAGGGCGTACCGAGTTGCTGCGGCTGATCTTTGGTGCCGATGTCGCCGACAGCGGCAGCATTGCCTTGGGCACACCAGCCCGGCCGGTGAGTATTCGCTCCCCGGTGGATGCGGTGGCCAACGGCATTGCGTTGATCACTGAGGATCGCAAGGGCGAAGGGCTGCTGCTGACCCAGTCCATCAGCGCCAATATCGCCCTGGGCAACATGCCGGCTATTTCCAGTGGCGGCCTGGTCAATGGCCGGGACGAAGAGCAACTGGCCCGGCGGCAGATCGATGCCATGCGCATTCGCAGTTCCAGTCCGGCGCAATTGGTGTCCGAATTGTCCGGCGGCAACCAGCAGAAAGTGGTGATCGGCCGTTGGCTGGAGCGCGACTGCTCGGTGTTGCTGTTCGACGAGCCCACTCGCGGTATCGATGTCGGCGCCAAGTTCGATATCTATGGCCTGCTGGGGGAGTTGACCCGCCAGGGCAAAGCCCTGGTGGTGGTGTCCAGCGACCTGCGCGAGTTGATGTTGATCTGTGATCGCATCGGCGTGCTCTCTGCCGGGCGTCTGATCGACACCTTCGAGCGTGACAGCTGGACCCAGGACGAATTGCTTGCCGCCGCCTTTGCCGGCTATCAAAAACGAGATGCGTTGCTCAGCGAAGCGACGCCTAGGAATGCATCATGAAAACTGCACCTGCAAGCGGCAAGCGAGGCGGCCATTACTACGGCCTCGGCACCTACCTGGGTCTGGCGGGGGCGTTGTTGGGGATGATCGTCCTGTTCTCCCTGCTCAGCAGCCATTTCCTTTCCTATGACACCTTCAGCACCCTGGCCAACCAGATTCCCGACCTGATGGTGCTGGCGGTGGGTATGACCTTCGTCCTGATCATCGGTGGCATCGATCTGTCTGTGGGGTCGGTGCTGGCCCTGGCGGCCTCGACAGTCAGCGTGGCGATTCTCGGCTGGGGCTGGAGCGTGGTACCTGCGGCATTGCTGGGCATGGCCTGTGCGGCGTTGGCGGGAACCATCACCGGCTCGATCACTGTGGCCTGGCGTATCCCGTCCTTCATTGTGTCCTTGGGTGTGCTGGAAATGGCCCGGGGCGTTGCCTATCAGATGACCGGCTCGCGCACGGCCTATATCGGTGATGCCTTCGCCTGGTTGTCGAATCCGATTGCCTTTGGCATTTCGCCGTCGTTTATCATTGCCCTGCTGATTATCTTCCTGGCCCAGGCGGTGCTGACGCGCACCGTGTTCGGCCGCTACCTGATCGGCATCGGTACCAACGAAGAGGCGGTGCGTCTGGCGGGGATCAATCCCAAACCCTACAAGATCCTGGTGTTCAGCCTGATGGGGTTGTTGGCGGGCATTGCAGCGCTGTTTCAAATTTCTCGCCTGGAAGCGGCAGACCCGAATGCGGGCTCCGGTCTGGAGTTGCAGGTCATCGCTGCGGTGGTGATTGGCGGCACCAGCCTGATGGGCGGACGCGGTTCGGTGATCAGTACCTTCTTCGGCGTCTTGATTATTTCCGTGCTGGCTGCAGGCCTGGCGCAAATCGGCGCATCAGAACCGACCAAGCGCATCATCACCGGCGCGGTCATTGTGATTGCCGTGGTGCTGGACACCTATCGCAGCCAGCGCGCCAATCGGCGGGTTTGATTCATGGCAACAATCAAGGATGTGGCAGCGCTGGCGGGGATTTCCTACACCACGGTGTCCCATGTGCTGAACAAGACGCGACCGGTCAGTGAAGAGGTGCGGGTCAAGGTGGAGGCGGCGATCAAGCGCCTCGACTATGTACCCAGTGCGGTGGCCCGTTCACTCAAGGCCAAGACCACCGCGACCATCGGCCTGCTGGTGCCCAACAGTCTCAACCCCTACTTCGCCGAACTGGCACGAGGGATTGAGGACTACTGCGAACGCAACGGTTACTGCGTGATCCTCTGCAACTCCGACGATAACCCGGACAAGCAGCGCAACTATCTGCGTGTGCTTCTGGAAAAGCGTATCGACGGGCTGATTGTGACGTCCGCTGGTGGCGACAGTGGTCTGGCCCAGGGTCTGGCCGGGGTGCGCACGCCGATGGTGATTGTCGACCGTGGGCTGGAAGGGGTGGACGCCGATCTGGTGCGTATCGACCACCATTACGGTGCCTACCTGGCGACCCGGCACCTTCTGGAGCTGGGGCACCGGGACATCGCCTGTATCGGCGGACCGGCCAACACCAGCGTGGCGCAGATGCGCCTGGCGGGGTTTCGTCAGGCGTTGCAGGAAGCCGGTGTCGAGGTGCCAGCAGGGCGCATCCTGGAAAGTGACTTCAGCAGCACTGGTGGTTATCGGGCTGCGGCGCAGTTGCTTGAGAGTCGCCCGCCAAGCGCCATTTTCGCCGCTAACGACATGATGGGCATCGGTGTGTTGCGGGCCGCGGCGGAGCGCAATATCCGTGTACCCAGTGAGCTCTCGGTGATCGGCTTCGACGACATTCTCATGAGCCGTTATGTCTACCCGGCGCTGACCACGGTGGGTCAGTCGATCCTGCAACTGGGGGAGACCGCGGCAGAGTTGCTGCTGCGCCGGATCGCTGCGCGGGAGTTGCCGGTCGACCAGCGCATCGTTACGCCGAATATTGTCTTGCGGGAATCGACTGCGCCGCTCAGTAGCGCATTTGCCGAGTACCGCTGAATCCAAATGATTGAGTATCGATGTATGCCAGCAAAAGTAGTGGTAGTGGGAAGCCTCAATATGGATCTGGTGACCCGGGCCGAGCGCTTGCCGCGAGGAGGCGAGACGCTGATTGGCAAATCCTTTGCGACGGTTTCCGGTGGCAAGGGAGCCAATCAGGCGGTGGCGGCCGCCAGGCTGGGGGCGCAGGTGTCGATGGTCGGCTGTGTTGGCGATGATGCCTATGGCGAGCAATTGCGCAGTGCCTTGCTCGCCGAGCAGATCGATTGCCAGGCGGTGAGCGTGGTAGAGGGTTCCAGCGGCGTAGCCCTGATCGTGGTGGATGACAGTAGCCAGAATGCAATTGTCATCGTCGCCGGTGGCAACGGCCTGCTCAGCCCCGAGAAGGTTGCGGGGTTTGATCGGGTGTTGCAGGAGGCCGACGTGATCATCTGTCAGTTGGAAGTGCCCCTGGCAACGGTGGGGTACACCCTCAAGCGCGGGCGTGAGCTGGGCAAGACGGTGATTCTCAATCCGGCGCCGGCCAGCGGCCCGCTGCCGGAGCAGTGGTACGGCTCGATCGACTACCTGATTCCCAATGAAAGCGAGGCGTCCGCCCTCAGTGGCGTGGCGGTGGACTCGCTGGAGAGCGCCGAAGCTGCGGCCGGTCGCTTGATCGCCGCCGGTGCCGGCAAGGTCATCATCACCCTGGGGGCGCAAGGTTCGCTGTTTGCCAATGGCCGCAGTTTCGAGCATTTTCCGGCGCCCAAGGTCAAGGCCATAGACACCACGGCCGCGGGGGATACCTTCGTCGGTGGTTTTGCCGCCGCCCTGGCTGCCGGCAAGAGCGAGGCCGAGGCGATCCGCTTTGGTCAGGTCGCTGCGGCGCTGTCGGTGACGCGCGCCGGTGCACAACCTTCCATTCCCACACTGTCCGACGTACAGGCCTTTGTCCCTTCATGAAAAAGACACCTTTGCTCAATATTGCCCTGTCACGCTTGATTGCCTCTTTGGGCCACGGCGACATCGTGGTGATCGGTGATGCCGGTCTGCCGGTGCCTCCTGGCGTCGAATTGATCGATCTGGCCCTGACCCACGGCGTGCCCGATTTTCTCGGCACCCTCAAGGTGCTGCTCAGCGAGATGCAGGTGGAGAGTCACGTGCTGGCCGAGGAAATTCTGCTCAAGCGGCCGCAGCCTTTACTGGGGCTGGATGTGCTGAACCTCAGTGGCGAGCTGGGGGAGCGGAGACTGATGAGTCACGAAGATTTCAAGGTGCTCAGTCGCCAGGCTCGTGCAGTGATTCGCACGGGAGAGTGCCAGCCGTATTGCAACATCGCCCTGGTTGCCGGGGTGACCTTCTAGGCCGCTGTCCGGCTTTTCCTTACCTTGCACAAGGAGTGCGCCATGCACCGCTATGCTCTGCTGTTTCAACACTGGTTCCGGAGTCTGCTGCTCTTGTCTCTACTCACTGCTACCGGCGCTCAGGCGGCGGAAAAAATCGATCTGATCATCGACACCGACCCGGGGGCCGACGATGTGGTGGCTCTGTTGTTCGCCCTGGCATCGCCCGAGGAGCTGCATATTCGTGCCTTGACCACGGTGGCGGGCAACGTGCGCTTGGACAAGACCTCGCGCAATGCACGCCTGGCCCGTGAGTGGGCTGGTCGCGATGAAGTGCCGGTCTACGCCGGGGCGCCAAAACCGCTGCTGCGCACGCCGATCTATGCCGAGAATATCCACGGCAAGGAAGGCATTTCCGGGGTGACTGTGCATGAGCCCAAGGCGCCTCTGGCCAAGGGCAATGCGGTCAACTATCTGATCGATACGTTGCGGGCGGCCAAGCCCCACAGCATCACCATCGCCATGCTGGGGCCGCAGACCAACCTGGCACTGGCATTGATCCAGGCGCCGGATATTACCCAGGGCATCAAGGAAGTGGTGGTCATGGGGGGCGCGCACTTCAATGGCGGCAATATCACCCCAGTGGCCGAGTTCAACCTGTTCGCCGATCCTCAAGCGGCCGAAGTGGTGCTCAAGAGTGGCGTCAAGCTGACCTACCTGCCACTGGACGTCACCCATAAGGTGCTGACCAGCGAGGCGCGACTGCAGAAGATCGCCGCCTTGAACAACAATGCCAGCAAGGTGGTAGGGGATATCCTCAATGAGTACGTCAAAGGCGACATGGAGCACTACGGTATTCCTGGCGGCCCGGTGCATGATGCGACGGTGATCGCCTATCTGCTCAAGCCTGAGCTGTTCAGCGGGCGTCAGGCCAACATGGTTGTCGACAGTCGTGAAGGGCCGACGTTCGGCCAGACCATCGTCGACTGGTACGACGGTCTGAAGCAGGAAAAGAACGTGTTCTGGGTTGAGAACGGTGATGCTCAGGGCTTCTTCGACTTGCTCACCGAGCGTCTGGCTCGGCTCAAGTAAGTAGCGCCCCCCGCAGGCTCCTGCCTGCGGGGTTCTATTCCCGTTCCGGGTCCTGTGCGCCTGGGTGATCAGCAGGGTACTTCTCGAAAACCTGCTCAATGAACGCCCAGGCGGATTGGGTTCCCAGTTCCTTGACCAGCAGGTCTATGCCAATGATCGCCAACTCTTCCGGGCTCCCTGGGCTGTAGGAGCACTGGCCCTGGGGCCATTTGGCTTTGATGTCGGCGTCGATATTCACGGTGGCCATGAAAGTCTCACGAATTCGGATAAGGCGGGCGCCAGGGCCGGGCCTGGGCGGGTGTTTGCTGCGTCGCAGAGTTAACCATGTTGCCGAGCGTTTGGCACTCCGACTTAGGCATCAAGCGGGGGCTATGCGACACTGGCGCTTTTCCTGCGCTCAAGGAAGCTTCTGTGCAAATCGATTTGAATCAGCCTGATGCCCTGACCCTGGAGGCGGTGCGCCAGCTTCTGGCTTCGGCCAGTGACAACGTGCATACCCAGTTGCGTGTCACCAGGACCGGGATTGCCTACATCTCTTCGGGAGTGGTGGGAGGTGTCGACATCGAGGGTTTGTTGTTTCGCCTGGAAACCTGGGCAGCCGGATCCGGCTATGTCGGCAACGTGGCGGCCAGTGATGAGGTTTGGGTAATGCAGATCTTCAATGCACTCAAGCAGAACTGGCCGAAACCGGCGTTCGACTACATCGATATCTATTGAGTGCTGTTCATATTCAGTGACGATTGTCCTGTGAAAGTGTCGCGATGCCTGAGGCAGACTTACTCGCTGTCCGTGACATAGGGCAAAAGGCCATTTTGTTTTGAAACCAAAAGCCAAATCGGCTGTCGCACGATCTCTGCTTAATTTTGAAAAGGAGGCTTCATGCCTTGGAAGCTCGCTTCATTCGGAACCTTGTTGGCCGCTGTTGTCCTCAGTGGATGCAGCACCACCGGGTCGACAAAGGAACCTGTGGCCTCTGAATCCGGGCACACGCGTTGTGAAGCAACAGCTGCCGAATTTGCCGTCGGCAAGAAGGCTTCTCCCGAACTGCTGGAGCAGGCCCGTACTCGCGCAGGAGCGCAATATGCGCGTTTCCTCAAGCCTAATGACATGATTACTCTGGAGTACCGCTCCGACCGCCTGAACCTCAATACCGATGCCGGCCTGGTGGTTACTCGGGTCAACTGTGGTTGAGGCTTAGGTTTTTGGCCCGCGCATAAAAAACCCCGTCACATGGACGGGGTTTTTTTAGCTCGCTGAAAACTTACTCAGGGCGAACTTGTGCAGCTTGCATACCCTTTTGGCCTTTCTCAGCCACGAAGGAAACGGTTTGGCCTTCTTTCAGGCTTTTGAAACCGTCGCTTTCAATAGCTTTGAAGTGTACGAACAGGTCGTCACCGCCACCTTGAGGAGTGATGAAGCCGAAGCCTTTTTCATCGTTGAACCATTTTACGGTGCCGGTTTGGCGATTAGACATGGTGTATCTCCAAGAAACATATATTTTCAGTAGTGCTGTGCTGCTCAGGCCAACTGGGCACACCGAGCTATCATAGTCGAAATGTTCGGCTTGGGAGCCCCCTGTAGGTGCTCTTTGCCCGATGTGTCCGTGTATTTTGCCGTTCGATTTGCCTGTAGGCCCCGGTTTAAGGGGCTTTCGCGGAAAACAAACGGTGATAAAAAAACCCGTAAAAGCTGCGTAAATTGTGAAAAAAACCGCGTTTCAGGCCTGCTGACAGGCCTTGGTGCAGCCTGTTTCGTGCGGTGGTTGGTTATTTGACCACTCGGCAAGCAGCGATGGCGTCCAGGGCTCGGGTTCGCAGTTCTGCACTAGGTTGCTTGGATTTACTCATCAGCTCCTTGATTTCATCGGTGGTGAATTTTTCATTCAGCTTCTCTGCACCGCAGGCGCAATGTTTCTCGGCGCTTTTGGCGTCGATGCTTTGGCTGGCTGCTGCAGTGCAATCCTTCATATAGTCGGCACGAGCTCCGGCAGGCCATGCAGCTTGTGCGCTCAAGGGCAGGAGCAGGGCGAGTGGGGCGGCCAGGGTAAGCAATTGGGTAAGGCGCATGAGTCGAGTTCTCCTGAGGTCGATAGCCAAGACGACGATTCTCTTGGTATTTGAGGTTCGGCGTACATCGCAAGTTCACTTTCTTCAATAAAAGACCGGAAAGTATCTTTTGGGAAACTTGCTGCGCGGTGCTTGCGATTTATCTGTGCTAGCATGCCCGGCTTGGGTGTTTTCAAGCTTTGGGTGTTGCACTTCTCCCTCGCGGTCTATGCCTCATTAATTTTGATTTGAACCCCAGTCACTCTGGTTCGGTTTCCCGGTTGGCCGCAAGGCTCTTGCCACTGTGAGGCAGGCGTTTGTTACAGAACGGCCGGACTGAATCGCGTACTGGCTCATCCCAACCCACGTGACCTTTGGTAGGGGTCACCACTAGGAGAGGAGGCGCCATGCCCACCATTACTCTTCCCGACGGCAGTCAACGTTCATTCGATCATGCGGTATCCGTAGCCGAGGTCGCTGCATCTATTGGCGCAGGTTTGGCTAAGGCCACCCTGGCCGGCAAGGTCAATGGCAAGCTGGTCGACGCCTGCGATGTGATCGACAGCGACGCAACCCTGCAAATCATCACGCCAAAGGACGAAGAGGGGCTTGAGATCATTCGCCACTCTTGCGCTCACTTGGTAGGGCATGCAGTCAAGCAGTTGTATCCGACCGCCAAGATGGTCATCGGCCCGGTCATTGATGAAGGCTTCTATTACGACATCGCCTATGAGCGTCCCTTCACGCCCGAAGACATGGCGGCTATCGAGCAGCGTATGCAGCAGCTGATCGAGAAAGACTACGACGTGATCAAGAAGGTCACCCCGCGAGCCGAAGTGATTGAAGTGTTCAAGTCTCGTGGCGAGGACTACAAGTTGCGCCTGGTGGAGGACATGCCGAATGAACAGGCAATGGGCCTCTACTATCACGAAGAATATGTCGACATGTGCCGCGGTCCGCACGTGCCGAACACGCGCTTCCTGAAGTCGTTCAAATTGACCAAGTTGTCTGGTGCCTACTGGCGCGGCGACGCCAAGAATGAGCAGTTGCAGCGGGTTTACGGTACTGCGTGGGCGGATAAGAAGCAGCTCGCTGCCTATATCCAGCGTATCGAAGAGGCCGAAAAGCGCGACCATCGTAAGATCGGCAAGCGTTTGGGCCTGTTCCATACCCAGGAGGAAGCTCCGGGCATGGTGTTCTGGCACCCCAATGGTTGGACTTTGTACCAGGTGCTCGAGCAGTACATGCGCAAGGTGCAGCGTGAAAACGGCTATCTGGAGATCAAGACTCCGCAAGTGGTCGATCGCAGCCTTTGGGAAAAGTCCGGGCACTGGGCCAACTATTCCGAGAACATGTTCACCACCGAATCGGAAAGCCGCGACTACGCGATCAAACCCATGAACTGCCCGTGCCACGTGCAGGTGTTCAATCAGGGTTTGAAGAGCTACCGCGAACTGCCGATGCGCCTGGCCGAATTCGGTGCTTGCCACCGTAACGAGCCTTCGGGAGCGTTGCACGGCATCATGCGTGTGCGCGGTTTTACCCAGGACGATGCTCACATCTTCTGTACTGAAGATCAGATGCAGGCCGAGTCCGCTGCGTTCATCAAACTGACTATGGATGTCTATGCCGACTTCGGCTTCAAGGACATCGAGATGAAACTTTCCACTCGTCCTGAAAAGCGCGTGGGTTCCGATGAGTTGTGGGATCGTGCGGAAAATGCGCTAGCTGCGGCTTTGGACAGTGCCGGGTTGCCGTATGATCTGCAGCCGGGCGAGGGCGCGTTCTATGGTCCGAAGATCGAGTTCTCGTTGAAAGACTGCCTGGGGCGTGTATGGCAGTGTGGTACCTTGCAGCTGGATTTCAACCTGCCGATCCGTCTGGGTGCTGAATACGTATCCGAAGACAACAGCCGTAAGCATCCGGTGATGCTGCACCGGGCGATTCTCGGCTCCTTCGAGCGTTTTGTCGGGATTCTGATCGAGCATTACGAGGGCGCGTTCCCTGCGTGGCTGGCTCCGACTCAGGCCGTGGTGATGAATATCACTGATAAACAGGCAGATTTTGCCCTTGAAGTAGAAAAAACACTCAATCAAAGCGGATTTCGTGCCAAGTCCGACTTGAGAAATGAAAAGATCGGCTTTAAAATCCGCGAGCATACTTTGCTCAAGGTTCCCTATCTCTTGGTTATTGGAGATCGGGAGGTCGAGATGCAGACTGTCGCTGTGCGTACCCGTGAAGGTGAAGACCTGGGCTCGATGCCTGTGGACCAATTCTCGGCGTTCCTCGCACAAGCGGTTTCCCGGCGTGGTCGCCAAGATTCGGAGTAATTATTATTAAGCGTGATATGAGACAAGATAAACGAGCTGCACCGAAAGCCCCGATCAACGAGAATATCTCGGCACGCGAGGTTCGGTTAATTGGCGCTGACGGCGAGCAGATTGGCATCGTCTCGATTGATGAAGCGCTTCGTATAGCTGAAGAAGCCAAGCTGGATTTGGTGGAGATTTCCGCCGACGCAGTCCCACCTGTTTGCCGGGTGATGGATTACGGCAAATCGATCTTCGAAAAGAAGAAACAGATTGCTGCTGCGAAGAAGAACCAGAAGCAGATTCAGGTTAAAGAAATCAAGTTTCGTCCAGGGACGGAGGAAGGGGATTACCAGGTAAAACTGCGCAACCTGGTACGTTTCCTGAGTGACGGGGACAGGGCCAAGGTATCCTTGCGATTCCGCGGCCGTGAGATGGCCCACCAGGAGCTGGGGATGGAACTCCTCAAGCGGGTTGAAGCTGACCTGCAAGAGTACGGTTCGGTCGAACAGCATCCTAAGATGGAAGGACGCCAGCTGATCATGGTCATCGCCCCGAAAAAGAAGAAGTAATCAACAGGGCACGGCAGGCCTTCTGATTATGTTTATCAACTGAATGCGGAGTATCCGAACATGCCAAAGATGAAAACCAAAAGTGGTGCTGCTAAGCGGTTTCTGAAAACTGCTAACGGTATCAAGCACAAGCACGCTTTCAAGAGCCACATCCTGACCAAAATGTCGACCAAGCGTAAGCGTCAACTGCGCGGTAGCAGCTTGCTGCATCCGTCTGACGTGGCAAAAGTCGAGCGCATGCTGCGCCTTCGTTAATTTTTGGATCAAGAATAGAGGAAGTAACTCATGGCTCGTGTAAAGCGTGGCGTCATTGCCCGTAAACGTCACAAAAAAATTCTGAAACTTGCTAAAGGCTACTACGGCGCACGCTCGCGCGTATTCCGTGTTGCCAAGCAAGCGGTAATCAAGGCAGGCCAATACGCCTACCGCGACCGTCGTCAGAAAAAACGTCAGTTCCGCGCTCTGTGGATCGCTCGTATCAACGCTGGTGCTCGTACTAACGGTCTGTCTTACAGCCGTCTGATCGCTGGCCTGAAAAAGGCGTCCATCGAGATCGACCGTAAGGTTCTGGCTGATCTGGCAGTGAACGAAAAAGCGGCGTTTGCTGCGATTGTCGAGAAAGCTAAAGCCACCTTGGCTTAAGTACCCCCGACAGTCATCCGGGCTCACCTTTCGTGGGCTCTGGTGTTAAACGTCATAAATAGGGGAAGAGCCTTCAAGCTCTTCCCCTATTTTGTATCTGGAGTCTGTACATGGAAAACCTGGATGCGCTGGTTTCTCAAGCACTTGAGGCCGTGCAACACGCTGAAGACATCAATGCCCTGGAACAGATCCGGGTTCACTTCCTTGGCAAGAAGGGCGAACTGACTCAGGTGATGAAGACCCTGGGCAATCTGCCTGCCGAAGAGCGTCCGCAAGTCGGAGCGCTGATCAACGTTGCCAAGGAGCGTGTAACAGAGGTTCTCAATGCGCGCAAAGCGGCTTTCGAGGAGGCGGAGCTCAGCGCCAAACTCGCTGCCGAGTGCATTGACGTAACTCTGCCGGGCCGTGGCCAGACCTCTGGCGGTCTGCACCCGATTACGCGGACCCTGGAACGTATCGAGCAATTCTTTACCCACATTGGCTACGGCATCGCCGAAGGCCCTGAGGTTGAAGACGACTATCACAACTTCGAGGCGCTCAACATCCCAGGCCATCACCCGGCCCGGTCGATGCATGACACCTTCTATTTCAATGCGAACATGCTGTTGCGCACCCATACCTCGCCGGTACAGGTCCGCACCATGGAATCGCAGCAGCCGCCGATTCGCATCGTCTGCCCAGGCCGTGTGTATCGTAGCGACTCCGATATCACTCACTCGCCGATGTTCCATCAGGTCGAAGGCCTGCTGGTGGATCGCGACATCAATTTTGCCGATCTGAAAGGCACCATTGAAGAGTTCCTGCGGGTGTTCTTTGAAAAAGAGCTGGCCGTGCGTTTCCGACCTTCGTACTTCCCGTTCACCGAGCCATCCGCTGAAGTCGATATGGAATGCGTGATGTGCAGCGGTAAAGGTTGCCGCGTCTGCAAGCAGACCGGTTGGCTGGAAGTCATGGGCTGCGGCATGGTTCACCCAAATGTGCTGCGTATGTCCGGGATCGACCCGGAAGAGTTCCAGGGCTTTGCCTTCGGCATGGGCGCCGAGCGTCTGGCCATGCTGCGTTACGGTGTCAATGACTTGCGCCTGTTCTTCGACAACGACTTGCGGTTCCTTGCGCAATTTCGCTAGTCGCGCGTCCGTAACGAATCTATTAGGAGAGCAGGATGAAATTCAGTGAACAATGGCTGCGTGGCTGGGTTAGCCCGCAGGTGAGTCGTGACGAGCTGGTTGCTCGTCTGTCGATGGCCGGTCTTGAGGTTGACAGCGTAACACCAGCCGCCGGTGATTTCAGTGGTGTAGTGGTGGGTGAGGTGCTCAGCACCGAGCAGCACCCAGATGCCGACAAGCTGCGCGTATGCCAGGTCAGTAACGGCGCGGAGACCTTCCAGGTGGTTTGCGGTGCACCTAACGTGCGTCCAGGCTTGAAGATCCCATTCGCGATGATTGGCGCCGAGCTGCCGGGCGACTTCAAGATCAAGAAAGCCAAGCTGCGTGGCGTTGAGTCCAACGGCATGCTGTGTTCCCAAGCCGAACTGCAGATTGGTGAAGGCAGTGATGGTCTGATGGAGCTGCCGGCCGATGCTCCGGTGGGGGAGGACGTTCGCGTCTATCTGAACCTGGACGATGCCAGTATTGAGGTCGATCTGACTCCAAACCGTGGTGACTGCCTGTCGCTTGCCGGTCTGGCCCGTGAGGTCGGTGCGCTCTATGCCGCTAAAGTGCAGCGCCCTGAAGTAAAAGTGGTTGCCGCAGTGCACGACGAAGTACGCCCTGTGGAAGTGCTTGCTCCGACGGCCTGCCCGCGCTATCTGGGTCGGGTTATTCGCAATGTCGATTTGTCCAAGCCGACCCCTCTGTGGATGGTTGAACGCTTGCGTCGCGCCGACGTGCGCAGTATCGATGCGGCGGTGGACATCACCAACTATGTGATGCTCGAACTGGGCCAGCCGCTGCATGCTTTCGATCTCGCCGAAATCAACGGCGGTATTCGAGTGCGCATGGCCGAAGAGGGCGAGAAACTGGTACTGCTCGACGGCCAGGAAGTTACCCTGCGTAGCGATACCCTAGTGATTGCTGACCACACCCGTGCTCTGGCAATCGCTGGCGTTATGGGCGGTGAGCACAGTGGCGTTACCGCAAACACCCGCGATGTGTTTTTGGAAAGCGCTTTCTTCGACCAGATTTCGGTTGCTGGCAAAGCCCGTTCCTATGGCCTGCATACCGATGCTTCTCATCGCTATGAGCGTGGTGTGGACTGGCAGTTGGCTCGCGAGGCCATGGAGCGTGCAACTGGCTTGTTGCTGGAGATCACTGGCGGCGAAGCTGGTCCGATCATCGAAGCTGTCAGCGAGCAGCACTTGCCATCTGTTGCACCTGTGACGCTACGCGCTGAGCGCATCACCCAGATGCTGGGCATGGAAATCGACGGTCCTGAGGTCGAGCGTCTGCTCACCGCGTTGGGCTTGACAGTCACTGCCGATGGCGCAGGCCAATGGCGCGTTGAAGTGCCAAGCCACCGTTTCGATATCAGCCTTGAAGTCGACTTGATCGAAGAGTTGGCGCGTCTCTACGGCTACAACCGTTTGCCGGTTCGTTATCCGCAAGCTCGCCTGGCTCCTCAGGCTAAGGCGGAAGCGCAAGGTGATCTGCCTGCCCTGCGGCGTCTGCTGGTAGCCCGTGGTTATCAGGAAGCAATCACTTACAGCTTCATCGATCCGAAATTGTTTGAGCAGTTCAATCCAGGTGTTGAACCGCTGCTATTGGCCAACCCGATTTCGGCTGACATGGCGGCCATGCGCTCTTCTTTGTGGCCTGGCCTGGTCAAGGCACTTCAGCACAACCTGAACCGTCAGCAAGATCGCGTCCGCATGTTTGAAAGCGGCTTGCGCTTTATCGGTCAACTGGAAGGCTTGAAGCAGCAGCCAATGTTGGCCGGCGTCGTTTGCGGCAGTCGCTTGCCTGAAGGTTGGGCGCAAGGTCGCGACGGTGTCGACTTCTTTGACGTCAAGGCAGATGTCGAGGCAGTGCTGGGCCTTGCTGGCGCACTGGATGAATTCACTTTTGCTCCGGGCAAGCATCCTGCGCTGCATCCTGGCCAGACTGCACGTATCGAGCGTGATGGTCGTGAGGTCGGTTATCTGGGGGCTATTCACCCGGAACTGGCAAAAAACCTCGGCCTGGATCGTCCGGTTTACGTGTTTGAGCTGGTTCTGGGCGAGGTGGCTCAAGGTCGTCTTCCTAAGTTCCACGAGCTTTCGCGTTTCCCAGAAGTACGCCGTGACCTGGCATTGCTGGCGGATCGTGACGTGGCGGCGAGCGCAGTACTGGACGTAATTCGTGAAAATGCAGGCGAATGGCTGACAGACCTCAGGCTCTTTGACGTCTATCAGGGTAAAGGCATTGATCCGCATAGAAAAAGCCTTGCCGTCGGCTTGACCTGGCAGCATCCATCGCGCACTCTTAATGACGATGAGGTGAACTCCACGACACAAAACATCCTCACCTCGCTCGAACAAAGGTTGAACGCCACGTTAAGGAAGTGACGTATGGGGGCTCTGACGAAAGCTGAAATGGCCGAACGTCTCTACGAAGAGCTAGGCCTGAATAAACGCGAGGCCAAGGAATTGGTCGAGCTTTTCTTTGAAGAAATCAGGCACGCTCTCGAAGATAACGAACAGGTCAAATTGTCCGGTTTCGGTAACTTCGACCTTCGGGATAAACGCCAGCGTCCTGGCCGCAACCCGAAAACGGGTGAAGAAATCCCGATCACGGCTCGCCGTGTGGTCACCTTTCGTCCAGGGCAGAAGTTGAAGGCCCGAGTTGAGGCTTATGCTGGAACCAAGTCATAACGACGAGCTCCCGGTCATCCCGGGTAAGCGCTACTTCACCATCGGTGAAGTCAGCGAGCTCTGTGCGGTAAAACCGCATGTGCTGCGTTATTGGGAGCAAGAGTTTCCTCAACTCAACCCCGTCAAACGCCGCGGAAATCGCCGGTATTATCAGCGCCAGGACGTGTTGATGATCCGGCAGATCCGCGCGTTGCTTTATGATCAGGGGTTTACCATCGGTGGAGCGCGCTTGCGCCTTTCCGGTGATGAGGCCAAAGACGACACCACCCAATACAAGCAACTGATCCGTCAGATGATCTCTGAGCTTGAAGATGTGCTTGTGGTGCTCAAGAAGTAATTCATCGTATTAAATACTTCCACTTTTCAAAAGCTTGCGGTATATTCCTCAACGTTTCCTGAGAAGTGAAACAGGTTTCACGCCTAGTCGGGGCGTAGCGCAGTCCGGTAGCGCACTAGCATGGGGTGCTAGGGGTCGAGTGTTCGAATCACTCCGTCCCGACCATATTTTTTGATGAAAATCAGACACTTAAGCCGATCATCTAGATCGGCTTTTTTGTGTCTGCGCAAAACCCGCGCAAAACTTGCGCAAAACTAACCGGTAATTTCGCTGATATTTAGGTCTGGAATTGCTTCTGACCAGACAATTTCGGCGTGGTCTTTCTGGTAGTTTTTGGTCATGGTCTCGCTGGCGTGGCCGGCGATCTTCTGACCGTCCTTTCCGGCTTTCTGATACAGGTGCAGCGACAGCGCCCGCACTTCATGGAAGCCCGGCATTTCCCCCTCTTTCCATCCCTTGTAGCAACCCGCCGCTTCCCGGGCTTCTTTGAAGACTCGCGTCAAATATCGTTCTTCGACCTGCGTCCAGTGGTCCTTCGTCTGCGCCTGCTTCTGCTTCTTGCGGTCTGGCCGGCGATGGATCAGGTAAGGCGAGACGATGTCATCCCGGCACTGGCTGATCACGGCCTGTAGTTCTTCGGTCACCTTGAACCGGATCCATGCCGCATCACTGGCCTTGGCCGTCTTCTGCTGCACCACATACAGAAACCCTTCCCGAACCCCATCGAATCGCATGTTGAGGATGTCGGTGCGGCGCTGCGCCGTGATCAAGGCTAGGTCGATTGCGTTCTGCAGCCAGGCCGGCGACTTCTCCCGGATGGCTTTCAGGCCTTCAACGGTGTGCCGCTTGCGTTGTTTCTTCTCGATTCGGTTGATTGTGCTGGCTGCTGGGTTGTCCGGGCACAGGCCTTTAGCAGCTGCGTGGTTGAAGATGTCGATCAGCAGTGCGCGGCACTGGTTTGCAGTCCGAGGCGTGAGGGAGTCCAGCATCTCCGCGATCATTCGGATCGTGATCTCGTCGAGGGCCTGGCCTTCGAAGTGCTTTCGAAAGCGGCGAAAGTGGACGGCATAAAGGCCCAGGGTGCCCTTGGCTAGCTCGCGTGGCGGCAGGACATCGCGCTCATAGATATCGAGGAAGCCGGCGAAAGATTCAGATGCGTTGCCCATTACCGTGCCCACCAGATCGGCTCCGCGCATGAACTCCAGGTTCAACTGCTTCGCGGCGTCGATGGCTTTTAGGCGATCGGATCCGAACGGGAAGAACTTCCCGTCGGCCGGCCTCCGGTAGCGATATGTCCCGCGCCGCGCATCGAAGTACAGATTCTGCGGAAGGCTCTTGTTCGCAGTTTTGCGCGGCCTTGGTGCCATCATGCAGCTCCTTTCAATACCATCGCGACGAGATCGTTACCGGCTGACTTGGTGAATGCAGCCCAGTCAACGTACCAGAGCTTGCCTATCTGCTCGCCGGGCACCTTGCCGTTGCGGATGTAGTTTCGGATTGCCTGGGGGCATGGTGGAGTGCCGTTTTTACCCCAGTGTCTGCGCTGAAATTCGCTTATTTTTATCAACTCTCGGTTCATTGGTTACACCCGGTTGATAGGCGATTGGAGTACCGCACGGGAAAGGCTTCTCCCTCCCACCGGCCAGGCTTTCCGCGTATCGCGCCATATTGCTCGAAGCGTCGAGGATTCTTGCTAGCGAACAGCTTCTCGCATGCCTCAAGCAGGGCTGTCTCATCCTCTATCGCCATCAACTCCTGGCCAGCAATCGATCCAACTTGAATCCATCCCGACTTGGCGCGTCCGTAGTTCTCCGTCTTGAATAGGCGGTAGCGATTCCGGTGTCCGGTATTGGGGGATGAGGTTTCAGAGTTCAGGTAGAAGGCGACACCCTTACCTCGCACCCGCAGGAGTGTTCTAGCCATTCTGGTGCTCTCCCTGCTCCGCGGTAGCTTTCAGTTTGAGGCTGATACCGCATGCTGCAGCCAGGGAGGTGAGCTCACCGACGGTTGTTGATGCTTCCTGTAGCGCTTGGCCGAAGCGAATCAGGCGAGCGCCAAGACTGGCGAATTCATTTCCATGAGAGGGGGTTGTAGTAACGGGCATGCTTTTCTCCAGGCAAGCTGAGGGCCTGCCGCGTTGTTGGCTTCGCAAAACTGGATGGGGGTAAACCAGCTCGCGGCTGGCGTTTAGCTAAATTAGCATAAAGTAATGTTTATGCAATGCATTTTGCTAAATTTCAAATTGCTAATTTTTGAGTAAGGCAGGGCAGGGCTTGCTAATCGTAGCGGCGAAGTAATGGTGCTAGATTCTGTATCAGGGGAGTTCTGACTGGCGCTATGAATAGATTTTGGGTCTGAGGGAAGCCTGCGTCTTGATAGGTGGAGTTTTCGTGCTGATCCTCCAGCGCTTCGGAAGTGTTATTGAATGACAAAGAAACAGCCAGCGGATGCCAAGACTGTGACTGCCGCTGATATCGAGCGGTCTATCCAGGCCCTCAACAAAATGGCTGAACGGTTTTGGGGGGATGGTAGGGAGGTCGAAGCAAAAGCCCTCCTAGACGCGCTAGATGGATTAAACAGGGCCTTAGATAGAATCAGAATCGGTGAAAGTCGCAGGGGTAGGACGCTTCATTGAGAAACGTGGCTGTGCTTGGTTAAAGGTACGGCGGCTGATCCCCATCTCTGAACGGAATCATCCGCCTCTATTAGGATTTACAATCACTATCGCGCATCATCTAAAAAGGAATTGAGATGACTGACATTCACGCTGAATTCGAGCAGAGCAAGTACTTCCATCGCTCCAGGATAGATAGACGCTCAGCTGACGCTCTCGTTGGTTTAGCGGCAGGCCTAGCCGCTGACGGCGTTGTGTCTACTGCTGAGGGCCTATTCCTCAAGGACTGGCTTGAAACGAATCTCGCTCACATTGATGATCCAGTCATCAACCTGCTGTATTCGCGGCTCTCTAACATGCTCTTGGATGGGGTGCTAGACCCAGAGGAGTCTATTGAACTTATCGGCTTGCTGCAGAGCTTTTCGGGCCTGAGTGCCGAAAAGCCAAAGGCTAGCGATCAAACCTTCAGCACGCCCAACGACCTTCCCTTCAATCGTCCAGAACCAGATCTCACTTGGGACGGCAGATTGTTCGTTTTCACTGGAATCATGGCCTACGGACCTCGAAAAGACTGTCAGGCCTTAGTAGAAGAGCGTGGCGGCATCATCGGTGGAGCGGTGAGTAAAAAAATTCACTACCTAGTGGTTGGCAGCATTGGAAATGACCAGTGGCGCCACAGTTCCTACGGGACAAAAATAATGAAGGCGGTGGAGTTGAGAGAGGCTGGAACACCTATCGCCATCATCGGTGAGCAGCAATGGCAGCGCGCACTTTTTGGCTGAGTTGATGAGGTAGGGCTAATTCCTGATGGAGTTTCTAGAGTTCTTGGGAAATCTTTGCAGCTCACTCTGCAATTACCAACCCTATCAAAAACCTCGTCGCGTCTTCACGCGTGGGTTCGTCGCTTTCTGCGTGATGGTTGTGGTGATTGAGCTGATGACACTAAGCCATTTCTATGGACAGCCAGGTTGGTGCTTGGGGTTGTGCAGGGAAATACTGCAAGGACCCTCACCCTGAGCAAGTAGAACCATTAGCCTCACCACTACCTGAAAGACGGAGGCGCCGCTCAAGTGGTAAGGCGTCGACCTAGTGAAGTTCCTGATGCGGTTCTCTGAGGTCGGCCAGGAAGACGAGGCCAAAGAACTGCTTAATCGCGACAGGGCTCCAAACGGCGAAAACAAGTGGTCAGAAGGAGCGCTCCAGAAGAGATGAGAATGGACGACTTTGATTGGGAATGGCAGCGTCTGAGCGCTGAATCGGACTTCAAGGATCTAGAGGGCGATGCATTTGAAACGCGGTTTCAGTCGATCGCGAAGTCACTCTGGAAAGACGACTTCACGCCGACCATTCCAATGGGACGTCGCGGCGACCTAAAATGCGACGGGTTTCGGAGCTCTACAGGTACTGTCTACCAATGTTATGGCCCCCGATATGGCCAAGCCAGCGTCGATGAGGCATTGAAAAAGATCGATGAAGATTTCCGAGGGGCGAAAGCACATTGGGGGAGCCAGCTTGGCGAATGGAAGTTTGTGGTAAATCTGTATCGCGACAAGCTGCCCTCAGAATTGGTGCGGAAGATCGAGCAGCTTGCCGAAGAGCTTGAAGTTCCGGCCGGTGCGATTACTCGGTCGGACATTTTGGATTTGATCAAAAGCGTATCGGCCGAGGAGCGAATACGGTTATATGGCCGCGCACCGCGTGCCACCGACATGGTAAGAATCACCTATGCGAACCTTGGCCGCGCCCTGTCTCTGATTCGACGCGCAATCGCCACGGATCCGAACGAACCAGTACCACTCTCCGCTGATCTTGCGACCAAAGTGACGTTTAATGCATTGTCCAGCTCGACGCGCCATTTCCTTTCGATCGGACAGACCGGCGTTGCAAAGGTTGAAGAATACCTGCGTGAACAGCCCGACCCAGAGGAGCCGGAACGCATGGCCCAAGGCTTCAAAGCGCGTTACACTGAATGCGCTATAACCGGCCTTGAGCCCGACCATATATTCAGGGAAATGGTGATTTTCGCAGGAGGCGGCACGGGCGAGGCGGAGCGCGACACAGCGGCTTTGGCAATCGTGACCCGGTTTTTCGTTACGTGTCAGATATTTGAGATTCCAGTTGTGAGTGTTACGCGGTGATTCTTCCGACGAAAAATATTAGTCCAAATCGTGCGCTACTCACGCTGGCGGGTAAAGTTTTTGACCGCTTGGGCTCCCCGCGTACCGTCTCGGGTGCGTGGGATGAGTTTCGTAAGCAGCAAGAGGACAGCCCAGTTTCCTACGCTTTTTTCATTCTAGCGATTGATCTCCTATTCCTGATGAAGCTTGTGTCCCTCGACGACAATGGCCTGATTAGTCGTCGCGTGGGAGGCTAATGATGCTGCACAATCTGAAAGCAGACTATGCGAGCTTCAAAGCGCTAAACTTCAAACCAGGCCTCAACATCATTCTTGCGACACGCGCCGATGGCGATGAGCAGGATAGGAGAATTGGCAGCGAGCGAAGGAGTCGCAACGGCGCCGGCAAATCGAGCATCATTGATCTGATTCACTTCCTCCTCGGCGGTAAGCCCGAGGGCGCGCTTACCGCCCCCACTCTAGCCGAGTGGAACTTTACTCTTAACCTTGATGTTGGATCTGAGCGGTTGGAGGCGACACGCAGCGTCGCCAACGCCAAGCAGGTATTTCTCCGATCTGCGCAGTTCGGTGAATACCGTATTCAAAACACGCAGTGGTGCAAACAGCTCGGCGAGGAATGGTTCGCTCTTCAGGAGAAGCGCGGCAATGGCGATGTCACATACCGCCAACTCATTAGCTATTTCGCCCGACGCAGACGTGACGGTGGTCTCGATAGTCCTTCCAGAACCTTCCGAAATCAGCCCGTTGCATCATCCGAAACCTCACTCGCACACCTTTTTGGCCTTGATGCGGAGTTGGTGCGCTGCCTGCACCAGGCAAAGGCGGCACTCAAGCAAACTAAAGAGACACAAAAAGCGTTAGCCGCACTGGACAAAACTGCGGCGGAAGGGAGCAAGCGCGCTGACCTTGAGGCGCAAATCGAGGCACAAATCGCCTCGGTGAAGTTAGGCCGCGATCGTTTGGCCGAGCGCATCGAAGCCTTCAACGTCCTCCCTGCTTTTCGCGAGCTAGAGTTCGAGTTAGCAACTCTTAATCAGCATTTTCGTGAGCTGTCTGACGGTGATGTGATTGATTTGGAAGCGATCGATGTAAACTTTCGCACCTTGAAGGCGGAGGTATTTACAGAATCGCCAGATATTGCACGGCTTTTCGACGAGGCGAGAATAATCTTTCCTGATTTGGTGACTGGTCGGTATGAAGAGGTGCAACGCTTCCACGAACAGTTAGTCGAGAACCGGCAGTCCCACCTGCAAAGCGAAATCGCAGCGGCGCAGCAGCGAATTGCCAACCGCAAGCCTTTGCGCGAGCAGATAGAAGCACGGCGACGTGATATCACACGATCACTGCGTGCGAGCGGCCCTGCTGACGAATTACTTCGGCTCCGCGATGAGCTCTCCGGGCGCGAATCAGAACTCAAGCAGTTGGAGGGTCGTCTACAGGAAGCTCGCAAGCTCGAAGAGCGCGCCGAGCAGCTTGAGCGCGAGGTAGAGGAGGCTGTTCGCGCGTTACGCCAGGACCGCCGCGAGCGATCTGCAATAGTAGATATGGCAAGCCGGACATTCTCAGAAATCTCTGAGCGCCTGTACGAGACGCCGGGTCAGCTGGCCATTTCCGCTACCGAGAACGGTTTGCGTTTCCTACCACAGACCCCTGCCGACGGCAGCGCCGGCGTGATGAGCATGGAGATTTTCTGTTTCGATCTCACCTTAGCAACACTGGCCCAAAGTCGCGGTGAAGGCCCAGGCTTTATCATTCACGACAGTCATCTTTTCGAACCTGTCGACGGTCGACAGTTCGCGCGAGCCCTCCAGATAGCCGCCGACTTTTCCGCACGAACAGGCATCCAATACATAGCGCTCCTCAACTCAGATGAGATCGTTCGGGCAGAGCGCGAGGGGGGCGTCAGCTTTGCGGAATATGTTCTTGAAACTGAGCTTTCAGATACTCCAGATGGCGGCCTTTTCGGAACTCGCTTCGACTAGAATTATTAGGTGTGACGCCACTCAACCTCTCTGATTGCTTAGCTGCTGCAACCTGATTAGCCCGGCCCCATGCCGGGCTTCTTATATCTGTAAGGCTCCCTTCACGGTGTTACGATTACCGACCTTAATTGCCTAAACCTATTTCCAGTGCCCACCACCATCCGCGCCAACGAACTCGACCTATGCGTCTCCATGTCTGACTTTGTCACATGGTTAGAGGACGAGTGCATACCCAATCCTAATCTGGCAGCGGCCTTTAAGGCTATGGGGGTCACCCTCAATATCACCGAGCTCTACGACACCTATTTCGACGACACACCCGTTGGCGCTGGCGACGTGCACATTTATCCATCCGCTGAGAATAAAAGCTTCCTGGTCATCGATCTGTATCGAGAGCTAACCGATCAGCTTGATATCGTTACCGCCTCATTGAAAATTGAGGCAGAGCTACTCACATTAGTTCTGCCGCATCTGAGGCGTTTTTTTGATGCCGCCGAATGTCAGGTTGCATTTAGGCAATCCAGCCATTCACAACAGCTACGTTCACTGATCGATGAAGGCAGGTACCCGGTCCTGATAGATGAGAGTGGATATCGGCAGCAGCTAATTGCCCATATTTAAAGTCTCTTACCCCCTGGCCTGAATTCGATCCACCGCCACTGAGCGGGCTTTTTACTCTAGGTTGAGGGGAGAGCGGCAACCAGCTCCTCAAGGGAGATAATGTCTGTCTCCAGGTAGGAAGATCCGGCGTATGTCATAGCTAGCTGTTCGCCTCCAACCTCTACTATGTCGACAAGCCCGAACAGGGAGAGCAGCTCGAGTCCTTCGACCTTACCTATCTCTGGTTCTTCAGAGTCATCCTCATCAGTGAACTGAGCAGCGAGGTGCTGTGCCTCCTTATGGGCCTCGAGCAGTTCTATTGCTGTGGGCGCCCAGTGCTTGGAGTGATCACAATAGGTGATGGTGTTTGGATGTCCTGAGCTCATGAGGTAGTAGGCGTATTTCCCAACGAGTGCTTTGCGGTCTGGGTGTTCTGGGCCGCGGCGAATAATCCAGGCTCCATTTGGTCCTCTGGCGCTGATATGAGGGATCAAGATCAGCTGGCGGACCCACGGCGAATAGTCGAAGAAGTCGATGGGGAGGGCTGGGCGGCCTAGATGTACCTCAGAGCTACCGCATCTAAACTTCGAATGGTAGCTATCTGCAGAGGACCATGACCCGGCTGGCTCCTGTTCTCTCATCAGTTTGATAATCGCCGGGATCAGATCCTGAGACTTGCGCCCCATCATCGGAGCGCAGCGTTTGAAATACGCTTCATCCTCTGCAGCGGCGTCGCTTGGAAGTGGGGCAAGCATCTGCTTCCCGATCTCTACAAACTCCCACTCCCAAAGTCCGTTACGCTGCATATCGACCGCGTCGTGATACTCATCATAGTAGGTCCGTAGTTGTTCATCCCGCAGCGGGATAGCGTCCGTTTCGCGAGCAGTTCTGCCGGCATGGAGATCTGGCGTGATTGCATCGATCGCTGTTTTCCAATCGCATCCTGGGCCTGACCAGATCAGAACCTCTTCTGGGAAGGCTACGCCTGATGCGTTCTCGTCCGGATTGCCAGGGTAGTAGCGCACAAGCGAAGGGGAGCCAAAGAAGGCTCTAGCCCACACCCGGGTTGAGGGCAAGGCACCTTCGCTTCGCAACCCTATTACCAGATCCAAATCTCCGCACTTCATCGCGCCGCGGGCGTAGGACCCAACGGCCCAGATCGATTTGATTTCTGTCTCGCAAGTAAATTCGCTATAGATGTCTTTATGCGTGATGGTGCGGATGGAGTGCTCATCAAGCCTCTGGCAGATCCGGATCAGCTTTTTGGTGAACGACTCACGGGGATGACGCTTTTCGAGTGCGGCCATGCTCTCATCTCTGCAGGGCGGGGCGAGGAGAACGACCGTATCATTCCGGACGTTTGTAACACCATTAGCAATGGGTACGGGGAGATAGTTTTCAGGCCGCATAAAAAAGCCCGGTCCTATAGCCGGGCTTTCTCAAGCTTCTTCTGTCACCGATTTAGGCACATTCAGGTGCACGTTGAACCTGCTGAGCAATTTCAGCACCATGGTCAATTTCTGCTTTTCGCAGGTCATAGGCGGACTGAAGATTCGCCCAGAACTGTGGGCTCGTATCAAAACAAGCAGCTAAGCGTAGAGCTACGTCTGCACTGATATTGCGACGGCCACGTACAATGTCATTGACTGTAGGCGCAGATACATTCAACAGCTTCGCAAGAGCTGCTGGAGAAAGGTCCATGGGATGGAGATATTCTTCCCTGAGAATTTCGCCCGGATGTACAGGGCGCATACCATTAATAAACACGATTTCACCTCAGTGGTAGTCTACAATCGCAACGCTTTCTGGCCCATACGCACCCCAGATGAAGCAAATTCTGAACTGGTCATTAATTCGGATGCTGTGTTGACCCTGTCGGTTCCCTTGTAGCGCTTCCAGCCGATTGCCAGGCGGCGATTTCAGATCCTGAATGCTTGTTGCTGCATCGAGCATGGTCAGCTTTCTTTGTGCGACCGAAAGGATTCCCACCCATCTCCGGGAGGACCCTGTCTTGTAGAGACTTTCTGTCTCGCCGCAGCCAAAGCTAATGATCATTATTAACGCTTAACGTTATTCGTTAAGGGGAGTGTAGTGCCATCCAAAGCCGAATAGGGCTATTCCGATGAGTGGTTGACGTTGGCGTAGCCACCCAGCTCGCTAATTTCGGCCTTCTTCGATCCCTCGCCCTCCAGGCTACATTGGCGATGGTGAAGGGACGCCCTTATCCCCTTGCATCGAGGGTATGTAGAGCATCCATAGAATTTCCTACCGGCGTAGCGTCCCTTCCTAGCAGTCCTTTCAACGACGCTACTTCCACAAAGCGGGCAGAGTCCGAGTTGAACCCATTCTGATGCCGTTGGTTTGGTAGGAAGTGGAGCTTGCGCGGCCTCACGTTTTTTACGATCTCGAGTTTCAGACCCCCCCTTGAAGAAGGAATAAATAGCAACTCCGGCGCCGAAGATCAGTAAAAGTACAATTCCGCCGGCGCCTCGACCACCTCGGCCCCCACGTCCTCCGCGACCGCCACCTCCGCGACCACCCCTCGCAAGCGTTGGGGGCGTGATTGCCAATACAGCGAGAGTCAGCAGTGCCCTGCGGGTCATATCCTTTTTACTCATGATGGCGTCCTGCCTTCGCAGATCTTTTTCGCGACTCTATCAACCTAACGTGCCCAGCTCAACGCAGCATCCTGATTGTGTTTTTGGGGCGCGCAGCTTTTGACTATTACCTTTTGCTAACTGGCGATAGACTTAGTGCTATTGCTGGTTGGGTAGACAGCTCCAGCTCTGTGCGCATGGAAATGGACGGGCTTAGCAATCGCTCGTCAGTCTGATCCGTTTAGACGGATATGGGGGGTGGATGAGTGTAGTAAAGAATTATTTGGCTGGTAAGAAAGCAGGATATATCTCATTAAAGGATTTGATAGTTGGTGTTTCAGAGTCTAATGACTGTAGCTATAGTGAGGCTGCCCTAGCTATTGCCTCTGTCATTGCAGAACACCGGATTACCACATATAAAATGGAAGCGTTTTCTGCTAAGGATCTATTCCAGTTGGCCGATGCGGTATTGGTCGAGGCTAGCGGAAATAATAATTTTAATGTGCCTATAAAATCTGGGTTAACGGATAAGTTTGCAGATGATATTCCATTCTGATTACAATAATCTCTTTCTTAAAGAAGGGGATATTATTCCGAAACTAAAAAAACTGGGTTTTGCCCTGCCCGAGAGTTGGTGCGGAATAGGAGACGCTGTGCCTCGTTGGTACAAACCCTATATGGGTAGGCGAATGTTTTCTGCTGCAGAGGTGGTAAGAATTCTATGTGGGATAGACCCAGCATATAATGGTCCTCTTGATGAGTCAGATGACCTTGAATACGATCGGTACATGGCGTTATTCATTGATTCTGTAAAACATGGAGAGCTTGTTGGTAAGGTCGACGATACTCCCGAAAAAGCCTACCTATGGGAGGTCTCACATGATGATGTCAGGTCATGGTGTAAGATAAATTCACTAGACTGGCCTTTTCGTAAAGCGAAGGAAGTTGAGCAAGCCGATTTATTAAATGCTACTGAGGAGCTCGAGCGAGTAGTTGAGCTTCAAGGGTTTCTTAACAGTGATCTTAGGGAAGAAATACAGGCTCGTCTTGAGGCGGAAACGAGAGCTGAACAAGCTGAAGCTGAGCTTGATGAGTGTCGACGCGAGTTGGCTGTAGCACTGGCTACACAAGGCATGGTTGGTTCAACAGTAACAGAGAAGGGCGATGGCAAAGGCTTGACCTTCCCCTATGCCACTAAGCAGCTGGAAGCCATGCGTGATGCTGCTCTGGCTCATTGGGCGGATCATGATAGATCCAAGCCGGCCCCCTATGGCATTCAAAAGACGGTAGCAACATTCCTGGCTGCTCGTACTGGAGAGAACGCTAGAAAGCTTGCCGAGTTAGCCGCGGCCATCAAGCCAGATGATCTTCCTAAAACCTAACCAACAAGCTGACATAGTGTCATGTCAGTATGTCAGGTCTGTCTGACAGCAGCCCTTGAGCCTCATTCTGTTTCCAGTCCCAATCAATGGCAGGAAACAGATATGTCCGAATTGAAAGATCAAGTTCTATTAGAACCAGCCAACATCATCATTCGTATGCCTGAGGTCGAGAAGATTACAGGCCTAGCGCGTTCAACGATTTACAAGCGCTTGAAAGCCGATCCAACATTCCCACGGCCTGTTCCTCTAAGTAACGCCAATACTCGCGGCTCGCCTGTTGGATTTGTTTTGGCTGAGGTCCAAGAGTGGGTGGGGCAGCGTATGACAATGAGGGGGGCATCTAGTGCACACAGGGACTTTGAGAGTATCTGATAGGAATGGAGTTATTCCTTTGGATAGCGCTTCCGAGGCTTGGGGCCCTTTGGGCCAGCAGTAAATCCAACCATTTGATCAAGCTCTCCAAGTGCTTGGAATGCTCGCCTCAGTGCTTCGCCGATTTTCTCATTGGCTTGGCTCCCATCCTTCATTAGATGAGTCTCATGAGGCCCCATGAGTGCATCTTTGTTGATGCTGGTCGTCATCCGCATTGGAGGGGGGGAGGTGTCGTCATTAATCTCGCCGTCTTGGCTGATGCTCACCTCAACAGAAAGCCCTTTTTGCCGACCCATTTCAATCAATGTGTCAACGAGCTCACCCATACCCATTGGTTCGGTGTGGTGTGATGAGAAGCTTTCTTCCAGGCGGGAAATAATCTCAGAGTGCAACGAGCGAGAGCCTTGTCTGGCGCTCTCATCCAGTCGCTGACGGAGCTCGCTCGGCATGCGTATGGGATAGGGTGATATCGCGTGTCGATCGTTCATGACAGACCTGAATTTTGTATTAAGGGCAGTATGCGAAATGAATCAAAAAGACTCAATGAGTCAACTTGACTCTTTTTTGTTGTGAGTTAATATGAGTCCACAAACGGTAAGGAGCAAGAAATGAAAGATGTGCACAAGGTTGCCCCGTTCAGCTTGAGAATTGATGAACAGCTTAAGACAAAGGTAAGAGAGGTTGCGGTAGCTCATCGTCGAAGCCTGAACGCAGAGCTTGGACTTTTGATTGAGGAGGGTTTCAAGTGGCGGGAAATTCAAAGCAAGCAGGCAATAGCCTGAAACGAAGAAGTCCCGACGAGGTGAGAGTCGTCAGGACTTCAGGAAACGAGATCAACTTCGAGGAAGAAATCGTCATGGATAAGCATACCGAAGAAACCGAAAAACTCAATGCTGACGCTTGCAAGGCACCAGTGACCAGCGAGGCGTCATTCACTCGCTGCAATGTTGAACGCCAGGACTTGTTCGCTGTACGTCCAGGCATTCCAGTTGTGGATGCTCTGAATCAGGCGTCATGCATACTCTATAGCGTGAACGCAGTACTGAATGAGGCTGGCATGGAAACACTGGTGATTTCTCCTAGTCAGGCATGGTTACTCTATAGCGCAGTGGAGTCTGCTAAGGCTGCGATTGATTCTGTCCAAGCAGGCCTGGAGAAATCGCGATGAATACTACCTCCAGTCAATATGGTCAGATTGCCGTCGTTCCGCATTTTCAGATTCAACAAAGTGCACCACCCGCCGCCATGTCTTCTCGCGAGATCGCAGACCTAGTTGGCTCTCGTCACGATGACGTGAAACGCTCCATTGATCGCCTTGTTTCTCGAGGGGTGGTTGTCCAACCGCCAATGGCGGATGAACAGGCAGCAGACTCTATTGGGCGGCTGCGTGCTACTCAGGTCTACCAAATCTGTAAGCGTGATACCTACATCATCGTCGCCCAGCTCTGCCCTGAGTTCACGGCCCGCTTAGTCGACCGCTGGCAGGAGTTGGAGGAGCAGGTAGCCAAGCCAACCTTCGACTACGCCGCGGCACTCAGCGATCCTCGAACCCTCCTGGCGCTGCTCACTGAAAACGTGACGAAGGTTGTCGCGCTCGAGGCTGACAACACCGAGCTGACCAAAGAGAACCATCTGCTGGAAGTGAAGGTGGAGCAGGACGCGCCGAAGGTGGCCTTCCACGACATGGTTGTGGTGTCACACAAGACGTACAACGCTGCCCAGGCCGCGAAGATCATTGGCACTGGCCGCACTCGATTGCTGCAGTTCATGCGGCAGAAGGGCTGGGTGACCAGGACGAATGAGCCGTACCAAGCGAAGATCGAGGCCGGGTTGCTCGATGTGAAGCTGGGTACCTTCGATCATCCGACTCAGGGCACCGTCCCAACGTGTTCGACGCTGATCACCGGCAAGGGGCTGACCAAGCTGCAGGCCATGTGGCAGAGCAGGGAAGCGGACTTGCTGGAGTAACGTAGTAGGGAAGAGAGCATGGCCTAAGTGCCGGGCTCTTTGCTTTGTCCCAACGCTGTGTGGTTTAGGGCAGGGCTAAATGTTAGTTTTTGGAAAACGGATTTCGAGTTCCCAATGACCCCTGAAGAAATAGAGTCAGAAGAAGCGGCTTTTCAGTTCGCCATTGCGCACCGTCGTCCTCTCGCAAAGAAAATTGTCGATACCGATGTTTTTATCCCTGAGCGTGCTCCGCTCACTGTCTTTATGGCGGGCTCACCTGGAGCAGGGAAAACAGAGGTTTCCAAGGCAATGGTGGAGGCTCTGGAGAAGGGGCGCCAGGAGGTTGGGGGGCGTCGAGTACTCCGAATTGATCCTGACGATTTCCGGGAGCTTATTCCGGGGTACTCAGGCGGAAACTCTTATCTTTTCCAGCGAGCTGTGACAAAGATCCTCGAAAAGGTCTTGGACAGGGCTTTTGAAAAGCGTGTTTCGTTCATCCTTGATGGGACGATGTCGAACCTTGATGTCGCTAAGCGAAATATTGATAGGGTTCTGAAGGGGAATAGGGCTGCCCAGATCATGTACGTCTATCAGCGTCCAGAACTCGCCTGGGAGTTTGTGAAGGCACGAGAAATAACCGAGGGAAGAAATATTCCCATGGAAAAATTTGCTCAACAGTACTTGGCGGTGCGAAGGAATATTGTTGAACTGAGGCGGTCCTATGGGCAGGATCTGCATATAGATTTGCTTGTAAAAAACACGGATTGCTCCGAGGAGTTCTATGAGGAAGGGGTAACAGTGGAGCAGATTGACGCCCTAATACCCGAGACCTATGATTACCAGCAGCTCGTTGAGCTACTGACTGAGGCTGATCGTCATGCGTAAAACTGACTCCGAAGACTCCAGCCTGTTGGCGGATTTCTTCAGTAACGCCTCCTATGAAACCAAGCGTGAGGTTTTCAGGGAGGTGCTTCACAAGGCAAGCGCCTCTCAGCGTGAGGTGGTTGAGCATGCAGCAAAAATCAAATGCTCACTGCCCAGCGAAGGTTCTGGCAGGAACAAAAAGCCAGATGCCTAATTTTTGAGTAACCAGTAGAAGCCCAGCCCGCCCGCTGGGCTTTTTCGTTTCTCCTCATCCAGTAGAGCTGAAAAGCGAGGTGGGAAATGAAAAAGCGCGATCTGTTTGCTGAGCTGATGCAAGGCGTAAACGAGATGTGTGAGTACCGTAAGGGGAAAAGCACTCTTCGTCAGTACGAGATGGAGAGGGCAGCCAGTGTTCGCCAGGTAGATCAGGACCAGTCCGGACGCACTGAAGAATTGGGAGCAGTCGAATGCCCAGACAGCATTGCTGATTAAGCTGGTCCAGCGTTTCCCTGATATGGTCGAGCGCCTTAACACTGTTTGAAGCGTTGACTACCCCCATAAGCCCGGCTAAGCGCCGGGCTTTTTGCATCTGGCTTAAGGCTTTTCGGCGTTGGCCTTCTCGAGCAGGCCAGCGATTCCTTCAAGCAGTACTAGGTCGGACTCATTGAGCTTTCCCTTGGCCGCGGCTCTGGCCAGCTTTTCGATCACAGCTATCGCCCTGGGCGAGGCGGACTGCTGTAGGGCTTTGTAAGCAGGGGATGGCTGGTCTCGAACTTCGTGGCGTGTGAACTCGCCCTCGATGAAGTTCGAGCCATAGCCTCCTGGGTTGACGAGGACACCGGGGGCGAGGCCGATCTTCTGCTCGAGGTTGAGCGCAGCTTTCTCTCCGAGTCCCCGATGCCCATTGAGAATCTGGGACAGATAGGACGCGTCCAGATCGTGCTGATCGGCAAAGTCTTTCTGGCTGAGTGGGCCGATCACGCGCCGCAGCGCTTCGACCCGAAGAGTTTTCATATCCATAGACGAATAGTGTCCCTGCGTTAGCAAACAGTAAATTATAAATTGCTATTGCTATGAGAATTAGCAAAGAGTAATCTTTGAGTCCTTAGGAGGATGACCATGACGCTAATCGAATTTATGCGCTCCCTGGACGCCGTTTCGCTGGATGCCTTGGCTAAGCGTTGCGATACCAGCGTGGGCCAGCTCAAGCAGGTTGCTTACAACGTACGTCGAGCCAACCCAGCTCTCGCTATCAAGCTTGAACGCGAGTCGGGGAGGGCGGTGACCTGTGAGGAGCTTAGACCTGATGTTGACTGGGCATATTTGCGGAACTCCTTGGCTGAGGCCAAGCAGTCAGCTGCCTGAAGTGGTCGGCAATAGCTCTGAAACTCAATCTTTAAACTTGATTAAAAGTCTTCCTGCGGTTGTGAGCCCATTGTGCTCACCAAGCGAAAGCGCTGCCACGACAACCACGAAGAGGTTTCCCGAATGGAACAGGTACATCGCGCAATTCATGAGGCAGTGCTGGAAGCGGGGCCAAAGCAGTTGGCTCATTTGATGGGTATGAGCCACACCGCGTTGCTCAATCGCAGTAACCCGAACGATGACTCGCACCGGCTGAATCTGGAGCAGTTCCTACAGATTTTGGTGCACAGCAAGAACCCTGAGCCGCTGCAGCTTCTGGCAGGTGCTCTGGGCTATGTCCTTGTTCCTCAGCAGAGGCCTGAAGGGCTCAGCTTGATTCAGGCGCTGGTGCACTTGGCTGCTGAGTCAGGTGATGTCTCTCGTGCTGTCCACGACGCTCTGGCGGATGGTCGTGTAACGCAAATCGAGAAGGCTGGCATCCAGAAAGAAATCGGCCATGTGCGGCAGAGCTTGCTGGTACTGGAGGAGTCGGTGAAGGCGGCTTGAGCAAGCCGAGTGCAGTCTTAAACGGGGCTGATACTCAACTGATTCAGCCAATCAGCGAGCATGAAGTTCCTCACATGGAACAGGCTGTCAGGGCATGACTTGCATTTTTTCAAACGGGTGGATGATGAGATTTGCCCGGCTCAGAAAGCAACAAACCCGGCGGGAACCGGGCTCATTAAATCGTCCTGTGCAACCAGGACAACACATCTCACAGAGGCTCTTATCATGGCACACGTAATCCGCAGTGAACAAGTTAAGCAACTGCTGGTAGTGAATTTCCCATCAATTCGTTCTCGTGACGATCTCAGCTTTACATCGCGTGATGGACAGGGGCGCATGATCAATTGGCCCAGGAATAACCCTGGTGTTGCCGCTGATTGGAAGAAGGGAATGCGCTTCTTTGAGTCAGAGATAGCCGCACTAGCAGCATTTGATGAGGCGGAGGCCTTCGATGCAATTTGGTGCGCGATCCAGGGGATGAGTGGGCGCTGCACCTGCTTGGAAATTGGGTTCATCGAGTCTGTTGCAAGAGCAGCAGTCTTGGGGCTTCGGGCAATGCGTGCTGGAGAAGCTCGCTTTGAGCCTGCTGAGCAGGAGAAATACCAATGAATTCTTTGCCTGGAAAAGCTACCGAGGTAGCTGCCCCACAATCCCAACTACTGAAGAGTTCTCCGTTTTATTTGGTCGAGGTGTTTGATGGTCGTGGTGTCTACGGTTTCGGTTTTGGACTGACAGACCAGCAGGTAGCACGGGATCTTCTTGAAACCTTCGGTAGGGACCTGCTTGGCCGTGTCACGAAGATGTTTACTCTGGCTGAGCCTCCATCGGAGGTGCAGGGGGAAGAGGGCTTTTTAAGGTTTGCAGCACAGACCCAGCGAATCAAATTGCTGATGAAGCAATGTGCTGACCAACCCTCTCCAGGTCGAGCCTTTCTGGTCGCGTTTGTTCAGCAGCATCGATCGACTATGCCGCTCAGCCACATTGCGTCCATGTTGGAGCACGCCAAGTACGAGCCTGACTTTGATGAGTTCACTTTTATCCCTCTTCATCAGTCGGCGATCGGGAGGGCTTACGCATGAGTAGCGAGCTCGACTCAAAGGCGGTTTTGCCAGGTGCGACGGTTATCGACGAAGCCTACATGGGCCAGTTCACCAACGATCAGTTGGCCTACAAGGCCTGGATCGGCACGGACTTAGTGCAAGAGATTCTGTGGAGCGAGGAGGAGGGTGCAGAGGACTGCATACAAGACGCCAAGTTCGAAGCCTCCCACGCCTGCATGGCTCTCCGCGTTACCGGTATGGACGCTGACATCCTCCGCCAAGCTGTGCAGCAGCGGCAGTTGGAGATGTTGGTTCTGTGCCCCGTAGTTGATCGGTTTCCGGCAGGGGAGACCGTGCAATGAACACTCGTCTCCAAACGCAAACCGCAGAAAAAGGTCCGGTGTCGGTGATCGCTGGCCCCTGGCCTAGCTACGCGTCGTTCAGATCCCTCCCAGAGCGAGAGCGCTGGGTACTGTATGGCAGCGCCAAAGCGTACCGTGAGGCGTTGGAAGACCAAGGCCTGATCATGGCAGAGGGTTACGACGATTTCGTCCGTCGCGTGACCAGGGAGCTTGAGCTATGAGCATGGAGTTAATGGTCAAGGCCATGAAGACCAAAGTGGGCAATCCACTGCGGAAGCTGGTTCTGATCAAGCTGGCTGATAACGCAAGCGATCAGGGCGAGTGCTGGCCGTCGTACCAGCACATTGCCGACCAGTGTGAGATCGGTCGGTCAACCGTGAAGCTGCACATTCGCGAGCTGGAAAAAGCAGGTCTTCTCCGCCGAGAGTATCGTCGGAAAGGCGAGTTGAACCAGTCGAACGTCTTCCACTTGTCGCTTGATGGTGGGGCAGCATCTGCCCTATGGGGCGGGGCAGGAGATAACCCACCTGGGGCAGGAGATAACCCAGGGGGTGGGGCAGGAGCTGCCCCCAGAACCAGTCACTCTTATGAACCAGTCAAGGAACCTAAAATCTTGCGTGCATCGGAAGCAGAATTGGCTGAAGCCTTCGAAGTGTTCTGGAAGCTGTACCCGAAGAAGAAAGGCCGCCAGGAAGCCGCCAGAGCCTGGGCAAAGTTGAAGCCGAGCGAAGAGCTACGTCAGACCCTGATCACCGCTCTTGGTCAACAGCGTGTTTCCGAGGATTGGATCAAGGACCGAGGTCGCTACATTCCGAACGCTTCGACCTGGCTGAACGGTGAGCGCTGGACTGATGAGCTGTTGCCGGCCTCTGGCGGCAATCCATCCGCGTTCAACAACCTGCCCAACCACACCCCTGACATGTATCCGGAGGTGCCGAATGGCCAAGCTAATTTCTAATTTTTGTCGGCAGCCTCGAGTTCGTTTCTTTGATATCGAATGCCCGATCCATGGCTCGGTGAATAGTTCTGAGACGGAGCAGTTCGATGGTTCTGTGCTTGCTCGGGGGTGCAAGCACTGTCACTGGGAGGCCCTGCATACAGCGCCAAAATCGAGTGCGGCGTATACCCAGGCGAGCAGTAGGAAGAAGGCTGAAGACCTCAATAGGTTACTCGTAGGGGCTGGTATTGCACCACGGTTCCAAGGGTGCACATTCGACAGTTACAGGACCGCTGCAGGGGACGCTGGTATGGCCAAGGCCCTCAATGCATGCAAGGACTACGTTGCTCGGTTTTCCGATAACTACGCCGCCGGTCGATCGCTCGTCCTTTCCGGAAACGTTGGCAACGGAAAAACCCATCTTGCTTGTGCGTTGGTTCAGGCCGTTATTCGTGAGCATGGCGCCCAGGCTGTGATTACCACGGCAGCTGAGATCATTCGTGTTTTCAAAGGGGCGATGGATCGAGGTGCCGAGTATTCAGATCGCGATGTTCTCAGCGAGCTATCGGGTTTCGACTTGCTCGTGATTGATGAGCTTGGAGCCCAAAGCGGTAGTGCTTACGAACTGGGCGTTTTGCATGAGGTTATCGATCGCCGTTATCAGTATGTTTTGCCAACGGTGGTGGTGTCGAATCTGGCTACTGCAGATCTTGCTCGTTACATCGGAGATCGGGCGCTGGATCGCCTTCGCCAAGCTGGCGGCCAGGCAGTCGGGTTTACCTGGGCATCAGCGCGAGGTGCTGTATGACACGAGAACTGTTTAGCGATGAGGCAGAGCACGCTCTGTTGGGCGCCATGTTGTTGGACTCCGACTTATTCGACTCCATCACCGCCCAAGTGCAGGTGTCGGACTTCCATGACCCTGAGAATGCTGCGCTGTTTCAGACCATGATCGGCTGTCACGCGGCAGGCTGTCCCGTTGACCCTGTAACGCTGCATGACTTCTCCGAGTACTTACCAAGCGGCACCCGCACCATGGCCTATGCGGGCGAGCTGGCGCGTAACACACCAAGCACTGCTAACTGGAAGGCCTACGCCAAGGTCGTGACAGAACGCGCCGTTCTGCGCCGCCTGGTTGAGGCTGCTGACGCAGTGCGCGAGCTAGCAACCGAGAACCGACCGGTCGCCGAGATCATCGCCAACGCCCAGCAGGCAATGGCGGATCTGCGAGACCTGCAAACCGGTGAACCGGACTACAAACGCATGGATGAGGTAGTGACGCGCAACATCGACATAATCGACTCCAAGTTCAACGGCGCGCTGCAATCTGGTTTGTCGACCGGGCTGGTGGATCTGGACAAGCTGATCCGCGGCCTACGGAAAAAGACAGTCACCATCGTGGCCGGGCTTCCGGGGAGTGGTAAAACCACGCTCGGCCTGCAAATTGCCCAGCACATCGCGTGCAGTGGCTCCGGCGTCGGTATGGTTTTCTCGTTGGAAATGCCGGAGGAAGAACTGGGCAACCGTGCGCTCGCTTCAATTGGCGGCATCGACCTGAGAAAACTTGATGACGGTCAGTTGCAGGATGATGACTGGCCACGACTGACTTCGGCCGTGAGCAAAATCCTCGATAAGCCTCTGTTCGTTTGCGACAAATCTGGACTGACCGTGGCGCGCATCCGCAGTATCGCCCGCCAGGTGCAGCGCGCCCAAGGTCTCGACGTGGTCGTGATCGATTACATCGGCCTGATCGGCTCCGAGGGCAAGTCGTTCAATCGGAGCTCGGAGCTCGGCAAGATATCCACCGGAATCGTGAACATCGCCAAGGAGCTGGAGGTGCCTGTGATCCTGCTGGCGCAACTCAACCGCGACTCAACGAAGCGCCCAGGTAAGAAGCCCATCGCTTCCGACCTTCGCGACTCAGGTCAAATCGAGGCGGACGCCCACTGCATCATCCTCGTCCATCGCGACAACGACTCGGAGGAGGGTCAGAACGGTGTTACCGAACTGATCATGCCTAAGTGCAGACATGCGCCGGTAGGATCTTGCCTAGTTCAGCAGCAGGGTCAGTTCGCCCGTTTCGTCAACTTCACCGGTAACCGCGGACCATCGAACGAGGAGGTTGAGATGGGTCGTGGATTTGTCAGTAAGTACAAGTCCTCAAACCAGTCTCGGAGTGCTGAACGATGAGCAATGTAACGGCGGCACTACCGCGTAAGAGCCTGAGCTCAGTCGAGTGTAAGTTCCTGAAGGTCGGTAATCGGATGCTGCTGGAACAAAATAATGGCCGGATCGCTTCAGCGGCATTGATGGATATCGTGGTCGATTGGCACGGAACCCGGGCGAACATCGGTTTTGAGGCGTTCGCCAAGAACTGGATCACCGAGGGCAACGCCAAGAACAATCAAGCCAACAAGCTACTGCGAGAGCTGTTCGGCTTTGATCAAGGTCCGACTCCGCGGAGGGCTGCATGAAGAAGCGAACGTATATCGACAAGCCCCTGGGGGACACTGAGTACATGCTCGAACAATGGGGCTGGTGGCGAATGGATGGAATGGGTGTGCCGCGCTACACGTCGTCGTTGTATGCCCTGATGAGGGACAATGTGCCGTCGGAGGGGGGCGTGAAACAGTACGTGATCACCGACGACTTGGCTCTGGCCGTAGATGGTGCTGTTGGCAAGCTGAGCAAGCGTGACGAGCAGATGGGAGGATTTATCTGGCTGTACTACGGCGCAAAGTGGCCCGCACTCCGGGTCGGTCGTGAGAACGGGATGAGTGAGGCGAAGGCGAGGGAGGTTATCAAGGCCGGCGTAGCCTGGATTGATTGCGCGTTGGAGCAATTCCGAGATGCTGCGTAAAAAGTTCTTTCCTCGCGGATAAACACCTGCTTTCATGGCAGCGTGTTTAGCTTTTCAAGCGCGACACCACAGAGAAAGCCCGGCCTAATCCGCTGGGCTTTTCGCGTTCAGGGCTGCTGGTCTCTTTGAGCTTGCATGTGATGCTGCTATCGTGCGCGCCTTACTGAAGCAGCGTCTTAGAGGGATCTTATGCAGTCGTTTTTGTTGAAGACATTTGGCGGCCTTACCCCCAGCTACTACATCCGCCAGCTTATTTTTGGCTCGTTGTTTGCGATTCTGATTTTGTCGGTCGCCGCCAATAGCCCGACGGGCCTGATGGGCAAGCCTGGGCTGATTGTCATGGCGATTGTCTGCACGTTGCTTTACCCATACTCACGTTTCGTCTATGAGAGCGTCGTGGGCTTCGTGATGGGCGAAAACGTGTTCTTCGTTAATGCCGTCCTGATGCTGATGGTGAAAGGATTTACGATGGCGATGTGCTGGTCGTTTGCGATTTTCATTGCGCCAGTTGGTCTTGCCTACCTTTACTGGCATAACAGCAGGCAGGCTTCCTGAGTTTCGAAGCCTGGCCACTGTGCTGGGCTTTTTTATGGGGTGTTAATCGATGGAATCGGTTGAAGTTGCGACTGCTGTTCTCGGCTGGGGAGACATCTTAAAGATTGTCTTGGCAAGCGGTGTGGTCGCTACAGTAATTGGCTGGTTCAAGGACTGGTTATTCAAAAGTCGGGAGCGGGCTCGTGACGCGAAGTTTGCAGCGATAGGGGTTATCGCCAAGCTTGACCTTTACGTTATTCAGTCGCGACAAAGCGTAAGGGACTATAACGAGGTTACTGCGGGGTTGGACCCGCAAACCCACTATCAAGACTGGCCGCGCTGTGTGTATCCAGATCTTGATATCGCTGAGGATGAGTTGAAGCAGTTAGGTGCGGAATACAGTAGCGATTTGGCATGGTTGGCGACCGAAAAGGCTTTGGCGAGCGAACATCTTTACTCGATTTACGACGCTTCTTGGGACCCTACGGAAGTGCATGCACATAAAGCAGAAGTCGTCGGATACTTTGGGTATGAGGTTTACCTCTTGGCTTCTAAGCTGAGGGCGGCTTTCGGTCTTCCACCTTTTGGGCTCCGATGGGGCATTGAAGACGATTTCCAAGACTTGCTTCGGTCTTGGGAGGAGACTAAGAAAGAGGTTGCCAAGCGTTCTTGGCCACGACCTACGAAGGAAAAGTAAATTCGTATAGTCGTAGCTGCTTCTAAATTTAAACCTCGGCGTTTGCCGGGGTTTTTTGTTTTTCGGCTTCTCCACACCCAAGGCTTTGAACTGGGAATTTAGTGAGCGCCGACCTTTATAGTCATGCCCAGGGAGTCGAGCGCATGGAGTTTCTGTACCGCCTGCTCGACAGGCTGGATACCTGGTTTACCGCGGGACTGGTTGGTGCGTTCGCCGCGAGCTGGTGGCACCGCGACGACCTGGTGGACCGAAAGGCCTGGGCCGTCTTCATCTTCTCGGGTGCTGTCTGCGCCCATTACCTGACCGGACTGGTGAGCGCTTACCTGGGAGTGGTCGAGCCTCGTAGCGTTGCCGGTATCGGTTTCTTGCTCGGCACCTTCGGCGGCTCGTTGATCGCTGCCATCACCCGGGCAATTAAAGCTGCTGACCTTTGGGCGTTCATTCGTTCGAAGTTCGGGGGAGGTGGCACATGATCCTGGAACACGTTGCAACGTGGTCGGCTGGACTGATTGCGCTATGGGCAACCTGGTGCTGCTTGAGCGGGAAGGTTCGCGACGGGGTACTGGGGAAGTTGATCTACGCGACTATCGCGCTGAGCGGCTACGCGCTCCTAATGCGCAACGACAGGCTGATCATGTCCCAGTCGGTGGCGGAGGCGACCTTGTACGCCTCCCTGGCCCTGGCGGGCGTTCGGCACGTCTTCATGGTCACGTACTGGCAGCGGGTGAAGGTCTGGCTGTGCCGGGCGCTGAACTGCGAGCACTGTCTGCGCTGCGACAAGGCGCCTGATGGGGTTGAGCGGCGTCGTTCACGTTAGCTGATGACGCCCTCAAATGGACCTTCCCATGGTCAGCCTCGGGTGCGTACCCACTCATCCGCTACGTCGCCCATCGTCACTGGCTCGCCGCTTTTGATCCATGCCATGAAGGCACGATTGAATTTGAATGCGTCACCGCACTCTCCAGCCAGGAACTGTCGCACCTTTTGCGTATTCCGATAGTTCTTGTCCAGCGGTGTGCTACGGGTAATCGGCCCTGCGTGCCAGTCGAAGATCATTTCCTTTTCCTTGGATGGCGGCATAAGTCGCGAGCTTACCAGCGCCCGCACCACAAATCACGGATGCGCCATTTTGTGGCGCGGACATCACGAGAGGTAACTTCCATGGACAACCAGCACAAGAAGATCACCGGCTACCGCGATCTCACCCAGAGCGAGATTGATGGGATGAACTCGATCAAGGCCCTGGAGGCCGATGCCGGCGAGCTGTTCAAGCAGATCGGTCAGATTGAAGGCGTGGACCCGCGACTGCTGGCCCTGGCCAAGACCAGCCTGCAGCAAGGCTTCATGTGGTTCGTTCGCTCGATCGCCAAGCCCGCCGATCCATTCAGCTGATGAGTAATGTTACTCGGCTGCGCCACGCGCTGCCGCTGAGCCAGGACATCAACAAGGCGCTGACCGATCTGGATAGCGCGATCGCCAAGGCCATCGACGCGGCCAAGGCTGCCGGCCTGCCGCAGGGTCTGATCGTCGCAGAGCTGCACGGGCACGCTCACGCACAAACTCACCAGATGGTGTGCCAATGACAGTCAAAGTTCTGGAGTTCAAGCGCGAGGATTGGCGTGACGCGGCAAAGACGCTCCGAAAGATTGCTGATGACCTAGATGCTGGTGAACATCCTGAGTGCGTCGTGGGCGCCTTGACACTGATCGGAGCCAAGGGAAAGGTCACCGTGTTCGGCCTTGGGCCTAAATGCGACGACCTGCAGTGCTTGGGTGCTATGCGTCTTGGTGAGCAGAAGCTGATAGAGGTTTTGATAGATCAGGAATGACTGGTTACGGATTTAGGCGCTCCAGCTCTTCTGCTCTGGCAATTGCCTCGGGCTCAGTCTCAAAGTCGTCTCCGGTGTAATCCCCGGTTCTGCTGTCGACGATGTGATAGTTAATACCTACGAACGCAGGCACGAAGTCGGTATCTTCGACAACAAAGCCAGAGACCAGCTTTTTCTCTTGCGGTGGAACTACCTGAAACCTTTTGGCATTTAGTTTTGAGCAGATCGCATCGGCTTCTTCTTTGCTCTCATGTATGCCGTACTTATTTGAGTTGCCTTGATCTTTGCTGTCGAAGATCCGGTATCGAGTACCGCCGGCTTCAAGGCTGATACCGCTTAGGACTTTGAATCTCGGTTCCATGGTGATTGCCTTTTGAGAGTCGGTCCTCACAGATACAGGCAACGAGCCACTATTTCAAGCTCAGGGTGATCCATGGATAGGCCATACCCGCCATCTTCAATACTTGAGCTGTCTGATCTTTCCGACTTCGGTGTTCGTCTGGCTCCAGCCCCTGAAGTGTGGGAGTGGATCCAAACCGAGATCCTCGCCGACACCGGCAGCATCCACAACGAAGACCATACCCACCTACTGGATGCAGACATCCGGGTCATGTGGGCATCGTCGAGCTTCGAGAAGCAGGGGAGGACAGTCCTTGGCCAGGCTGAACAGGTCGCGTTCCGCGCCGGAGGTTGGCAGAAGGCCCGGATGGAGCAACAGATGCGTGATTGGTTCGGCGATGTCCCGGCCTTCATCATCACTCTGGCTGCTGACTACTGCGCTGAGTGTTCCGACGCGGACTTCTGCGCCCTGATCGAACACGAGCTCTACCACATTGCTCAGGCGAACGATAAGTACGGTCAGCCAGCATTCACCCAGGAAGGCGCGCCCAAACTGAAGCTACGCGGCCATGACGTCGAGGAGTTCGTCGGTGTGGTCCGCCGCTACGGTGCGAGCCCTGATGTTCAGGCCCTGGTAGACGCTGCAAACAATCCTGCCGAGGTGGGGAAATTGAACATATCGAGGGCCTGCGGAACCTGTCTGCTCAAGTCGGCCTGATTCTTGACAGGCTCTAGACGGATGAAAATTTATGGCAGCCCTGAAAAATGAGGTGAAGAGCTTCATCGTTCAGGCGTTGGCGTGCTTTGACACCCCGTCCCAGGTGGTGGAAGCCGTCAAGAATGAATACGGGCTTGTGGTGACCCGCCAGCAGGTGGAAACGCACGATCCAACCAAGGCCGCGGGGAAGGGGCTTGCCGTGAAGTGGGTGACCCTATTTCACGACACCCGCAAGCGATTCCGCGAAGAGACAGCGGATATCCCAATCGCCAACCGCGCGTTTCGCCTCCGCGGCCTGGCCCGGATGGCCGAGAAGGCCGAGAACATGCGCAACCTGGCATTGACCGCCCAGCTTTACGAGCAGGCCGCCAAGGAGTGCGGCGATATGTACGTCAACCGGGCCCGCAAGGAAGAGCCGGACGACGAGCCGCAGATCCCGACCCGCATCCAGGTCGATGTGGTGGATGCGAGGAAACCGAATGCCGAGCCTTAACATTCCCCAGGCTCAGTTCCTCACGCTGCCCCACAAGTTCCGCGCCTTCGTTGCCGGCTTCGGGTCGGGTAAGACCTGGGTAGGCTGCTCCGCGCTGAGCAAGCACTTCATGGAATGGCCCGGCGTCAACGCTGGCTACTTCGCGCCAACCTATCCGCAGATCCGGGACATCTTCTATCCGACCATGGATGAGGTTGCCTACGACTGGGGGCTGAAGACCAAGATCAACCAGGCGAACCATGAGGTTCACATCTACAGCGGCCGGCAATGCCGCGGCACAGTGATCTGCCGGTCGATGGAGAAGCCGCAGACCATCGTCGGCTTCAAGATTGGCCACGCCCTGGTGGATGAGTTGGACGTGCTGACGTCGATCAAGGCGCAGCAGGCCTGGCGCAAGATCATTGCCCGGATGCGCTACAACCTGCCGGGCCTGAAGAATGGGGTAGACGTCACCACGACGCCTGAGGGCTTCAAGTTCGTCTTCCAGCAGTTCGTGAAGCAACTGCGTGACAAGCCGGCGCTCAAGGAGATGTATGGCCTGGTCCAGGCCAGCACCTTCGACAACGAGCTGAACCTGCCCGACGACTACATCCCGTCGCTGATGGAGTCATACCCCGAGCAACTGATCAGGGCCTACCTGAACGGCCAGTTCGTCAACCTGACGTCCGGATCGATCTACCACGCCTACGACCGGAAGCTGAACCAGTGCTTCGACACGGTCCAAGCAGGCGAGCCTCTGTTTATCGGGATGGACTTCAACGTCGGCAAGATGGCAGCGATTACCCACGTCAAGCGCGACCAGGGGCTGCCCAGGGCAGTCGATGAGCTAATCGATGGCTACGACACGCCAGACATGATCCGCCGCATCAAGGAGCGCTACTGGCAGCACGACGGCAACGACTTCAAGAAGACGTGCGAGATCAGGATCTATCCGGACGCTTCGGGTGACTCGCGCAAGTCGGTCAACGCCAGCATGACGGACATCGCCATGCTCAAGCAGGCCGGCTTCTCGGTCATCGCGCCTGCGGCCAACCCGCCAGTAAAGGACCGGATCAACGCCATGAACGCCATGTTCTGCAATGCCCAGGGCGAGAGGCGTTACCTGGTGAACCCGTTTACCTGCCCAACCTACGCCGACGGCCTGGAGCAGCAGGTATGGGCGCCCAATGGCGAGCCCGACAAGTCACAAGGAAACGACCACGCCAACGATGGCGGCGGTTACTTCATCCACCGCGAGTACCCGATCATCAAACCGGTCACCGCTATCAAAATGGGATACGCCCGATGAGCAACGACGTCTCCTTCAAGCGGGCGGACTACATCGAGGCCCTGGGCCGATGGGCAACAGTGCGTGATGTGTGTGCCGGCCAGCACAGGGTTGTCGACCGGCTGCCGTACATCAACGCACACGACAAGTCGCCGGAGAACCAAGACCGGAACCGTGCCTACCGCGAGCGTGCAGTGTTCAAGAACGCCACCGGGCACACCCGAAACGGGTTGCTGGGGCTGGCGTTTCATAAAGACCCGACACTGGTGGTATCGAAGAAGCTGGAGTACCTGCAGGACAACGCCAACGGCTCCGGCGTGAGCATCTACCAGCACTCCCAGGGTACGCTTGAGAAGGTGCTGGAGGCTGGTCGGCATGGTCTCTATGTCGACTATCACCAGGACGACGGCATCGGTGGCCACTCGGTGATCCTGTCCTACTGCGCTGAAGACATCATCAACTGGCGCACCGGGATGGTGAATGGCCACAGTGTGTTGACCCTGGTGGTGCTGCGAGAGGCGCCGGAGGAGGAAGACGGCTTCGGCTTCAAGGTGATTGAGCAGTATCGAGAGCTGGCATTGGAGTCTGATGGCTTCGTCTGTCGGGTCTGGCGTCGATCAGGCCCGAAAGGCGGCGGTCCGCTGGCCATCGTTGAAGAGTTCAGGCCTGAAGGCGGAGCCGGGCGCCTCAAAGAGATCCCGTTCACTTTCGTCGGCGCGCAGAACAACGACCCGAGCATTGATGAGTCGCCGCTCTACGACATCGCCATGATCAATCTGGGCCACTACCGAAACAGTGCCGACTATGAAGACAGCGTCTTCTGGTGCGGCCAGGCCCAGCCGTGGATCTCCGGCTTGGATGAGCAGTGGCGCGACTGGATGGAGAAGAACGGCGTCTATGTCGGCTCCAGGGCGCCGATGATGCTGCCTGCTGGTGGTTCCTTCGGGTACGCGCAGCCCCAGCCCAACACGCTGGTCAAGGAGGCCATGGCCGACAAGAACCAGATGATGATCGAGCTGGGCGCTCGCATGGTCGTTGCGTCTCTATCGTCCAAGACGGCAACCGAGGCCCGCGGCGATCAGTCTGCGTCGACTTCGGTCCTTGCCGGGTGTGTGGCCAACGTCAGCGAGGCCTACACCAGGGCGCTCATGTGGTGCTGCGCGTACATGGGCATCACTGACAAGAAGGTCGCCTACCAGGTCAATCAAGAGTTCGTGGAGCTGACAGCAGATCCGCAGATGATCACCGCGCTCGTCGGGCTCTGGCAGAACGGCGGATTCGCGAAGGCTGACCTGCGGGCCTACTTGCGCAAGCTGGGGCTGATCGCTCCTGAACGCACGGACCAGCAGATCGATGGCGAGCTGCAGGAACAGGGCGACGGCTTGGGCCTGGACGACGAGGACGAACTAAATGGCGGCAAACCAAGCAATCCTTGATGCCACGATTCGACACGCGGTCTTTCTCGAGAAGCTGAAGGCGGGAGAGGTGAGCAAGTTTGCTCCCTTCCTCAAGGAGATTGATCGCTCGATCCGGGATCGGCTCACCCGGTCGGACCTGACCGAGTACAACGTCAAGCGCCTGGAAGCGCTGCTGAAGGAGGTCGATAGCCTGCTGCTGGGCATCTTCGACCGCTACAGCACTCAACTGAACCTCGACCTGGTGGACATCGCCAACTATGAGGCTGAGTTCGAAGCCGCCAGCCTTGCCCGGTCGGCGCCGGTTGGCGTATCGCTGGATGTGGCGGCGCCCACGGTTGCCGCTGTTCGCACGGCAGTCCTGACAAACCCGCTCAGCGTGCGCGGCACCGGTGGCGGGAAGCTGCTTAAGTCCTTCATCAAGGGCTGGACCACTGCCGAGCGCGAGCGCGTCACAGGCACGATCCGGCAGGGCTTCTTCGAGGGGCAGACGAACTTTCAGATCATCCGCAACATCCGCGGTACCAAGGCGGCCGGCTACAAGGACGGCATCCTGGCCACAACCAGCCGCAATGCCAGCACTGTAGTTCACACCGCAATTCAGCATGTGTCGTCCCAGGCGCGCATGGAGGTGGCCAAGGCCAACACGGACATCGTGGCCGAGGTTGAGATGGTCGCCACGCTGGACAGCAAGACTAGCCAGACCTGCCGATCGATGGATAAGCGACGGTTTCCGGTCGACTCCGGGCCCCGGCCACCGTTCCACCCGAACTGCCGGACGACCTTTGTGCTCATCACCAAGCTCAGTGCGGTTTTCGCCAAGGATGCTACCCGGGCCTCTGTCGGTGATGGCGGGCCCCAGCAGGTCAGTGCAAGCCTGGACTACTACCAGTGGCTTCAGCAGCAGCCTGCGGCGTTTCAGGACGTGGCAATCGGTCCTGTTCGGGGCAAGTTGTTCCGGGAGGGCGGATTGACCGTGGAGCGGTTCGCAGAGCTGCAGCTGGATCGCAACTTTGCGCCATTGACATTGGCTCAGATGAAGGCACTTGAACCACTTGCGTTCGAACTAGCGGGGATCTGAGCTAGGATGCTCGCACTTATCAAGGAGCGATCATGGACCCAGCTATTCAGGTGAAAATCGAAGAAGCGTTGAAGGGGTTGTTCTCAGCGGTGTCGCAGCTCCAAGAGGCTTACCCGGGCAAGCCTTTCACTCCTGATGGCCGACTTGTTGGCGACATTGGTGAGGTTGTTGCCAGTCTGGCCTACGCCTTGACGCTGAATGAAGGTCTGACCAAACATCACGATGCAATTACTGATGATGGTCGGAATGTTCAGATCAAAACCACCTTCGGCACCAGTCTTACATTTCCTGTGCATCACGTACCTGACTACTACCTCGGCATTCGCATGAATCGAGATGGCACTTTCGAGGAGATCTACAACGGACCAGGCCATCTGATTCAGGCACAGCTGTCAGGACGAAAGCCCACGAAAACCGGGCTGCACTGTGGCCTGATGGGGATGCTCAAGCGCATCAACCAGTTAGTTCCAGACTCTGAGCGAATACCCAAACGTTAAACGCTGAACAAAGCCCGGCCATGAGCCGGGTTTTTTTATGCCTGCAAAGCGGGCAACACATACCCAAGGGGTGCATCAACGTGGCAGAAGAAAACGAAATCGACCTGGAAAACCCGGCAGTCAAGGCCGCTATCGCGACTGCTGTTGAGGCATCCGTTTCCGGGTTGAAAACCAAGAACTCCGAGCTGCTGGGCAAGCTGAAGGAAACCACCGGCAAGCTGACCCAGTTCGAAACTCAGTTCGAAGGCATCGACATCGACGCCGTCAAAGGACTGCTGAGTCGTGCCGGCCAGGATGAAGAAACCAAGTTGCTGACTGAAGGCAAGGTGGACGAAGTATTCAACCGCCGCACCGAGCGCCTGCGTGGCGACTACGACAGGCAACTGAAGACTGTCACCGCGCGCGCCGAGAAGGCCGAGGCCTTCGCTGCCAAATTCCAGGGCAAGGTCCTGGGTGATTCGGTACGCGGCGCAGCGCTGAAGGCCGGCGCACTCCCTGAAGCAACCGACGACATCATTCTGCGCGCCAAAGGCGTGTTCACCCTGAACGAAGAGGGCGAAGCCGTTGCCGTTGATGAATCTGGCGAGATCATCCTCGGTAAGGACGGCAAGACCCCTCTGACACCGCTCGAATGGGCGGAGTCTCTGCGCGAAAGCGCACCTCATCTGTGGCCAAGGGCCTCAGGCACACAAGCCCCGGGCGGGGGTAGCGGCCAGGCTGCATTCAAGCGCTCCGAAATGACCGCCGAGCAGAAGCGCGACTACCAGCGCAAGCACGGCCAAACCGCGTACCTCGCATTGCCCAAGTAAGGGGATTCATCCATGCCAACCACTGTTAACAGCGACCTGATCATCTACAACGATGAGGCGCAGACCGCATACCTGGAGCGTGTCCAGGACAACCTGGACGTGTTCAACGCATCCTCCAATGGTGCGATCGTCCTCGACAACGAGCTGATCGAGGGCGACTTCCGTAAGCGTGCCTTCTACAAGATCGGCGGCTCGCTGGAACACCGCGACGTCAACTCCACCGGCAAGGTGACCGCCAAGAAGATCGGTGCCGGCGAGGCTGTTGGCGTCAAGGCTCCGTGGAAGTACGGCCCGTACCAGACCACCGAAGAGGCGTTCAAGCGTCGCGGCCGTCCGGTGGACGAGTTCTCCCAGATCATCGGCGCCGATGTGGCGGATGCGACCTTGGAAGGCTTCATCCAGTACGCCACCGCTGCGCTGCGGGCCTCGATTGGCTCCAACGCCGGCATGGTGGTCACCGCCAACATCGAAACCGACGGCAAAAAGACCCTGACCCGCGGCATGCGCAAGTTCGGCGACAAGTTCGGCCGCATTGCCTTGTGGGTCATGCACTCCAGCGCCTACTTCGACATCGTCGACGAGGCCATCACCAACAAGATCTACGAAGAAGCCGGTGTTGTGATCTACGGCGGCCTGCCAGGCACCCTCGGCAAGCCGGTACTGGTAACTGACACCGCGCCTGCGGACGTGATCTTCGGCCTGCTGCCGAATGCTGTGGTCATCACCGAGTCTCAGGCCCCGGGTTTTCGCTCGTACCCTGTAAACGATGAAGAGAACCTGGGCATCGGCTACCGCGCCGAGGGAACCGTGAACATCGATGTTCTGGGCTACAGCTGGAAGGAGTCCGCTGGTGGCGCCAACCCAACCCTGGCCGCTGTAGGCTCGGCAGCCAACTGGGTCAAGCACGCGGACAGTAACAAGGTCACCGCCGGCGTGATGATCACGCTGACCCCTACGCCACCGGCTGGTGGTTGATACCTGCCCCTGGAAGCGGTCAGCAATGGCCGCTACGGAGATTTCTATGGAACTGATTTACACGAACCAGCTTGAAGGCTTCGATCCGGACAAGCGGTACCGCACTGCAAGCCTGTTTCGCGGCATCGAGCGCGATGCGACGGCGGTGGTGGTCGTTGGCGACTACCCGGACATTGTCGCTGCCTATGAGGCCGCAGGTGTTGACGTGTCGGTCGAAGAGGCCCCAGCCGCACCTCTCCCGAGTGCTAAGGTGCCTGCATCTGATGAGCTGGCAGACGAAGTTGCAAAGCTGCGAGCTGAAAATGGCGCGGTCATTCTCCTGCTTGATGGTCTGGATGCTGGCGAAATCCAGCAACCCGGGTTTGGCGAGCTGGCGACCCGCCTGTTTGAGGCGCTGGGCATCATCCATGCCTCAGTCGGTGAGCTGACAACTGAGCGTGATGGCTTGCTCCTGACTGTCGACGCACTGCGCGGCGAGGTCGAAGCTCTGAAGAGGGCTGTACCTGAGCCGCCGGCTAACGAGGCTGGCGAAATCGCGGCGCTCAAGGTCAAGCTTGACGCAGCGAACGTGCAGTACCGGGCCAACGCCTCGAAGGAATCGCTTGAAAAGCTCATCGCCGAGCTGCCCAAGGCCTGATACTGCTGGCTGCCGGTGACCTGGCAGCCAATCCTCCACCCATTCCAGCGAGTTGACGCATGACACTCATCATCGAGGACGGCACCGGGAAGCCTGACGCCGAAAGCTACGCATCTGCCGAGGATCTGGCCATGTACGCCGTGAAGTTCGGTGTGACCATCCCCGCTGAGATGCCTGCCCAGGAAGCCTTGCTTCGCCGCGCGGCTCTGGCAATGGATGGCATGACCTGGAAGGGGCGCAAGACCAGCAGTGAACAGGCCCTGGCCTGGCCGCGTCGGGAGGTGCTGCTGGATCAGGAGATCAAGCCTAGCAACTACCTGCCGGCGCGGATCCAATACGGCCAGATGGCCCTGGCTGCGGAGATCCATCAGGACGACATTGACCCGATCGAGAAGCGTAAAGGCGCGGTAACCCTGGAGCGTGTTGAGGGTGCGGTAACCCGCGAGTACGCCACCATCCCGAACACCAGCGGCCGACTGCTGCCGGCGGCGCCGGATCGGCCGAGCGCCACGCAGTTTGCTGACTATTTGCTCAAACGTGGCCTATTCGCAGTTCGAGCGTAATGTTAGGTTTGCCACTTCAACACAGAGGACGCTAGGCATGACAGGGATTGAAGAGCAGCAGCATAACGATGATGAATGGTTTAAGGAGGAGCGGCTGGCATGGGACCAATATGCGGCTGCCTTTGTCGCAGGTACAGCGAGTGACTGGAGCGGTGAAAGGCAGGCAGAGTTCGTTGCGCGGTTTTCTGCGGACTTTGCAGACAAGATGATTGAAGAACGACGGAAACGCTTCGAATAATAAAAGGCCCAGCCATCGCGCTGGGCTTTTCACATCTGGAGCCACCATGGCCTTCTACGACGAAATGGCCGTGATGGCTCTGGAGATGATCACAGAGTTCGGCCAGCCCGTAACTATCCGCGACATCAAGCCCGGCGAGTACGATCCTGATACTGACTCGGCCGGCCCTGACACCATCATCGAGCAAACCGCTCAGGGCATCCTTCTCGACTTCACAGGCTTGGAGTTCCAGAGCAACAGTCTCATCAAGCAGGGCGACAAGAAGCTCAAGATCGCGGCCCAAGGGCTGGAGTGGGCGCCTGATCTGCTGAACAAGGTGATCATTCAGGGCCGCACTTGGTCCATCGTTCCGCCGCTGAAAGAGATCAACCCCGCCGGTACGCCGATTATGTACGAGCTGCAGGTGCGCTCATGAACCGCTACGCCGGCAGGAACGGCAGCTTCGCCGAGAACATCCGCCAGTTCGCCGAGCAGGCCCAGGCCGGCATTGACGCCACCTTTCGCGAGATCGTGATCGAGATCGGCAGCAGCGTGATTCGCATGTCTCCGGTGGGTAATCCGGAGATCTGGGCGGCCAACTTGGCGCACCGCGCAACCAATACACGCGCAGCCGACGACTACGACTTCAAGGTCTCGGTGCGCAATACGCTGATCAACCTGGACGAAAGCAACTTCACCAAGGCCGGCAAGCTGCGCCGCGGCGTGAAGTACGCAAAGCCCCTGACCAAGACCGAACGCGACCAGAACTTCAGCGTGAACGGCCTGGTGGCCGGCAAGGACTATGTCGGCGGTCGCTTCCGGGGGAACTGGCAGTTCTCAATCGATACACCCGCCGACGGCACGCTGGATCAGGTCGATCCTTCTGGAGGTGTGACCCTGGCCAAGCTGCGGCTGCAGGTCGGGCAGCTGACAGCAGGCCAGACAGCCTACATCGTGAACAACCTGCCTTATGCGGTGCCGCTTGAATACGGGCATTCAAAGCAGGCCCCCGGCGGTATGGTTCGAATCACGCTCGCCAGGTTCCAGCAGATCGTCGATGAAGCCATCAGGAACAACCAGGTATGAGCCATAACGTGATCGCCACTATCTACCAGGCCCGGGTTATCGCTTGGGCGAAAGCCAGGGTTCCACCGCTGAAAGTGGTCGTCGAGAACGAGACCTACACGCCAAAGGACGGAGAAACATACCTCCGTGCCTACACGTTGCCGGCGGACACTGCGAGCAACACCCTAGGTGGCGACCACCGCCTGTATACCGGCGTCTTCCAGGCCAGCGTAGTGGTGCCATCGGGCAAGTACCGCGGTCCGGCCGGCGGCCTGGCTGACGAGATCAGCGCGCTGTTTCCGCTGTATGAACGGAACGAGAAGGCCGGCCTGACGGTGATCACCATGACGCCACCAGACCAGGGCCCAGGCATTCAGGGAGATACCACCTACACCGTGCCCGTGTCCTTCCAGTACCGCGCTGACACCAACTAATTCAGCCCATCGGGCAACCCCACAGACCCGCCATCGAGCGGGTTTTGTCATTTCTGAAAAGAGGAAAAACCCATGGCCGGCATTCAAATGCCCAACGGTGCAACCTTTGAAATTGCTTCCGCCTATGGCGCAGCAATCCCATTTACCTCACTGAGCAATGCGAACCCGGCAGTGGCTACCGCTGCAGCGCATGGTCTGGCCGAAGACGACATCATTGCCGTTAACTCAGGCTGGACCCGCCTCGACGGTCGAGCCGTACGTGTTGCCGAGATCGCCAGCGGCACCTTCACACTGGGCGGTGTGAACACTGTTAACGTTCAGCAATATCCAGCGGGCTCGGGTGTCGGTTCGGCACGTGAAGTGACCTCGTTCACCGAGATCTCCCAGATCACGGAACTGAACTCCACGGGGGGCGATCAGCAGTTCCTGACTTACGGCTTCCTGGCTGACGATGATGATCGGCAGATGCCAACCACCAAGAACCCGATCACGCTTTCCATCACGGTCGCCGACGATCCTTCAAAGCCCTATGTCGACGTTTGCGAGGCTGCAGACGATGATAAACAGCCGCGTGTACTACGCCTGAACCTGCCGGGCGGTAGCAGCATCATCTACAACGGTTATGTCTCCATCACTTCGACCCCGACCATGTCGCGCAACAACCTGATGACGCGCGTTATCAGCGTGGCGTTGACCGGTCGGCCAACTCGCTACGCCGCGACGGTGTAATCCATGGCTAAGTTCAAAATTGCGCAAAACCCCACCTTCACAGCCGAAGTTGATATTCCGCGCGTCGGCGGCACCACGATCAAGGTGCCGTTCGAGTTCAAGTACCGCGACCGCAAGGAGCTAGCAAGACTGTTCGCGGGCTGGCAGGAAAGTGCGAAGCAAGACCAGGAGTACTTCAAGGCCAAGGGTGATGAACTCACTTTGATCGAAATCACCGACTCGCACGTCGAGCGGCAGATCGAGCAGGTGACCCAGTTAGTCACTGGTTGGGGCTTCGAGGACAAATTGAGCCCTGAGTCGATCCGCGCCCTGGTAGAAACCTCGGCCGGTGCCGGTGATGCAATTGTCGATGCATACCAGAAGGCTTTCTCGGCAGCCAGATTGGGAAACTGAGGAAGGTCGCCCGCCTGATGTACGAGCCGAGGCCGTCTGATACGGACCTGGCGGCGTTCGGCTTGTCCATCTCCGACATTCCCGAGGAAGAGTGTGAAGTGCTGGCTGAGAACTGGCCGGCCTTCGTGCTCTTCAATGCCATGTCCACCCAGTGGCGCACGGGCATAGGCGGGGCCACCGGCCTTGATTACACCGCTCTTCGAGATGTCTCCGACTTAGTCGGCACAACCAGAAAACAACTCAGAGAGATATTCCCAGACCTTCAGGCAATGGAGGTCGAGGCCCTGCTCGTCATGAGCGAATCGAAGTAATGGAGCGCTCATGTCAGGCACAATCGCGCAACTTGGTATTGCGGTAAATTCGGGCGAAGCCGTTCAGGCTGCCACGGATCTGGAGCGCTTGGCGCAGGCCGGCGCAAAGGCTGAAAAAGCAGCGGATGGAGTGTCTGCCGGCTTCGACAAGGCGGCAGCTTCCACCACTGGCCTGGCATCCGCCGAGGGCAAGCTTTCTGAGTCGACTGAAGATGCGATGAAGCGTCTGACGGCTATGGCGAAAGCCTCACTCGAGTCGAGCGATTATTACCAGCGGCTTACAACCAGTGTTGGCACCAGCTCGACGGCAATGGACGCATCAGTATCTTCGGCGAGCAGCCTTGCGGCACTGGCGCGGCGGTTGAGGGCCGAGTCCGATGCACTGGTCGGGTCGACCGATAAGCAGGCTGAGGCTGCGAAGAAGGCTGCTGCTGCTACTGGCGTTCAAGCCGAAGGGTTGCAAGCGCTGCTCGGCAAGATCAATCCCGCCATTGCTGCGCTCGACAAGCTGGATCAGCAGCAGGCCCAGTTGCAGAAGTACAAGGCGGCCGGTCTGATCGACGCCGATACCTTCCGGGAATACTCGGCCCGCATTGACGCATCCCGGCAGAAGCTGGGCGACTTTGATGAAGGCCTGAAGAAGACCGGAGCCAGCTCGAAGCAGACCGAAGCGGCGCTGCGACAGCTTCCGGCGCAGTTCACTGACATTTTCACCAGCCTGGCCGGCGGCCAGAACCCTTTGCTCGTTCTGTTGCAGCAGGGTGGCCAGATCAAGGATTCATTCGGAGGTGTGGGTGCCACCCTCGACGTCCTCAAAGACAAATTCCGCTCACTGTTTGCTGGTGGATCTGATGCTTCAGTTTTGGGGGAGTCGCTCGTTGGTCTCGCCATAGGCGCGAAGGACGTGGCCGAGAATGCGGGGGAAGCAGGGGAGAGCCTGTCGGACTTTGCCGAAAACTCGAACACAGTGGCAGAAGCTGCTGAGAATGCGCAGCGCGCGGCAGGCGCTCTTCAACCTGCAATGAGCGGCGTATCGCTCGGGGCTGCGGGCGTATCGCTTGCTATTGTTGCCGCTGCAGCTGCAGTCGGGACCCTGATCTACGGCTACAGCCAGGGCAGCAAAGAAACAGATGAATACAACAAGGCACTGATTCTGACCGGCAATGCTGCTGGCACGACCGCCGGGCAGTTGTCCGACCTTGCCCAGCAGGTGAGTGCCACCAACGGCACCACCGGCGAGGCTGCTGATTCGCTGGCGCTGCTGGCTTCGTCTGGTGTGATCGCCGGCGGAAGCTTCAAGGATATCGCTGATGCGGCGGCAGCGATGGAAGATGCCACCGGCAAATCGGTCGGGGCGACCATTGCCGAGTTCGTCAAAATCGCCAAGGACCCGGTTGCCGCTGCGAAAGAACTGAATGACCAGTATCACTTTCTGACGGCATCGGTGTATTCGCAGATCGTCGCACTGAAGGAGCAGGGCGATACTATTGGTGCCGCCAAGCTATTGACTGACACCTACGCCGAAACTATCAAGGGTCGATCAACCGAGATTACTGAAAATCTCGGGACCATCGAGAAGGCCTGGAAGGGCGTCACCGATGAGGCAAAGAAATCTCTCGATGCGATCAAAAACATCGGGCGAGACGCGGGCCCAGCGACGCGCATTGCAGAGCTCACTCAGCGCGTGGCCTACGCGCAAAGTGCGGTTAATGCTGATCCATACGATACCGATGCTGCGAAGAAACTCGTGGACTCAAGGCAAGAGCTGTATCAGCTTCAGTTGATGGTTTTTGCTGGAGAGCAGAGAACCAAGACCGAAGAAGATCAGGCGCGTATTCAGAAACAGGCGATCGATGACGGCATTAAGCTGAAGGCCATCAACGACTCCAACCTCACAAACGCGGAGAAGCGCAATAAGCTAATCCGAGAGTACAAGCAGTATGTCGCCAGCGTGCGCGCCGCGAACCCCGATGACCCAATGGTTCAGCCTGAAGCAGTTGCGAAGGCAATCCAGAACATCAAGGACAAAAACAGGGATCAGAAGGGCCCGTCTGCCGGCACCGTGGACCTCACCGGTTACAACGCGGCGCAAAACGCTCTCAAGGAAATCCAGGCCGAATACGCTAACGCACAGAAACAACTTGATGCTACGCAGAAGGCCGGTTTGATCTCACAGCAGGAGTACCTGCTGAAGCGGGAAGCCTTGATCGGTAACGAGCGGGATGAGGTTACCGCTGCATATGAGGTGGAAATCGCAGCGTTGGAGGCGGCGAAAGGCAAGGCGTCTACCAGTGCCGAGCAAAGGATTCAGCTCGACCAGAAGATTGCTGACGCCCGATCCGACGTGGTCAAGGCTCAGAAGGCGGCAGACAGCGAACTGGATGTGCTGGCGAAAAATGAGCAGGGGCGGTTGAGGAGGCAGGAACTGGCAGTTAAGACCTACACCAGCGCCCTGCAGCAGCAAGTCGATACTCTGCGCGAGCAGGGCATGCGCGCTGCCGCCGGCCTTGGCCAGGGTGACCGCCAGCGGGACCTGACCAATCAGCAGAACGCGATCGACGACCGCATCAACCAGCAGAAGCTGGACCTGGCCAACCAGTACGGCGATGGCTCCCGGGGCATGAGCCTCGACGAGTACACGCAGAAACTGCAGGCGCTGGAAGCCACCCAGCAGAAGCTGCACGACGCCGTGGTCAGCAACTACGACGATATGTCCGCTGCCCAGGGCGACTGGACCAACGGAGCATCCTCTGCCTGGCAGAACTACCTGGAGTCGGCGCGGGATGTGGCCGGCCAGACCAAGAGCCTGTTCACCAACGCCTTCGGCTCCATGGAAGATGCGATTGTGCAATTCGCGATGACCGGAAAGCTGTCGTTTGCTGACTTCACGAAGTCGATCCTCGCAGATATGGCCAGGATCGCTGTTCGCCAGGCCAGCTCCTCGGCGCTCAGCTCGTTGTTCGGCATGGCTGCCTCTGCTGCCGCATCGTATTTCGGCGGCGGGGCGGCCTCGGCCGGCTCAACGCAGGCCGGGTATACCGGTGTCGACTTCTCCAGCTACCAGGCCAATGGCGGTGCCTGGGGAGCTGGCGTGCAGATGTTCGCCAATGGTGGCGCCTTCACGAACAGCGTGGTCAGCAAGCCAACGGCTTTCGGAATGGCTGGCGGCCAGACTGGAGTGATGGGCGAGGCGGGCCCCGAGGCGATTGTGCCGCTGGCCAGGACCTCCGGCGGCCAGCTGGGTATTCGTGCCGTGGGCGGTGACGGTGGCGGGAGTGGGTCAATGATCCAGCTGAACGCCCCGGTCAGCGTAACGGTTCAAGACAGGAGCTCAGAAGGCATGCAGCTTGATCAGCAGGCGCTGCAGCAGAATATGCAGAAGCAGATGCTTGCAGCTGCGCAGAAGGCCGTTGATGACTCCTGGCGGCCCGGTGGAACCAGTTACATGAAAGCCCGCGGACGCGGGTAACCATTGTCCAGAAACCATACCCGCTTCGGCGGGTTTTTCATGCCTGGAGTACTCATGGCAACTGAAACCTTCACTTGGAAGCCGAATAACGATCCCGCGGCCACCATTGCGTTTCGAACCAAGTCGGCCAAGTTCGGCGATGGTTACGAGCAGCGCGCCAAGGACGGAATCAACAACCGCTCGCAGTCCTGGCCCCTGACGTTCACGGGCCAGAAGGCGCGCATCAAGGAGATCATGGAGTTTCTCGACCGACATGCCGGCGCAACGCCGTTTTTTTGGTCTGACCCGCTGGGCGATCAAATGCTCTACCGCTGTTCCGAGTATCAACCCAAGGCCATGGGGGGCGATGCCTACACCCTGACCGCAACCTTCGAACAGGCGTTCCACCCATGAGTATCGATCCCATCAACATCGGCGGGGCGCCCAACGATGGCAATGGCCAGAATCTGCGCTCGGGCGGCCAGATCATCAACGACAACTTCGCGGAGCTGGATACCCGCACTGCGGCAGCGCAGGTGAGGGCCGATCAGGGCGTTTCGGATGCTGCGGCGGCGCGGGATGCCGCTGCTGAAGCGAAAGCGATAGCCGACGCCGCAGTGCCTGCGACGGCCCTGGGTGACTCGGTTCCGCAGTTGATTAACGGGGTGGTGCCGGCCTCCCAGCTACCGAGCTTCGTCGATGATGTGCTCGAATTTCCAACTCTGGAAGATTTTCCGGAAGCAGGCGAAACAGGGAAGATATACATCGCGGTCAACGATGGCGACAGCCCGATCAATCCGACGCGGCAGTACCGGTGGAGTGGCTCCGCGTTTGTGCTGATACCGTCCTCGCCTGGCTCAACTGACCAGGTGCCCGAAGGGCCGACAAACCAGTACTTCACGCAGTCCCGCGTGCGCTCAACGACTCTTTCTGGCCTGGGCGCCCTGGTCAATGCTGCGATCCTGGCAACCGACACGGTGCTGCAGGCTTTTGCAAAGCTTCAGGGCCAGCTCAACGCCAAGCTTGGCAAAAGCGATGTAGCTGCAGACTCCGACAAGCTCGGCGGTCAGCCTGCGTCGTACTACACGGCAACGATGGTGGGAGCCACTGCTTCCGCCGCTGGCGTCAAAGGACTTGTTCCCGCCCCGGCTATTGCAGACAAGGACCGGTTCCTCAAGGGTGACGGCAGCTACGGTGATGTTGGCGGCCTTCCTGTTGGCTCCCTGGTTCCGTGGCATGTGTCGGAGGCCTCGCTGCCGAGCGGATACATCCCGGCAAATGGCCAGCTTATTGATCGAGCTATGTTTCCTCAGTTGTGGGCGCTTGTTGCCCCTGTTGCCTCTACTGACGCCCAATGGCTTGGCGACGTACAGCGGCAGGCAGGTTGGTCGGACGGCGATGGCACTACCACATTCCGCATGCCCGACCTTAACGGCAAGGGGGCAAACAGCCAAACCGAGGCTTTGTTCCTGCGCGGTTACGGGCGCAATTCCTCTGGCTTGGCATCGAAGTATCAAGCTGACCAATTCCAGGGGCACACCATCAGCGCGACAAACGGTTGGGGGCTCTCAGAGTTCAGCACGTATGCAAGCGCGGGATCGTCGAATGCCAATATTCGAGGAGTCTTCTATACGACTACCGCTGCACCAGCAGTCGGTAACGTAATTGCTACGCCGCGCACCGACGGCACTAACGGGACGCCGCGTACCGGATCGGAAACGCGCCCCGCAAACGTCGCAGTTATCTGGTGCTTTATCGGTGGGACTGTAGCCACTAACCAGGGCACCGTAGATATCACTGCCACTGCAGCCCAGGTGACAGCCCAAGCTTCGCAGATCCAGAACCTTCAATCTGCAATGGTCAAGAGATGGAGCAGCGGGCCTATTTCATGGTCTGTTGCCGGAGTAATCAATCTGACGCACAACCTCGGATTTGAACCTGCCAATGTTGTTGTGAAGGGACGCTACAAAGCGGCGGTGAACGGTATGGCGATAGGGGAGAGTGAGTTCTCGGTCGGCATTCTCTATCAGTCTGCATTTCTTGGTGTCATTGCGAGAAAGCCGACAGCTACCACCCTGCAGATACAAGTGGCTCGTGACGGTTTGAGGCTTTCAAACGCTGCCGGTGAGCTTGTAGCGGTCACACCGGCTCAAGTCGATTTAGTGGTGGAGCTTTGGGCATGACTGAGGTTGATGAGAAGCGCATCGTGCTGATGCTATGCGTGTTTCCCGACGGTCGCATGGACGGTTGGTACGAAGTGCCGCCCGAGGGCAGCATTCCGGTCGATACGGCAAACGAGTTTTACGATCAGATCTGGCTCTTCCCTGGATGGAGCCCGAGCCCCTCCAATCTCCGGCGCGTCGAGGACGATTGGCGCGAGTCCGAGTTGACGGTTATCGCCGGCCAACTTGATGCGCTGGAAGAAGCCGAAGTTGGAGATGCTCCAGCGGATTTGCTGACCGGGACTCGCGCTCAGTGGCTGAAGTATCGGGGCCTGGTCCGTAACTGGGCCGAAGGGAAGGGCGACTATCCAGAAGTCACCAAACGTCCAAAGCGGCCCTCCTGAATCACTGCTACCCGCCAGCGAGCGGGATTTTTTTGCCTGAGGAAACACGATGCCAATTACGGCCGACATCCAGACCCTGGAGCCTGGTGCGTGGGTAGAGCTTTTCGAGCTCGACGCTACCGCGCTGGGCGCCGAGTTGTACCGTTTTCACGGCTACCGGCAACAGTCGTCGATCTTCTGGCAGGGTGAGGAGTACTCGCCCTGGCCAATCCAGGCCGAGGGCTTCGAAATGACCGGGCAGGGCGCCCAGCCGATGCCGACCCTGTCTGTTGGCAACGTCGGCGGGTTCATCACAGCATTGGTGCTGTACTTCGAGGACCTGGTGGGGGCGAAGCTGATCCGGCACCGGACCTTGGGCAAGTACCTGGACGGCCAGCCCGAGGCAGACCCTGACGAAGAGCTACCGCCGGACATCTGGTATGTCGAGCGCAAGACTGCCGAGAACAACGAAACGGTGCAGTTCGAGCTGGCCTCAGCCTTGGACTTCGCCGGGGTTCAGCTGCCGCGCCGGCAGATCGTGGCCAACGTTTGCTGGTGGCTCAGTTGCGGTGGCTATCGCGGGCCGTACTGCGGCTACAACGGCGGGCCTGTGGCTGATGAGAACGACATCATCGTCACCGACGCTTCCAAGGACAAATGCGGCGGGCGCTTGAGTAGCTGCAAATTGCGCTTTGGCGAGAACAATCCCCTGCCTTACGGCTCATTCCCGGCCGCCGGCCTGCTTCGGAGCTGACCATGAACAAGTCCACCCGCGCCGCAATCGAGCGACATGCGCTGGCTGAGTACCCGCGTGAGTGCTGCGGCCTGGTGATTCGCGAGGGGCGAAAGGAGGTCTATGTGCCTTGCCGCAATACGGCCTCGACGCCCAGTGAGCATTTCCGCCTGGCGCCCGAGGACTTCGCCGCCGCCGAGGACCGCGGCCAGGTGCTGGCTGTCGTGCACAGTCACCCAGACCACCCGGCAGCACCCAGCGAGGCGGATCGCGTCTCATGCGAGGCCTCCGGGCTTCCCTGGCACATCCTTGAGGTCCGCAAGGGCGATGATGAGCAGGTGCGCCCAGGCGAGCTTGTGAGCTTCACGCCTGAGGGCTACCAGGCCCCGCTGATCGGCCGCAAGTTCGCCCACGGCGTGCACGACTGCCTGAGCGTCATCCTCGACTTTTACTGCCGCGAAATGGGCATCGACCTGGGCCAGTACGAACGGGAGGACGGATGGTGGGAGAAGGGCGGAAACCTCTACCTGGAGAACCTGCCGGCCGCCGGCTTCGTGCAAGTCAGCGCACCGCAGCATGGCGACATCGTGCTGATGCAGATCCGGTCGCAGGTGCCGAACCACGCCGGGGTCTATCTGGCCGACGGGGTGCTGAAGACCGAGCCCGAGCACTTCCCGGCGCCCGGGTCGATCCTGCATCACCTCTACAACCGGGACAGCAAACGGGACCCCTACGGCGGCTATTGGCGCGAAGTAACCGTCAGCTACTGGCGACACCGAGACGCCAGGCCCTGATCAAAATGCTATCGTCTGCCGATCTCACAAGGAACGGAAGGCATGCGGATTTTGATAGCAGCGGTATTACTATTTGGAGTACTGACAAGTAATGTGGTGTTTGCTGAAAGTGGCGCTGGAACGAGGTTTCTAAGCGGGTGCAAACTCGCCTTACGCTTCTGGGAAACGAAGCAAATGGCCGCGAACGACAATCAAGTTAGTATGGGTTACTGCGTGGGAGTGGTTGCTGGGGTTCGTGAGACTCTTCAGTACCTTACCGGAGGAGCAGAAAACAAATTCCCAGGTATTTGCTTGCCAGAAAATTACATTGATCAAATGGGCATGCAGGCGATCGTCAAGCACTCTGAACACCACTCTGATCTCTCGACGAAAAGCCCTACGTTGATAGCATTGCTCGTACTCAAAGCTGAGTACCCCTGTAAATAGTATTCCATCCACACTGGATGCCTAGCCAGGAGTGCATAAGATCGTTGCCTATCTTAGACTTCGCGATTTTGCGCAAGCTCTCAAAGGAATGATCTATGACTTCTGGTTCGACTGTAACTTGTCCTCACTGCATGAATTCAGTGCCATGGGGCGCAAGTGTATGTAGGGGATGCCATGCGGAGATAAGCTACGGCACGCCCCAGGGAGTCGTCGTTTTCTTCATTTTCGCTTGCGTTATCGCAGGCTGGTGGGCTGCCAAAGGTGTGCACACCTTGATTACCACCAACTCGACAGTGCTCTGGATAGTATTCGGGGCCGCCTTTCTTGCTAGCGGGTATGTGGCTCAGAAAGTTTGCACGCGCTTTTATCGTGGCAAAACGCGTTTCCACCGCATCTATAAGACCTGATCGTTTTTTCTTGGATCAGTCACTGCCTTTCATCCACGCTGGATGGGTGGATAGCAACGCAGTAGATTCAGACAGAAAGGACGGTTCTTATTCATGGAGTGGATTTTTTGCGCAAGTTGATTGCTGTGCTTCTGCTGGGTTTATCGTGCAGTTTTCCTGTGGTGGCCGGTGACGGCGGTGTCAAGATTTCAATTTTTGGGGCAATCTTTTCATCGACTCTTGCTGTGACTTTTTTCCCATTCACCCTTACGGAAGACAGTCAAGAAAGTAGCCGGAATAGCTCTCAGAGCGGTGACCAAAAAATACTGGCCGCTCGCGACGATGCTGCGGCTTTCGTCGCGAGTGATGGAGATATTCGAGGCGCTAGTTTGGAGGCTGCATTTGAGGTGCTACGTGCTCAGAACAAAATGGGTGCTGTTAGCGACATAAGATTGGCTCAAGCGGTTTTGGTCTACGAGTATCGTTAACCCAAGCGTTTCAATCACTAGTAACGAGCCCAGCCCCGCGCTGGGCTTTTTGCATGGTGGTTTTCGCTCAGTCTGCTAAAGCCATTGACATGACCACATCGACGTTCACGCACTCCTCCGCGCGCCGAAGCAGAGGGTGTAGTTCCGTTAAGCCTTGAAGGTGGAGCATTTTTTGACTACGACCAATCCCGAATGCTGGTCGGATCTCGATAAAGCCAGGCCTGATGAGTACTACGGGGTTGAAGTTGCTAACCGAGGTAAAGTTACACTCTTCGTCGCGTAGCCTTGCTGCGATTTGTCCACCAGGAGGTTTCACCGCAGTGTATGGAGTCCATCGACAGAGGATTGGGCGAACCTCGTGTATGAGGCACTGGCTAGCCTTCGGGTCATGGAAATAGCATGATTTTTTTCTAGCGGCCCGATTCTTTGCATAAGAATGCGTCTCGGGGTGTGCTTTGAGATATTCCGCTATGGCTAAAGCTTCTTCTGGGAAAATCAAGTTGATGAACGCATCGTCACAACATTTTCCAGAGTGGGGGCAGGCCCTACAGTTTTTCCACGAAGGCTCGATGCCCTCTAGCTCGGCTATAGCTTGGTTGAGTATCGGAATCGCTTCTCGAGCATCCATGTCATCAGGCTCATTCTGGTTTTTGAGCACGGCGCCTAGCCGGGCTTGGGGTTGCATAGAGAACTACCCAAAGCCAGATCCTGTCAACGCAGGTTTTTGGCCCCTTCTGCTGGTGGTGGTAGATTGCCCTCAAACCATTTAGAGGGATCGACATGCGAGTTCTGGTAGGGGCGGTTTCGATGGCGATGTTGGCGGGGTGCTCAAGCGTTGCCGAAATAAGGGCAACACCCGTGGTACTGAGTCTTTCCAGTCAAAAGCCGGCCAGGGCCGTTGCCGAGTGCATTCGAGATGGATGGCAGGCCACTTCCATCGTGGGCGGGAGTGTTGGCGGCATCCTCCAGCAGTCTGGGGAGCGCTTCTCTGTCATCGCGCCCAATAGCGAGTCGCCATGGCATGTCGCTGATGTTGTGCCCGTCGGGGGCGGATCAGTTGTTCGATATCACTTCTTCAGAACCTGGCAGTCACCATCTGCCCAAGTCACAAAAGTGGTGAGTGATTGCACCAACAAGTAGCTCATGTCTGACACCGGCCGCCTTAGGGCGGCTTTTTTATATGAGGAGAAAACATGTCAAACCCTGTTGAGAAAATGCAAACCGTCTTGCTGTCTGGGTCCCTGGCTCGTCAATTCGGTCGTCGACACCGAATGATTACCAGTGGCGGCCTCCGTGATGTGATTGGCTACTTCAAACAATTTCCTGGTTTCGAGCGATGCATGGTCGAAAGCGAAGGCAAAGGGCTGCGGTATGCAATCTTCAACGGCAAGGAAAATATCAGCGGGGATGATCTTGGGAAACCGACGGGAAAGGACGTTATCCGTTTCGTTCCCGTGATTGCTGGATCAAAGCGAGCGGGGATGCTGCAGACAGTCATTGGCGTGGTGATTCTCGCCCTTGCCTGGTGGAACCCGCTGGGATGGTCTGCGGCCGCCGTTTCGTTTGCAGGCGCAACAGGGGCATCCATGGCTCTGGGTGGCGTGGTCATGATGTTGAGCCCCCAGGCGAAGGGGTTAGGGTCTCAGGACAGCCCTAACAACCGCCCCAGCTACAGCTTCAACGGAGCCGTAAACACCAGCGTTCAGGGCAACCCAGTCCCGTTGCTCTATGGCCGCATGATCGTCGGCAGCGCGGTGATCAGCGCCGGGATCTACTCCGAAGATCAGATGTAAGTCGAACCTGCTACCGGGCCCGCCGAGTGCGGGTATTTTTTTGCCTGAAGGAAAGTCATGAACAAGCAGATCATCACAGGCGCCAAGGGCGGCGAGTCGAAGCCGCGGCCGTCCGTTGAGGCCCCGGACAGCCTGCAGAGCACCGCCTATGCGCGGATCCTCGACCTGGTGAGCGAGGGCGAGATCCAGGGCTTGGTCTCGGGCGAGCGTTCGGTCTATCTCGACGAAACCCCGCTGACCAATGCCGACGGCACACGGAACTTCAGTGGTGTCACCCTTGATGCCCGCACCGGCAGCCAGGATCAGTTGCACATTCCGGGCTTCCCCGCAGTTGAAAGCGAGATCGCCGTAGGTGTTGAGCTGAAGTATGGCCAACCCTGGGTTCGCGCAGTGCAGAACCTGCAGCTGTCGGCCGTGCGCGTGCGCTTGTCCACCCCGCGCCTGGCCCAGACCAACACCAGCAACGGCGACACTAATGGCTACACCGTGCAGTACAAGATCGAGGTTTCCACCGACGGCGGGCCCTATGTGCAGGTGCTGGCCTCGGCGTTCAGCGGCAAGACCTCGACGAAGTACGAGCGCTCGCACCGTGTCGACCTGCCGCCGGCGAGCAGCAACTGGCAGATTCGCGTCACTCGCCTGACGCCGAACAGCACCAGCGGCGTGATCGCCGACACCACGAACATCGACGCCATTACCGAAATCATCGACGCCAAGCTGCGCTATCCTGGTTCCGCTGTCGTCGGCCTGCAGTTCGACGCCTCGCAGTTCCAGTCGATCCCGACCCGGTCCTTCGACCTACGCGGCCGCATCATTCGCGTGCCGAGCAATTACGACCCGGAAAGCCGGCTGTACTCCGGCATCTGGGATGGTTCGTTCAAGTCCGCCTGGACAGATAACCCGGCCTGGATCTTCTATGATCTGCTGCTGCACTTCCGCTATGGCCTGGGCCACCTGCTGAACGAGGGCCAGGTGGACCGGTGGGAGCTGTACCGCATCGGTCAGTACTGCGATCAGTTGGTGCCGGACGGGAAGGGCGGCCAAGAGCCGCGGTTCACCTGCAACCTGTTCCTGCAGACCAGGTCGAACGCGCTGGACGTGCTGCAGGACCTGGCCACGACCTTTCGAGGCATGTCCTACTGGGCCGCCGGCTCGGTCATGGCTATTGCCGACATACCCGAGGACCCGGTTTATACCTATTCGAACGCCAACGTGATCGACGGCAAGTTCGGTTACTTCGGTTCGGCGAAGAAGACCCGTTACACCGTGGCCCTGGTGAGCTGGAACGACCCGGCCGACTTCTACCGGCAGAAGGTCGAGTATGTCGACGACCAGGCCGGGATCACCCGCTACGGGATCCAGCAGACCGAGATCACCGCCACCGGTTGTACTTCCCAGGCCCAGGCGCAGCGCATCGGCAAGTGGGCGCTGCTCACCAACCGCCTGGAAACCGAAAGCGTGGGGTTCTCTGTGGGCCTGGACGGCACCCTGGCACGCCCTGGGCAGATTATCCGCATCGCTGACAACGATAGGGCAGGGCGGCGCATTGGTGGGCGCCTGCGCTCGTCCACGCTCGACACGCTGATCCTTGATGCCGACGTTAAGGCATACCCAGGTGACACCATCACAGTGATCATGCCCACGGGCACCGCTGTCTCCCGCAAGATCAAGTCGGTCGGGTATCCGCTGACCTGGGACCAGAATGGGATCACCTGGGACAACGGCCGGATTACGTTCGACACCACCGGCTTTCCGTCCGACGTCCAGCAGGTAGTGCTGGCACAGAACCTGGACGATCTGCCGCCTCAGCATTCGATGTGGGCGATTGACTCGACAACCCTGGCCACGCAGCTGTTCCGCGTGATGTCGGTGGCGGAGGATTTCTCCGACTCGGAGATCAAGTTCACGATCAGTGCGGTACGCCACAACGCCAGTAAATACGGCGCAATCGACAACGGCACGCGCATCGAGCGGCCACCGGTGACGGTTATCCCGCCGAGCGTCCAGCGTCCCCCGTCGAACGTGACGGTGAGCAATGACCACTTCGTCGACCAGGGCAGCGCGGTCAGTGTCATGACGATTGAGTGGGAGAAGCCCGAGGCTGCGATCGCCTACGAGGTCTACTGGCGCAAGAACGACGGTGACTGGATCTTTGCCGGCCGCACGGGGACCACGTCTATCGACGTGAGCGGGATTTACGCAGGGCGGTATGTGGCCAAGGTGCGGGCCATAAACTCGCTCGACATCGGCTCAGTGTTCGCGACCTCGGTCGAGACTGTCCTGAACGGCAAGACCACGCCGCCGCCAGTGCCGTCGTCCTTCACTGCAGAGTCGATTGTGTTTGGCATCAAGTTGGCTTGGGGTATTCCGGCAGGAGTCACCACCGCGGACCTGCAGCGAACAGAGATCTGGTACAGCGAAACAAGCCAGGTGGCGACGGCGACCAAGTTCGGCGACTACGCCTATCCGCAAACCGATCTGACGATCATGGGGCTGGCCGCCGGCGTGCGGTTCTTCTTCTGGGCCCGTCTGGTTGACCGTATCGGCAATGTGGGGGCCTTCTACGGGCCTGTGATGGGTCAGTCCTCCGCCGATGCAGGTGTGATCCTCGAGTACCTGAACGATCAGATCACCGAGACGCAGTTGAGCCAGCACCTGCTTGAAAAGATCGACTCGGGTGGCGGTGCGCAGGTTGAGATCGAGACCCTGAAAAGCGAGCTCGCGGCCATGTACTCGATCAAGACCCAGCTCACGGTCGACAACAAGCCATACCTAGCCGGCATTGGTGTTGGCGTGGAGAACAACGAAGGGATCATCACCAGCCAGGTGCTGATCGCCGCAAGCCGATTTGCAATCGTCGACCCGAACGCGGCAGAGATCTACTACCCGTTTGTTGTTCAGAACAATGCTGCCTATATCGACACTGCATTCATCAAGAACGGCTCAATCGACATGCTCAAGATCGGCAGCAACTTGCAGTCGAACAACTATGTGCCCGACGTTTCGGGCTGGGCATTTCGACCCGATGGAACGTTCCAGATGATGGGCAATACCCCTGGAGGCGCAAGGCTCATGATCAATAACAAAGGGCTGTATGTGTTCCATCCGAATGGCGTTAAAGCCATCGACTTGAGCGTGGATGCGACATGACGGTCGGTCTGATTACGCGCGACGCAAACAACAACATCACAACCAACATGACCAAGAAGCTGAGCCAGGGGGCTGGCTCGGTCATCACCAATCGCAGCAATGGGTCGATCCCCATTTCGCTGCCGGCCGGTAGATCGTACTTCTACGTTGTTCAGCCACTGGAAGACTCTCAGCGCACAGCGGGCAAGAAACCTGGCGTCACGATTACGCAGAACAGGCTCGAATGGGGGTATGTGATACCGGGCGGCTTTGCGATGAACTGCGAAATTTTCTATGGGTACTACTGATGAATACCGCACTCATAGTCCGCGACGAGAGCGGCAATGTTCTCTATGACACCTCGAAGTCGATCTACGGCCTGATAAAGAGCGGGCCCGTCACCTATCACGGTAGATGGCAAAGGCTTCAATCAGGCGGAGGGTGGAGCGTCTTCTACGACAACATCTACAAGTTCGAGGTTGAGGGCGCAATCAGCCCGCTCGTGTTCGTGACTGGCGCGAGCAACAAGCCGTTTCAGTCAAAGGAGGGCAACAAGACGGTGTTCTACTTTGCCGGCCAAGTCGACGGCATCAAGGTTTACTGCTTTGACATCATGCGGCCAATCTTTACAGGGCCGGCGCTCAAGACGCGAAAGGAGGACGGAGGGTTCACGTTCAACAGCCTGCAGCGACCGCTGAACGTTGTTGGCACGTCGACTCCGCCGGGCCCTGTGACCTTTCCCAATGGAATGCAAACGCCGTTCTCTGGCGGTTCTGTTGCAGTGCTCATCCCTCAGCCGACTGGCTCGAGACTTGGCGGCGTGTTGTGGGCGTATTACACGGTTAACCTCAATCCAAGCAGGACATATGCCGCGCATATCCCATGGGACCGCGGCTGCGGCTTTGTGAGTCAGCTCGGCAGCGATACTGTCTTCAGAGGCGCTGTTCATGAGGGATGTTATGGCCAGCAAGGATCAATTGTGCACTGCATGTGGAACTCGCCGGAAACTACTTACGACGGCGTTCACAGCACGACTCCCCAGGGGTTCATGTCGCTGCTTTCAAACCGTATGCCTTCTTGCTCGTACATAGACACTGCTGAATACCCATACCCCTTTAATCCACAGCTGTAACTGAAGCGTCCGAATGTGCCCGCCCTGAGCGGGCTTTTTATCGCCTGCAGAAAACGAATGCCGATCACTGAGCAGCAGTTGCTGCAGATCCTCCCCCAAGCCCGCCAAGTCGCGGGCTTTTTTGTGCCTGGAGTTTGACAATGACCATTCAAAACGCCCGCGGTGTCCGCAACCGCAACCCCGGCAACATTGACTACAACCCCCGCAACCAGTGGGAGGGCCAGCTCGGCAAGGAGCCGAACGGCCGCTTTGCCATCTTCGACACTGCCGAGAACGGGATTCGTGCCCTGGGCAAGCTGCTGCTCAACTACCGAGGCAAAGACGGTATGCCGGGAGTCGGCGGCCCAGGCATCGACACCCCCCGTGAGTTCATCACTCGCTGGGCGCCCGGGAACGAGAACGACACCGAGGCCTACATCGCCGCAATCGCTAGGCGCCTGGGTGTGAAGGCGAACGACGCGATCGATATCAAGAACCCGGCGACCCTGCGCGCCGTGATGCTCGGGGTCATCGTGCACGAAAACGGCGGCAACCCTTACTCGAGCGAGGTATTCGAGGAAGGCCTGCGCAGGGCCCTGAAGTGAGCGCCGGCGCCTGGCGGGTGGTTGGCATTCTGCTGGCCGTCGTCCTGGTGTTGGCCGCCGGCGCTGCCCTGGGGGGCTGGATGGCTTCCAGGCATTACCGGCCGCTACTCGACACTGCCCAGGCGGAACTGGCCACGGTAAAGGCTGGCCGCGACAACCTGGAAGCCCTGGCGGGGGAGCAGGGTCGAAAGCTGGGTGACTTAGTGCTGGCTGGCCAAGAGCGTGAGCGCCGAGCCGCCCAGGCTCAGGCCGACGCCAAGGAGCTGGCCCAGCACGACTACGCCTCTGCCAATCGCCTGCTTCAGGAGCGCACTGGCAGTGACCCGGCGCCGGCGGCGGAATCGATCATTGATCAGGAGTTGGGGTTATGAAGTGGTTGCTGCTGGGAATTGTGGTTGCGCTGGTGGGATGTGCGGCGCGGGAGCCTGAAGTGCGCACCGTGCGGGTGGAGGTGCCTGTGCAAGTGCTGTGTAGGGCGCCAGTGGTGCCCGTGCCAGCCTGGGCCACGGATAGCCTCAAGAAGACCGACAGCCTGGAACTAAAGGTACGGGCGCTTCTGGCAGAGCGCCGGCAGCGGATCGGATATGAGCGTTTGCTCGCTGCGTCCGTTGCGGCTTGCCAGTGATAAGCAGATGCCGAACAAAGCCGGAGCAGAGGAATGATGGGTGAGCAGGTCTATTGCACTCTAGAAAAGTGAGGTGGCGAAAGCTGGCGGCGAATTATGAGTAGTGCTGTGAAAGAGGGGGCTAGCGTTTTTGAGGGGACGCATTTTATGCTACGGCCATCATGACATGGAGAAGTTTATGGCGAGTAAAAAACGCAAACACAAGCGTGCCAATCCAGTACCAAAAACAGGTATATGCGCTCTGTTGAGAGTCGAAGGTAAATTCGCAAAGTCTCATCTTATACCAGTCGCTTTGACTTCTCCTGATAAGAAAGGAGATAGATTTATAGAGTCGGGGCGAGGTCAAAGGCCAATTAGAAGATTCACGAGCTGGTTTGATCACCAAATGGTTATTGATGAAGGTGAGTCAATTCTTTCGAAAATTGACACTCGTGGAATCGATGAGTTGAGAAAGCATAAGTTGGTATGGAGCGGATGGAATGGTCTTTCGAGGCTTGAAGCTTCAGACTATGATATTCCACCTCCGCCTGGATCTGGCTTTGGTTTTCGAGGACTTGAAGGTGTTGACTCTAAGGCGCTAAGGCTCTTTTTCTTAAGCATTCTGTGGAGGTGCTTGAAAAGTAAAATTAAAGAGTTTGCATTTCTGCCCCGCGAAGGAGTGGATTTGGATTGGATCGGTCAGATGATATTAAATGGGGACTCGGGTAGTTTTGATTATCATCCGATGATACTTGATCAAATGAGTGACTCTGGGGTGACTCACAATTATTCTCCAACCTACGATGAGGACGAGATTCCACTGGATGGCGGGAAAGTAAAGATTGCTTATTATCGTCTTTATATGCAGGGGTTGGTTGTGAAGATCTATCCGGAATCCTGCCCAGAGTTTGTGGCGCAAGCCGGGCCACTTATCCTTGGAGCTAAGGATAAGCTAGTTTTGATTGCTCGTGCCTTTGAAGAGTCCAAACAATTCTTAAAAGCCAGAGATGAAATTCTTACTATATCGAAAACTTGGCCGGGAGCCATTGTATAATTGAAACATGGTTTCGAAATTATTATTTTCTATGTGTCTAAGCGACTAAGGCGCTAACCTGTAGATGCAGCATATTAACTAGGGTGTATGTTATAGAAAGCCGTATCCGCTTGGGATGTTAACCTGTCATTTATCGCCGCATGGGGTCGATCAGTTCTGCCGTCTGATTCCTGACATTCCCGATGGCGGCGTTAACCCTGAACCACTCGAAGGCCTCCGCGGGCTCGGCTTGGTGCAGGGCCATCTGTTCGGCGCGCTCCTTCGGAGTGTCCGGATCGAGCCATTCCCGGGCCAAGTCCGGGGCCAGGACCACCGGCCGGCGGTCGTGAATATCGACCATGCCGCCGGCGCTGTCGGCGGTGATGATCACAAAGCCGTCGTGCTCGCCCTGGTCCGGGGTCGGAAGTTGTCCGATCGAGGCGCAGAGGATGGGGGAGCCGTCGTGGTGCCTGATCAGGTAGGGCTGCTTCTTCGGGCCGCCTTCATCTACCCACTCAAACCAGTTGTCGATTGGGCATATCGCCCGGTGCGGCCATATCTGTCGGAAGAAAGGCCCGTAGGCCACTTTCTCGACCCGGGCATTGATCGGTGCGGCGCGGTCGGTTGCCCAGTGCGGCCGCCAACCCCAGCGCACGGCGTCAGCGTATAACGTGTCGTCGGCGACGTGGAAGAGGGCGAGCTGCATCGTCGGCGCGGCGTTGTAGCGCCCTAGGGGCTGATCACCGACGTTATTTATCAGGGCCCCGGGCATGCTCAGGGCTGCGACGAAGTCGTGGATGCCGCGGTATTGCGAGAGTCTTCCGCACATGGCTGTGTCCTCGGTTGCTCTCAGCGTAGCTTTCCGCGTGCGCCGGCGGGTATCTGTCGGCGCAGATCCTCGTTCGCCCGGTCCTTGCTCCGAACACTCAGTTCAAGGTCGCTGACCTGCTTTCGCAACAATGCAGCTTCTCCGGCCTTTTCACGCAGACGGGCTAGGGCCTCGTCGCGGTCCTTCTCGGTCTGCGCCTGCATGTTGACCAGCTTGTAGATGTTTTCCCGGGCTGCGCGCAGCTGCCGGTTCAGCTCTGCCACTTCATTTTCCAGCAGCAGGATGTGCTGCTTACAGGTTTCCAGAGGCGAGGGGATGCCCAGCCAATCGGCTGTGTCAGTGTCTTCGGTGTGCACGGTACTACCTCGAATCCAGTGCTGTATGTGCATACAGTAATCGAGGCTTGAGCGGGCCGCGATTTACGCCGACGAACTGTAGGGGGTAGGGGGGTACGGTCGGCAGAACGCCGTAGATGGTGTGCGCAAAACCTACGCTGGGGCCCGCGTATTTTCGTTTGCATAAGCACAGAAATGATGGTTTTTTGTCAGCCGTTGTTTAGTGGTTTTTTCTTTTAAAACAATGAGTTATTGATCTATAGGCCCAAGCATGGGGTGCTAGGGGTCGAGTGTTCGAATCACTCCGTCCCGACCATATTTTTCAATGACTTAGCCCAATCTTCACAGGTTGGGCTTTTTCATGTCTGGAGAATACTCCTACATTTCCTCCCACATAGTTTTTCTTCGAGTTGCTGGTATACAGCTCTCTAATTAGGCGGGGCGGCTTGCTGTATTTCCTGCTCTTACTTCTGGTGGCTGCTCCAGTAACCGAGAAAGTTGAGGGCCGACTCACTGGGAAAAACGGCCTCAAGGATTGGAAGATCGTTGTTTATCGTGATAGCTCTTTGCTCGAGGATTGAATCGTCCCGAGTTTTGTAGACGCTTCTATGCCTTAGCCCGAGTGCGATGGCTTTCAGATTTGTCAGGGCTTCGGATAACTTCCTGGTAACAAGATGTTGTGATCAATTTGCTGTACATCGGTGTATCCGCAAAGTGCCAGGGTCAGGTCCATTTCTTTTGCAATGATCTCCAATGCCTTGGTCACTCCTGCTTCGCCCATTGCTCCCAGTCCATAAAGATGGGCGCGCCCGAGCATGACGCCTTGAGCCCCCAGAGCCAGTGACTTGATCACGTCCTGGCCACTACGAATGCCACTGTCGAACCAGACGTTAATCTGCCCGCCGACTGCTTGAGCGATGGCCGGCAGCATGTTGATGCTGGAAGGAGCGCCATCGAGTTGACGCCCGCCGTGGTTGCTAACTATCAGTGCATCTGCGCCACTGGCAACGGCCAGGTGTGCGTCCTCAACATCGAGAATGCCTTTCAGAATCAGTGTTCCGCCCCAGCGATCCTTGATCCACTTGATGTCGTCCCAGCACAGCGTTGGGTCGAACTGCTCGTAGGTCCAATCGGCCAACTGACGCAAGTCATCCACGCCGGCAACGTGTCCCATGATGTTACCGAAGTAGTGACGGCGAGTGCTGAGCATGCCTTTGATCCAGCGTGGTTTAGTCAGGATGTTCAGAAGGTTGGAGGCAGTTAGGCGTGGCGGGGTACTGAGGCCGTTTTTCAAGTCCTTATGTCGTTGACCGCTCAGTTGCAGGTCGAGAGTCAGTACCAGTGCGTCGCAGCCTGCAGTTTTAGCCCGATCGATCAGTCGGCCGACAAAGTCACGATCACGCATTACATAGAGTTGAAACCAGAAAGGTGCCTCGATTGCGTCGGCGACGTCTTCCAGTGAGCAAATGCTGACCGTTGAGAGTGTGTAGCGAATACCGGCCGCAGTCGCAGCACGCGCCGCAAGGATTTCACCATCCGCATGGATCATCCCAGCCAATCCGGTAGGTGCTATGGCCAGCGGCATAGCCATATCAATGCCCAGTCGATTAGCTTTAAGCGATCGATTTTCGAGATTTCTTGCAACGCGCTGGCGCAGTTTGATCTTTGCAAAATCGTCCTGGTTAGCGTGGTAGGTACTTTCGGTCCAAGAGCCTCCATCGACGTAGTCATAGAACATGCGTGGTATGCGCTGCTGCGCCATTTTGCGCAGGTCTTCGATGCAAGTAACGATAGGCAATTGGACTGCTCCCGAGTGATGTTCAGAGTCAGCCTAACCGCCTGATGCATCATCAGCAGGGAAAAAATTTCGCATCTCGCGAGCCGGTTTTTCCTTAGTGCGGATCACTCAAGTAACGCTGCCCGTGCTCCACGGCCTCATGGCATATCTGTGTCAACCAGTGACTGAAGGCTTGTGCGGCCTCTGATCGCTGATGCATGTGCAGTTGGTAGTGGTAGGAAGGAACACTACGAACATTGCCGACCGCGACCAGTCGCCCACTTTCCAGCCAATCACGAGCCAGCGAGGGGCGCGCGAGGACGACCCCCTGAGCATTGGCCGCAGCCTCTAGCATCATCCCCAGATCCAGTAAGGACGGTCCCTGGTCTGGCTCGCTCAAGGCCAGGTGCGCTTGCTGAAACCAGGGTTGCCAGGGCTCTAGCGGTGAGCGCATCAGCGGCAGGCAGGCGAGCTCCTGCGGTAGCCGTATGTCTGGGTAACGGCTCAGCAGCTCTGGCGCAGCCAAGGGCTGCAAAAGCTCGTCGAGTAGCCTGTGTTGAGGCTCCACGGTGGCGCTTTCTCCAGATACCTGGATGTCTCGCAGCGGTGCTTCTGTACCAGACATGGGAGCGCTTAGTTGAATTTCCAGATCGATGTCCGGGTAATGTTGGCTATGTTCTGCAAGGCGGGGGATGAGGATCTGACGGGCAAACGTGGGTGGACAACTGAGTGTCAGGCGCTGCCTGCGTTGTGCCGGGCGTTGATGCACCGGTATGGCGATCAGTTGAGTCAGTACGGGGGTGAGTTGTTCCAGGTACATTTGCCCCTGCGCCGTCAGCGCGAGGGTTCCGCCTTGACGATCAAACAACACCAAGCCAAGCAGTTGCTCAAGACCCGCTATACGTTTTCGTAGTGCGCTTGCGGTCAGCGACAGTGCTTGGGCTGCACGCTCAAAACTCTTCAACTGCGCGGCAGTCTGAAAGGCCAGCAGTGCATCGAGAGAAGGGAGTCGATAGTCGTTGCAGCTCTTCATTCTTCACGGCCTCCTAACGACCAGAGCTCGAACGATGGTTCGATTTTCTAGCCTTGTTTAAGGTCTATTCGGGTTTCGATCTTACGGTCCCTGAGTGATTTGAGTCGTTCTACCCGCACGGCGGCGGAGGAAAAAGATTCCCGTAGATTGAGCTTTTTATTCCCGCTGCTGCGTTGTCGCGTTGGTTAGCATCGTCTTCGAGGTCTTTTAAACCAGAAAAAGGATGATCTGCCATGTTTAAAACTGCGATAGCCAGCCTGACCCTGGTCGCCCTAGGTACTTGCGCCCAAGCCGAGGCACTGACGGTCGTCTCCGTGGGTGGAATAAATAAAAAATCTCAGCAGGAGGCGTTCTACACCCCCTTTGAGAAGCAGCATTCTGTAGTCGTGCGAGCAGCGCAATACAACGGCGAAATCGGCATGATCAAAGCTCAGGTGGATACCCGAAGCGTTACCTGGGATGTGGTTGAAGTTGACCATGCGCAGTTGCAGCGCGGATGCGAGGAAGGATTGTTCGAGCGCTTGCCGGCGATTCCTGGAGTGCGCAAGGAGGACTTCGTCGAAGACGGGGTGAGCGAATGTGGGGTCGGTATTTTTATCTGGTCTACGGCTCTGGTTTATGACCCTAAAGCGGTGTCGAAAGCCCCAAAAGAATGGGCGGACCTCTGGGATCTGGAGAGCTTTCCTGGCAAGAGGGCTCTGCGCAAAGGCGCGAAGCTGACTCTGGAAATCGCCCTGATGGCCGACGGCGTACCACGTGATCAGGTTTATCAGGTGCTGCGACAACCCGGTGGCGTAGACCGGGCCTTTCGCAAACTGGACCAGATCAAAACACAGATACAGTGGTGGGAGTCAGGTGCTCAGCCGATGCAATGGCTGGCGGCTGGAGATGTCAGCATGACGTCTGTGTACATCACCCGGGCAATCAGTGCCCAAAAGGAGGGATACGACTTCCCGTTAGTGTGGAATGGCAGTCTCTATGACATGGATAGCTGGGCCATAGTCAAAGGCAGCCGGAACCAGGAAGCAGCGCTGAAATTCATAGCCTTCGCGAGCTTGCCGCAGCAGCAAAAGATATTCGCCGAAAAGATGTTCAACGGTCCCACTCATAAGCAGACCATGGAACTGATCGCTCCCGAAACGCGCAATAGTTTTCCGACCTCTGAGCAGAACATGACTCAGGCCCTGAAGGTTGATAGCGACTTCTGGATTGATCACGGAACAGAGCTTGAAGAGCGCTTTAACGCTTGGGCTGCGCGGTAAAGCAGACTGCCCGGCACTGAAGTGTCGGGCAGAGGATACGCACACAGAACAGTAAACGGTGCGGACAGCTCATGCCCGAGAGCTGAGTTCCAGAGGGGATTTCCATGCTCACAGCTTTTCCGATTCAAAACGCCATGGGCGAGCATGTGTTCAAGCCCAACATGTCGTTCACCAACGAGCCAAATCCATCGCTGTATAACGAGGGCTTCGGTATCAAGTTAGGCGATACGCTGCTCTGAGTCTGGAGGGCTCAAGCAGCTTGTCCACGTTGGCGCCTGAGCTGAGGATCAGCGACCGGGAAACCGTCTGATGGATATCGTTTGCGCAGTATCCTGCGTCAGGGCAATGTCCTTGCCTCATTGTGGGGCGCCTGATCTTGGCGCCCCACAAAAAATCAGCGCAAGACGCTGTATTCGCCCTGATCATCCCAGCGATACATCACGAAGTCAGGCGTCGCCAGGTCTCCCTTGGCGTCCCAGCGCTTATTGCCAGCAACGGTTTTTACACTGTTGTCCCTTAGCCACTGTCCCAGTACCGCGCCGTCATGGGATTGGGTGGCTTGCATGGTCTGAGCAATGGCTTCAAGCGCCGCGTAGGCATACAGCGTGTATCCCAGAGGTTCGAATCCCTCCTTGCGCAACGCGGCTACTGCAATCTGGCTTTCACTATTTTGTCGTGCGTCTTGGCCGAAGACCATCAAGACCCCCTTGATGAACTGCCCACCACCGGCCGCAACCGGAAAGTCATCGGAGGCGATGCCATCGCCAGCCACAAAGGGAGCGTCGACCCCCGACTCGCGTATCTGTCGGACCAGGGTGCCAGCCTCCACGGCGACACCACCATAAAAGACCGCGTCCACTTGCAAGCCCTTGATCTTGGTGGCCAGGGCATTGAAATCCTTCTCGCCGCGTGTGAGGCCTTCGAACAGGACAGGTTTGATCCCCATTTCTCCCAGGCGCTGTTGTACGGCCAGGGCTACTCCCATGCCGTAGGAGTCCTTGTCATGCACGATGGCGATGCGTTTGGCCTGGAGTTGTTCATGTAGATAATTGGCAGCAACCTCACCTTGCTGGCTGTCGCGTCCGACCATTCGGGTCACAGTGTCCAGGCCACGCTCAGTGATGGTGTTGGCAGTAGATGCAGGAGTCATCATCAGGATGTTGGCGTCCGAGTAGATCTCCGAGGCGGGGAGGGTGGAGGAGGAACAGACGTGGCCGATGACGGCCTGTACATGGTCGGTATCGATCATCCGGTTGGCTACCGCCATCGCTTGCTTGGGTTCGCAGGCATCGTCTCCTTTGACCAGGACAATCAATTTGCCGTTAATGCCGCCCGCGGCGTTTATCTGTTTGGCCGCTGCGTTGGTGCCGTTCCAGACCTGCGCGCCCAGCCTGGAGTAGCTGCCGGTGAAGGGGCCGGCTACACCTATGCGGATCTCCTGATCGGCATAAGCCGCCAGTGATGAACTGAGCATCAATACCAGAGCCGTTGCTCCTGCCATCGATTTCATCGTCATGCTCCTTGCTTGATGTATGAACTCAATACGCAATCCAAGCCGACATTTATCGGCCGGATCAGGAGGACCAAGCTACGTAACTCGAAGGAATTAAAGAATGGCTCTTGTCTTACCTTCAGGTAACCAGAGGCTTACCTATCTAAGCCGTTTCTGATCTGTCTGCTGAAGCATGGCGACAAGGGCGGTGGCACCTCTATAGTGCCGGCTCGCTGGATGTTCTGAACCTTGTGGCTTGGCTGCGGAGGTCTCTTGTGAGAGTGGGTCAGGTAAGTGACATCGATATTCGGTTGCTGCGGGTGTTTCGCGCGGTGGTTGAGTGCGGCGGATTTTCCGCTGCCGAGATAGAGCTGAATATCAGTCGTGCGGCTATCAGTTTGAGCATGGCCAATCTGGAAAGCCGTCTGGGTGTTTGTCTTTGCAAACGTGGGCGCAGTGGTTTCGCTTTGACGGTTGCCGGGCAGAGCATCTACGACGCGTCACTCCAGTTGTTCGCGGCCATAGGCAATTTTCGCACCCAGGTGAACTCCGCCACCACTCAACTGCGGGGGGAGCTCAACATTGGAATTACTGACAATCTGGTGACATCGCCTCACATGCGAATGACTGAGGCACTCAAGATTCTCAGGGCCAAAGGGCCCGATATTCAGGTCAATGTGCATATGACGACGCCAAGCAGCGTGGCCCGCGGCGTATTCGATGGTCATTTCCACATTGGCGCGATACCCACTACTCACAGAGTGAATGGCTTGGACTATCGACCCTTGTATGCCGAGGAGTCGCAGCTTTATTGCAGCCATGAACACCCTCTGTTCGGGGTTGAGGATGAAAGCTCGATCCTCGAACGCTTACCCCTTTGTGACGCGGTCACCATCGCTCAATCCCAGGAACCGGAGGTCATCAAGTACTCCAAGAAGCTGAAGGTAATGGCGACGTCCAGCGATCGCGAGGGGGTGGCGTTCTTGATTCTGAGCGGTGAATACATTGGCTATCTGCCCAGCCATTACGCTCAGCGTTGGGTCGATGCTGAACGCATGCGTGCTTTGTGTCCGGAGCACTACCGATACTGTACTCAGCTTTCGGTGATCACTCGCCCCGACCAAGCAGGAAACCTGCTGTTGGATCACTACCTGCAAGCCTTGGAAAGCATTGCCCCCTAGCGTTCTAGCCACGGTCAATTATCTGGTTACCTGAAGGTAAGCTCTGTGAAATCGAATTGTCAGCTGGAGCTTGGTAGCGTCCGTCCTTACTGACTGGTCCGGCTGTGGCCGGTGGGTCCCTATGGAGAACATGTCTGGGTGGTCCGCTTTTCTTGATGTTGACGGATACCCTTAATGACTTGAACAAGGATGCTTCGATGAACACTGCTCACGCTGACGCGGTTCTGTATTTCGTCAATCCTGGGTATTTGCCTTCTGCTAGTCGTCGCACACGGGAAGTTTTCGATCCGGCGACGCTGGAGCGCATTGGAGTCATCCCGTTATGTGATAAAGCCGACGTCGACGCGGCTATCGCCGTCGCCGACGCTGCACGCATCGAGTGGCGAGCATTCGACGGCAGGGCGCGTGGCCGGTTACTGCATGAAGTCGCCGAGACCATCGAGCAGTCAGTTGAGCATGGCCTTGAGGTTGCTTGCCTGATGGGGGCGGAGACGGGAAGGTCATTTTCTGACGCTATGGCTGAGCTGGCCGGTTGTGCACGGGTTTTTCGACACTACGCCGAACTGGCCAGTGAAGAGTCCAATGACGTCCTCAGTAGTTTGCGGTCTCTGACGCTGCGACACAGGCACTATGAGCCTTATGGAATCAGTGTGCATATTCTCGGAGTCAGTCAGCCGCTGCTATTGATGTGCCGAACCGTAGCGGCGTCATTGGCCGCAGGTAACAGCTGCATAGTGAAACCAGCAGAGACCGCTGCACTCTGTACTTTGAAGTTCATGGAGTACTTCAGAGGATTGCCTTCGGGTTTGGTTTCCTGTCTTCCTGGGGATGGCTTAACGGCACAATTGCTGGTGCAGTCTGCTGCTACTCACGTTGTCGCCTTTAGTGGCGGTGCCGCAGCAGCTAGCGCCGTAGCCGTGACTTGTGCGGAGCTGATGAAACCTTGTGTGATCGAGACCGGATGCAGTGCTCCGGTGATCGTTTCGCGACACGCATTGCTGGATGTTGCAGCAGCCTGTGCGGTCACTGCCGCGTTTCGTCTGGGTGGACAGACCTGTACCTCGGCAAAACGATTCTTTGTCGTGGATGAAGTACACGACCCATTTGTCGAGAGGTTTGCAGAAGGTGTTCGTGCGCTGCGTACTGGTTACAGCCGTGGTTACTCGGAGATTGGACCGTTGGTAAGCGAGGAAGCACGAAAAAAAGTGATGGGCCTTGTGGAGGATGCATTGGCCAAAGGGGCGACACGAGTCTGTGGTGGACAGATACCCGCCGATCACCCTATTGGCTGGTTTTATGAACCAACCCTTCTTACCGAGCTCAGCGAGAACATGGATATTTACCATGAGGAATGTTTTGGCCCAGTAGCCGCCGTTCGCCGTGTGCGGCACTTTGATGAAGCCCTGGAGCTGGCTAATAGTTCACCCTGCAAGCAGGGGGCTGTATTGTTTTCCGGCGATTTGGCCGAAGCAATCACGGCCGCAGATCGGCTTGAGGCAGGTCTGATCTGGGTCAACAACCCTTTGATTTACAACGAGGCGTTGACGGTTGATGGATGGACGTTGTCGGGGCTCGGAAGCGACGTAGGTCTGTGCGGGCTCAATGCCTTTCGCCGATCAAAGACCGTGTTCATCAACCATCCTGCTCGAGAGTGGCAGTGCTGACCCCGTCAGCGTGTTGGCTATCACGCAACTCAGGCTGCTGGACCCGACAACGCAAGCTGTCGGGTCACGTCAGAGGTTTATGGGGGGCTCAACGGTTCAAGGCTTTGCGTGCAATCCGGCACGCGGCCAGGTCCCACGCGGCTGCCATATCGACAAGAATCGCCAGGCGGCGGTGGTGATCGAGGTGCCGCAGCTGGCGGATTTCGACGAGTCGCTGTATCCGCTGCTTCGGGGGCACCCCGGAAGCGCTGTCCCTGGCGACGCTAGAGGTTCTTGCCCACCCCCTGGAAACCATCAGGGTCAGCCGTGACGACCTGTACCGCAGTTGGCAGGCACTGAACTCGGCCGATGATCGACAGGTGGACATCATCTCCCTGGGCAACCCGCATTTTTCCCTCGACGAGTTCAAGCGCCTGGCACAACTGTGCGCCGGTCAGCGCAAGCACCCGCAGGTCTCGATCATGGTTACCTGCGGCAGGACGGTGTCCGAGCAGGCCGAGGCGGCCGGTGCGATCGATGTCCTGGCAGCCTTCGGCGTGGAGTTCATGACCGACACTTGCTGGTGCATGATCGAAAAACCGCTGCTCAAGCCCAACGCCCGCTCCCTGATGACCAACTCCGGCAAGTACGCGCATTACGGTCCCGGAATTTCCGGCTTGGGCATTCACTATGCGGGGCTGGCGACCTGTGCCGAGACCGCACGTACCGGTCTGGCGCCGGCTGCAGCTCCCGCCTGGATTCGTTCGTAAGTTGATGCAGTCCGTGGCCGTATTCGTTGGGATGCGGCCATCGTCACGCAGGCCCGATCGCAGGGTCGCAGCGACCCAAAGGGTTGTGCTGCGCCAGGATGATCGTATTCGCCTGGGTCAATGCGTTTCATTTTCCGCTCGGCCGCGAGTGCCTAAACTAGGGTCATAGGTCTTTCCCGTGTTTACTCAACAGTATTCGTCGCTGCAGAGCCGAGGGGTGTTTCGTGAGCCAAATGCAAAGAGCTGCTGATGTTTTACGTAGGTCCAAGACAATCGTTTTTTTCTCGGGCGCTGGTATCTCGGCTGAGAGCGGAATACCGACGTTTCGCGACAAACTAACTGGGTTATGGGCGAAGCACGACCCTCAACGCCTGGAAACAGCGGACGCCTTTCGGGAGAACCCGGCTCTCGTATGGGGCTGGTACTTGTGGCGGCGGCACCAGGTCAGCGGGGCAAAGCCAAACGCGGCCCACCTGTGCATTCCCCGGTTTCAAGATGCCGGCTGGGAGGTGTCCGTCATTACCCAAAATATCGATGACCTGCATGAGCGGGCAGGTTCATTGGACGTGGTTCATGTTCACGGCAGCTTGATGGGCGCGAAATGCTTTGCGTGTCACCGGCCAGGCGAATTAACACCTGACCAGCTGAGGGTTTCTGAGGAAGGACAGTGGATCGAGCCTCCTCGGTGTGAGCATTGCAACGAAAGGCTTCGGCCAGGGGTGGTCTGGTTCAAGGAGAAGATGCCCGAGGACGCCTGGCGGTCCGCAGTACGGCTCGTGAGAGATTGTGATGTGCTGATTTCAGTGGGGACTTCCGGCGTAGTCATGCCGGCAGCTGGCATTCCGGAAATGGCGCTCGCAGCCGGGGCTGCGGTGATCCATGTCAACCTTGAGGAGGTTGGATGGGTTGGCGCGGACGAGATAATGCTGAAAGGAAGTGCTGGTGTGGTATTGCCCGAGCTGCTCCTGGCGGTCGGGGGAGGCGACAACGTCACAGCTTGATGGATCTATCTAGGAAACCAGGCACGAGACGAGCATGAGGCTTTCCAAACTGAGCCGCTCCGCGCGGATTTATAGCCCTTCACCGCAGTTGTTTCTGCCATCGTGACTTTCCAAGTGACCCTGGCCTTCTTCCAGGCTGAGTCATTCATGTGGTGGAACGTCGTTTCATTCCCCTCGCCATCAGGCTTGCCAAGCGGGAACGCGTAGAGCGGATGCTTTCCGCGCTGCTTCTCGATTACCGACTTGGCCAACTCCCCGACCATGGCAAGGATGCTATAGAAGGGCATTCCACTGGACGAGAAAGCCCTACGGAGTTTGAAAGACTGTCAAAGCATGGCACTCAGCACCCATCCGGCTACACCACCACCGATCACCACCAACCAGGGCGGCTGCTTCCAAAACATCAGAGCGACCAGGCACACCAATGCCAAACCGAAGTCCTGTGGCTTAAGGATCGCGCTCGTCCATACAGGCTGATAAAGCGCCGCTAGAAGCAAGCCAACCACCGCCGCATTGATCCCAAGCAACGCCGCTTGGATATGTACGCTGCGCCGCAGTTGTTCCCAAAACGGTAACGTACCAACGATCAATAGAAACGACGGCAGAAAAATGGCTAGCAAACAAATGAATCCGCCGACCCAGCCAGAGGGTTCGACGCTCATCGAAGCACCTAGAAATGCCGAGAAGGTCAAAAGCGGCCCAGGAACAGCCTGCGTTGCACCATACCCGGCAAGAAAGGTTTCATTGCTGACCCAGCCTGAAGGCACTACTTCGGCCTGCAACAATGGCAACACCACATGACCACCACCAAACACCAGAGACCCGGAGCGATAAAATGCATCTACCATGGAGAGCGTCTGACTGAGTAGCATCTGGCTCATTATCGGTAAGCCGACCAGCAAAGCGAAGAACAGTGATAACCAGAACAAACCTGCTCGGTAACCGACCTTTATAGGCAGTGGATCATGTTCGGCGGCGCGAGCTGGTTTGAATAAAAGCACGCCGGCAAAAGCCGCGACAACAATTGAGCCGATCTGCCCCCATGCAGACGGAACCAACAGCACCACACACGTCGTAATCGCCATGATCGTGATACGCAACGCATCTGGGCATAGATTCCGTGCCATTCCCCATACGGCTTGAGCGACCACCGCAACGGCCACGACTTTCAGGCCGTGCAGTACGCCAGGCGCGATGATATCGCCATGGTTGGAAATACCTAACGCAAACAGGATCAGAAGGATGGCCGAGGGCAGCGTGAAACCTGCCCAGGCGGCCAGCGCCCCAGAGTAGCCCGAACGAGAGAGTCCCAGCGCCATACCAACCTGACTACTCGCGGGGCCTGGCAAGAACTGGCAAAGTGCGACCAGGTCAGCATAGCTACGCTCAGTCAGCCATTGCCGGCGCGTGACGAACTCATCGCGGAAATACCCCAAGTGTGCGATGGGGCCGCCAAATGAGGTCAGTCCCAGGCGCAAAAAGATGAGGAAGATATAAAACGGTCGACGGTCACCTTTGCTGTTCATGTTCATGCACACGCCTTCCGCATTTAATTAGACATTTATGACGATGAGGAAAAGAAGACTGCAAACGGGTCTGCGTCTACGAAAGCGGAGGGCGGAAAAAAGGTCGTGAATCTTCATGTCATAGTTTTCCCTCGCGATTTGCGCCGCGTAGACTAGGGGCGGTAGAGATATACCTCGAATCTGGGCGCCACCATAGCGTTCAATTGAGGTGTCAAAACTCATTAAGCCAGTTCATAAGAACTCGTTGTACCTTGAAAGTCTTACAGTTGCTGCTTTAGGATGAAATCAGGAGATGGCATTCCTCCTTTAACCGCCTTTGTGCTGATGATGCCTACGTGAACCCTGGACAGGGTGCGTAGGTGTGCCGCCCTGTCCTCCAATTTAGGACAGGATTGTGACTCAAAACCTCATATCAGCTCCCTCTCTTAGTGCGCGGTTTTCCGCACCTCCTCGGCTACATCAGCCCAGAGGAGACATGCAACCATGCTGAAATCACTTCTAGTCATTGCTGTAGGCGCATCAGTGGGTGCTTGGTTGCGTTGGCTTTTGGGCATGAAGTTAAACGCCCTGTTTCCTACGATTCCGCCAGGCACTGTGGTCGCGAACATGGTCGGTGGCTACATCATTGGCCTGGCCATCGCGTTTTTGGCCACATCCCCCCTAAGCCCTGAATGGCGCCTGCTGATCATCACGGGCTTCTGTGGCGGACTGACCACCTTTTCCACGTTTTCCGCCGAGACAGTTGCCCTGATTCAGGAGGGCAAATTGCTGTGGGCACTCGGCTCGGTTTCATTGCACGTCGTAGGCTCGTTGGCGATGACCGCCGCAGGGCTTCTGTCCTATCAAATGATCGGTACGCGCTGAGGAAGTGAAAATGAAAGGTTTTCTGGTGATTTTCTTTACCCAACAGAATCGTCGTTATCAGGGAAAGATGCTTGGCGACTGGATCGTTGATGTGGCCAAAGAAATGGGGTTGCGTGGTGCGACCCTCTCTACAGGTATCGAGGGTTTTGGGCATACCGGTCGGCTGCATTCCTCGCATTTTTTTGAGCTGGCGGATCAGCCTACCGAGATTCGCATGGCTATCACCGAGGATGAATCCGAAAGGTTGTTCAAGCGATTGGAGCTCGAGGAAATCTCAGTGTTTTACATTAAGACTCCGATTGAAATGGGCTTCATCGGCAAAAAAGTCACTTAGCCGGGCCTCCTTTTTATGAGGTATGAATCGCCCACGGCTCAGGCTGTGGTGCGGTCAGTTCGCAATTTTCGCTACCTTGGACTGACTTGGATGCGATCAGATAGTCATTCGTCTTATAGCTGATAAATCTGTTGGTTTGGTCAGCGTAAAAAATCGAATCACGTGTATCCGTTGGCAAAACGTCAGCGGCCTTAGCCTTTATAGAAGCTTGGAGATATGAGCATGAGCTACACGGACATTCCAGCTGGTAACGCGATCCCCGATGACTTCTTCACCGTTATCGAGATTCCTGCAAACCACTCGCCGATCAAGTACGAGGTGGACAAGCCAAGCGGACAGATTTTCGTTGACCGCTTCCTCAGCACGCCGATGTTCTATCCGGCCAACTACGGGTTCATTCCAAATACGTTGAGCGATGACGGCGACCCCTTGGACGTTCTGGTGATTTGCCCTTACCCGGTGTCACCTGGCGTTGTCATCCGCAGTCGCCCAGTTGGTGTGATGTACATGACTGACGAAGCTGGAGCGGATGCCAAGGTGATTGCGGTGCCTCATGAAAAACTCAGCTCGATGTATAGCGACGTAAAGGAGTGCTCAGACCTCCCTGCGTTACTCATCGCACAGATCCAGCACTTCTTCGAAAACTACAAGGCACTGGAGCCGGGTAGGTGGGTGAAGATGGGCCGTTGGGGGAGCGCGGATGAAGCGCGGGAAGAGATTCGCAAGTCAGTAGCTGCGTATATCCCCAAATAGCTCTTCCACCAGCTTGAATGCATCAGCAGGGAGTCGCACTGAGGGGCGCGTGATTTGTAATTGGCCTCTCAGTTGCCCGGAACATCAAGTATCGAGGGAACCACGCACATTGAAAAATGGGTGGTTTATGCCTTCCTCTGAATGTTCTTTGCCGGGTTAACTTCTGTGATCGCCAAGATGGGACTCGCAGGCATTTCAGATGAGCTTGGTCTAACAGTTCGCTCCCTGTTCGTGTGTGCTTTTGTACTTGTATTCGCGGCCTGGGCCGTTCCGACACAGGAAGTGGCCAACATCACCAGCCGGAATCTGTCTTGGTTGGGACTGTCAGGCGTCACCACTGCTTTGTCATGGGGCTTCTACTACAAGGCACTTAAGGTTGGGGATGTTGCTACTGTGGCAATGATCGACAAGGGCAGTGTCGTCGTCGCGATGCTGCTCGCCGGTCTGGTGCTTCGAGAGGTCATCACGTTGTGCATGATCGCCGGTGCAGGCCTGATCGTGGCAGAGTTGCTGGTCATAGCCAAGAAGCCCTGACACAGGTGCAAGTCGGTGCTCAGCTATGGCACCAAACCTTTACAGAAGAAACTGGAAGGATGGCTGCCAGCAGTGGCAGCAAGTATGTCGTCCGGATCAGGCCCAGCAACTGACCTCCGACAGGCTTCCCTAAAACAGAATCGACAGCCATAAGCCGGATGAAAGGCTGCTGAGCACGGATAGGAGCGAAGCTGAAATTTATCTCCAGTCGGCTACGGCCAAAGCTCAATCAAAACTTTTCCAGAGCAACCATCTTTGACAATCCAGTTATGGGGCCGTGCTTTCAAGCAATTCATGATCTCTTATTTGACTAAGGTGACCGGTACATCCGAGAGCTGAATTACCTTGGCCGCGACAGATCCGAGAAAGATCCCCGCAAGAAAACCGTTACCATGTGAGCCTAAAATGATGTTGTCACATCCAAGGGATTGGGAGTACGCCACGATTCGGCTGGCTGCATCGCCCTGTAGCGTATGGAATGTGAATGCAATACTTTCTTGCTCAAGAAGCTCGATAGCCTTTTGTGAGTCTTCGGCACTTTTATCACCGTAGTAACGGTCAAGCTCATCCGAGCTCATATCGTGTGCGATTCGAGTGGGTAATAGTGGCTGCACATTCACCAGATAGACCTCAACACTCCCTCCCAGCAATCCACCATCTTGGATCAGCCCAATAAGGTAACGCACCGCCCGTTCCGAATGCTCGGAACCATCGACAGCTACAAGTATTTTATGCATTTTCCAGATCCTCTTTTAGTGGCATGAAGATGTTTGTCGATAGGGTATGACCAGCTTGCAACCCGCTCTACTCGGACAAACGGATTCGAATCTGTTTTTCAATCTCGATTATGGCAAATAACGCAACGCCTACCCCGATGATCAGCAGACCATCAAGGAAGGGGATCGCTTCAGTAGCAAATACCTTTTGCAGCGGTGGTGCGTAGGTAATAGCGAACTGAGCTAAGGTCACCACGGCGACTGTCATCCATACAACCTTGGTGCCACGAATGCCCTTCCAGGTAAGTGATGTGCTGTAGAGATTGCGAATGAAGAACAGGTGGAAAATTTCCATCACAACTAATGTGTTCACTGCGATGGTTCGGGCCAATTCCACTGAGTAGCCACGGTCGAGTGCGTACGAAAAAATACCGTAAACGCCGCAGAGAAACAGAATGGAAACCAGCACCATATGCCAGACCAGCGCCCCGCTGATGAGGGGTTGTTTGCGTGAACGGGGCGCTCTGCGCATGGTGTTTTCTTCTGTGGGTTCGAACGCCAGTGCGATGCCAAGTGTTACAGCGGTTATCAGATTGATCCACAGAATCTGTATCGGCGTCACCGGCAGCGTAATACCAAGTAACAGCGCGACGATGATGGTCATGGTCTCGCCCGCGTTGGTAGGCAGCGTCCAGCTCAGCACTTTCTTTATGTTGTCGTAGACTGTCCGGCCTTCGCGAACCGCAGCCACGATGGATGCGAAATTGTCATCGGCCAGCACCAAATCTGCGGCTTCCTTGGCGGCTTCACTGCCTTTTCCACCCATTGCGATACCGGCATCGGCACGCTTTAGCGCAGGTGCATCGTTCACTCCATCGCCGGTCATGGCCACGGTCATGCCGTTCGACTGCAGCAGCATTACCAGCCTGAGCTTATGTTCAGGGCTGGTGCGAGCGAAGATATTGACGTCCTTTACCGCTTCCTTGAGGGCAGCATCGTTCATGGCGTCCAGGTCAACGCCAGTTAGCACCTTGCCGGGGTTCTGCAGGCCAATCTGGCGACCGATAGCTGTGGCGGTGCCGCCGTGATCGCCAGTGATCATTTTTACGACAATGCCTGCTGCTTGGCATTGTTGAACGGCCTTTATCGTCTCGGGTCTAGGCGGGTCAATCAGTCCGACCATGCCCAGCAAGGTTAACGTCCCTTGCACGTCCCCAAACTCCAAAACAGTGTGTTCGGGCGGAACTGATCGAACTGCAAACGCCAATACACGCTGGCCCTTGGCCGCAATGGCGTTTGCCCGTTCGTGCCAGTAGTCCGCATTGAGCGGTTCAGTCCTGCCAGCGGCGACCAGCTGCTGTGTGCTCATGGCCAGTATTTGCTCTGGCGCGCCTTTCACATAGATAGAGGCATGTCGATCATGGTTGTGATGCAGAGTCGCCATAAAGCGATGTTTCGCGTCAAACGGAATGGCATCGGTGCGGGGCCAGGCCCGATGATCTTCCCCACTGTCGATACCAGTCTTTCCGGAAAAGGCCAGCAAGGCACCCTCCATTGGGTCACCCTCTACCTTCCATAATTCATCATGCTGGCGCAGTACGGCATCGTTGCACAGGGCGGCTGCTCGCCCCAGTTCTGCCAACGCAAAATGATTCGATATATCGACTAGCTGATCTGCAAGGCTGATGCTTCCTGCTGGCTGATAACCTGCGCCATCGACCGTGAAGATGAGGTCGTTCGTCACTACCGATGCGACCATCATTTCGTTGCGGGTGAGTGTGCCGGTCTTGTCGGTGCAGATGACAGATACCGAGCCGAGCGTTTCGATGGCAGGCAGGCGACGCACGATGGCGTTGTGGCGAGCCATTGCCCGAACGCCGACAGCCAGTGTGATGGTCAGGACGGCAGGCAGCCCTTCAGGTATCGCCGCTACGGACATCCCGACCACAACCATGAAGATCTCGGTGAATGCGTAGTGTCCGACATAATGGCCGAACACAAGCAGAAGGCCGCCGACTAACAAGATCAAGATCGTCAGCCAGCGCGCAAATACGTTCATTTGCTGTACCAGCGGAGTGGTCAGCGTTTCTACTCCGGCAAGCAGCGTACTGATGCGTCCGATTTCAGCTGTTGCTGCGGTTGCAACGACAACCCCAGTGGCTTGCCCGCAAGTGACGAGCGTGCCGCTGAATGCCATACAAGTACGATCACCCAGGGCGGCTCCAAGGTCTACTGGTTCCGTATGCTTTTCTATGGGTACGGATTCGCCGGTAAGAATGGCTTCCTGAATCTGAAGTCTGTTTGAGTGCAGCAGGCGCAGATCAGCAGGAACTTTATCTCCGGCCTCCAGCAATACAATATCCCCCGGTACGAGCTCTTCGCCCACTACACTCAAGCGTTCACCTGCGCGAATCACGGCGGCGTGCGGCGCCAGCATTTGCCGGATAGCGTCCATGGCTTTTTCCGCTTTGCCTTCCTGCACGTAGCCGATGATTGCATTTGCAATAACCACTGCGAGAATCACCACCGTGTCCCACAGATGTTGCAGCATCGCGGTAATCGCAGCAGATCCTAGAAGCACATAAATCAGGATGTTGTGAAATTGCAGCAAGAATCGCAGCCACGCAGGTCGCCGTGCCGCTTCTGGCAGGCGGTTGAAGCCAGTGCGGGCGAGCCGGGCTTGAACTTCGGCTGCCTCCAGTCCGACGTGCTCATTGACCTCAAGCAGGTTCGTCACCTGCCCTGCCGGCAGGGAGTGCCAGGGTACGTAATGCGGGGGGATTGGTGTTTGCTCTGCTGCTTCGACCACCTGCTTCATCAATAATTATCTCCTGTGCACGCAGTTCAACTGAAACGGGCTGAGGTGGTCATGAGCGGGCGTAGCTAGATCAGAATGCTGAAAAATCGTTCGCCGTTCTTACATTCTCTCTGCCCTCTAGCTGATACGAACTAAAAGATCCATGCAACCAAGCGCTTGATGATTATTGACTTAAATCAAATTGTTGGCAGTCGGTAGTGTGACAAGGTATTTACGGAGCAATCTATATCTTCGATATAAGCCTCTTGTGTTTTATGGTGTCAGCACCCTGATATTCCTTTCAATAAGTTTGATCTGTTAAAAGTTTGGAACACAGTTGCTGCACAACTTTGAAAAAACATTAAGTTACGGTCCACCTATTGGCTGAACTCGACGTCAGAGTGCAATCATACGGGGTACTTAGCTTGATTGAGCACCGCTGTCGAGCGGATTCTCATCCAGCATTTTTGGTGCTTCTGGCAACTCGGTAATCACGCTGAAGTCGCTCACCTCAATGGCACCCGATCCACAGCCCAGCAAGTGGCATGAAAACGCCTTACTCGACGGCGGCCTGCTTGGGTGTGTCGTAACGCTGCAGGTAGTCTTCAGGAGTCGAATAGGGCCGGTGGGTGCCAACGGTTAAACTTCGCCAGTGCAGCTCTGAGGAGTTTGGGTGTCTACTGACCGCGCTGGCCAGTCTGGCAGTCGCCAGCGTCATAAGTCTCCATGCCAGCAGCACTGGAAGTGCTAAGCACCAAGGGCGGCGATGCAGGAGTACGATGAGCAGGCTCGCCATTCCCAGACCTGAAAGTTAGCTAAGTGGATTCGACCAGCCCGGTGCCGCGCGCAGGCATGATCAGAATCATTCTGAGCAAAGTGATGTGACGTGCACAGGGTTGTCGTAATCAGTGACGGATAACGTTCACGCAAAGACCTTCCATACATTAAGTCTTCATACAACTGTGCTGGATGGTATCAAACGATGTGAAGACTGATCGGGATATTCGAGAAGGGGCTGGGATATCGAGCCGATGGACGGCATGAACATTGTTTCCCATGCTAATAGCCTCTGGCCTTAAACCCCATTCCAGAGCACTAAGTGAAAAGAATGCCCGATTATAGCCATGCACATTAACTGTTTCAGGCGCAGGGCAGATGTTAATATATCGTCTTTTTAGTTGATCCCAAGGACGTTGATGACCAAGCATCAAGCTACAGCCGAAACCCCTAGAGCAGCCGCGATTCTGGCCCGTTTCCTATCGTCGGAATCCGCCGGCGGTCTTGTACTGATGGGCGCAGCTCTGGCTGCTCTGATTGTTGCTAACTCGCCTCTATCCCAAAGTTACTTTGCAGCCTTGCACAGTGTCTGGATGGGCATGTCTGTCGAGCACTGGGTCAATGATGGCCTGATGGCGATCTTCTTTCTGATGGTCGGCCTCGAAATCAAAAGAGAAGTGCTGGCAGGTGGGCTTTCTACTTGGGGCCAGCGCGCCTTGCCGGGATTTGGTGCCTTGGGCGGCATGATTGTTCCTGCGCTGATCTACATCGCAATCAACTGGGGGAATCCTGAGACCTTGAAAGGGTGGGCTATCCCTGCCGCTACCGACATCGCATTCGCCTTGGGCGTCTTGTCGTTGCTGGGTAAGCGAGTCCCGACTTCTCTGAAGGTTTTCCTCGCTGCCTTGGCGATCATTGACGACCTGGGTGCTGTGGTCATCATCGCCTTTTTCTACACTTCTGGTCTTTCCATGCCGATGTTGCTGGCATCGCTCGCAACCCTGGTCATTCTGATCGCAATGAATCGATGGGGCGTCAGACGATTGTTCCCATATTTGCTGGTCGGTGGAGTGCTGTGGTTCTTCGTGCTGCAATCGGGGGTACATGCCACGCTGGCAGGTGTAGCCGTGGCACTGTGCATCCCCATGGGCAAGCCTGAAGAGGAAGCCCGATCTCCGCTGCTTTTCCTTGAGGAGAAGTTGCACATGTGGGTAGCGTTCGCTGTGGTACCGATTTTTGGTTTCGCCAACGCGGGTGTTTCATTGGCCGGTATTTCAATGGAGAACCTGGTCGATCCGGTTCCGCTGGGTGTAGCTCTGGGGCTGTTGATGGGCAAGCAGATAGGTATTTTCCTATTGGCAGCTCTGGCCATTCGCATGGGCCTGGCCAAGCTGCCGGAAGGGAGTACCTGGGTCCAACTTTATGGCGTAGCACTGTTGTGCGGCATCGGTTTCACTATGAGCCTATTTATTGGCAATCTGGCGTTCGCCGGATCAGCTCTTTTGATTGATGAAGTCAAAGTCGGTGTGTTGATCGGATCGATTCTGGCAGCGTTGGGCGGTGTTATAGTCCTTCGCCGCAGCAGCGTCCTAACGCGTGCTGCCGCAGCCAAATAATCTCGCTTGCGATGACCACAGTATTTCTCGAAGCCTGGAGATACTGTGGTCTAGAAACCTGAGTCAGCGAAGCAGCAAAACAGGCATGCTGACTGTTCAAAGCATTTTCCTAGTCGTGTTATCCGCCAAGAACTGCGGGATGCGAGTTTGCCGTTCTGTTGTTCTTTTATCTGACGTTTGTCGGCGGACGCTCAGGCTCGACGGCTGGCGGACTGAAGATCTTCCGCTTCCAAGTTGCTACCGCTTTACTCGTGAGTAGTTTAAAGCAGTTGATCCATCCTCGATCCGTGATCCAGAAGAAGTACAACGGTCACCCCCATTGACGAGGAGACCTTGCCCTCACTTTTATGGCTTCAGTCTGCAGAACGTCATCAATCTGCTGTTGTTGAGTCGTGGTGCACTCAATAACATCATTTTTAAGTACAGAGAGCCCTGCTAGGGTAATGCCAGTCAGCTGAGCTGACTGGCATTTTTTCGAGGGTGGGAATCCCGATTAGGCGTCATCGCAGCGACCGATTGACAAGCCTAAAAGTATTAGGCTAATTCAACTTCCCACTCAAGGCGTTGGTTTCGACTACAGTAGAAAGACTCTGCATAAAGCCATAACAAGACGGAGAGTTTTCTATGCAAGTAACTAAACGCTTTAGCCTCTTTGCGGCCACCGCTGCGTTGACAGTCTCGTGCGCAGCTAACGCCGCACCTGTGTTCATAAACATCCTCACCGGTGGTACTAGCGGGGTTTATTACCCCATTGGGGTAGGGCTGTCGCAGATCTACAGCGATGGGGTTCCGGGAGTGAAGACGTCTGTCCAGGCGACCAAAGCCTCGGTTGAAAATCTCAACCTTTTACAAGCGGGTCGTGGGGAGCTCGCTCTGGCGCTTGGGGACTCTGTGGCTGATGCAAAAAACGGAGTGGAAGAAGCTGGATTTAAGGCTCCGCTGACAAAGTTGCGAGCCATTGCCGGCGCCTATCCGAACTACATTCAAATTGTGGCGAACAAAGAGTCTGGTATTAAAACCTTGGCGGATCTGAAAGGGAAAACCATCTCAGTTGGCGCCCCAAAATCCGGTACCGAACTCAATGCCCGTGCGATCTTCAAAGCTGCAGGATTGACATACGAAGATATGAGCAAAGTCCAATACTTACCCTTTGCGGAGTCGGTCGAGCTGATCAAAAACCGTCAGTTAGATGCCACGCTTCAGTCCTCGGGGTTAGGAATGGCGGCCATCCGCGATCTGTCCTCGACCATGCCATTGAACTACGTCTCCATCCCTCCTGATGTGGTTTCGAAAATCGGCAATGCCGCGTATCAGCCTGCACAAATTCCAGCCAATACCTATGACGGACAGCCTGAGTCAGTGCCTACGGTGGCGATCACTAACATTCTGGTGACGCGCGAGGATGTCTCGGATGAGGTTGCCTACCAGATGACCAAGCTGATGTTCGAAAACCTCACTCGTTTAGGGAACTCTCACTCAGCCGCCAAGGACATCAAGTTGCAAAATGCTGCCAAGAATCTGCCCATTCCACTTCACCCCGGTGCCGAGCGCTACTACAAGGAAGCTGGAGCGCTGTAATCCAAAAATGCGCCACGGGGATGGTCGCTAGAGCGATAGAGCGGTTCGTACCCTTCTAGGTAGTTTTGAGGCAGGTACCCAATGAGCGAAGATCATCATGGCATCGCCGCCAACCCACGCGACTGGCCTAAGACGCTGTTCTACGTGGCGTTGTTGTTTTCAGTTTTCCAGATTGTCACCGCTGCGTTTACGCCTGTTTCCAGCCAGGTGCTGCGCGCGGTGCACGTTGGTTTCCTGCTGTGGGTGGTGTTTTTGAGCTACCCGGCGTATGGCAGAGCACGTCCTTGGCAGCCGTTGGCCTGGATATTGAGTCTCGCTGGGATCAGCACTGCTTTGTATCAATGGTTCTTCGAAGCGGATCTGATCCAGCGTTCAGGTGACCTGACATATGCAGACATGGTCGTCGGGCTGATATTGATCGCGTTGGTGTTTGAGGCGGCTCGTCGGGTGATGGGTATCGCATTGCCCGTCATCTGTGGACTGTTTTTGGCATACGGTCTGTTGGGTGAATACCTGCCAGGCGACCTGGCACATCGAGGCTACGGTTTCGATCAAATCATCAACCAGTTGTCATTCGGCACCGAAGGTCTCTACGGGACACCAACCTACGTTTCCGCGACCTATATTTTCCTGTTCATTTTGTTCGGCTCCTTTCTCGAACAGGCGGGAATGATCAAGTTGTTCACTGACTTCGCCATGGGTTTGTTTGGCCACAAACTCGGGGGACCGGCAAAAGTATCGGTCGCGTCATCGGCTTTGATGGGGACGATCACAGGCTCAGGCATTGCAAACGTTGTCACGACCGGACAGTTCACGATTCCGTTGATGAAGCGCTTCGGCTACAAGGCAGCATTTGCTGGCGGCGTAGAGGCGACTTCGAGCATGGGCAGCCAACTGATGCCGCCGGTGATGGGGGCTGTCGCCTTCATTATGGCGGAAACAATTAATGTCCCGTTCGTAGAGATCGCCAAAGCTGCGTTAATTCCAGCCATCCTGTATTTCGGTTCGGTGTTCTGGATGGTTCACCTCGAGGCAAAACGCTCCGCCCTTAAAGGTCTACCCAAAGACCAATGTCCTAGCGCATGGGGTGCGCTAAAGGAACGTTGGTATTTGCTGATTCCGCTTTTTGTCCTGGTCTATCTGTTGTTTTCAGGACGTACTCCGCTGTTCTCCGGAATGGTGGGGCTGGCGCTGACAGCCATCGTTATTCTCGGTTCGGCAATCATTCTTCGGGTGTCCAGTTTCACATTGCGGTGTGCGTTTTGGATCGCACTTGGTGTTCTCTGCGTCGGTTTTTTCCAGTTGGGTATTGGCGTGATCTTTGCGGTGATCGCCACGTTAGTGCTCATCTGCTGGTTCATCCAGGGAGGACGAGAAACCCTGAGTATTTGCCTGCACGCATTGGTCGAAGGTGCTCGTCATGCTGTGCCGGTCGGGATTGCTTGCGCTCTGGTGGGAATCATCATCGGAGTTGTGTCATTGACGGGCATAGCCTCGACCTTCGCCGGTTACATACTGGCCATTGGCAGGGATAACTTGTTGTTGTCACTCATACTGACGATGGTTACCTGCCTGGTGTTGGGTATGGGTATCCCGACGATCCCCAACTACATCATCACCAGTTCGATTGCAGCACCCGCTTTGCTTGAGTTGGGTGTGCCGCTGATTGTGTCGCACATGTTCGTTTTCTATTTCGGAATTCTTGCAGACCTTACCCCACCGGTTGCTTTGGCATGCTTTGCCGCAGCGCCCATTGCCAAGGAAACAGGATTCAAGATCAGTCTGTGGGCGGTTCGTATTGCACTGGCAGGCTTTGTCATTCCGTTCATGGCGGTCTACAACCCTGCGCTCATGATGCAAGGCGACAACTTGTGGATGACGACCTATATGTTGGTGAAGACGATGTTGGCCGTTGGCCTTTGGGGAATGGCGTCCACAGGTTATCTGCAACAGAAGATGCCGGTTTGGGAGCGTTTGTTGTGTTTCGCTGCAGGTGCTTTGCTGGTCGTTGCGCTGCCGTTGACCGACGAAATCGGTTTTGTGCTGGGTGTGTTGCTGATCTTTCAGCATGTCTGGCGGTCTCGCCGTGGCGGATTGGCCAGAGCATGATCGGCTTGTGCCTGGGTCTGGCCGGCGTCGCCTGGGCTCAACTCCCAATCTCAAGCTTTACGCTGGCTTGGAATCACACAATCGAAAAAATTCGTTGGGAAGAAGATTACCGCGTCTCGGAGCAAGGGCTCGTTCTTATGGAGGCGAGGGTCAAAGGCAATGGCGCAGGTATGGAAATTCCCGCAGAGGCTAGATTGGAAAAAGGTAGCTGGCACTATCAGCGCCACCTGCCGCCCATGCAACCGTTGAACCTGGGGCGCACCCCGCAAGCAGGTGACTACCAGCTGTGCTTCGATCAGCAATGTCATGAGATGAGCGAGTGGCTGGGACCACCGGTCAGCAATCCGTCCTCAGTGGAGCTATGGAGTTGCGTGACGGACTCAGAGCAACAATAAGTAAAACGTGAAAGCCTGTCCGGATACGAACGTCCAGTATCCGGACAGGCTGGCATCAACTCATTCCCAGCCAGTTTGGCAAAGCCAGGGAGATCCAGGGCACGTAGGTAATCAGAATCAGGAACAGGAGCAGAATCATCAGCCACGGCATGGCTGCTCTGATCGTTGCAGGCAGCGTCATACCCGTCACAGCAGAGGTCACGAACAGGTTCAGGCCCACGGGCGGCGTGATCAAGCCGATTTCCAGATTCACCACCATAATGATGCCCAGGTGAATGGGATCAATACCCAGCTTCATGGCGATGGGAAACAGGATCGGTGCCAGGATCAGGATGATGGCCGAGGGTTCCATAAAGGCCCCTGCAATCAACAGCACAATGTTCACCACCAGCAGGAACATCACCGGTGTCAGCCCCGCTTCAATCACCCACGCGGTGATCTGTTGCGGTAGCTGTTCAGTGGTCAGAACGTGCGCGAAGAGCATGGCGTTGGCAATGATGAACATCAGCATGATGCTCAGCTTGGCCGAGTCCAGCAGGACCTTTGGCGTTTCGCGGAACGTTAAGTCTTTGTAGACGAACAAGGCGATGAAGGCCGAGTACACGGCCGCCACCGCCGCAGCTTCGGTCGGGGTAAACATCCCGGAGTAGATACCTCCCAAGATGATGAACATCAGCAGTAGACCCCAGATCGCCTTGCGTGCCGTGCTAAGCCATTCACGGAACGTCGCGCGCGGCATGGCGGGCAGCTTTTTCTTCACGGCGACGATGTAGATCGCGACCATCAACGCCAGCCCCAGCAGCAGGCCTGGTAACACGCCAGCCATAAACAGTTTGCCGACAGACGTTTCGGTCGCGGCGGCGTAGACCACCATGACGATCGAGGGTGGAATCAGGATACCCAAGGTCCCGGCGTTACAGACGATCCCCGCACCGAAGGCCTGCGGATAACCGGAGCGCACCATGCCGGCAATGGCAATTGAACCCACCGCCGCCACAGTGGCCGGGCTCGATCCGGAAAGGGCAGCGAACAACATGCACGCCAACACAGCAGCGATAGCCAGACCGCCACGGATATGGCCGACACAGGCATTGGCAAAGTCAATCAGCCGCCGAGCGACGCCACCGGTGGTCATGAAGGCCCCCGCGAGCAGAAAGAACGGGATGGCCAGCAGTGTGTAGTGCTCCGACGTCTCGAACAGTTTGATCGCCAGTGAGCGCACGGAGTCCGGGCTGAAAAAAACGATGGTCAGTGAACCCGCCAACCCCAGGGAGATGGCAATGGGAACGCCGATCAACATCAGCACGAACAGTGATGCAAACAGGAAGGCAATGGTCATGACTTGTCATCCTCGTGTTCAGTCAGTTTCATCGCATCGGCGGCTTCATCGGCCAGGCCCAGGCCGGTCTGCCTGTTTTGCAGGATGCGCACGAGAATTTCAGCGAAACGGATGAAGACCAAGGCAAAGCCTACAGGGACGATCAATCCGATGTGCCATTGCATGATCCCGTACTGGCCCAGGTCTTCGGCACCTATGCGCGCAATCATCAGGGTTTGGATCCACCCGAAACTGGCAATGCTGAGCAGTCCGGCGTAAGTCAGGCAGAACAGACAGGCGATGATGCCAATGATCCGTTGCATCGGTTTGCTGGCCAGCCTGACCAGCGCGTCGACGCCTATATGGCCAGCCGTGCGGACGCCATACGACAGCCCGAAAAATATCAGCCAGCCAAACAAGGCCTTGGTCAGCGAGGTGCTCCAGGTCATCGCCTGGGCCATTGCCATGACCCCATCGCCGATGGTGAACAGCGATTCGCTGGCGCCTTCCCAGCTCTCGGCGAGGCGGTAGAACAGGGTGTAGAGATTGTTGAGGACAACGTAGACGAATGTTACCAAGGTCATTGCAGCCAGCAGGAAGACGATGAAGCCTTCCTCGAAGTGTTCCCAGATGCGACGAAGAGCATTCATGGATGTCATCTCCTGTAGCAGACGACAGGCAGGTGTTGCCAGAACAGCACCTGCCGACGACCGATCATTGGGCCTGGTTGGCAGCTTCAGCGGCAGTGATCAACTGGGCGCCGATATCGTTTTCGAACTTTTTCCACACCGGCTTCATCGCGACACGCCATTGTTCGCGTTGCTCAGGTGTCAGGGTAATGATCTCGGTGGTTTTGGCCGCGATGATGCTCTGTTTGGCATCCTGGTTCAGTTTTTCGGCCTCTTTGTTCACATGAGCGGTGACTTCGACGAGTATCTTTTCCAGCTCGCTGCGAAGCTCCGGCGACAAGCCGTTCCAAAACTTGGTGTTGGTGATCAGCATGTAGTCCAGTACACCGTGATTGGATTCGGTGATGTATTTCTGCACTTCATGCATCTTCTGGCTGTAGATGTTGGAGTAGGGGTTTTCCGCTCCGTTTACTACTCCGGTTTGCAAGCCCTGATACACCTCGGCGAAGCTCATCTTGCGCGGATTGGCGCGTATGGCCTTGAACTGCTCCTCAAGCACGGCCGAAGCCTGCACCCGGAACTTCAAGCCACGGGCATCACCCGGTACTCGCAGCGCCTTGTTCGCGGACAGTTGTTTCATCCCGTTGTGCCAATAGGCCAGTCCAGTGATGTTTTTGTCTTCCATGGACTTGAGCAGTGCCTGGCCCTGCGGGCTTAGTTGGAAGCGGTCAACTGCGGTGATGTCATCAAACAGGAAAGGCAGGTCGAACAGTTGGACGGTCTTGGTGTAGTGCTCAAACTTGGCCAGCGACGGTGCAATCATCTGTACGTCTCCGAGCAGTAGGGCCTCCATCTCTTTGCCATCGCCAAACAATGAGGAGTTGGGGTAGACCTCGACTTTGACCTCGCCGGGCAAGCGTTCTTCCACCAGTTTCTTGAACAACAGGGCGCCCTGGCCTTTGGGCGTCTGCTCCGCAACGACGTGGGAGAATTTTATAATCACCGGATCTGCGGCCATGGCCGTGCTCATGGTGCCAAGGACAAGGGCGCAGGCGACTGCTTTCCACATAGGTTTGAACATGGGGGGGATTCCTCTTGTTTTAGTTTTTCGTGCAGTTTCACGCTCTGAAAAGCGTGTGCACGGCGGACAAGAGCAAGTCTAGGCAGAAAACTGACATTTGGAGGGTGATGACTGAATTGAAAAACTCATCATCGATCGCTACACAAGCTAGGCATCTACTTAGGCTCTGTACGAAAAGTTTTGAGACGAAGGTCAGGCAAGGCGAAAACGGTCGAGGAAGCGGAGTTTACGGGTTGTAAATGAGCATTCCGATCGGACTCGCGCACGAGACCGTTTTCAACGCAGCATCACCGAGTATCAAGGCTTTTCGTACAGAGCCTAGCTATGCTCATCGCTGCAGAATAAGAGGGTATGTAGGTTAGTTGGATTTTTTGGGGCGACGATGCCTATTTCGATTGGGTTCTTAATAAAAAACACGGAAATTTCCTCGTCCTCCAATAACTTGAACAACGACGACTATTGGCGCTAATGCGGTTTTGATCCTCCAGGCTATTTGAAATCCCGACCTACCTGAATACTCCGTAATCGATGGACTTGTGCATGTCTTCACAGACCACCCAAGGGGCAGCGCAAGTCCGCAACTTGGGTCAAAACCACATCAGCATTAACAGCCGGCTGCGATAGTGGCGGTTTTTTCGTTCATTGATCCGCTTCTCCCGTGATGGCCAGAACGCTGCACGGCACCTGATGCAGAACATGCTCCGTAGTACTGCCAATAAGCTTGTCCACCCCTTTGTGATGAGTATTTCCCATTACGAAGACATCTGCTCGAGTATGAGTGGCAAATTCGGCCATCGCTTTGGTTGGCGGCCCTGCAATGAAGTGTCGCCGCTCAGGTGGCACGCCATGGCGTTCCGCCAAGGCAATGAAGCACTTTTCAAGTGACCGGCGCACGTCGTCGCTGAAGCCTGGCATCGTCACGGCGCCGGCACCCGCATCAGAGAAATGTGTGTGTGTCAGTTCATAGGCATACAGCATGTGCAATTCAGCCTCACATTGCGTCGCCAGTTGGTTCGCCGCCTGAATGATGCTGTCGTTGATTCCGCTGATCTGACCCTCTGGATGCGATGGATCAACCGCCGCCACAATCATCCGAGGAAGCGGACACCTGACTTCGCTGACCAGATGTAAGGGGGTCGGACATTGACGCAACAACTGCCAATCCAAAGGTGTGACGAATACGCGTTTGAGCGCTGATTCATGATGTACGTCCTTGATAATCAGGTCCGGCTGCATTTCAGCCACATGCTCAAGGATTGCTTGCAGCGGGTCACGGGTCACTGCAACTTCGGTGGTCACGTTGATGCCCTGCCTGCGCATGAGTTCGGCCTCATCCGTCAACCACTGCAGGTTCTCCTGCCGGCAACTCTCACGAAGTTGTTCGCTGTTGCTCATTAACCGCATAAGGTCGAAGTCTTCGATGAACACTGCGATATGCAGCGCGGCGCCCGTAGCGTCGGCCAGGGCGATTGCTCGCTCCATCGCCGGCGAGTGACGCATGGTGGGACCTGCGATCAGAAAGAGTCGTTGATATTGCCTCATGTGACACCTCCAGCGTTTCGGGTTATCCGCTAGCGCCCCCAGCACTCTCGCTTGTCCCACCATTGGCGACCTTTTATCGCCTCAACTACTTGGATCGACACTATCAATATACGCCTGCATCAGCGGCTGACCAGTTGCCAAGACTGTCGAAGTGTCTAGCAGACCTTTGCAGGTGCATGCCTACAGCAGAGAGTTTGTGGGCAGCGACGTCAATGGCAACGATCTGCTCATCGCTGGAGGTGGGGCAGAGGCCCGGGTGGCATGCCGCTAGCGCCCACAGATTGCGGTTGCGCCTGGAGCAATTCGTCGAGCACCCCCATGAAGGCGTCCACCAGTTGGCTGCGCCCTTGCTTGCGGGTCAGTACCAGCAGTTGCGCCGTGGCGCCGGGGTCCGTCAGCGGTCGGTAGGTCACGCCTTTTTTGGCCAGGGTCTGGGTGCAGCGGGGCACCAGGGCAATGCCCCGGCCGGCGGCGACCAGGGCGATGATCGAGGTGATCTGCCGGCCGCTGGGGCCCGGTCGCAGGGGCAGGCCGTTGCGCCGGTAGAGTTGTTCGATCGCCTCGTTGAGCCCCGAGCCGTAGTCCGCCGGAAACAGGATCAACGGGTGTTCGCTGAGCTCGGCCAGGGTCACCTGATCCTGGGCGGCCAGGGGGCTGTCGCTGGAGATGGCCGCCACCAGGGGTTCGTCCCCCAGGGACAGGGCCTGGATTTCGCTCTGCTCGCTGGGTGGCTGCATCCGGCTCATGCCGATATCGATTCGCCCGTCGACGATCTGTGACCACTGGCTGACCGACGCGCCCTCGACTAGGGTCAGTTGCACGTCCGGGTAGCGCTGGGCGAAGGCCTGGATCGCCTGGCTGAACAGGTCCGATAGGGCGATCGAGCTGGCGTAGCCGAGGGCCAGTTGCCCGGCGCTGCCCTTGGCCAGCTTGCTGGCCATGACCTGGGTCAGGTCCACCTGTTCCAGCACGGCCCGGGCGTAAGGCAAAAAGTGCCGGCCCTGGGCGGTGAGGGAGACGGTGCGACTGGTGCGGTCGAACAGGCGAAACCCCAGTTCGGCTTCCAGTGCCGAAATCTGCCGGGTCAGCGGCGGTTGCGCGAGGTGCAGGCGCAGGGCGGCACGGCCAAAGTGCAGCTCCTCGGCGACGGTCAGAAAGTAACGCAACTTGCGTAGATCGAGCATCCTGTTCCCTGGGTATTGATCGGTCGTAAATCGGTATTGGTCTTGGGGTCGCGGGGTATTTTATAAAGGCCTTTCGTCATAAAACGAGAGGTTTCATGAATCCGCGCCAGCATTGTGCTCGCATCGCCCTGTTTTTGTGCGGTTGTGCGGCCTTTCTCAACCTGTATGCAACCCAGGGCATTCTTCAGGAGTTCGCCCAGAGCTTTCAGGTGAGTATCAGGGACGCGGGCTGGAGCATCACCGTGACCACCCTGGCGGTGGCCATCACCGCACCTTTTGTCAGCCGTTTCACCGGCCGTTTCCAGCAGCGCTCGGTGATGGTCCTGGCGTCCCTGCTTTTGGCGCTGCCGGCGCTGCTGGCGGCCTGTGCCGGCAGCTTTGCCCAGTTGCTGTTCTGGCGCTTTATCGAAGGCATGCTGATCCCGGTGGTGTTCGCCACCAGCGTGGCCTACATCGGCGATCGCTGGAGCGGCGGCACCGTCACCGAAGTCACCAGTCTCTACGTGGCCGGCACCGTGCTGGGCGGTTTCGCCGGACGTTTCGTCACCGGCTTCATGACCGAGTACGTCGGCTGGCGCGAGGCCTTCGCGCTGTTGGCCGGCCTGAGTCTGCTGATCGGCGTGGCCATCCATTTCCTGCTGCCGGCCAATGCGCCCGTGGTCAGCCGCCGTGCACAGAACCGCATGCGGGATCTGCGCGAGCTGTGCCGCCGGCCCTTGCTGGCGGCCTATGGCGTGGGCTTCTGCGTGCTGTTCTCCCAGGTGGCCACCTTCACTTACGCCGGACTCTACCTCAGCCTGCCGCCCTTCGACCTGGGCGCCGCGGCCCTGGGGGCCATCTACAGCGTATTCCTGCTGGCACTGGTGGTGATTCCCATCGCCGGCCGCCTGAGCAAATCCCGGCCCCAGGCCGAGTTGCTCAAGGTCGCGGCCCTGCTCGGGGTCGGCGGCTCGGCCCTGACCCTGTTGCCTTCGCTGTGGCTGATCGTGCTGGGCCTGGCCTTGAGTTCCACCGGGGTGTTTATGGCCCAGGCCGCCGCCAACTCCTTTACCACCGCCACCGCCCGCCACAACAAGGCCGGGGCGGTGGGGTTGTACCTGACGTTCTATTACCTGGGAGGCAGTTTCGGCGCTGTGGTCCCGGCACTGCTCTGGAGCCATTGGGGCTGGCAGGGCTGTGTGGCGCTGATCGTGGTGTTCCAACTGCTGTCGCTGCTGATTGCCTGGGGCGGCTGGAAGCCCCTCGAACCCGAAGCACCGGTCGCCGATCCCAGGCCGGTGAACCCCCTAGATGCATCATCCAACAAGGAATACGTGAGGTGACCATGAATAACGTACTGACCCGGCAGAGCCAGTTGTTGAAGATTGTCGAACCTGTGTTGAACGACATGCCGGCCAGTGTCTTGAAGCATGCGCTGTTCGAGGCGTTCTGGAGCGAAGAGAACGCCCTGGTGGACATCGAGAATGCCTTCGAGAAGCTCACCTCGCGCCGCCACGCGCCTGCCGTGCTGCGCAAGTTCTTTGCCAGCTGGTCGAAGACCAACAATTCCGCCACTAGCGTGTCCGGCCTGGCCAACCGCATCACCTTGCTGGCCCGCTCGGGGCAGGGTTCGGCAGCCGCCGACGGCCTCTATCGCGCCTGCGGCAGCCTGCAGCGCATTACCGATGAAGACCTGGGCGCTCTGGGCAACACCCTGCATTCAGACCTGTTCTACAACATGGCAACGCCCATTTGCGGCGACGATCAGTGGCTGCTCAAGGAAAACTGCCTGCCCTCGGCGCAAGGCTTCAAGGACTGGACCGACTTCCGCCGTCTGCGCGATCGCGATCTGCTCCAGGGCCTGCTGACCACCCTGATCCACGAGGTCTATACCCACGGTGAAGTGGAGTTCATCCACCCGCTGTACAAGCAATGGTTCGTACGCGACATGGGCGTGCCGGCGGAAAAGGCCCGGACCACCGTGGCCTGGGTCACGGTGCACACCGGCGGCACCGAGAGCAACCACTTCGCCCATGCGGTGGCGGCGGTCGAGGAATTCGTCGATGCCATGCAGGTGCGTGTCGACCCCAACGTAGCGCGGGAAATCTTCTGCGAATACCTGCAGCGCAAGGCCCGGGTGATGCGCGACTGCACCCAACTGTTGCGCTGATGGCGTGCGGCCCGGCCCTGGCAACGGGGCTTGTGGCCGGCCTTGGCTTGCCTATCCTGTGACTGATTCCTATCCCTTCGACCTCGCAGCCCGCCCCCAAGATGAATGACCTGAAACACAGCGCCTCCCTGGAGGCCTTGCCGGCCACCGACACTTCGGTACGTCGCCGCTCCCTGGTGGCCGGTTGCAGTGCTCATGCGGTACACGACGGTCTCACCGATGTGATCTACGTGCTGCTGCCGATCTGGCAGGCGCAGTTCGCCCTGAGCTATGCCCAGATCGGCCTGTTGCGCGGGGCCTATTCCGGGATGATGGCCGGGTTCCAACTGCTGGCCAGCCGTGCTGCCAAGCGCTGGGGCCGCGAGCGCCTGCTGGTGGGCGGCACGGCCCTGGCCGGGCTGGCCTACCTGCTGGCGGGGCAGGCCGGGGGCTTGAGCGTGTTGCTCCTGGCCCTGCTGCTGGGCGGCCTGGGGGCCAGTACCCAGCATCCGCTGGCGTCTTCCTTGATCACCGACACCCATGAAGCCGGAGGCGGGGTCAAGGAGGCCCTGTCCCAGTACAACTTTGCCGGGGACATCGGCAAGACCCTGATTCCCGGTCTGGTGGGCCTGTTGCTGACGGTGATCAGTTGGCGCGCCAGTGTCACCCTGATCGGCCTCCTGGGGCTGGCCGCCGCGCTGTTGCTGTGGTGGCTGATTCCCTCCCGGGCCGTCACCGCGGCCATGAGCGAGAAAGCGCCCAAGGCGGTCAAGGGCCAAGGCTCGGCCAGCGGAATGCGCGCGTTGATCCTCACCGGCACCCTGGACAGTGCGGTGCGCATGGGCTTTTTGACCTTCCTGCCGTTTTTGCTCAAGGCCAAGGGCGCCGGCACCGCCGGCATCGGCCTGGCCCTGACCCTGTTGTTTGTCGGCGGCGCCTTCGGCAAGTTGCTGTGCGGTTACCTGGGGGCGCGCATCGGCATGATGAAGACGGTGTGGATCACCGAATTCACCACCGCCAGCCTGATCGTGCTGGCGGTATTTCTGCCCTACAACGGCCTGATGCTGATGTTGCCCCTGCTGGGCCTGGCGCTGAACGGCACCTCCTCGGTGCTGTACGGCGCGGTGCCGGACCTGGCGGGGGCCGGCAAACGCGAGCATGCGTTCTCGTTGTTCTATACCGGCACCATCGGTGGCGGGGCGCTGGCCCCGGTGCTGTTCGGCAGCCTGGGGGACGTTACCGGGATACCCCTGGCGGTGATGGCCCTGGCCGCCACGCTGCTGCTGACGCTGCCGCTGTCCTGGTACGTGCAGCGCGGCCTGGACGCCGATGCTCGGGCATTGTCCAGCCCTGGCTGATGCTTGCTGTCGACCCTTGAATCATCAGGCCCGGGGCTGTTCTGCCCGGGCCTGATGCGTTCTGCGCCCGGGCTCGCGGCAGGGGCCTCGCGGCCATCAGATATTTCTTACTTTTGCAGTATCAATCACGACGCAAACGGTATTGGCCGGACATTCTGACTGTCATCAGAATGTAAGAAGACCTGGCTGGAGCCCCCATCCAGGTTGGCTGCGCAGGGTGTTTCCCGAATTCGGGGCGCCTTGTTTCCAGATCGTTTTCGCAGGTAAGAACATGAATAACAGCGAAGCCACTGCAAGCCGATTTTCCTTGTCCAAGCGTGCCCTGGGCCTCAGTGCCCCCGGTACGTCCAGCATGCGCAGCAAAGCCAACGCCCTGAAGGAAAGCGGGGTCAAGGTGATCAACTTCGCCGCCGGTGAATTGTCCTTCGACGCCTGCCAGGACATGCGCACCGGGGCCATCGACGCCATCGAAAACGCGCGCAATCGCTACACCCCGCCCATTGGCCTGCCGGCCCTGCGGGAAAAGCTCGCCCAGCAGGTCAGCCAGCGCACCGGCGTGACTTTTGCGGCCAATGAAGTGGCGGTGACCGCCGGGGCCAAGCAGGCCCTGTACAACGCCTGCATGGTGCTGCTCAACCCCGGTGACGAGGTGATCGTGCCGACCCCGTACTGGGAAACCTTTCCCACCCAGATCCGCCTGGCGGGCGCCACGCCCGTGTTGGTCGAGACCCGGGGCGACGACTACCGGCTGACCCTTGAGGCGGTGCAGGGCGCGCTGAGCGAGCGCACCCGGATGATCGTCATCAACACCCCCAACAACCCCACGGGCACCGTCTATCAACGCCAGCAACTGCTGGCGATCGCTCAGTTGGCCTTCAACCAGGGGCTCTGGGTGATGTTCGACGAGTGCTATCGCGGCCTGGTGCGCGAGCCCCATGAGCATCACAACATCCTTTCGCTGTTCCCGGCGCTGAAACCGCAAACCGTGCTGATCGACTCCTTTTCCAAGAGCCAGGCAGTGACCGGCTGGCGGATCGGCTACGCCTGCGCCCCGGCGCCGGTGATCGCGGCCATGCACAACCTCCAGGGCCACACCACCTCCAACCCCAGCAGCCTGTCCCAATACGCCGCGCTCAACACCCTGAACGCCGATTCATCGCAGTTCGCCGACCAGGTCAATCCGTTCCTGCAACGGCAGCTGCACGCTGCCCGCACCTACCTGGATCGCCTGGAAGGCATCCGCTACGCACCACCGGAAGGGGCCTTCTATCTCTACCTGGATGTCTCCTCCCGCCTGGGGGGCTACTACCGCGGCGAGCAGGTGCGGGATGTCGAGCACCTGGCCGACCTGCTGCTGACCGAGGCGCATATCGCCGTGGTCCCGGGCTCGGGGTGTGGCGACCCGCATTGCATCCGGATTTCCTACGCCGTCGAGTACCAGGAGTTGATCGAGGGGCTGGGTCGCTTCAACCAGTTCATGTCGGCCATCGTCATGGACTGACGGCGCTTCAAGTCGCCCGCCGTTGCACCGTCATCACCGCTGTTCCCGCGCCCCTGTGGTGGCCCGGGTGGCGTCGCTCGTCTTGCTGTCCGTGAAGTGAACAATAAATACAGGAGAGAAACATGGAGAGTTCCCGCAAAGCGTTCATCGGCTACGTGCACCAGGCCCTGGTGGATGTCGAAGACCGGAATCTGGTGGAGGCCCTGCTGACCGGCTTTGAAAACCATCCCGACAAGCTGGACGGCTACTGCCAGACCTATCAGCGCATGACATCCAGCCGCTGGTCCGAGGATTCGCTGTGCACCTTTTTCTGCGGCTGGCGCAGCCCTGATGGCGCGGCTCACGCCGTGTCCAGCATCATCGTGCGGCTGTTGCAGGAGTCCGCGGACCTGCCCGGCGACGACAACAAACTCAAGCTGCTGGAGGCCGCCCGGCATTGCGGCGAGATCATCGTCGAAGATGTCGGCCTCGGCGAAATGCACGGCCATCCCCACCATTCCAAGCTGTACCACCGCATGGCCTCGGCCATCTGCGGCTCCGACAACTGGCGCCTGCAGGACAAGTACCTGAACCCCATCACCAAGGAGTTCTCCACCTGGGTCGGGGAGAAGCGCCCCCTGGCGCCGAATCTGGTGGAAGCCCTGGAGATGATGGCCCTGACCGAGCTGTTCAACACCGGCGAATACAACCTGATGACACCGCTGTGGAAGAACTGGCTGCGCGAGTCCTGCGGTTATCCGGCGGGGGAGGCCAACCGCATCGCCGGTTTCCTCAGCGTCCATTGCGGCGCCGTCGAGGCCCGGCATTTCCGCCACGCCACCGACGCCCTGAAGCTCTACACCCAGGCCACCGGCCAGCAGATCGACTACCGGCGCATCGCCGCGCTCTCCGACGAGTACGTGGTGCGGGCCTGCGCGCACCTGGAAAAAATGGCCTCCGTGCTCAAGGCGTAGGGCCCCTGCAAACCATGCCGGGCGCGGCGACGGCCCGGCCTCCCATGACTGACTGTGCTGCATAGCAAAGACTGGAGAACCATGAACATGCGTCTTGAATCCGACTCGATGGGTTCCATTTCCGTACCGTCCAACAGGTACTGGGGGGCTCAGACCGAGCGCTCCATCCTCAACTTCCCCATCGGCCGTTCGCGCTTCCAGTGGGGCGCACCGATGATCCGTGCCATGGGCATCCTGAAAAAGGCCGCGGCCCTGGCCAACCTCAAGCTTGGCGAACTGCCCGAGGCCATCGCGCTGCCCATCGTCAAGGCGGCGGACGAAGTCATCAGCGGGCAGTTGGATGATCACTTCCCGCTGGTGGTGTTCCAGACCGGCTCCGGCACCCAGTCCAACATGAACGCCAACGAAGTGATCGCCAACCGGGCCATCGAGATGCTCGGCGGCGAGCTGGGCAGCAAGAAGCCCATCCACCCCAACGATCACGTCAACCGTGGGCAATCGTCCAACGACACCTTTCCCACGGCCATGTACATGGTGGTGGTGACGGAAATCTTCGAGACCCTGCTGCCCGGGGTGGCAACCCTGCGAGACACCCTGTTCGAAAAATCCCAGCAGTATCGCGACGTGGTCAAGGTCGGCCGGACTCACCTGCAGGACGCCACCCCGATCACCCTCGGCCAGGAAATCGGCGGCTGGGTCGAACAGATCGACTACGCCCTGGGAGCCATCGAACTCAACCTCGGCGGCCTCTACGACCTGGCCATCGGCGGCACGGCGGTGGGCACCGGGCTCAACTCCCACCCGCAGTTCGGCGACGAGTGCGCGCGAATCATCGCCGAGCTCACCGGCTACCCGTTCAAGTCCTGCGCCAACAAGTTCTTCGCCCTGTCGGCCCATGACGCGCTGATCAACACCTCGGCGGCGATCCGTACCCTGGCCATGGCCCTGATGAAGATCGCCAACGACGTGCGCTGGCTGGCCAGCGGCCCGCGCTGCGGCATCGGCGAGATCGACATTCCCGAGAACGAGCCGGGCTCTTCGATCATGCCGGGCAAGGTCAACCCGACCCAGTGCGAGGCGCTGACCATGGTCTGTGCCCAGGTCTTCGGCAACGACGCCAGCGTGGCCTTCGCCGGCAGCCAGGGCAATTTCCAGCTCAACGTCTACAAGCCGGTGATGGTGCACAACGTACTGGAAAGCATCACCTTGTTGGCCGAATCCTGCCGCGCCTTCAACGACCATTGCGCAGTGGGCATCGAGCCCAACCGGGCGCGGATCGAGGCCAACATCGAGAAGAACCTGATGCTGGTGACCGCCCTCAACCGGCACATCGGTTACGACAAGGCGGCCATCATCGCCAAGACCGCCCACCAGGAGGGCAAGTCCCTGCGGGAGGTGGCGCAACAGCTTGGCTACGTTTCGGCCGCGGATTTCGACCGCTATGTGGTGGCCCTGGACATGACCCATCCCTGAGCCCTGGCCGCCGCAGCCAACCCGCTGTTCCTACTCACAAGAGGCGCGTGAATCCCATGCAGGACGCTGATATTCGCCGAACCCACCTCAGCCAGTTGCTGCGCCGCAAGCGCTGTCTGCGGGTCCTTGAAGCCCACAGCCCGATCTCGGCGCTGCTGGCCGAACAATCCAGGCTGGAGCGCGGGCCCGGGCCCAGCCTGAGTTACGACGCCATCTGGTCCAGTTCCCTGACCGACTCGACCCACAAGGGCCTGCCGGACATCGAGATCCTCTCGCCCAGCAACCGCCTGCACGGCATTCGCGAGATCTTCGATGTCTGTTCGCTGCCGATGATTTTCGACGGCGACACCGGGGGCAAGGCCGAGCACTTCGCCATCCACGTGAAGATGCTGGACCGGGCCGGGGTCTCGGCGGTGGTCATCGAGGACAAGTGCGGGCTGAAGAAGAACTCCCTGTTCGGTACCGCCGTGAGCCAGGTCCAGGACAGCATCGAGGAATTCTGCGAGAAGATCCGCGTGGGCTGCGCCAGCCGCAGCCATGCAGAACTGCTGATCATCGCGCGCTGTGAAAGCCTGATCCTCGACAAGGGCATGGACGATGCCATCGAGCGCTGCCTGGCCTATGTCGCCGCCGGCGCCGACGGGATCATGATCCACAGTCGGAAAAAGGACGGCCTGGAGATTCTCGAATTCGCCCGGCAGTTCCGTCGCCAATGCCCGCGGGTGCCGCTGATCTGCGTACCCACCAGTTATGCCCACTTGAGTTTCGACGAGCTGGAAGGAGCCGGCTTCAACGCGGTGATCTACGCCAACCACATGCTGCGCAGTGCCTACATGGCCATGCGTGATGTGGCGGTGGGCATTCTCGAACATGGCCGGACCCTGGAGGTGGAACCCCGTTGCCTGGGCATCGAGGAGATCCTTGATCTGGTGCCGGGCACCCGTTGACCGCGGGCGACAGCGGCGGTCCCGAGCATTCTTGGAAGATTCTGGTTTTATCCCCGTCGACTGCGCGACTGAGGATATGCAGGAATAAGAATTTTCTTACATACGTTGCCAGGACCGCCGCTTAGAATTGCCCCGTTCGCCCGGCCAGCCACCACAGGCTCCATGCCCAGTGGTGGTTTCTGGTCAGGGCGGGCTGCAACATCGCAATACCTGCCTGCCCGGTCCGTGTTCTGCCTACTGCCCTTGGCTGGCCGGGTCGGCACTTCAGGTTCGATGCGTTCAACATCCCCCGCTAGCCGCTACTTCCCCCTCCAACCTAGAACCTCAATTCGGACCTCAAGCCGAGGACCGCGTCAGGGTTGTGCCTGAGTGCCGGCCAGGCTCGGTGCTGCGCTCCAGGCGCCCCCCAGGGCCCGGTACAGGTCGACCTCGGCCAGCAGCTGCGCCAGGTGGTCGTTGATCAGGCCCTGCTGGGCGCTGAACAGCGAGCGTTGGGCATCGAGGAACACCAGGTTGCTGTCCACGCCGATGCGATAGCGATGCTCGGCCAGGTTGTAGTAGTCCTGGCTGGCCTGCACCAGATTGCCCTGGGCGATCAATTGCTGCTGATAGGTCTGGCGAGCGGCCAGGCCGTCGGCCACTTCCTGGAAGGCGGTCTGAATCGCCTTTTCATACTGGGCGACGCTGATGTCCTTCTGCAGCCGGGCGTAGTCCAGGCTGGCGCGCAGGCTGCCGGCATTGAAGATCGGCAGGTTGATCTGCGGTTGAAAGGTCCAGCCGCCAGCCCCTCCCTTGAACAGCCCGGAAAGCTCCTTGCTGGAGCTGCCAGCATTGGCAGTCAGGCTGACGCTGGGGAAGAACGCCGCTCTTGCCGCGCCGATGTTGGCGTTGGCGGCCTGCAGTTGGTACTCGGCCTGGAGAATGTCCGGGCGTCGCTGCAACAGGCTCGAAGGCAGGCCCGCGGGCACCTGGGCCAACATGCCTTCGGCCAGCCTGCGCTGGGGCAGGTCGGCGGGGAGGGGCGCCCCCACCAACAGGGTCAGGTTGTTCAGGTCCTGGGCCACCTGGCGCTGGTAGCGGGCCAGGTTGGCCCGGGCGCTGTCGACGCGGGTGCGGGCCTGGGCCACGTCCAGGGCCGAGATCTTCCCGGCATGGCCGTTGCGGGTGGTCAAACGCAGGCTCTGCTCATCCGCGGCCAGGGTCTTGCGGGTCAGTTCCAGCAGTTCCTGATCGGCGCACCAGGTCAGGTAGGCGCTGGCGACATTGGCCACCAGGCTCAACTGCGCGCTGCGCCGGGCTTGCTCGCTGGACAGGTAGGTCATCAACGCCTGTTGGCTGAGGCTGCGGATGCGGCCGAAGAAATCCAGCTCGTAGGCGCTGATGCCCAGGTTCGCCCCATAGCTGGAATTGATCAGCGCCTTGCCACCGGTCATCTGCTCGGGCAGCCGCTGGCGCTTGCCGTTGACACTGGCCGATACCGCCGGCAGCAGGTCGGCGCGCTGGATGCGGTACTGGGCCTGATAGGCCGCGACGTTCAGCGCCGCCACCCGCAGGTCGCGGTTGTTGTCCAGGGCACTGTGGATCAACTGTTGCAGCAAGGGGTCCTGGAACAGGCCGCGCCAGTCGGCCCCCGCGGTGCCTATGGCCGAGGCGTAGGCCGGGCCTTGAGGGTAATGGGCAGCAACCGGCGGCGCTGGGCGCTGGTAGTCCGGGATCAGCGAGCAGCCGCCGAGGGCCAGGGCCGCCAGGATCAATGGAGGGGTACGCATATCAGCCTCGTGACAAGGACATCCTGAAGGTGGACGACAGGGGCGCGGAACCGCGCCTCAGGCGCCGACCATCCACTTGGCCAGGCCGTGGCGGCCACTGACCCCGAGCTTGGCGGCGGCACGCTTGAGGTAGGTTTCGATGGAGCTGTTCTTGACGCTCAGGCGCTGGGCCATTTCCGGCACCGTGCCTCCGGTCAACAGCCCCAGGCAGACTTCTTTTTCCCGGGCCGAAAGGCTGATGTCCCCCAGGGACAGGCGTTCGTCGAACTCCCGTTGCAGGGGCGTCTGCTGACGCGCATCCAGGGGGCGGCTGCTCCAGCTGCGCAGGTTCTTCAGGGCCTGTTGCCGGTGCAGTTGGGCATGGCGCTCCAACAGCGGCAGCAGGGTCGCCGACAGGCTCTTGAGAAAGGACAGTTCGGCCAGGGAAAAACCGCCCTGGGAGGGTTCGCGGTAGAGGGCGATGACACAGCGGCGGTTGGCTTTGCGCGAGACCAGATGGCATTGGTGCGGGGTGTGGCGCGATGTTCCGCCCTGGGCCTGGGCATTCATCTGAATCAGCAGCGAGTCGTCCATTTCCAGCATCTTGTGCAGCAGCGGATCATGGCGTCGCGGGGGCTCCGGCAGAGGCTGGTCCTCCTGCAGCCCGGCCCGCCCCAGCAAGGTGATTGCCAGGGAGCTGGCCTGGCGTTCGTCGAGGGTCCACTCACTGAGCAGCAGTTGGCTGACCGGCACCAGCTTGTCCACCAGTTGCAGCATGTCCCTGGCGAATCCGCAATGGCCGGTACTGGAGATCAACTGCCCCAGTTCGAAGTAGAAGGGTGGAGTTTCCATGTTGGCGATACTGCTGGTCAGACCCATATCCTTATCATCCTTGATCGAGACAAATCGCTGATCGAAACGCGGTCGCCACGGTGGCCCGCAGCACAGTGTTCATGTACCTGATTTGGTCGGAAAAATCTGATTTAAGCCTAAGAATTTACTTCGCGTCTGTAGGGGTAAACCGGGACACGCAGGCCGCATCAGAGCGCTGCCGGGCTGCCCCCGTGGGCCGGCAACAGGCGCGCAATCCCCGCTGGCGTTCGTCCTCGCGGTTGTGCAAGGCGCTGCCGACACAGGCTCATCAGGCCTTGGCGGCAAGGCAGGCGAGGCCAGGAGCCTCATGTACGGGTGGTCAATGTCCTACAGCTATTTCAGCCGATCCGCAGCAGCGTCCCGGCGCTGATGGTGCCTGCCCGGGGGCTTGCCTGGCGGCCTGCCAGAGCCGTTCTCAAGGCCTTGAGCCAGCTCCGACAGGGCCCAGGAATGTCCGGGTTTCGGGTGACATACAGGGTGTGGGGCCGATGCTTAAATCCGCGGACGCTGGTGCCCGGGCCCATCACATGAGAAGGATCTTATGATGCGTTTTTCTGCCTTTGCCGTGGCCGATCTGGTCGCGCCAATCACCCTTGTCATCCACGGTGCGCTGCCTGCTGGACGTTCAGCGCCGGTGATGGCATGAGCGCCGGGGCGGAGCAGGCCCAAGGCTTGCCGCTGACCACCGGGCAACGGGATATCTGGCTCGATCAACTGAGCCGCGGTGACTCGCCGCTGTACAACATTGGCGGCTATGCCGACCTCAAGGGACCGCTCCAGCCCGAGCTGATGCAGCGCACGGTGGAGGCGCTGGTGCGCAAGCATGATGTGCTGCGCACGGTGCTGTCCCTGGAGGGCAGCAGCGACGGCTTGCCGTTGCAGTACTTCGACCGCGACTGGCCGGTGCAGTTGGCATTTCACGACCTGTCCGCCGAGGCCGACCCGCTGGCCACTGCCCTGGCGCGGATTCACTGGCAGATGCAGCAGCCGTTCAAACTCAGTGGCGAACGCCTGTGCCGTTTCTCGCTGTTTCGCCTGAGCCCCGAGCATCACCTGATGCAAGCCGAGGCCCATCACCTGATCCTCGACGGTTGGGGCTTTGCCCAGTTGTCCCAGTCCTTGGGTAGCCTCTACAGCGCTTTGGCGCGGGGCGAACAGCCCGGCCCTGGCGCACCGTCCTTTGTCGATTTCATCGAGGACGACGCGCGCTACCAGCAGTCCAGCCGTTATGCCCGGGACCGCGACTACTGGCTGGCCAAGTACCAGAGCCTGCCGGAGCCGCTGTTGCGCCCGCGCCATCGTCCGGGCCAGGAAGCCGGGACGCCCGGGGCGACCCTGGTGCAGGCCTTTCCCGCGGCCCTGCATGAGCGGATGAAAGCCCTGGGCACAAGCACCGGGGCTTCGGCCTTCCACGTGCTGCTGGCGGCCTTGCATGTGTATTTCGCCCGCACCGGCCAGCGCGACCAGTGGGTCCTGGGCATGCCGGTGCTGAACCGGCCCAACGCCGCCTTCAAGGTGACCCTGGGCTGTTTCACCCAGGTCAGTGCGGTGCACATGGACTTCGGCCGCGAGCTGAGTTTCGAGGCGCTGGTGGCGGCGGTGCGGGACGTGCTCAAGCAGGATTATCGCCATCAGCGCTTTCCCCTGAGCGAGCTCAATCGCGCCCTCGGCCTGCTGCGTGAAGACCGCGGGCAATTGTTCGAACTGACCCTGTCCTATGAACTGGAGGACCTGCAATACCGCTACGGCGATGCCGTGGCCTCGTCGGTGAAAGTCTCCAATCGCCACGAGCCGACGCCCCTGGCCATTCACCTGCGCAGCAACCGTTTCGACGACAACGCCTGGATGCATTACGTCTACGACACGGGGTATTTCCAGCCCCATGAGATCGAGGCCCTGGCCGCTTGCCTGATCCATGTGCTGGAGCAGGGGTTGGCAAACGTGGCCTTGCCGGTGCAGCAGTTTTCGCTGCTGAGCGCAGAGCAGGGCGCGCGTTTGCAAGGGTGGAACGCCACCCGCCAGCCGCTGGCTGCCGAGCAGCGCATCCACAAGCGGGTCGAGGCCTGGGCCCAGCGCACTCCGGGCGCCGTGGCCCTGGTTGCCCAGGGCCAGCAGCTGAGCTACGACCAGCTCAACCGCCGGGCCAATGCCCTGGCCCTGCACCTGCAAGGGCTTGGGGTCGGTCCCGATCAGCGGGTGGCGATCCTGGCCCGGCGCAGCCTGGAGACCCTGGTCGGCCTGCTGGCGATCCTCAAGGCCGGCGCTTGTTACGTGCCGCTGGACCCGGCGTATCCCCCTGAGCGACTGGCCTACCTGCTGGAGGACTGCGGGCCGGTGGCGCTGCTGACCCAGGCCGGTTTGCGCGAGCGCCTGCCGAGCCTGGCGGTGTCGCTGATCGAGCTGGACGATCAGCAGTGGCAGTCAGGCTCGGCGCCCGGTCCCCAGGTGCCCGGGCTGACGGCGCAGCACCTGGCCTACGTGATCTACACCTCCGGCTCCAGCGGTTTGCCCAAGGGCGTGATGGTAGAGCACCAGAGCCTGTCCGCCCTGGTGGACTGGCATTGCCGGGCCTTCGAGCTGCAGGCCGGCAGCCACACCTCCTGCCTGGCCGGCTTCGGTTTCGATGCCATGGCCTGGGAAGTCTGGCCGGCCCTGTGCGCCGGGGCGACCCTGCACCTGGCCCCGGCCAGTGACGGCCCCGAAGACCTCAATGGGTTGCTCGCCTGGTGGCGGGCCCAGCCGCTGCAGGTGAGCTTCCTGCCCACGCCGGTGGCCGAGTACGCCTTGAGCCAGCGGCTCGGTCATCCGACCTTGCGCACCCTGTTGATCGGTGGCGATCGCCTGCGCCAGTTACCCGAGGCACAGCGCTTTGCCCTGATCAACAACTACGGCCCCACCGAAGCCACGGTGGTGGCCACCTCCGGGAGCATCGAGGCCGGGCAGCCGCTGCATATCGGCCGGCCCATCGCCAATACCCAGGTCTATCTGCTGGATGAGCGACAACGCCCGCTGCCCATTGGCATTGCCGGCGAACTCTATATCGGTGGCCACGGGGTGGCCCGGGGCTACCTCAATCGCGACGAGCTGACGGCCGAGCGTTTCCTCGACGATCCCTTTAGCGACCGGCCCGGTGCGCGCATGTACCGCACCGGCGATCTGGCTCGCTGGCTGGAGGACGGCCGCCTGGAGTACCTGGGGCGCAATGACGATCAGGTGAAGATCCGTGGCCAGCGCGTCGAGCTGGGAGAAATCGAAACTCGCCTGGGCGCCCATCCCGCGCTGCAGGAGGTGCTGGTCCAGGCTCGGGACGGCCAGTTGGTGGCCTGGTTCACCGCCCGCGAGGCCGTGCCGATCAGTGACCTGCGGGACTTCCTGCGCCGGCAGTTGCCCGACGCCCTGGTGCCCGTGGCCTATGTACGGCTCGAGGCATTGCCCCTCACCGCCAACGGCAAGCTGGACCGCCAGGCCTTGCCCGCACCCGGGCCCGAGGCCCTGGTCAGCCGCGAGTACCAGGCCCCCCAGGGCCCACTGGAAACCACCCTGGCCCAGCTCTGGGCCCAGGTGCTGCAGGTGCAACAGGTGGGCCGCCACGACCATTTCTTTGAACTGGGCGGCCATTCGTTGCTGGCCCTGGAGCTGATCCAGCGCATGCAGGAGCAGGGGCTGCATGCCGATGTGCGGGTGCTGTTCGGCCAGCCGACCCTGGCCAGCCTGGCGGCGGCGGTGGAGGGCCGGCAGGACGTGGAAATCCCGGCCAATGGCATACCTGCCGATTGCCGGCACATTACCCCGCAGATGCTGACCCTGGTGGACCTGGACCAGGAGAGCATCGACCGGGTACTGGCCACGGTTCCCGGCGGCGTGAGCAACGTGCAGGACATCTATCCCCTGGCGCCGCTGCAGGAGGGCTTGCTCTACCACCACATGACCTTTGCCGCGCATGACCCGTACCAGCAGCACGCGCTGCTGGCCTTTTCCCGTCGCGAGGACCTGGACGCCTTCGCCCAGGCCTTGCAGGCGGTGATCGAGCGCCATGACATTCTGCGCACCAGCCTGGTCTGGGAGGCGGCAGAGCAGCCGCTGCAGGTGGTCTGGCGCCAGGCCCGGTTGCCGGTGGAGCAGTGGCAGCCGACGGCCGAGGGCGGCTCGCTGGCGGAGCAGTTGCGCGAACATTACCACCCGCGGCACAACCCGCTGGATATCCGCCAGGCACCGCTGCTGGCCCTGGCCTGGGCCGAGGACCGGCCGAACCAGCGCTGGCTCGCGCTGCTGCGCTTTCATCATCTGGTCAACGATGCCACGTCCACGGCCTTGCTGATGGCGGAAATCGCCGCCCACATGAACGGCCGGCAACAGCCACTGGCGCCAGCCTTTGCCTACCGTGACTACGTGGCCCGCACGCGGTTGGGGCAGGCCTCCCATGCTGCGTTCTTCCGTGAATACCTGGCCTCGGTGGACCAGCCGACCCTGGCCTTCGAGTGGCAGGAGCGTGCGGGCGAGCCGGTGGATCAGCAGCATGCCAGTGCTCTGCTGGATCACGACTTGAGCCTGCGCCTGCGTCATCAGGTGCGGCAGTTCGGGGTCAGTGCCGCCAGCCTGTTCCACCTGGCCTGGGGCCTGGTGCTGGGACGCTCCAGCGGCCGCGAGGACCTGCTGTTCGGCACGGTGCTGCTGGGTCGCTTGCAGGCCGGTGCGGGAGCGGACCGGGCCCTGGGCATGTTCATCAACACCTTGCCGCTGCGTCTGGAACTGGCGGGGCTGACGGTGGCGGCCGGGTTGCGCCAGACCCAGGAACGCCTCAGCGCGCTGCTGGCCCATGAGCAGGGGCCCCTGTCCCTGGCTCAGCGTTGCAGCGGCGTGGCGGCGCCGACGCCGCTGTTCAATGCCTTGCTCAACTACCGGCACAACGTCGCCGCCGACGCCCAGGCCCTGTTGCAGGGGGTGCCAGGGGCGCAATGGCTGAGCAGCGAAGAAGTGCTCAGCTACCCCTTGATGCTGGCGGTGGACGACCTGGAACCGGGCTTTCGCCTGGGAGCCCGGGCGCCCCGGCGGATCGGCGCGCAGCGCCTGCTGGACTACCTGAGCTGCGCCCTGGAGGGGCTGGTCCAGGCCTTGGAACAGGCACCGCAGACCCTGCTGCAGAGCCTGTCCATCCTGCCGGCGGCGGAGTATCGGCAGCAGATGCTGGCGTTCAACGCCACCGCCTCCGACTACCCCAGCGAGCTGACCCTGCATGGGCTGTTCGAAGCCCAGGTCCGCCGCACGCCCCAGGCGATTGCCCTGCAGGCCGGCGAGCAATGCCTGAGCTACGCCCAGCTCAACCAGCGGGCCAATCAACTGGCCCATCACTTGCGCGAGCAAGGGGTGGGGCCGGACGTGCGGGTCGGGCTGTGCGTGGAGCGCGGCCTGGAAATGCTCATCGGCCTGCTGGGCATCCTCAAGGCCGGTGGCGCCTATGTGCCCCTGGACCCGGAGTACCCGCCGGAGCGGTTGAGCTTCCTGATCAATGACAGCCAGCCACTGGCCGTGCTGGTGCACCAGCCCACCCGGGCGCTGCTGCAGGCCCAGGCCGTGCCGCTGATCGATTTCGACCGCGACCACTGGCAGCACCCGGGCCAGGACGACCCTGTGGTGCCGGGGCTCGGGGTCAGGCACCTGGCCTATGTGATCTACACCTCGGGCTCCACCGGCAACCCCAAGGGGGTGATGGTGGAGCACCGTGGCCTGGGCAACCTGATGCACTGGAGTTCGCGACTGTGTGGGGCATGCCCGGGCGGCACCTTGCTGCAAAAGGCCCCGTTCAGTTTCGACGGCTCGGTGTGGGAGCTGTTCTGGCCCCTGGTCAGCGGCATGCGCCTGCTCCTGGCGCGGCCCGACGGCCAGCGTGATCCGGGCTACCTGGCGCAGTTGGTGCAAGCGCAGCAGGTGACCATGATCAAGTTCGTGCCGGCGATGCTCCTGCAATTCCTGCAACTGGAGGAGAGCGGGCACTGCCACAGCCTGACCGACGTCTTCTGCGGTGGTGGCGAGCTCACCGAGGCCATCGCCCGGCTGTTCCAGCGGCGCCTGCCCAAGGCCCGGTTGCACAACGTCTACGGTCCCACCGAGGCCACGGTGGACAGCAGTGCCTGGACCCTGGAACCCGGGGCCCCTGTACCGCCGGTGCAGTTGCCCATTGGCCGGGCCATTACCAATACCCGGCTGTATGTGCTCGATGCCCATGACCAGCCGGTGCCCCTGGGGGTCAGTGGCCAGTTGCATATTGGCGGCGTCGGCGTGGCCCGGGGCTACCTGGGCTTGCCGCAGTTGCAGGCCGAGCGCTTTATCGACAGCCCCTTCGTGGCCGGTGACCGCCTGTACCGCAGCGGCGATCTGGTGCGCTACAACGCCGACGGCGACCTGGAGTTCCTCGGCCGCAACGACTTCCAGGTCAAGCTGCGCGGGTTGCGCCTGGAACTGGGGGAGATCGAGGCACGGCTGGCGCAACACCCGGCCCTGCGCGAGGTGGCGGTGCTGATGCGCGATGAGCGCCTGGTGGCCTATTTCAGCCTGCACCCGGATCAGGCGCCGCCGGGTATCGAGGCACTGCGGGCCCATGTCCTGGAGCAGTTGCCGGAGTACATGGTGCCGGCTGCCTATGTGCGGCTGGCATCGCTGCCCCTGAGTGCCAACGGCAAGCTGGACCGCAAGGCGTTGCCGGAACCCGGGGTGGACGCGGTGCTGAGCCGCGAGTTCGAGGCGCCCCAGGGCGAGCTGGAAACGACCCTGGCGCGGCTCTGGGCCGAGGTGCTGCAGGTCGAGCGGGTAGGGCGCCATGACCATTTCTTCGAACTGGGCGGGCACTCCCTGCTGGCGGTCAGCCTGGTGGCGCGCATGCGCCAGGAGGGCCTGCATGCCGATGCCCGGCTGCTGTTCAGCCAGCCGACCCTGGCGGCCCTGGCGGCCCATACCCAGTGCCAGTTGCAGCGCCTGGAGATTCCCGCCACCACCATTCCCCAGCTCAAGCGCCAGCGACGTCTCTGAGCCCATCTTCGGCCTTGCAGGTGCGCCGGCCCCAGGGCCGGCGCTCGCCGTGGGCGCCACAGGACGGGGGCCGGGACAACGCCGGGGGCATGTCCCGGCTTCCCATGTCAGACACTCAAGGACGGATGTTTTAGCGTTTCCAGGCTGCCGGGAGCCCTGGCGGGATCAGTGTCTGCGGCGTTTGCCCGAGCCGCTGGCCGCTGAGCGCTCGGGCCCTGCGCCGCCTCTGAAAGGTTGCATCTGAAACAAGGACGTTCTCTTCAACCATTTCCGAATTCTCAGGCAGGTTACGACATGCAGTTCAGCGAATTGATGGCCGTTCTTTCGACCCTCGCGATCCGTCTTCAACGGGACGGCGAGGATCTGCTGGTGCAGGGCGATGACGAGGCCCTGGACGACGCACTCTGGGACAGCCTGATCCAGCACAAGGCGCAGCTTCTGCAGCAGGTGAGCGAACAGGGCGGCCACTGGCTGAGCCCGGCCTTCAGGATCACCCCGGACATGCTGCCCCTGGTGTCACTGGAGCAGCCGGCCATCGACCGCATCGTCGCCGGCGTGCCAGGGGGCGCCGCCAATGTGCAGGACATCTACCCCCTGGCGCCGCTGCAGGAGGGCATGCTCTATCACTACCTGTCCGCGCCCCAGGGCGATCCCTATGTGCTCCAGGCGCATTTCGCCTTTGCCGACCGGCAACGGCTGCAGGCCTTTGCCGAGGCCTTGCAATGGGTGATCGAGCGCCACGACATCCTGCGTACCGCGATCGTCTGGGAAAGCCTCGATGAACCGCTGCAGGTGGTCCTGCGCCAAGCGCCGCTGCAGTGTGAAGCCCTACCGCTGGACGCCGCCGGGGGCGATGCCCTGGCCCAGTTGCAGCAGCGCTACGATTCCCGGCATTTCCGCCTGGACCTGCGCCAGGCGCCGCTGTTGCGCCTGGTGCACGCCGAGGACCCGATCAACTCGCGCCAGGTGGCGTTGCTGCTGTTCCATCACATGGCCCTGGACCACGCCGCCCTGGATGTGGTGCGCCAGGAAATCCAGGCCTGTCTGCTGGGCCAGCGCGAGCAGTTGCCGCTGCCGGTGCCGTTTCGCAACCACCTGGCCCAGGCCCGCCTGGGGCAGAGCGAGGAGCGCCACGCAGCCTTCTTCCGCGACATGCTCGGGGATATCGATGAGCCGACCCTGCCGTTCGGCCTGGGGGATGTGCAGGGCGCAACCGGCCGCATTGAAGAACACCGGCTGCCTCTGGATCGCCAGCTCAGCCAGCGCCTGCGCAGCCAGGCCCGGCAACTGGGGGTGAGTGTGGCAAGCCTGATGCACCTGGCCCTGGGCCGGGTCCTGGGCCAGCTGTCCGGGCGCGAGGCGGTGGTGTTCGGCACCGTGCTGCTGGGGCGCATGGAGGTGGGCGAGGGCGGTGAGCGGGCCCTGGGCATGTTCATCAACACCCTGCCGCTGCGGGTGGATGTGGGAGCGCAAAGCGTGCGCGCCGGGGTGCTGGCGACCCATGCTCGGCTGAGCGCCTTGCTGGCCCATGAGCACGCCTCCCTGGCCCTGGCCCAGCGTTGCAGCGCAGTCAGTGCGCCGACCCCGCTGTTCAGCGCCATGCTCAACTACCGCCACAGCCACCGGGCCGATGGCGACCAGGTCCAGGAGCTGGTGCCGGGCATCCAGGTACTGGGTGCCCAGGAGCGCACCAACTACCCGCTGACCGTCAACATCGACGATCTGGGCGAGGACCTGCAGATCACCGCCCTGGTGGACGCCAGCCTGGGTGCCGAGCGCATCAGCGGCTACCTGCTGACCACCCTGGAAAGCCTGGCCCTGGCCCTGCAGGCAAATTCCGAGGCGCCGTTGTACAGCCTGGAAATGCTCCCGGCCAGCGAGCGGCGTTACCTGCTGCAGGGCCTGAACACGCCCCTGGGGCAGTACCCCGACAGCCCGCTGATCCATCAGCAGGTGGAGGCCCAGGCCCGGGTCCAGCCCGAGGCGCCGGCGCTGCTTTTCCAGGCACAGCGCCTGAGTTACGGCGAGCTCAACCGCCGCGCCAATCAGGTGGCCCATCGCTTGCTGGCGCTGGGGGTGCGTGCGGACCAGCGCGTGGCGATCTGCGTCGAGCGCGGCCTGGAAATGATCATCGGCCTGCTGGGCATCCTCAAGGCCGGTGGCGCCTACGTGCCCATCGACCCGGCCTATCCCCGGGAACGCATCGCCTACACCCTGGAGGACAGCGCCCCGGTGGCACTGCTGGTGCAGGCCGATACCCAGGCCCTGGTGGCCGACCTGCGGGTGCCGCTGATCGACCTCGACAGCCGCACCCTGGCCCACGAGTCCCCGGACAACCCCGACGTGCCGGGGCTGACCCCGGCCAACCTGGCCTATGTGATCTACACCTCCGGCTCCACCGGCCTGCCCAAGGGCGTGATGGTGGAACACCGCAACGTCGCCCGGCTGTTTTCCGCCACCCGCGACTGGTTCGATTTCAACTGGCGCGACGTCTGGGCGCTGTTCCACTCCTTCGCCTTCGACTTCTCGGTGTGGGAGATCTGGGGCGCCCTGATCCATGGCGGCCAGTTGCTGGTGGTGCCCCAGGTCGTCAGCCGTTCCCCGCAAGCTTGCTACGCACTGCTGTGCGAGGCCCGGGTGAGCATCCTCAACCAGACTCCCAGTGCCTTCCGCTCGCTGATTGCGGCCCAGGACCAGAGCGGGCTCAAGCACTCCCTGCGCCAGGTGATCTTCGGCGGCGAAGCCCTGGAGCCGGGGATGCTCAAGCCCTGGTACGCCCGGCTGGAGAACGTCGGCACGCAACTGGTGAACATGTACGGCATCACCGAAACCACGGTGCACGTGACCTACCGGCCGTTGCAGGCGGCGGACGCGCAATGGGTGGGCAGCAGCCCCATCGGCCGACGGATTCCCGACCTGCAACTCTATGTGCTGGACGCCCGCCGCGAGCCCTTGCCCACGGGGGTGGTGGGGGAGCTGTATGTGGGGGGCGCCGGGGTGGCCCGGGGTTACCTCAACCGTGATCAACTCAACGCCGAGCGCTTCATCGCCGACCCCTTCAGCAATCGACCGGGGGCGCGGCTGTACAAGACCGGCGACCTGGCCCGCTGGCGCACCGATGGCAGCCTGGAGTACCTGGGGCGCAACGACGATCAGGTGAAGATTCGCGGTTTCCGCATCGAGCTGGGGGAGGTCCAGGCGCGGCTGGCGGCGTGCGACGGGGTGGGCGAGGCGGTGGTGATCGCCCGGGAACAGAGCCCGGGAGACAAGCGCCTGGTGGCCTATGTGATTCCCCGGCCGGGAGCGGCCCCGGGCGCCGCGCAACTGCGTGAGCAACTGCGCCAGAGCCTGGCGGAGTACATGCTGCCCAGTGCCTTCGTGCTGCTGCAGGCCTGGCCCCTGACCACCAACGGCAAGCTCGACCGCAAGGCCCTGCCGGCGCCGGACAGCGCCGCGCTGGCCCGACGCGACTATCAAGCGCCCCAGGGCGAGGTGGAGCAGGCCATCGCGAAGATCTGGCAGGAGTTGCTGCAAGTGCCCCAGGTCGGGCGCCAGGACCATTTCTTCGAGCTGGGCGGCCATTCGCTGCTGGCGGTCAAACTGATGGAGCGCATGCGCCAGGTGGATCTGTGCGCCGATGTGCGGGTGCTGTTCGGCCAGCCGACCCTGGCCGCCCTGGCGGCCGCCGTGGGTGGGCAGCGCGAGGTGCAGGTGCCGGCCAACCGGATCGCTGCCGATTGCCGGCGCATCACGCCAGAGCTGCTGCCCCTGGCGGACCTCGATCAAGCGGCCATCGACCGGGTGCTGGCCCAGGTGCCCGGTGGCGCGGCCAACGTTCAGGACATCTATGCCCTGGCTCCCTTGCAGGCGGGCATCCTGTATCACCACCTGAGCAGCACCGAGGGCGATCCCTATGTGCTCCAGGTGCAGTTCGAGTTCGCCAGCGACGACGTCTTGCAGACCTTTACCCTGGCCTTGCAGCAGGTGATCCAGCGCCACGACATTTTGCGCACCAGCGTGGTCTGGCAAGGCCTCGACGCGGCGGTGCAAGTGGTCTGGCGCCAGGCTCCCCTGGAGCTGGAAGTGCTGGAGCTGGACCCCGCCCGGGGGACGATCCTCGGGCAACTGCAGGCCGGTTTCGACCCTCGTCACTATCGCCTCGACCTGGGCCGGGCACCTTTGCTGCGCCTGGTCTGTGCCCGGGATGCTGACCCGCAGCGCTGGCTGGGCATTCTGTTGCTGCATCACCTGGCCCTGGACCACAGCTCCCTTGAGGTGCTGGTGCAAGAGATCAGTGCCGTGCTGCAAGGCCACGGCGCGCAGCTGTCGCCTGCCGTGCCTTACCGCAACTATGTGGCCCAGGCGCGCCTGGGGCTTGGCGAACCGGAACATCAGGCGTTCTTTCGCCAGATGCTGGGGGACATCGACGAGCCGACCCTGGCGTTCGGCCTGCAGGACGTCGATCGCGACGGCAGCGGCATCCGCGAGCAGCAACTGCGGCTGGAACCGGCACTGTGCCGGCGTTTGCGCCAGCAGGCGCGCAGCCTTGGCGTCAGTGTCGCCAGCCTGATGCACCTGGCCTGGGGCCGGGTCCTGGGACCGCTGTCCGGTCGCGACGACGTGGTGTTCGGCACCGTGCTGCTGGGCCGCATGCACGGCGGGGCGGGGGCCGACCGCGCCCTGGGCATGTTCATCAATACCTTGCCACTGCGGATCGGCCTGGGCCCCCAGGGCGTGGCAGAGGCCCTGGGCCATACCCATCAGCAACTGGCGCAACTGCTGGGGCATGAGCACGCCTCCCTGGCCCTGGCCCAGCGTTGCAGTGGCGTACCGGCGGCGCAGCCGCTGTTCAACAGCCTGCTCAACTACCGTCACAGCCCCCAGCAAGCCGCTGGGGACCAGGGGCCGGCGGCCTGGGACGGCATTCGCGTGCTGGCGTCCGAAGAGCGTAGCAACTACCCGCTGGCGCTGAACATCGACGATGACGGCGAGGGCTTGCGCCTGACCCTGCAGGCGGTGGCCCAGGTCAATGGCGAGCGGGTCTGCCGCTACATGGAATGCGTCCTGGAGCACCTGGCCCAGGCCCTGGAGCAGACGCCGGACATGGCCCTGCAACAGATCCCGCTGCTGCCCGCGGCCGAACGCCGGCAACTGCTGGTGGAATTCAATGCCACGGCCCGTGACTATCCGCGCGGACAGACCCTGCACCAACTGTTCGAAGCCCAGGCCCAGGCCCATCCGCAGCGGGTGGCGGCGGTGGAGGGCGATGCGCTGCTCAGCTACGCCGAACTCAATACCCGGGCCAACCAGCTGGCCCACCATCTGCTGGAGCTGGGGGTACAGCCCGGGGATCACCTGGCGATTCTGTTGCCACGCTCCCTGGACCTGTTGCTGAGCCAGTTGGCCATCAGCAAGTGCGCCGCGGCCTATGTGCCCCTGGATATCCATGCCCCGGCCCAGCGCCAGGGCTTCATGGTCAGCGACAGCCGCAGCGTGGTCTTGCTGACCCGCAGCGACGAGGTGCTGGATTGCCCGGCCCGGCGCGTGGACCTGGATCGCCTGCGGCTGAGTGCCTTGCCCACCCACAACCCGGACCTGCCCCAGTCCTCCGAGAGCGTGGCGTACATCATGTACACCTCCGGCTCCACCGGCACGCCCAAGGGGGTACGGGTGCCGCACCGGGCCATCAGCCGCTTGGTAATCAACAACGGCTATGCCGATTTCAATCCCGAGGATCGGGTGGTCTTCGCCTCCAACCCGGCCTTCGACGCCAGCACCATGGACGTCTGGGGGGCCTTGCTCAACGGCGGGCGGGTGCTGGTCATCGATCACCACATCCTGTTGGACCCGGTGCGTTTCGGCCAGGCCCTGAGCACCTTGGGGGCCACGGTGCTGTTCGTCACCACGGCGCTGTTCAACCAGTATGTGCAGCTGATTCCCGAGGCCCTCAAGGGCTTGCGGATTCTCCTCTGCGGCGGCGAGCGTGCCGACCCGGCGGCCTTCCGCCGGCTGTTGGCGCACGCGCCGCAACTGCGCCTGGTGCACTGCTATGGCCCCACCGAAACCACCACCTACGCCACCACCCATGAGGTCCGGCAATTGGCGGTCGACGCCGAGCACGTGGCCATCGGCCGGCCGATCTCCAATACCCGGGTGTATGTCCTGGATCAGCACCAGCAACCAGTGCCCCTGGGGGCTCAGGGCGAGATCGTCATCGGTGGCGATGGCGTGGCCCTGGGTTACCTCAACCGTCCCGAACTGAGCGCCGAGAAGTTCATCCGCGACCCTTTCAGCGACCAGCCACAGGCGCTGCTGTACCGCACCGGGGACCTGGGTCGCTGGCTGGACAACGGTGTGCTGGAGTGCCTGGGGCGCAACGACGATCAGGTGAAGATTCGCGGCCTGCGCATCGAACCGGGCGAGATCGAGGCGCGTTTGCTGAGCTGTCCCGGGGTCAAGGAAGGCGTGGTCCTGGCCCGCGAGGATGAGCCCGGGGACAAGCGCCTGGTGGCCTACTACAGCGTGCAGGCCGACACCCCTGAGCCGTCCGCCGAATCCCTGCGCCAGGCGCTGCAACAGCAACTGCCGGACTACATGGTGCCCCTGGCCTATGTGCGCCTCGATGCATTGCCCCTGACCAACAACGGCAAGCTGGACCGCAAGGCCCTGCCGGCGCCGGATCAGTCGGCCCTGCTCAGCCGTGGCTTCGTCGCCCCCGAGGGCGAGGTGGAGACGGCCCTGGCACGGATCTGGAGCGAACTGCTCAAGGTCGAGCGGGTCGGGCGTCACGATCATTTCTTCGAGCTGGGCGGGCACTCGCTGCTGGCGGTGAGCCTGATCGAGCGCATGCGCCAGATCGGCCTCAGCGCCGATGTGCGGGTGCTGTTTGGCCAGCCGACCCTGGCGGCCCTGGCCGCCGCGGTGGGCAGCGGTCGCGAGGTGCAGGTGCCGGCCAATCTGATCGGCGCCGATTGCCAGCGCATCACGCCCGAGCTGCTGCCGCTGATCGAACTGGACCAGCAGGCCATCGATCGGGTGGTGGCCAGCGTCCCCGGGGGCGTGGCCAATGTGCAGGACATCTACCCCCTGGCGCCGCTGCAGGAGGGCATTCTCTATCACCACCTGAGTGCCGAACAGGGCGATCCCTACCTGCTGCAATCGCGCCTGGCCTTCGACAGCCTGGAGCGTTTGCAGCGCTTTGCCGGGGCCATGCAACAGGTCATCCAGCGTCACGACATCCTGCGCACCGCGGTGCTCTGGGAGGGCTTGCCGCAGCCGCTGCAGGTGGTCTGGCGGCAGGCCGAACTGCAGGTTCTGGAGCAGGTCCTGGACCCGGCCGACGGCGATCTGCTCGAACAACTGCAGCAACGTTTCGACGCCCGCCACTGGCGCCTGGACCTGACCCGCGCGCCGCTGATCCGCCTGGTCTATGCCCGGGTCCCGGGGCAGTCGCGGGTGCTGGCGATCCTGCTGTTCCACCACCTGGCCCTGGATCACACCGCCATGGAGGTGATCGGCGAGGAAATGCGTGCGCTGCTGTTCAACCACCACGAGCGCCTGGGCACCCCGATGCCTTATCGCAACTACGTGGCCCAGGCTCGACTGGGCGCCGGTCAGGCGGAGCACGAGGGGTTCTTCCGGCAGATGCTCGGTGATATCGACGAGCCGACCCTGGCCTTTGCCGTGGAGGATGTGCAGGGCGATGGCCGGGATATCGAAGAGGCCCGGGTGCCTGTGCCCGACGCCCTGAGCCTGCGCCTGCGCGAGCAGGCGCGGCAGTTGGGGGTCAGTGCCGCGGCGTTGATGCACCTGGCCTGGGGCCTGGTCCTGGGGCAGGTCTCCAATCGCCGGCACGTGGTGTTCGGCACCGTGCTGATGGGGCGTATGCAGGGCGGTGAGGGCGCCGACCGGGCCCTGGGGGTGTTTATCAATACCTTGCCGCTGCGGGTGGATGTGGACGCCGGCAGCGTGCGGGCCGGGGTCCGTGCGACCCATGCCCGGCTCAGTGCCCTGCTGGCTCATGAACATGCGTCCCTGGCCCTGGCCCAGCGTTGCAGCGGGGTGCCGGCCAGCTCGCCGCTGTTCAGTGCCTTGCTCAACTACCGGCACAGCGTGGCGGACGCCGGACGCGGCGCTGGCCTGGATATCTGGCAGGGGATTGAGCTGCTGGGGGGCGAGGAGCGCAGCAACTATCCGCTGAGCCTGAGCGTCGACGACCTGGGCCAGGGCTTCAGCCTGTCGCTGCTGGCGCTGCCGGCGATGGGTGCACAGCGCATGGCCGGCTACATGCTCCAGGTGCTGGAGCAACTGACCGATGCCCTGGAATGGAGTCCGGACCTGGACCTGGTGCAGCTCTCGGTATTGCCGACGGCGGAGCGCCAGCAGTTGCTGGAAGGCTTCAACGCCAGCGCCGCCGACTATCCCCGTGGACAGACCCTGCACGGCCTGTTCGAGGCCCGGGTGCAGGCCGCGCCCGAGGCCGTGGCCCTGGTGCAAGGGCCATTGCGCCTGAGCTACCGGCAACTGAATCAGCGGGCCAATCAACTGGCCCGGCAACTGCTGGAGCTGGGGGCCGGCCCCGACGAGCGCGTGGCGCTGTGCCTGCCACGGGGGCCGCAACTGCTGACGGCCATGCTGGCGATTCTCAAGGCCGGAGCCAGCTATGTGCCCATCGACCCGAGCCATCCGCCGGAGCGCATCGCCTACCTGCTGCAGGACAGCGCGCCCCTGGCGGTGCTGGTGCAGGGCGCAACCCGCGAGCTGCCGGGCACGCCAGGCCTGGTGCGGATCGACCTGGACGGCTGCGTCTGGCAGCAGGCGCCCCTGGACAATCCCCAGGTGCCGGGGCTGACCCCGGCGCACCTGGCCTATGTGATCTACACCTCCGGTTCCACCGGCCAGCCCAAGGGCGTGATGGTGGAGCACCAGAGCCTGGAGAATCTGGTGCACTGGCACTGCGCGACCTTCGACCTGGGGCCGGGGCGCCACAGTTCCAGCGTCGCCGGCCTGGGTTTTGACGCCATGGCCTGGGAGGTCTGGCCGACCCTGTGCAGCGGCGCCACCTTGCACCTGCCACCGGCCGAGGTCGGCAGCCAGGACCTTGACGCCTTGCTCGGCTGGTGGCGGGCCCAGCCCCTGGATATCAGCTTCCTGCCGACCCCGGTGGCCGAGTACGCCTTCAGCCAGGGCCGGGGTCACCCGACCCTGAGCACCTTGCTGATCGGCGGCGACCGCCTGCGCCAGTTCCCGGCCGATCCGGGGTTTGCCGTGATCAACAACTACGGGCCCACCGAAGCCACGGTGGTGGCCACGTCCGGCCCAATATCAGTGGGCGGCTCCTTGCACATCGGCCGGCCCATGGCCAATGCGCGGATCTACCTGCTGGACGAACTGCAGCGCCCGGTGCCCCTGGGGGTAATCGGTGAGCTCTACGTAGGTGGCGCCGGGGTGGCCCGGGGTTACCTCAATCGCGACGCGCTGACGGCCGAGCGTTTCCTCGACGACCCGTTCTGCGCCGAGCCCCAGGCGCGCCTATATCGCACGGGCGACCTGGCCCGCTGGCGTGCCGACGGCAGCCTTGACTACCTGGGGCGCAACGACGATCAGGTCAAGGTCCGTGGCATGCGCATCGAGCCGGGCGAAATCGAGGCGGCGCTGCTGAGCCATCCGGCCCTCAAGGAAGCCCTGGTGCTGGTGCGCGAAGGGCGTTTGCTGGCGTACTTCACCGAGCATGCCGAGGTTTCCAACCAGGAGCTGGATCTCCAGGATTTGCGCGACCATCTGCAAGGCCGGCTGCCGGACTACATGCTGCCGGTGGCCTATGTGCGCTTGCTGGCGCTGCCCCTGACCGCCAACGGCAAGCTCGATCGCAAGGCGTTGCCACAACCGGATCAGGACGCCTGGCTGAGCCGCGAATTCGAAGCGCCCCAGGGCGAGGTGGAAAACGCCCTGGCGCAGATCTGGAGCGAGCTGCTGCAGGTGCAGCAGGTCGGGCGCCACGATCACTTCTTCGAGCTGGGCGGGCACTCGCTGCTGGCGGTGAGCCTGATCGAGCGCATGCGCCAGATCGGCCTTGGCGCCGATGTGCGAGTGCTGTTCAACCAGCCGACCCTGGCGGCCCTGGCCGCTGCGGTGGGCAGCGGTCGCGAGGTGCAGGTGCCGGCCAATCTGATCGGCGCCGATTGCCAGCGCATCACCCCCGAGCTGTTGCCGCTGATCGAACTGGATCAGGACGCCATCGAACGCGTCGTCGCCACGGTGCCGGGCGGGGTGGCCAACGTGCAGGACATCTACCCCCTGGCGCCATTGCAGGAGGGCATCCTCTATCACCACCTGAGCGCCCGCCAGGGTGATCCTTACCTGCTGCAATCCCATCTGGCCTTCGCCGACCGACAGCGCCTGGAAGACTTCACCCAGGCCTTGCAGCGCGTGGGCGAGCGCCACGACATCCTGCGCACCGCGGTGCTCTGGGAGGGCCTGAAACAGCCGCTGCAGGTGGTCTGGCGCCGGGCCCGGGTGGCGGTGGAGGAGGTCATCCTCGACCCGGCCGAGGGCGACATCCTTGAGCAGTTGCAGGCTCGCTTCGATGCCCGGCATTGGCGCCTGGAGCTGACCCAGGCGCCGTTGATGCGCCTGGTCCATGCCCAGGACCCGGTCCGGCAACGCACGGTGGCGATCCTGCTGTTCCATCACATCGTCCTGGACCACACCGCCCTGGAGGTGGTCCGCGAGGAAATCCAGGCCTGTCTGTTGGGGCAGGAGCCTGCCGGCACGGCGATTCCCTATCGCAACTATGTGGCCCAGGCCCGCCTGGGGGGCAGTCGCGAGGAGCATGAGGCGTTCTTCCGCGAGATGCTCGGGGACATCGACGAACCGACCCTGCCGTTCGGCCTGCAGGACGTGCAGGGCGACGGTGAGGCCATTGAAGAGTTGCAGCGGGCGCTGGACGCCGACCTGAGCGCGCGCCTGCGGGCCCAGGCGCGGCTGCTGGGGGTCAGTGCCGCGAGCCTGTTCCACCTGGCCTGGGCCCGGGTCCTGAGCGTCACCTCGGGCCAGGAGCGGGTGGTGTTCGGCACCGTGCTGCTGGGACGCCTGCAAGGCGGACTGGGGGCCGACCGGGCCCTGGGCATGTTCATCAACACCTTGCCGTTGCGGGTCGACCTGGACCACAGCGGCACCCGGGCGGCAGTCAAGGCGACCCATGCCCGGCTCAGCGCCTTGCTGGGGCACGAGCATGCCTCCCTGGCCCTGGCCCAGCGTTGCAGCGCCGTGGCCGCACCGCTGCCGCTGTTCAGCGCCATGCTCAACTACCGCCACGGCAGCGACGCAGCGCCGAGCCCAGCCATGCAACAGGCCTGGCAAGGCATCCAGACCCTGCGCAGCGAAGAGCGCACCAACTACCCCCTGAGCCTCAACGTCGATGACCTGGGCCAGGGCTTCCGGCTGACCGCCATGACCCTGGCGCGGATCGGCGCCGAGCGCATCTGCGGCTACATGGAGCAGGCCCTGCACGCCCTGGTGGACACCCTGGAGCAGGCGCCGCAGCGGCCCTTGCGCCAGGTGCCGATCCTGCCGCCGGAGGAGCGCCGGCAGTTGCTGCACGCCTGCAATGCCACGACCCGGGACTATCCGCTGGAGCAGACCCTGCACGGCTTGTTCGAGGCCCAGGTACTGCGCACTCCCGAGGCATTGGCGGTGCAGGCCGGTGAGCAGCGCCTGAGCTATCACCAGCTCAACCAGCGGGCCAACCAGTTGGCCGGGCACTTGCTGCAACTGGGGGTGGGGCCGGACAGTCGGGTGGCGATCTGTGTCGAGCGCGGCCTGGAAATGGTCATCGGCCTGCTGGCGATCCTCAAGGCCGGCGGCGCCTATGTGCCCATCGACCCGGCATACCCCGCAGAACGCATCGCCTACATGCTTGAGGACAGCGCGCCCCTGGCGGTGCTGGTGCAGGCTGGCGGCCGGCCCCTTCCGGGCGAGCTGAAAGTGCCTCTGGTGGAACTCGACCGCTGGGTCTGGAGCGAGGCGCCCCAGGCCAATCCGCAACACCCTGGACTGAGCCCGAGCCATCTGGCCTATGTGATCTACACCTCCGGTTCCACCGGCCAGCCCAAGGGCGCGATGAACGAGCACCGGGCAGTGGTCAACCGCCTGCTGTGGATGCAGGAGCAGTACCGCCTGACGGCCGATGACGCGGTGCTGCAGAAGACCCCCTTCAGCTTCGACGTTTCGGTCTGGGAGTTCTTCTGGCCGCTGTTCACTGGCGCACGGTTGGTGATGGCCCGCCCCGAAGGGCACAAGGACCCGGCCTACCTGCGCCAGGTGATCCGCGATGAAGGCATCAGTACCCTGCATTTCGTGCCGTCGATGCTCGATGTGTTCCTGGCCCATGGTCAGGAAGTGGAGGACCTCGGCCTGCGCCAGGTGATGTGCAGCGGCGAGGCCCTGCCGGGCAGCCTGGTGCGGCGCTTCAAACAGCAGCTGCCTCAGGTCGGCCTGTACAACCTCTACGGCCCCACCGAAGCGGCGGTAGACGTCACTGCCTGGGATTGCGCCGGACCGCTGCAGAGCACCCCGGACAACACCCCCATCGGCAAGCCTATCGCCAACACCCGCATCTACCTGCTGGACGGGCACATGCAGCCAGTGCCTCGGGGAGTGGTGGGCGAGTTGTACATCGGTGGGGTGCAGGTGGCCCGGGGTTACCTCAACCGTGAACAACTGACCGCCGAGCGCTTCCTCAAGGACCCGTTCAGTGAGGCGCCTGGAGCGCGCCTGTACCGCACTGGCGACCTGGGTCGCTATCGGGCCGACGGCGCTATCGAGTACCTGGGGCGCAACGACGATCAGGTGAAGATCCGCGGCCTGCGCATCGAGCTGGGGGAAATTCAGGCCCGCCTGACCCAGCTGGACGGGGTCAAGGAAGCGGTGGTGCTGGCCCGGGAAGATGTGCCCGGGGATCTGCGTCTGGTGGCCTACTACACCCGCCACGAAACGCACGGCCAACTGCCCATCGACAGCCTGCGGGCGCAGTTGCGCGAGCACCTGCCGGACTACATGGTGCCGGCCTTGTTCGTGCACCTGGAGGCGCTGCCCTTGAGCCCCAACGGCAAGCTGGCGCGCAAGGACCTGCCGGTTCCGGGGCGCGACGCGGCCCTGGTGCGCGAATACGAGGCGCCCATCGGAGACACGGAGATCACCCTGGCCCGGCTCTGGGCCGAGTTGCTCAATGTGGAGCGGGTGGGGCGCCACGATCACTTCTTTGAACTGGGCGGGCATTCGCTGCTGGCCGTGAGCCTGATCAGCCGGATGCGCGAAGAAGGCATGGAAGCCGATGTCAGGACGCTGTTCGAACAACCGACCCTGGCGGGCTACGCGGCAATGACCGAACGAATGGAGATCGTCCTGTGAGCGTGACCGAACTGTTGGCGACACTGAAGGAAAAAGACGTGCAACTGGTGCTCAAGGGCGAGCAACTGGTGGTCCAGGGCAACAAGCAGGCCTTGAGCGAACCGGCCCTGCTGGCCCGGCTGCGGGAATACAAACCGCAACTGATCGAGCTGATCAAGGCCGGGAAATACTCGGCCACCAAGGCCGGGCAGGTCCAGGTGCCGGCCAACGGCATCACCCCGGCGACCCGCCACATCACCCCGGACCTGCTGCCCCTGGCCGACCTCAGCCAGGAGGCCATCGAGCGCATTGTCGCCACGGTGCCGGGCGGGGTGGCCAACGTGCAGGACATCTACCCTCTGGCGCCGCTGCAGGAGGGGATTCTCTATCACCACGTCAGTGCCGTGCAGGGCGATCCCTATGTCATGCAGGCGCATTTTGCCTTCGCCAGCCGCGAGCGCCTGGAGGCCTTTGCCGAGGCCTTGCGCGGGGTCATTGCGCGCCACGATATCCTGCGCACCGCGGTGCTCTGGGATGGCCTGGAGCAGCCGATGCAGGTGGTCTGGCGCGAAGCCGCGCTGGTGCTCCAGGAGGTCGAGACCGACCCGGGCGCGGGCGACGTCATGGCCCAGTTGCATGGCCGTTTCGACGCCCGCCACTTTCGCCTGGACATCAGCCAGGCGCCGATGCTGCGCCTGGTGCATGCCTGGGACGCCGCCGGGCAGCGCATTGTCGCCATGTTGCTGTTCCATCACATGGCCCTGGATCACAGCGCCCTGGATGTGGTGCGCCATGAAATGCAGGCGTTGCTCATGGGCCAGGGCGAGCGCCTGGGGCCGGCCCTGGCGTTTCGCAACTACGTGGCCCAGGCCCGGCTGGGCACCCGCGAAGAGGAGCACGAGGCCTTCTTCCGGCAGATGCTCGGCGATATCGACGAACCGACCCTGGCGTTCGGCCTGCAGGATGTGCAGGGCGATGGGCGAGCCATCGAGGAAGCCAGCCTGACCCTGCCGGAGCCGTTGAGCCAGCACCTGCGGGCCCGGGCGCGGCAGGCCGGGGTCAGCGCCGCGAGCCTGTTCCACCTGGCCTGGGGCCGGGTGCTGGCGACCCTGGCGGGCAAGCGCAAGGTGGTGTTCGGCACGGTGCTGATGGGGCGCATGCAGGGCGCCGAGGCCACCGACCGGGCCCTGGGGATCTTCATCAACACCTTGCCGTTTCGCCTGGATGTGGACGAACGCCCCCTGGATGAGGCCCTCAAGGCCACCCATGCGCGCCTGACCACCTTGCTGCGCCATGAACACGCGGCCCTGGCCCTGGCCCAGCGCTGCAGTGGCGTGAGCGCGCCGACCCCGCTGTTCAGTGCCTTGCTCAACTACCGCCACAGCGGCGCCGCCGTCAGCACCGAGGCCCAGGCCGCCTGGGCCGGGATCAGCACCCTGCACTCCGAGGAGCGCACCAACTACCCCCTGACCCTGAGTGTCGACGACCTCGGCGCGGGCTTTGGCCTGACCTTGCTGGCCAGCACCCAGGTCGATTCGCGACCGATCCTCGACTACCTGCTGTGCACCCTGGAACACCTGGCCCAGGCCCTGGAACAGACGCCCGGGCTGGCCCTGGAACAGCTGCCGATCCTGTCCCGGGACCAGCGCCAGCAGTTGCTCGAAGGCTTCAACCACAGCGCCGTGGATTACCCCCGGGGCCAGACCATCCATGAGCGCATCCAGGCCCAGGCGGCCCGTACCCCTGAAGCGGTGGCCGCCTGGTACCAGGGCCGGGCCCTGAGCTACGCCCAGCTCAACCAGCAGGCCAATGTGCTGGCCCGGCAATTGCGCGAGCTGGGCGTGCAGCCCGACGACCGGGTGGCCATCGTCGCCCGGCGCGGCCTGGAGACCCTGGTGGGCTTGCTGGCCATCCTCAAGTCCGGGGCCTGCTATGTGCCGATCGATCCGACTCATCCCGCCGAGCGCCTGGACTACCTGCTGCAGGACAGCGGCCCGCGGGCGGTGCTGACCCAGGCCGATCTGCTGGGGCGCCTGCCGCGCGTGTCGGTGCCGGTGATCGAGCTCGACCCGCGTCTCTGGCAGGACTCGGCACAGGACAACCTTGAAGTGGCGGGGCTGACCCCGGCCCATCTGGCCTATGTGATCTACACCTCGGGCTCCACCGGCCTGCCCAAGGGGGTGATGGTGGAACACCGGACCCTGTGCAACCTGGTGGACTGGCACTGCCAGGCCTTCGACCTGCACGCCGGCAGCCACACGTCGAGCCTTGCCGGGTTCGGCTTCGACGCCATGGCCTGGGAGGTTTGGCCGGCCTTGTGCGTCGGCGCCACCCTGCACCTGGCACCGGCCCATGAGGGTAGCGAGGACGTGGATGCCTTGCTCGCCTGGTGGCGTTCCCAGCCCCTGGAGGTGAGCTTCCTGCCGACCCCGGTGGCCGAGTACGCCTTCAGCCAGGAACTGCAACATCCGACCCTGCGCAGCCTGTTGATCGGCGGCGACCGCCTGCGCCAGTTCAGTCATCAGCAGCCCTTTGCCCTGATCAACAACTACGGCCCCACCGAAGCCACGGTGGTGGCAACGTCCGGCCCGATAGCGGCGGGCGGCTCCCTGGACATCGGCCGGCCCATCGCCAACGCGCGGATCTACCTGCTCGATGAGTTGCAGCGGCCGGTGCCCATCGGCGTGGCCGGCGAACTCTATGTGGGCGGCGCCGGGGTGGCCCGGGGTTACCTCAATCGCGACGAGCTGACGGCCGAGCGTTTCCTCGACGATCCCTTCAGCGACCAGCCCGGGGCGCGCATGTACCGCAGCGGTGACCTGGCCCGCTGGCTGGCGGACGGGCGCATCGAGTACCTGGGGCGCAACGACGACCAGGTGAAAATCCGTGGCGTGCGCATCGAACTGGGGGAAATCGAGAGCCGCCTCAACCCGTTCCCCGGGATCAAGGAAGCGGTGGTGCTGGTCCGCGAAGACCAGCCGGGCAACCCGCGGCTGGTGGCCTATTTCACTGCGCACGAGGGGGCTGCTGCGCTATCGGTGGCGGACCTGCGGGCCCACTTGCTGGCGCAACTGCCGGACTCCATGGTGCCGATGGCCTATTTGCAGCTCGACGCCTTGCCCCTCACCGCCAACGGCAAGCTGGACCGCAAGGCGCTGCCGGCGCCGGATCAGGCGGCCTTGATCAGCCGCGAGTACCAGGCCCCTCGGGGGCCCACCGAAACCACCCTGGCGGATATCTGGCAAGAAGTGCTGCACTTGCCGCGAGTCGGGCGCCACGACCACTTTTTCGAACTGGGCGGCCACTCTCTGCTGGCCATGCGCATGGTGTCCCAGGTGCGTCAGCGCCTGGGGGTGGAACTGGCCCTGGGCGAGCTGTTCGCCAATGCTGAACTCTGCGCGGTGGCGGCGGTGCTCGACCGGGCCGGCCGCAGCCAGTTGCCGGAGATCTTCCCGGCGTCCCAGGACCATGACCTGCCACTGTCCTTCGCCCAGCAACGCCTGTGGTTCCTGGCGCAGATGGACGGCGCCGGCAGTGCCTACAACATCCCCATCGGCCTGGGCCTGCGCGGGCGCCTGGATCGCCCGGCGCTGCAACAGGCGCTGCAGGCCATCGTCGCTCGGCACGCCACCTTGCGCAGCCGCTTTGTCCTGGGTGAAGACCAACCCCAGGTGCTGATCGGTGCCATCGAAGAGGCCCTGGAACTGGGGTTCGAAGACCTGCGGGACGCACCCCGGAACCTGGCCGAACGGGTACGGGCCGAGGCGGCCCAGGCCTTCGACCTGGAACGCGGGCCAGTGATCCGCGGGCGCTTGCTGGCCCTGGCGGACGATCATCATGTGCTGCTGCTGACCCTGCACCACATCGTCGCCGACGGCTGGTCCATGGGGGTGCTGACCCGGGAACTGGTGGCCCTGTACCAAGCCTTCAGCCAGGGCCGCCCGGACCCGCTGCCGCCGCTGGCGGTGCAGTACAGCGACTTTGCCCTGTGGCAGCGCCGCTGGCTCAGTGGCGAGGTGCTGCAGCAGCAGGGCGACTACTGGCGCCAGACCCTGGCCGATGCCCCGACCTTGCTGACGCTGCCCTACGACCGGCCACGGCCGCCGCACCAGGACTTCAGCGGTGGCAGCGTCGAGATCCTCCTCGATGGGCCGCTGAGCGCCCAGCTCAAGCGCCTCAGCCAGCGCCATGGCTGCACCCTGTACACGACCCTGCTGGCGGCCTGGGGCTTGCTGTTGGGGCGCCTCTCGGGACAGACCGATCTGCTGATCGGCATTCCGGTGGCCAACCGCATGCGCGCCGAGGTGGAAGGGCTGATCGGCCTGTTCGTCAACACCCTGGCCTTGCGCCTGGACCTGGACGCCGAGCAGAGCGTTGCTGCCTTGCTGGCCCAGGTCCGCGCCCGCAGCTTCGCCGCCCAGGCCCATCAGGACCTGCCCTTCGAACAAGTGGTGGAGATCGTCCGGCCCCAGCGCAGCCTGTCCCACAGCCCGCTGTTCCAGGTGGTGCTGACCTGGCTCGACGATTTCGCCCAGGACCTGGTGCTCGATGAGCTGACGCTCGAAGGCGTGGCCGGGGCCACTCAGGTGGCCAAGTTCGACCTGACCCTGAGCCTGGGAGAAAGCCAGGGGCAGGTCCGTGGCGCCCTGGACTACGCCACCGCCTTGTTCGATGCAGCGACCGTGCAGCGTTACGTCGGCTATCTGGTGCAGGTACTGCAGGCCATGGTGGCGGACGATCAGCAACGGCTGGCCCAGGTGCAACTGCTAGAGGAGGGCGAGCGTCGACAACTGCTGGAGGCCTTCAACGCCAGTACGCAGGACTACCCCAGGGGCATGACCCTGCACCAGCGCTTCGAGGTACATGCCAGGCAGCAAGCCGACGCCACGGCGCTGCAGGCCGGTGAGCAGAGCCTGAGCTACCAGCAGTTGAATACCCGGGCCAATCAACTGGCCCACCATCTGTGCGGGCTGGGTGTGGGCCCGGATAGCCGGGTGGCGATCTGTGCACCGCGAGGCCTGGAGCTGGCCGTCGGTCTGCTGGCAATCGTCAAGGCCGGTGGCGCTTACGTGCCCATCGATCCGAGCCATCCGCCGGAGCGTATCGCCTACCTGTTGCAGGACAGCGCACCGCTGGCCGTGCTGGTGCAGGGGGCAACCCGGGCCCTGGTGGGTGATCCGCCGGGTGCGGTGATCGATCTGCAGCAGCCGGACTGGCAGCAGCAGTCCTTGGCCAACCCCCAGGTGCCCGGGCTGTGCAGCGAGCATCTGGCCTATGTGATCTACACCTCCGGTTCCAGCGGATTGCCCAAGGGGGTGATGGTGGCACACGCCACCCTGGAGAACCTGGTGGACTGGCACTGCCAGGCGTTCGACCTGGGCCCGGGGCGCCATGCTTCCTGTGTCGCCGGCCTGAGCTTCGATGCCATGGCCTGGGAGTTCTGGCCGACCCTGTGCGCGGGCGCGACCCTGCACCTGCCGCCGGCCAGTATCGGTCACCAGGACCTCGACCAACTGCTGCAGTGGTGGCGCGCCCAGCCCCTGGACCTGAGCTTCCTGCCCACGCCCGTGGCGGAATACGCCTTCAGCCAGTCGCTCGGGCATCCGACGCTGCGCACCCTGTTGATCGGTGGCGACCGCCTGCGGCAGTTCAGCCAGCCGCAGAGTTTTGCCGTGATCAACAACTACGGCCCCACCGAAGCCACGGTGGTGGCGACTTCCGGGCTGATGGAAGCCGGCGGGCCCCTGGACATCGGCCGACCCATCGCCAACGCGCGGATCTACCTGCTTGATGAGTTGCAGCGGCCGGTGCCCATCGGCGTGGCCGGTGAACTCTATGTGGGCGGCGCCGGGGTGGCCCGGGGTTACTTCAATCGCCACGAGCTGACGGCCGAGCGTTTCCTCGACGATCCTTTCAGCGACCAGCCCGGGGCACGCATGTACCGCAGCGGCGATCTGGCTCGCTGGCGGGCGGACGGGCGCATCGAGTACCTGGGGCGCAACGATGACCAGGTGAAGATCCGTGGCGTGCGCATCGAACTGGGGGAGATCGAGAGCTGCCTCAAGCGGCTGCCCGGGATCAAGGAAGCGCTGGTGCTGGCCCGGGAGGATCGACCGGGACAGACCCGCCTGGTGGCCTATTTCACCGCGACCGGCGCCGTGGCATTGACCCCTTCGGCGTTGCGCAGCCAATTGCTTGGGCGCTTGCCCGAGTACATGGTGCCGGCGGCCTACGTGGGCCTGGAGGCGCTGCCGTTGACCGCCAACGGCAAGCTGGATCGGCGGGCGCTGCCCCGGCCCGAGCTCGATGCACTGCTGACCCAGGACTACGTGGCTCCCCAGGGCGCCAGCGAGATCGCCCTGGCCGAGATCTGGAGCGAGCTGCTGCAGGTGCAGCAGGTGGGACGCCACGACCACTTCTTCGAACTGGGCGGGCATTCGCTGCTGGCCATGCGCATGCTGTCCCAGGTGCGCCAGCGCCTGGGGGTGGAGCTGGCCCTGGCCGAGCTGTTCGCCAATGCCCGGCTCAGCGCCGTGGCCGAGGCCCTGGAACGGGCCGAGCGCAGCAGCCTGCCGGACCTGCTGCCGGCGCCGCGCAATCAGCCGTTGCCCTTGTCCTTCGCCCAGCAGCGCCTATGGTTCCTGGCGCAGATGGAGGGGGCCAACACCGCCTACAACATTCCCATTGGCCTGCGCTTGCGCGGGCAGTTGGATGGCGATGCCCTGCAACGGGCCCTGGAGCGTATCGTCGCGCGCCATGAAACCCTGCGCAGCCGCTTTGCTCAGTACGCTGATGAAGCCGAGGTGCTGATCGCGCCCGTGGAGGCGGGGCTGGGCCTGCTGCTGGAAAACCTGCGGGGCCATCCTCAGGCCGACAAAGCCTTGCAGGCCCTGGTGCAAGGAGAAGCCTCGGCGCCCTTCGACCTGCAGCGCGGGCCGCTGATCCGTGGGCGCCTGATCAGCCTGGCGGATGATCATCACGTGTTGCTGCTGACCCTGCACCATATCGTCAGCGATGGCTGGTCCATGGGCGTGCTGACCCGGGAACTGGTGGCGCTGTACGCCGCCTTCAGCCGCGGCCTGCCCGATCCGCTGCCGCCCTTGGCGGTGCAATACAGCGACTTCGCCCACTGGCAGCGGCGCTGGCTCAGCGGCGCGGTGCTGGAGCAGCAGGCGCAGTACTGGCGCCAGGCCCTGGAGGGCGCGCCGCCCTTGCTGATGCTGCCCGGCGACCGACCACGGCCGGCCCACCAGGACTACGCCGGCAGCAGCGTCGAAGTCCGCCTCGATGCTGCCCTGACGGCCGGGCTGCGAGCCTTGAGCCAGCGCCATGGCACCACCTTGTACATGACCCTGATGGCGGCCTGGGGACTGCTGCTGGGGCGGCTGTCCGGGCAGGCCGAAGTGGTGATCGGCACCCCGGTGGCCAACCGCATGCGCGCCGAAGTCGAAGGGCTGATCGGCCTGTTCGTCAACACCCTGGCCCTGCGCCTGGACCTGGGCGCCGCGCCGCGAGTGGAGGCCTTGCTGGCCCAGGTCAAGGCCCGGACCCTGGAGGCCCAGGCCCATCAGCACCTGCCGTTCGAGCAGGTGGTGGAAATCCTGCGTCCGGTGCGCAGCCTGTCCCACAGCCCGCTGTTCCAGACCCTGCTGACCTGGCAGAACGGCGACGGGCCGCAACTGGTGCTGGGGGACCTGCGCCTGGAAGCCATTCACGAGGCCAGCCACTTCGCCAAGTTCGACTTGTCCCTGAGCCTGGGGGAGGTGCAGGACCGGATCGAAGGCAGCCTGGAGTACGCCACGGCGCTGTTCGATGGGTCGACCATGAGACGGTATGTCGGTTACCTGAAGCAGGTGTTGCAGGCCATGGTGACGGACGACCAGATGCTGCTGGAGCAGGTGCCGCTGCTGGACGCCGCCGAACGTCGGCAACTGCTGCACGGCGTCAACGCCACCGCTCGCGACTACCCCCTGGAACAGACCCTGCACGGCTTGTTCGAGGCCCAGGTACTGCGCACCCCCGAGGCACTGGCGGTGCAGGCCGGTGAGCAGCGCCTGAGCTATCGCCAGCTCAACCAGCGGGCCAACCAGTTGGCCGGGCACCTACTGCAACTGGGGGTGGGGCCGGACAGTCGGGTGGCGATCTGTGTCGAGCGCGGGCTGGAAATGGTCATCGGCCTGCTGGCGATCCTCAAGGCTGGCGGCGCCTACGTGCCCATCGACCCGGCATACCCCGCAGAACGCATCGCCTACATGCTTGAGGACAGCGCGCCCCAGGCGCTGCTGGTGCAGGGTGCCACCCGGGCACTGCCGGGCAGCCCGACCGTGCCCCGGGTGGACCTGGACCAGCCACTCTGGGCGCGCCAGCCCCGGGTCAATCCCCGGGTCAACGGGCTGACCCCCGGGCACCTGGCCTATGTGATCTACACCTCCGGTTCCACCGGCCAGCCCAAGGGCGCGATGAACGAGCACCGGGCGGTGGTCAACCGCCTGCTGTGGATGCAAGAGCAGTACCGCCTGACGGCCGATGACGCGGTGCTGCAGAAGACCCCCTTCAGCTTCGACGTTTCGGTCTGGGAGTTCTTCTGGCCGCTGTTCACTGGCGCACGGCTGGTGATGGCCCGCCCGGAAGGGCACAAGGACCCGGCCTACCTGCGCCAGGTGATCCGCGATGAAGGCATCAGTACCCTGCACTTCGTGCCGTCGATGCTCGATGTGTTCCTGGCCTATGGCGATACCCGGGATTGCAGCGGCCTGCGCCAGGTGATGTGCAGCGGCGAGGCCCTGCCGGGCAGCCTGGTGCGGCGCTTCAAGCAGCAGTTGCCCACGGTCGGCCTGTACAACCTCTACGGCCCCACCGAAGCGGCGGTGGACGTCACCGCCTGGGATTGCGCCGGGCCATTGCACAGCACCCCGGACAACACCCCCATCGGCAAGCCCATCGCCAACACCCGCATCTACCTGCTGGACGGGCAGATGCAACCGGTGCCTCGGGGAGTGGTGGGCGAGTTGTACATCGGCGGTGTACAGGTGGCCCGGGGTTACCTCAACCGTGAACAACTGACTGCCGAGCGCTTCCTCAAGGACCCGTTCAGCGAGGCCCCCGGGGCGCGCCTGTACCGCACCGGCGACCTGGGTCGCTATCGGGCCGACGGCGCTATCGAGTACCTGGGGCGCAACGACGATCAGGTGAAAATCCGCGGCCTGCGCATCGAGCTGGGGGAAATCCAGGCCCGCCTGACCCAGCTGGACGGGGTCAAGGAAGCGGTGGTCCTGGCCCGGGAAGACGTGCCCGGGGATCTGCGTCTGGTGGCCTACTACACCTGCGCCGCCGGGCGTCCGGCCCTGGCGGTGGAACAGCTGCGCCAGGCGTTGCTGGAACACCTGCCGGACTACATGGTGCCGGCCTTGTTCGTGCACCTGGAAGCGCTGCCCTTGAGCCCCAACGGCAAGTTGGCGCGCAAGGACCTGCCGGCCCCGGGGTTGGCGGCGGCCAGTGTGCGCGAGTACGAGGCGCCGGTGGGTGAGGTGGAGATCCTCCTGGCCGGGCTCTGGGCCGAGCTGCTCAATGTCGAGCGGGTGGGGCGCCAGGATCACTTCTTCGAACTGGGCGGGCATTCGTTGCTGGCGGTGAGCCTGATCGGCCGCATGCGTCGGGCCGGGCTCTCGGCGGATGTGCGGGTGCTGTTCGGCCAGCCGACCCTGGCGGCCCTGGCCGCCGCCGTGGGGCGTGGCCGTGAAGTGCAGGTGCCGGACAACCTGATCTACCGCGACTGCCCGCGCATCACCCCCGAGCTGCTGCCGTTGCTGACGCTGGATCAGGCGGCCATTGACCGGGTGGTGGCCACGGTGCCGGGCGGCACCGCCAACGTCCAGGACATCTACCCCCTGGCGCCGTTGCAGGCCGGCATCCTGTTTCACCATCTGGCCGCCGGCCAGGGCGATCCCTATGTGTTGCAGGCGCAGTTTGCCTTCGACACGGCCCAGCGCTTGCAGACCTTCGTCCGGGCCTTGCAGGGGGTGATCGAACGCAACGACATCCTGCGCAGCGCCGTGCTCTGGGAAGGGCTGGAAGAGCCGCTGCAAGTGGTCTGGCGCCAGGCGCCTCTGGAGGGCGATGAAATCGTCCTCGACCCGGGCCAGGGCGACATCCTCGGCCAGTTGCAGGCGCGCTTCGACAGTACGCGCTATCGCCTGGACATTGCCCGGGCGCCGCTGTTGCGCCTGGTCTACGCCCGGGACCCGGTCAACCAGCGGCTGGTGGCGCTGTTGCTGTTCCATCACCTGGTGATGGACCACGTGGCCCTGGAAGTGCTGCAGCATGAACTGCAGGCCTTCCTCCTTGGCCAGCAGCAACGGCTGGGTGACCCGGTGCCCTATCGCAACTACGTGGCCCAGGCCCGACTGGGCATCGGTGAGGCCGAACATGAAGCCTTCTTCCGCGAGATGCTCGGCGATATCCGGCAACCGACCCTGCCCCTGGGCTTGCAGGACGTGCAGGGCGCCAGCGCGCCGCTCAACGAGGCGCGCCAACCCTTGGACCGCCTGCTGAGCCGGCGCCTGCGCTTGCAGGCGCGGCAGCTGGGGGTCAGCGCCGCGAGCCTGATGCACCTGGCCTGGGGCCGGGTCCTGGGCTGCCTGGCCAACCAGCAGCAGGTGGTGTTCGGCACCGTGCTGCTGGGACGGATGCAGGGCGGCGAGGGCGCCGAACGGGCCCTGGGGGTGTTCATCAACACCTTGCCGCTGCGGGTGGACCTGGGGGACCTGCCGGTGCGCCATGCGCTGCTGGCCACCCATGAACGCCTGGCGCAACTGCTGGGCCATGAACAGGCGCCCTTGGCCCTGGTGCAGCGTTGCAGCGCGGTGGAGGCGGGTACACCGCTGTTCAGCAGCCTGCTCAACTACCGCCACAGCGCGCCGTCGGCCGGGCTGCTTGGGCAAGCCGACGCTGCCTGGGAGGGCATGCAGTTGCTCAATGCCCAGGAGCGCAGCAACTACCCCCTGACCCTGAGCATCGACGACCTGGGGGATGGCTTTATGCTCACCGCCGTGGTGGCGGGCATTGATGCCCAGCGCATTTGCCACTACCTGCACGAGGCCCTGGACAACCTGTTGCAGGCCTTGGAGCAGACGCCCGATCTGGCCATCGGCCAAGTGCCGGTGTTGCCGGCTGCCGAGCGCCAGCAGGTGCTGGTGAACTTCAACGCCACCGCCCGCGACTATCCACGCCAGCAGACCCTGGATCAGCGTTTCGAGGAACAGGTGCAGGCCCGTCCCCAGCAGGTGGCGGCGGTCCATGGCGAGCAAGTGCTCAGCTACGCCCGGCTCAATACCCGGGCCAATCAGCTGGCCCATCACTTGCTGGGGCTGGGGGTGCAGCCCGGGGACAGGGTGGCGCTGCTGTTGCCACGCTCCCTGGATCTTTTGCTGGCGCAGTTGGCGGCCAGCAAGTGCGGCGCGGCCTACGTGCCGCTGGACATCAACGCCCCCGCCGAACGCCAGGTGTTCATGCTCCAGGACAGCGGCGCCAGGGTGCTGCTGGCGCACTCGGCGCAGGCCCTGGAGGGGGCGCTGCCGGGGGCACAGTTACTGCGGGTGGACCTGGATCGCCTGCGCCTGGACCGGCTGCCGGGGCACAACCCGGCCCTGGCCCAGTCCTCCGAGGCGGTGGCCTACATCATGTACACCTCCGGCTCCACGGGCGTGCCCAAGGGCGTACTGGTGCCGCACCGGGCCATCACCCGGTTGGTGATCAACAACGGCTACGCCGATTTCAACCCCGGGGACCGGGTGGCCTTTGCCTCCAACCCGGCCTTCGACGCCAGCACCCTGGACGTCTGGGGGCCCTTGCTCAACGGCGGCCGGGTCGTGGTGGTGGACCAGCAGACGCTGCTGGACCCCAAGGCCTTCGCCGAGTTGCTGAAGGCCTCGGGTGCCACGCTGCTGTTTCTCACCACCAGCTTGTTCAACCAGTACGTGCAGCTGATGCCCCAGGCGTTCAGCGGCCTGCGCATGCTCCTGTGCGGCGGTGAACGGGCCGACCCGGTGGCCTTCCGGCGGATGCAGGCCGAGGTGCCCGGCCTGCGTCTGGTCAATGGCTACGGACCGACGGAAACCACCACCTTTGCCGTGACCCATGAGCCCGGGGCACTGGCGGCCGACGCCGACAGCGTGCCCATCGGCCGGCCGCTGTCCAACACCTGCGTGTACATCCTCGATGCCCAGGGCCAGCCGCTGCCCATCGGCGTAGTGGGGGAGATCTACATCGGCGGCCAGGGCGTGGCCAACGGCTACTTGAATCGCCCTGAACTGAGCGCCGAGAAGTTCCTCCCCGATCCCTTCTGCAGCGCGGCCGCCAACCCTGGCTCCGAACCCCTGATGTACCGCACCGGCGACCTTGGGCGCTGGCAGGAGAACGGCCTGCTGGAGTACCTGGGGCGCAACGATCAGCAGGTGAAGATCCGTGGCTTTCGTATCGAACCGGGGGAAATCGAGGTGCGGCTGGCGAGCTTCCCCGGACTGCGCGATGGCGTGGTCCTGGTGCGCGAGGAGGCGCCCGGGGACTTGCGTCTGGTGGCCTACTACACCCTGCAGGCCCAGGCGCCGGAGCCGGCCGTCGAAGCCTTGCGCAACCACCTGCTGGCGCAACTGCCGGAGTACATGGTGCCTCAGGCCTACGTGCGTCTGCCGGCACTGCCCCTGACCAACAACGGCAAACTGGACCGCAACGCGCTGCCGGCGCCGACCCCCGCGGCGCAGGTCACGGCCTGTTTTGAAGCGGCGCAGACGCCTCTGGAGCAGACCCTGGCGGCCCATTGGGCGCAGGTGCTGAAACAGGAGCAAGTGGGGCGCCACGAGCATTTCTTCGAACACGGCGGGCATTCGCTGCTGGCGATCCAGTTGGTCAACCGCCTGCAACAGGCCGGGCTCGACGTGAGCCTGGCGCAGTTGTTCCAGCACCCCAGCGTGGCCGCCATGGCGCGTTTGCTGGAGGCGCGCCCGGCGACCCCGCAACAGGCCCCCGAGTGGGTCACGGTGCGCAACGGCAGTGGCCCGGCGCTGTTCCTGGTGCACGAGTTCACCGGCCTGGATGCCTACTTCCCGGCGCTGGGGCAGCACCTGGAAGGGGATTTCCCCATCTATGGCCTGCCGGGCGTGGCCCTCGGCCAGCCGCAGTTGCGCACCCTGGAGTGCCTGGCCACCCGCTTGCTGGAGGTCATGCGCCGGGTCCAGCCCGAAGGGCCGTATCGCCTGGCAGGCTGGTCCTTCGGTGGGGTGCTGGCCTATGAGATCGCCCAGCAGTTGCTGGGGCAGGATCAGCAGGTGGCGTTCCTCGGCTTGATCGACAGCTACGTGCCGCGCCTGACCGACCAGGGCAAGGCGCGCTGGTCCGCAAGCGATCCCCGCAAGCAGCACCTGCTGTTGCAGTGCAGCGCCTACTGGAGCGCCCAGGGCCCGGCGGGCGTGCAACCGCTGGCGCTCGTCGAACAGCTGCGCCAGGCCCTGGACCGCCTGGACTTCCCCGAGCTGCTGCAACGCTGCCGGGAACAGGGTCTGCTGTTCGAGCAACTGGCAAGCGCGGCGCCCGAGACGCTGGGGCATTACCTGGACCGTGAGGTGGCTCACGGCCATGCACTGGCCCATTACCGCCTGCACCCGATCAGTGTGCCGGTGCACCTGTTCTGCGCCGCCCAGCGGCCCAGCGCATTGTCCCGGCGCAGCCCGACCCTGGGCTGGGGCGAGGTGCTGCCGGGGCCATGCCTGCACTGCATCAGCGTGCCCGGGGATCACCTGAGCATGATGAAGGCGCCGCATATCCATGAACTGGGCCAGGCCATGAGCCAGGCCATCGAGCAGGCCGGGGTCGCTGCCAGCACCGGAGCAACGCCCCACCAGCCCTTGCTGCGGATTCAGAGCGGGCGCTGCGGGCAGACGCCGATCTTCTGTGTGCCGGGGGCCGGCGACAGCGTTACCGGCTTTATCGGCCTGACCGAAGCCCTGGGGCCGGACTGGCCGATCTTCGGCCTGCAGGCCCGGGGCCTGGATGGCCAGGGCGTGCCCCACACCCGGGTGGAAGCGGCGGCGCGCTACTACCTGCAAGCCATCGAGCAGGAGTACCCCCACGGGCCGTTGCACGTGATCGGCCACTCCTTCGGCGGCTGGGTTGCCTTCGAAATGGCCGGGGCCCTGCAGGCCGCGGGGCGCGAAGTGGCGTCCCTGACCCTGATCGACAGCGAGGCCCCGGGCGGCCACGGCGTGGTGGGGCGGCCCTACACCAGCACGGCCGCGCTGTTGCGGCTGATCGAGTCCATGCAACTGGCGTGCGGCCAGAGCCTGGGCATCGATCCGCAGCTGTTTGCCGCCGAGGACGACGCCATGCAGATGCACCTGCTGCATGCCGGCATGGTCCGGGTCGGCCTGCTGTCCCAGCGTGCCGATCCTCGGGCGATGCAGGGGCCGGCGCGGACCTTCGCCAGTGCCCTGCGCACCCGCTACCAGCCGCAACGCCCTTACCGGGGACCGGTGCGCCTGGTGCTGGCGGACGATCCGCGCCTGGACGCCGCCGGCAACCTGCGCGAGCAGGAGGCGATGGTCCAGGGCTGGCGTGGGCAGGTGACGGAGCTGGGGCTGTGGCAGGGGCCGGGCAACCACTTCAGCCTGCTCAAGGCACCCCACGTCCAGCATCTGGCGGCCTGGTGGCGTGACGGGCTGGCGCTGCCCCAGGGGGAGGCTGTGTCATGAGCCTGGATGCAGCGGCGGGCCGGGTGCCCGCCGCTGGCTGACAGCCTTTCATTCATCTGGAACACCGCTCACTACGGCAGCACGGTGTTCTGTAAGGGGGCTCGCCGCTGGCCGGTGGAGCCCGCCCTCAACGCACTTGTGGTCATCTATGGAAAAGTCGAAGTTTCGCAAAATCGGTATGGGGCTGTTGCTGGTGGTTGTGGCTGGATTGATTTTCTATACGGTGCGGGCGCCGGCAGAGCCGCCGCAGTACCTGACCGCCCGGGTCGAGCGGGGAGACATCGAGAACGCGGTCCTGGCCTCGGGCCTGCTGGAGGGCATCAAGCAGGTGGACGTCGGGGCCCAGGTTTCCGGGCAGTTGAAGTCGCTCAAGGTCAAGGTCGGGGACAAGGTGAAAAAGGGCCAGTGGCTGGCGGAAATCGATCCCCTGGTGCTGCGCAACACCCTGCGCCAGGCCCAGGTGGACGAGGAAAACCTGCAAGCCAAGCGCCGTGCCACCGCGGCCCAGCTCAAGGAAACCAAGGCCATCTACGAGCGCTACCGCGACCTGCAGTCGGACGCGTCGATTTCCCAGCAGGACTTCGAGACCGCCGAGTCCAACTACGAGGTGCAACGCGCCAACCTGCTGTCCCTGGACGCGCAGATCAAGAGCGCGCATATCCAGATCGACACCGCCAAGGTCAACCTGGCCTACACCCGCATCGTCGCGCCGATTGACGGCGATGTGGTGGGGGTGGTGACCCAGGAAGGCCAGACGGTGATCGCCAACCAGTTGGCGCCGGTGCTGCTGAAACTCGCGGACCTGGACACCATGACCGTCAAGGCCCAGGTCTCGGAGGCCGACGTGATCCATATCGCTCCCGGCCAGCAGGTGTACTTCACCATCCTCGGCGAGGCCGACAGGCGCTATTACGCCAAGCTGCGGGGCACTGAGCCGGCACCGCAGAACTTCCTCGAAACCCAGACCGCCGGCACCCCCAAGCAGAACACCGCGGTGTTCTACAACGCCCTGTTCGACGTGCCCAACCCGGACCACCGGCTGCGCATCTCGATGACCGCCCAGGTGCGCATCGTCCTCGACACCGCCAAGGATGTGCTGATGGTGCCGGTGGCCGCCCTGGGGCCGCGCAACGCCGATGGCAGCTTCGCGGTGCGGGTGCTGGACGCCAAGGGCCATGCCCAGGCGCGCAACGTCAGCACCGGGATCAACAACAACGTCAAGGTGCAGATCAAGGACGGCCTGGCGGAGGGCGACCAGGTGGTGATCGGTGATCCGCTGCCCGGCACGGCAGGGGCCTGACCATGACCCAGCCATTGTTGGAGCTCAAGGGCATCAGCCGCAGCTTCACCGCCGGGGAGCGGGAGTTCCTGGCCCTGAAACACATCGACCTGAGCATCCAGGCCGGGGAAATGGTGGCGATCACCGGGGCCTCGGGCTCGGGCAAGTCGACCCTGATGAACCTCCTCGGTTGCCTCGACTACGCCACGGCCGGCAGCTACAAGGTCAACGGCCAGGAAACCCGCGACCTGGACGATCAGGCCCTGGCGGAGCTGCGCCGGGACTATTTCGGTTTCATCTTCCAGCGTTATCACTTGCTGCCGCACTTGAGTGCCCTGCACAACGTCGAGATGCCGGCGATCTACGCCGGCACCCCGCAAGTCAAGCGCCATGGCCGGGCCCGGGAGCTGCTGACGCGCCTGGGGCTGTCCGGGCACCTGGCGAACCGGCCCAACCAGTTGTCCGGCGGCCAGCAACAGCGGGTGAGCATCGCCCGGGCCCTGATGAACGGCGGCGAAGTGATCCTCGCCGACGAACCCACCGGGGCCCTGGACAGCCACAGCGGCAAGGAGGTGATGGGCATTCTCCAGGAACTGCATGCCTTGGGGCATACGGTGATCATCGTCACCCACGACCCTCAGGTGGCGGCCAACGCCGAGCGCATCATCGAAGTGCGCGACGGCGAGATCGTCAGCGACCGGGTCAATGCGCGCGGGGTGGACGAGGAGCCGGCGCAGGCGCCGGTGAGCACCCGGCCGGGCGGAGCGCGACGCCTGGTGGCCAGCCTCGGGCTGTTCAAGGAAGCCTTCGTCATGGCTTGGGTGGCGCTGGTTTCGCACCGCATGCGCACCTTGCTGACCATGCTCGGGATCGTCATCGGCATCACCTCGGTGGTGTCCATCGTGGCCATCGGCGAGGGTGCCAAGCGCTACGTGCTCAAGGACATCCAGGCCATCGGCAGCAACACCATCGACATCTTCCCCGGGGCCAGTTTCGGCGACAGCCGGGCAGCGGCAATCCAGACCCTGATGCCCGCCGACGTGACGGCCCTGAACCAGCTGTACTACGTCGACAGCGCCACGCCGATGGTGGGCCGCAGCCTGTTGCTGCGCTACGGCAATATCGACCTCAATGCCACGGTCAACGGTGTCAGCCACCTGTACTTCAAGGTTCGCGATCTCAAGCTGGCGGCGGGCATCGCCTTCAGCGAGAACGATGCCCGGCGCCAGGCCCAGGTGGTGGTGATCGACCACAACACGCGCAACCGCCTGTTCGGTCCCGATGTGGACCCCCTGGGGCAGGTGATCCTGGTGGGCAACCTGCCGTGCACGGTGATCGGGGTCACGGCCGAGAACAAGAACATGTTCGCCGCCAGCAACCTGCTCAACGTCTGGCTGCCTTACGAGACGGCCGCGGGGCGGGTGCTGGGCCAGCGCCACCTGGACAGCATCAGCGTGAAGATCAAGGACGGCCAGCCGAGCAAAGTGGTGGAGGAGCATGTGAAGAAGCTCATGGAGCAGCGCCACGGCACCAAGGACTTCTTCACCAACAACCTCGACAGCATCATGCAGACGGTGCAGCGCACCAGCCGCTCCCTGGCCTTGCTGTTGTCGCTGATCGCGGTGATTTCCCTGGTGGTCGGCGGCATCGGGGTGATGAACATCATGCTGGTGTCGGTCACCGAACGTACCCGGGAGATCGGCATTCGCATGGCGGTGGGGGCGCGGCAGTCGGACATCCGCCAGCAGTTCCTGGTGGAGGCGGTGATGGTCTGCCTGATTGGCGGGGCCATCGGTATCGCCCTGTCGTTTGCCATCGGCTACCTGTTCACCCTGTTCATCAAGGAATGGGAGATGGTGTTTTCCATGGGCTCGATCGTTACCGCGTTCGCCTGTTCGACCCTGATCGGCATCGTCTTCGGCTTCGTTCCGGCGCGCAACGCCGCCCGGCTGGACCCGATCGAGGCCCTGGCCCGGGATTGAGCGGCCCACAGACAGAACCGCCGGCACAGGGGCCGGCGGGGGCGGGGTTACGGGATCAAGGCCAATGGCGGATCAGGCCGGCGCGTCATCGCGGGTGCCTGGCGCCTGTGCCTGGGGCGAGTACATCCAGCGCAGCAGGGAGTGGCGACCACTGATGCCGAGCTTGATGGCGGCGCGCTTCAAGTAGCTTTCGACGGTATTGACCTTGAGCTTGAGCTGCTCGGCCAACTGCGGTGCGGTGCGCCCGGCCAGCAGCCCGACACAGACTTCCAGCTCGCGGTTGGACAGGCGCAGCCCGGACTGCTCCAGGCGCTCGGCAAAGCGCAGGCGCACGGTCGCCAGGCCCTCGATGGCGGCGCGGTCCTGCTCGGCAGAGTCGCTGCGCGGCTGCAGGGCGCTGATGTGGTTTTCCACCATGGGCAGCAGCAGCGGCGAGATGTCCTCCAGCAGCAGGCGTTCCTGGGGGGAAAAGCTCTGCTCCTGGCTGCTGCGGTACACCGACAGCACGAAGTGGTACGAATCCTTGCGACCGGTCAGGTGCAGTTGCGCCGGGTCCGCGTTACCCCGGTGACGCAGCAGTGGCGGGCTGCCGCAGGGCTCGTCGGGCTGCTCGGGAAAGCCTGTGTGCAGCAGCGGGTCATTGCTGGCGTGCAGATCGCTGTACAGCGGGTGACGGCTCTGCATCAGGGTATTGCCGCTTCTGCCAGCGGCTTGTTCCGGGGCGGTGCGCAGTTGGGTGATGTGAGTGGCGTCCACAGCCAGTTGGGTGAGTATCAGGTCATGCAGCATGCGCGGGAAACTGCGGCTGCCGGTGCTGGCGATGACCTTGCCAATATGTGGAAACAGTACTTGTGAGTTCATCATTTCATCCATGAATGTGAAGGTGTGGAAGGACTGCCTTATAACAACGAGTTTGGGTCGCGCGTGATTTACCTCCTGTTTGCGCTGACCGACAAAGGGTCGCCTCGTATCCTAGTACAGGGTGGCGACTGCTGTTTGATGAAGTGCGCAAAAACTTGCACCGCCGGCGCGCAGGCGCTCGGGCCTGTGGACGAACTGCCATGGCAAAGCCCTTACCGGCCTTGCCCGGAGTTTTTTTGGATGGCTGTTCCCTGCTTGCCAGAGCCGCCATGACCGCCGCCGCGCCTGGGGTGGGCGCGGTGGCGGCTGGCACAGGTTACAGGCGCGGTTGCTCCTGGGGCATGCCCAGCAACTGGTGCAGGGTGTTGATCAGCGCCTGCTGGCGCAGGCGGTCTTGCTGGTGCCGGGCCTCGGCTGCGGCGACATCGGCGTGGCAGTGGGGGCAGGTGCTTTCATGGGCGTGGATGTACTCCAGGCAACTGCGGCACAGGGCCAGGCGCGGCGGGATGCGGCCTTCTTCGGGGGAGGCGTGGCCCTGGTTGGCCCAGGCCAGCTTGATCACCTGGCCGCTGTCGCTGACGCTGGAGACCGCCTCGCCGGTGTCGATGCGCTCGGTGATCAGGTCGAAGCGGCCCACCGAAAAAGAGGCGGGGCCGGCGTCTTCGAGTTTGACGATGCGCTCGCGCAGGCCTTTTTTCTGCAGGTCCAGGGTTCGGTAATGGCAGTAGGGGTTGTTCCCCGGCTTGCCCAGCAGCGAATGCGAGGTCCAGGTGCAGCCACCGCGGCACACGTCGTTGTAGTAGCAGGTGCGGCAGTAGCCCCACAGATCGTCCACCGAGCGCAGGCGGCCGAAGTGCATGCCTTCGCTGTAGTGCCAGATGTCGTGCAGGCTCATGCTGCGCACATTGCCGCCGGAGAATCCGACGGTGGCCAGGGACGGACAGCCCTTGACCGTGCCGTCGGCTTCCAGGGCCAGCACTGTTTGCCCGGCGGCGCAGCCGCTCCAGTGCACGCGGTCGTCGCCAAAACCGCGCCACATGTGTTCGTAGGGACCGTAGTAGCCGATGTTGTTGCCCACATTCATCAGCAAGCCGCGTTCTTCGCCTTCGCGATACAAGCGGGCCAGCAGCGGCATCACTTCCAGCAGTTGATAGGGTTGCAACAGCAGCTCGGGGTGATCCACGGCGTTGCCCATGGCCACCGTCAGTTGGATCTGCCAATGGCTGGCGCCGGCGTCGATGATCAGCTCCATCAGGGCCGGCAGGTCGGGCAGGGTGGCGGCGCCGATCTGGGTGTTGACGCTGACCTTGAGCCCGGCCTGCTTGGCCCGGCGCAGGGTGTCCAGGGCCTTGTCGAACGAGCCGGGCACATTGCGCACCGCGTCGTGCAGCGGCGCCAGGCCGTCCAGGGACACGCCGACGCCATTGAGCCCGGCGTCCACCGCGGCCTGCATCTTGGCGGGGGTCAGGTTGCGTCCGCCGGTCTGGATCGCCACGTACATGCCGTGGTCGTGGATGGCCTGGATCAGCCGCGTCCAGTCCTTGCGCAAATAGGCTTCGCCGCCGATCAGGGTGACCTCCCGAGTGCCCAGGGCGGCGATGGAGTCGATCACCGACAGGCATTCCTGGGTGTTCAATTCGCCGGGGCGCCGATGCCCGGCCCGGGAGCCGCAATGCAGGCACTTGAGGTCGCAGGCGAGGGTGATTTCCCAGACCACGTGCACCGGCACATAGCGCTTGAGGTCGGTTTCGCTGAGGTAGCGGGCGGGGAGACTGTCTGACATGAAAGATCCTTGCGCACCCAGCGGTGCGCGGCACCAACCCATCGAAATAGGCGCGCCTTCCTTGTGCGGCAATGGCGCGATCGGTTTACCGCAACCCTGGGGCCGACCTTTGTCGGCCGGCCCCGGGTGCCTGGACTCAGCGACGTTCCAGGCGGCTGATTTCCGCCTGTAACTGCTGCACCGCCTGGCTCAGGTTGTCACTGTTGGCCAGTTGCTGCTCGCCCTGAGCCACCAGCGCCTTGAGCCGCGTCAGATCGCCGCTGCTCTGGGCCTGTTGCAGCGCCACGGCATACAGCGGCTGCGGATACAGATGCCGTTGATCGTCCTTGGGCGCCAGATCGGCGTTGGCCGCTTGATCCACCGGCGCCTGGCTCACGGCGGCATGCTGAACCACATGCCAATGGCCCTGGTACTGGTAGCGATAGCTGGCGAAACCGCTGGCCCAGTCGAGGCCGAGAATGCCCTGCAGATGGAAGGTTTCGGCAATCTGGCTGGTGGGGCCGCTGGGGTTGCCGGTCAGGCTGAGGATGATATGGCCTTCACTGGAGGGGTCCAGTTTGACCTGGGAGTAGTCGCCCCAGACATCCGCGAGGAAGTGCATCGGTGGCGAGGTGCTCTGAGTCACCCGGGCCACGCCGCTGACTTTCTTCTGCGGCGTGTTGACCAGCAGATCGAGGGTCAGCACCGGCCCTCCGATCACAGGGTTGGCGACGATGAGGCGGGTATGGAACAGTCCGATTGTCATGCTGCAACTCCTTATCTTGTGGAAGACATCAGGTTCGCTGGACGGTCGCCAGTCAGCGCCGCTCGTGCTTGCTGATCTCGGCCTTGGCCGCCTCCAGCGCCGTGCGGATCAACGGCAGCTGCTCCAGTTGCTGGGTGGCCACCTTGTGCAGGCTCTTCATCTGCGACAGGTCGCCGCTGGCGATGGCGCCGTGGATCGGTGCCGCGTACAGCGCCGAGATCGGCGGCAGCGGACGGTTGGGCTGGCCATGGTGGGGGGCCGAGAGGGTGCTCGACTGCACGGGTTCCTGCAGATGGGCGGGGACCTGATTGACCGTTACCCAGCTGTGTCCGTTGTAGTACTGGTAGTTGGCCACGCCTTCCTTCCAGTCATCGCTGACCACCAGGTGCAGCTTGAAGTTGATGATGGAGTTGGAACCGGGTCCGCCCTGATTGCCCTGGGCGGTGATGAGGATCTTGCTGGAGCTCGGTGGCATGACCGTCAGGTAGGTGTACTGACCCCAGACATCGCTGTGCAGGTCCAGGGGCGGATTGACCGCCTGAGTGATGGACGAAGTGCCGCGCACGCTGTGCTCGGGGGTGTAGACCAGCAGATTGAGAATCAGGGTCGGGGCCCCGGGTTGCGAGGTACCGATGCGGTAGCTCAGGGGGAACAGGCCTTCTTGGGAGATAGAACCAGACATTTGCTTTGCCTCCATTCAATGACGGGGAAACAGCGATTAGTGCTGTTCCAGGCGGGCGACTTCCTTGGCCAGTTTTTCGTAGGCGGCTTTCAGATCCTTGGGCTCGTCGTGCTTCGGATCGCGCTTGGCCAGCAGGGCTTTCATCTGGGGTAGCTGGCCTTCGGCGATGGCCGACTGGATCGCGACTCCGTAGGGGACAACCGTGTGTTGCGAGGTGGGGCTCATGGTGTGTGCCTTCCTTGGGGGTTAGGGGGGGCTGCGGTACTTGGCAGCTTTTGCAGTTAAGCAGCGCGGGGGGAATTGGCGGGGTAATGGCACATTGATTTTGTGGGTTTCCGACAGGTGGATTCACGGGGGTAAGGGGGGGATTTTTGGGGTATTCCATGGGGCGATATGGAGGGGTGGGGGTGATTGCGGATGGCGATAGAGGGGGTGGTTTTGTTCCTGCGGGGGCGGCCGTTGACGGTTGCGCCTTTATGGCGATGGGGGGCGGAGTACATATCCGTTGCTGCGGTAACGGCCGCTTAGGGTTTCGCCCTTACGGCCATCCCTTTCAAGGTCTTCTCGTTTTAGCTGCCTTGATGACCCGATCGGTTGAAACATGTGCATTTATTGCCGTC
>NZ_JAQQGK010000013.1:0-162001 GCF_028550695.1 Pseudomonas sp. BLCC-B112
ATGCCGAGCTAGCCGCCACCCGGCCATGGATGGCCGGTTGGCGGCGGGCCCCCGGAGCAATGCCGGAGAGAGGGAACGCCGAGCCCTAGCGAGGGGCCCATGGAGGGGCAAGCGTTTTTGGTTCCTTTTTAGGCGTTTGTAAAAAGGGACTCGCCGTAAGGGCGAAACCCTAAGTGGCCGCACCCGCAGGAATGGATATGTCCCCCATCCCACTCGCTGCAAGAGCGAAACCCTAAGCGGCCGTTACCGCAGCACCGAATATGTACCCCCCTTCACGCCCCACCCCAAAAAAACACCTCAAACCACCTTGGGAATCTCCAACCCACGGATCACCGCCGGCCGCGCCACAAACTTGGCCAGCACCCGCTGCACCTGCGGGAAGCTATCAATCCCCACCAACCCGCCCGCCTCATAAAACCCGACCAAATTCCGAATCCACGGAAAGGTCGCAATATCGGCAATGGTGTAACGCTCACCCATGATCCACTCGCGTCCTTCTAGATGCTTGTCCAACACCCCCAGCAAGCGCTTGGCCTCGTTTACATAACGCTCCAGCGGCCGCTTGTCCTCGTAGTCCTTGCCGGCGAATTTGTGGAAGAACCCCACCTGCCCGAACATCGGCCCGATGCCGCCCATCTGGAACATCAGCCACTGGATGGTTTCATAACGCGCCGCCGATTCCTGGGCCAGCAACTGCCCGCTCTTGTCCGCCAGATAAATCAGGATCGCCCCCGATTCGAACAACGCCAAAGGCTGGTCGCCAGGACCATGGGGATCGAGAATCGCCGGGATCTTGTTGTTCGGGCTGACGCTGAGAAACTCCGGGGTCATCTGATCCTGAGTCTCGAAGCTGACCCGGTGCGCTTCATAAGGCAGGCCGATCTCTTCGAGCATGATCGAAACCTTGACCCCATTGGGGGTCGGCAGGGAATACAGTTGAATCCATTCGGGAAACTGCGCAGGCCATTTCTGGGTAACGGCAAAGGCGGAAAGATCGGTCATGACAGGCTTCCAATGACAGTCAAAAGGGGGGCGCCACACGAGGCAACGGTCGGCGATTATCCGCCGGGTTTTCTTAAATCGGCAACATACCGCGGTTAGTCTGGTGCCTCATCGAACCAAACGCCGTCCAGGGACTCAGAAGCACTGCCTTCACCGGCCGTGATGACAGGGAATACACAGGTTTGTCAGCCTCCACCCCTTGCGCTGAAGAATCCCGCCATGCCCCTGCTCCACCGCATCAAGAACCGTGCCTACCTGCTGCTACCGGCCTTGCTGCTGGGCAGTGCCCTGTGCCTGTCGCTTGAGTCCAGCGTCAGCCGCGCACAACCGGTGGACGGCACTCAGACCCTGGTGTTCCTGCGCCATGCGGAAAAGCCCGCCGGCGGCCTCGGCCAGCTCAACTGCCAGGGCCTGAACCGAGCCATCGACCTGGCCTCGCTGCTGCCGGAAAAGTTCGGCAAGGCGCAGTACGTGTTCGCCGCCAACCCGACGCGCAATGTCGAGGAAGGCGAGCTGGACAATTCCTACAGCTACATCCGCCCCTTGATGACCATCAGCCCCAGCGCCATCAAGCTCGGCCTGCCGGTGAACATCGATTTTGCCGCCAATGACACCAGCGACCTGGCGGACGAGCTGCTGCACGACCGCTACCACAACTCGATCATCTACACCGCCTGGTCCCACGGCTACCTGCCGGAACTGATCAACAAAGTCGCCGAAGAGGCCGTGGGCGAAAAACGCGCGATCACCGAAGACTGGGCCTCCAGCGACTTCGACTCGCTGTACGTGCTGACCCTGACCTGGCGCAACGGCAAGGCCAGCCTGCACAGCCAGAGCTACAAGCAGGGCCTGGACGGCGGCGAGCAGGATTGCCCGAGCTGATGGTTCCGGACTACAGGCGCCCTCCGTCCCTGTAGCCGCTGCCGCAGGCTGCGAACGGCCCGTAGGGACGCGACGCTCTCAAGGCCGACAGCGCTCCGACGAGGGATCGCCAGGCAAGGCCGGACGAGATCGGTTCGCGGCGCACCGGCGCCAGCGGCTACAATTCGCGCTTATTGTCTTTGTGCGGAAACCCCTTCATGTCCAACCTCGCCTCCACCCAGCCCGCTCGCGGCTGGGCGTTCTGGTGCAAACCCCTGCTGTTCCTGCTCGTGGCCGCCATCGGCCTGTATTACGTGAAGTGGTCGCCCTACTACCTCAAGGCCTTTGTCGCCGCCGACAGCCACAGCATCGGCGCGTCGATCCTCAACGATCAGCAAAGCTCGCCCTGGAGCGCCGCCCTGGCCTATTCCCAGGTGTACTTCCTGGCCATCTGGAAAGCCGCGGTGCTGGCGGTGATCTTGGGTTCCCTGCTGCAGGTATTGATTCCCCGGGACTGGCTGCTGCGCCTGTTTGGCCGCGCCGGTTTCGGCTCGACCCTGCGCGGTGGGCTGTTCGCCTTGCCGGGCATGATGTGTTCCTGCTGCGCCGCCCCAGTGGCTGCCGGCCTGCGGCGGCAGAAGGTCTCGGTGGGTGCGGCCCTGGCGTTCTGGATCGCCAACCCAGTGCTCAACCCGGCGACCCTGGTGTTCATGGGCTTTGTCCTGGGCTGGGGCTTTTCCGCCTTGCGCCTGGTGGCGGGCATTGTCCTGGTGCTGGGCGTGTCCCTGGTGGCGCAGCGGGTCGCCGGCCCCGAGCAACTGCCGGAAGCCGCGGTGGATGCGGTGGTGGAAGCCAGCACGGTGAACGACCAGCCGTTCCTCAGCCGCTGGGGCAAGACCCTGTGGCAACTGTTCTGGAGCACCATTCCAATCTACGTGCTGGCGGTACTGGTGTTGGGCGCGGCGCGGGTCTGGCTGTTCCCCCATATCGACGGCGCCATGGGTGACAGCCTGTGGTGGCTGGTGCCGCTGGCGATTGCCGGAACCCTGTTCGTGATCCCTACAGCGGCAGAGATTCCCATCGTCCAGACCATGATGACCCTGGGCCTGGGCACCGGGCCGGCGGTGGCCCTGCTGATGACCCTGCCGAGCATCAGCCTGCCGTCGCTGCTGATGCTGCGCAAAGACTTCGATGCCCGAGTGCTGGTGACCGTGGCCGTGCTGACCATGCTGGTGGGGATTGTTTGCGGGTTGATTGGTGCGGTGTTGTTGTAGAACCCTGGTGGTCGCTGCCTCCGTTTCGGGCCCGCCCCGGATAGGCAGCGACACATCGACTCCTGGCATTGGCATCGACTGGATCTCGGCGCAATGTGCAACCTGCACAAAGCGCACCCCGGTCATGAGCCAAAGACCGCGATACGTCGCCACGTCATCGAACAACACAGACTCGGAGGCCTTGCTACCGTGAACAACTTGCTGCAACACAAGGGCGTCTACGGCTCTATCGAAGTCAGCGCCGAGGACCACTGCCTATTTGGCAGGCTCCAGCTCATCAGTGCCCTGGTGAGCTATGAAGGACAAACCCTGGCTGAGCTGGAGGTCGCATTCAAAGAGGCGGTCGATGACTATTTGAGCACCTGCAAACACTCGGCTGTCCCCGCTCAACTCCGTTGAGTACAGGTTTCCAATCGAAGTGCCGCGCCTCCTCCACCGCATCGTCTTGAAACACACTGGTCAGGGAATGGCGCTCCCGAAACCAGAGTTTTCGCTTTGTTTTGTAAGGCTTGTCCGAGAGAATCGCCAACGCCTTTGAGCGGCTTGTGCCCTTGGTGTTCGTCAGGCAGTCTCCCCCGGTCGCTGCACCATCAGCGACTCGGATGTGGAAGTCCGGAAGGGTCATAGGTACAACGCTTCAACGCGCCTGCCGACGCTTTGCGCCTGCGGATACGTGTTATGGCGGCCATGCGTGGGGCACCTTCGGGTGCGCCGGGTTTTGGGTACCAAAAGACCCCCGGTCTTCCACACCCACGCACGGCTGCCACCCTCTCGTGTGGAAGCGAGACCGGCGGCTCTACTTAGCCTTAGAGTCGTAGGTACCCCAATGAAAAAGCTCGTCCCCAATCCACCCCGCCCACTGCGCGACCCCGAACTGGATCGCGCCAACGCCAACCTGCTCAGCGCGCTGAAACCGACCCAGGCACGCCCGTTCGGCCTGCGCGATGCCCAGGGCAATACCCTGTTCAGCGTGCAAGCCGGGGTCAACGCCGAAGAGGCCTTGAGGCACGTCGCCCTGCTGCTCAAGTGCGCCGAGGAGGTGTCCGATGAAATCACCGAGCGCGCCAGCGGCATCGAACGCGGCCTGATCTGGTCCATGGTGCATTCCGTGGAAATGGCCAGGGCCGTGGTCGAGGCCTTGCTCGACCGTCCACGCCCTGCCGGCTGACGCCCACGCATACCGCGCGCTCAGGTGCTGCGAGCGCGCGGGTTATTGAGCGCTAGCGCGATGGCGGCTGGCGCTGGCGCAGGTAATCGAGCACGGCGCCGTGGTCGCCGCTGAACTCGATCCGCGCGCCCTTGCTCTCGCGCTGGAAGGCGTACATCGGGTCGTAGTATTCGCCCAGCAAGCCTTCGATCCAGGCCCGGTGCAGCTCCACGTCACCGCTGCGGGCCTGCTCCGCCAGGGCCGCTTCCATCAGCAGGAACAGGCGCTGGTGACGCTCGCCACCCAGGCGCTTGTGGATCTTGTTCAGGCTTTCCAGCAGGCGTTCGGCAAACAGGGCAAAACCTTCTTCGCCATGCACGGCCACAAACTCGGCGCTGAGGTTGACCACGTAATCGTCGAGGATGCGCTGCACCCGGCTGTCGAGGCGGTCTTCCAGCCAGACCATGGGCAGGCCCTGCATGCTCTGATACAGCGGCAATGGCAAGGCACAGCTGCCGATCATGCGGTTCTCGTCTTCCAGAACAAAAGCCTGCACGCCGCGCTCACGCTTTTTCAGCAGGTCCACCGCCAGACGGTTTTCGAAGTCGATGTTGCTTGGCTGTCCGGTGGCGCGGCGGCCGAAGCTGGAGCCACGGTGGTTGGCGTGGCCTTCCAGGTCCAGGGCGTTGTCCAGCTGGCCCAGCACTTCGGTCTTGCCGGTGCCGGTCATGCCCCCCAGCAGGACAAAATCACACTGTTGCAACGCCTGTTCGGTGGTGTCCAGAAGGAAGGTACGCATGGCCTTGTAACCGCCGCCAACCCGCGGGTAGTCGATGCCCGTGTCCCTGAGCCACTGCTGGACGATCTGCGAGCGCAGGCCGCCACGGAAGCAGTACAGCAGGCCGTCGGGGTGGGCCCGGGCGAAGTCGGCCCAGGCCTGGACGCGCTGTTGCTTGATGTCGCCGGACACCAGTTGATGGCCGAGCACGATGGCCGCCTGCTGGCCCTGCTGCTTGTAGCAGGTGCCGACCCGCTGGCGTTCCTGGTCAGTCATCAGTGGCAGGTTGAGCACCCCGGGAAAGGCGCCCTTGGTGAATTCGATCGGCGCCCGGGTGTCCATCATCGGCCGGTCGTTGAGGAAGATCTCGCGGTAGTCGGTGCAGTCCAGAGGCATCAGAACACCTCGACCGCGAGGCTCTGTCGCTCCACCAGTTCACCGATGGGCGCCAGTTCCAGGCCCAGCTCCGCCGCCAGGGCGAGGAACTCGGCATTGCCTTGCGGGGTCACCGCCACCAGCAGGCCGCCACTGGTCTGTGGATCGCAGAGCACGCGTTTGTGCAGCTCCTGGACCCGACCGATCTTCTCGGCGTAGCTGCTGTAGTTGCGCAAGGTGCCACCGGGCACGCAGCCCTGATCCAGGTAGTACTCGACCCCTGGCAGGCGCGGTACGCGGTCGTAGTGGATCTGCGCGGTCAGGCCGCTGCCGTCGGCCATTTCCACCAGGTGCCCGAGCAGGCCGAAACCGGTGACGTCGGTCATCGCGGTCACCCCTTCGAGCTTGCCGAAACGGCTGCCGGGCTTGTTCAGGGTGCACATCCAGTCGCGGGCCAGGCCGATGTCGGCGTCGCGCAGCTTGCCCTTTTTCTCGGCGGTGGTGAGCACGCCGATCCCCAGGGGCTTGGTCAGGTACAGCAGGCAGCCAGCGGTGGCCGTGTCGTTGCGTTTCATGAAGCGTTTTTCCACCAGCCCGGTCACCGCCAGACCGAAGATCGGCTCCGGCGCGTCGATGGAATGGCCGCCCGCCAGGGGAATGCCCGCCGCGTCGCACACCGCGCGGCCGCCACGGATCACTTCCCGGGCGATTTCCGGGGCCAGCACATTCACCGGCCAGCCGAGAATGGCGATCGCCATCAACGGGTCGCCGCCCATGGCGTAGATGTCGCTGATGGCGTTGGTGGCGGCGATGCGGCCGAAGTCGAAGGGGTCGTCGACGATGGGCATGAAAAAGTCGGTGGTGGAGACTACGCCGCGCTCTTCGTCGATGGCGTAGACCGCCGCGTCATCGCGCGAGGCGTTGCCGACCCAGAGCTTGGGATCGAGGTTCTGCGCCCCGCTGCCGGCCAGAATCACCTCCAGCACCTGGGGTGAAATCTTGCAGCCGCAGCCGGCTCCGTGGCTGTACTGGGTCAGGCGAATCGGCTCGCTCATGGGGCACCTCGTCAAGTCTGGGACCGGGATTCTAGCAGAGCCCTTAGGCACTGGGCCGAGGCGTGCCCTGATGGAACAGCATCTGCCAGCGCCCTTCGCGGCAGCGCCACAGCGAACTGCGCCAGGCGCTGCTGGCCGCCCGCCCGCCGGCTGCGGCGTTATGGCACAGGTAGGTGACCTGGGCCAGATCGGCCGCCAGGCGCTGCAGCGCAAACTCGCTGATGCGCCGTTCGATGAAGTCCTGCTGCGGCAGGCTGTGCAGCACCTGGGCCTTGTTCCAACGTCCGCCGCTGGCGCCGAATTCGAGAAAGTCATCGGCCAGCAAGGCCTCCAGCGCCTGGCGATCGGCGCGCACTTCGGCTTGTTGCAGTTGGCGTTCGAGCATCAACAGGTGGTCGGACAATTCCATGGTCACTCCCGGGGCGGCGGATCAGTGGCGCACTCTAGCATCCGCGCCCTGCCCCTCAAGACCGGACACCTGCGGTAGCGCTTGAACCAAGCAAATGCGCCGGACTTTGGTTAGGCTTGCAGCGCCCTGCCCGGGCACGCTTGTCCTCATACCCACAAAAGCGCCCCCCCGACCCTCACCCGAGGCCAGGGCAAGACGCTGACGGAGCCCGCCATGAAATTCACCACCCAGTCCATCGCCCGCAAGCTCAAGTTCCACCAGTTGGTGGTGTTCGAGCAGGTGCTGCAAAGCGGCTCGCTGGTGCGCGCCTCCCAGGCGCTGAACCTGACTCAGCCGGCGGTGACCAAGATCATTCACGAGCTGGAATCCTACTTCGAGGCGCCGCTGCTGGTGCGCAGCAACCGCGGGGTCAGCGCCACCGAGCTGGGCCAGGTGGTGGTGCAACGAGCCAAGTCGTTGCTGGCGGAACTGCGGGCCCTGACCGACGAGGTCAACGCTTTCCAGGAAGGCACCTCGGGGCAGGTGATGGTCGGCACCCTGATCTCGGCCTCGACCTCGCTGCTGCCCCGGGCCATCCAGTTGCTCAAGCAGCGCGCGCCGGGGGTGCTGGTGTCATTGCGGGTCGGGCAGATGGACCAGTTGTTCCCGGCGCTGGCGGTGGGCGATGTCGATTTGGTGGTGGGCCGAGTGCCGGACGACTGGCACCGGCGCAGCGAGGCCCTGGAGGTCGACGTGCTGTACCGCGAGGACTTGAGCATCGTCGCCGGCGCCCATCACCCGTTGCACCAGCAGACGCCGGTCAGCCTGGAACACCTGCACGCCTACCCCTGGGTGCTGCCGACCCGCGACTCGTTGCTGCGGCGCACCGCCGACCGGTTGTTCGCCGACAATGGCCTGCCGACGCCGGACAATGTTGCCGAGTCGCTGTCGATCCTCACCAACATCACCCTGATGCAGGATCAGCGCACCGTGGCCCTGATGCCCTACGAGGCCTCGTTGCAGTTCATCCAGGCCGGCATGCTCCAGGCTTTCGATCTGGGGACGCCGCTGCAGTTCGGCGAGATCGGTTGCTTCTACGCCGCCCAGCGCAATCTGGGCCCGGCGGCCCGGCTGTTTCGCGAATGCCTGGACCTGGCCCGGGCGGGAGCCGACAGCGGGCAAGCGCCGATCCAGGCCTCGCCCTGATATTCCAATTGTTAATAGTTAGCGGCCGATCTTTGATTATTCACTAATACCAGGCCTTCCTACACTCGCCCCGAAACCCATGTTTCGGAGGTTCAAGTGTCCACTGCCCTGCTGCGTCATTTCATCGACGGCGAGTTCGTCGCCAGCCCCCAGACCTTTGCCAATATCTCCCCGGTCGACGGCCGCGTGCTGGGCCAGGTTTGCGAGGCCGACCGATCCCAGGTGGACCGCGCCGTGACCGCGGCCAAGGCGGCGCAGTCCGGCCCCTGGGCTGATTACAGCGCCAGCCAGCGCGCCGACCTGCTGCTGCGGATTGCCGCCGGCATCGAGGCGCGTTTCGAGGCGTTCGTCGCCGCCGAAGTCGCCGACACCGGGCGCCCGGTGCAACAGGCGCGGACCCTGGACGTGGCCCGCGCGGTGCAGAATTTCCGCACCTTCGCCGAGCTGCTGCGCCAATCCGGCGGCGAAATCTTCGAGATGCGCGGCGCCGACGGCAATGACGTGTTCAGCTACAGCGTGCGCAAGCCCCACGGCGTGGTGGCGATCATCTCGCCGTGGAACCTGCCGCTGTTGCTGCTCACCTGGAAAGTCGCCCCGGCCCTGGCCTGTGGCAACTCGGTGGTGGTCAAGCCGTCCGAGGACACCCCCTCCAGCGCCACCCTGCTGGCCGAAGTGATGCGCGACGCTGGGGTGCCGGCCGGCGTGTTCAACCTGGTGCACGGCTTCGGGCCGAATTCGACCGGGGAATTCCTCACCGCCCACCGCGACGTCGACGCCATCACTTTCACCGGTGAGTCCCGTACCGGCGCCACCATCATGAAAGCCGCCGCCGAAGGCGTGCGCGAAGTGTCCTTCGAGCTGGGGGGCAAGAACGCCGCGGTGGTGTTCGCCGACTGCGATTTCGACGCCGCGGTGGCCGGGGTGCTGCGCTCAAGCTTCACCAACGCCGGGCAGGTGTGCCTGTGCTCGGAGCGGGTCTACGTCGAACGGCCGATCTACCAGCGCTTCGTCGCGGCCCTCAAGGCCGGCGCCGAACAGTTGAAGATCGGCTACCCCGATGAAGACGGGGTGAACATGGGTTCGCTGATTTCCCACAAGCACCGGGACAAGGTCCTGGGCTACTTCCAGCTGGCCCTGGAGGAAGGCGCGACCCTGGTCAGCGGCGGCGGCATTCCGCAGTTCGGCGATGCCCGGGACCAGGGCGCCTACGTCCAGCCGACGATCTGGACCGACCTGCCGGACCACGCCCGTTGCCTGCGTGAAGAGGTGTTCGGCCCGGTCTGCCACATCGCTCCGTTCGACACCGAGGACGAAGTGCTGCGCCGGGTCAACGACTCGGCCTATGGCCTGGCCACGGCCCTGTGGACCCGCGATCTGAAGCGCGCCCATCAGCTGTCCCGGCGCTTCCGTGTGGGCATGGTCTGGGTCAACACCTGGTTCCTGCGCGACCTGCGCACGCCGTTCGGCGGCACAAGGCTCTCGGGCGTGGGGCGCGAAGGCGGCCGTCACTCCCTGGATTTCTACTCCGAGATCACCACCATCTGCGTCAACCCTTGAGGGGCACCCCGACATGCATGCAGACCTGATTGAAGCGGCGCACCACCTGCGCCAGGCCCAGCTCAACGGCCAGCCCTGCGCCCCGGTGCGCGAGCTGATTGCCCAGGCCCAGGCCGCACAACCCCACACCTCCCTGGCCGACCTGGCCTACCAGGTGCAGCACTACAACAACCTGGCGGCCATCGATGCCGGACGCCGCCCGGTAGGCCACAAGATCGGCCTGACCTCCCGCGCCGTGCAGCAGCAACTGGGGGTGGACCAGCCGGACTTCGGCCAGCTGTTCGCCGATATGGCCCGCGGTGACGACCAGCCCATCGCCTGGAGCGACACCTGCCAGCCCAAGGTCGAAGCCGAGGTGGCCCTGGTGCTGGAACATGACTTGAACCATGAGCGCCACACGGTGGCCGACCTGATCCGCGCCACCGCCTTTGCCCTGCCGGCCATCGAGATTGTCGGCAGCCGCATTGCCCAGTGGGACATCCGCCTGAGCGACACCATCGCCGACAACGCCTCGTCCGGGCTGTTCGTGCTCGGCAGCCAGCCGGTGGCTCTGGAAAAACTCGATCTGGTGCGCTGCGGCATGAGCCTGACTCGGCGTGGCGAGCCGGTGTCGGTGGGCGCCGGCGCTGCCTGCCTGGGCAACCCGCTGAACGCCGTCCTGTGGCTGGCCGACACCCTGGCCCGCCTGGGCACGCCGCTGCGGGCCGGCGACATCCTCCTGACCGGCGCCCTCGGGCCCATGGTCGCGGTGCAGCCGGGAGATCGCTTTACCGCGCACATCCAGGGCCTGGGCAGCGTCAGCGCCGCCTTCGCCAGCGTCCAATGAACCGGAGCCACGCATGAACAGAACCCTCAAGGCCGCGATCATCGGCTCGGGCAATATCGGCACCGACCTGATGCTGAAAATCCTGCGTCAGGCCCGGCACCTGCAACTGAGCGCCATGGTCGGCATCGACCCGGCTTCCGACGGCCTGGAACGGGCCCGGCGCCTGGGCGTGGCCACCACCCACGAAGGCGTCGAAGGCCTGCTGCGCATGCCCGAATTTGCCGCCATCGACCTCGTGTTCGATGCCACCTCGGCCGCCGCCCACCAGCACCATGAGGCCGTGCTGCGCCAGGCCAAGCCGGGCATCCGCCTGATCGACCTGACCCCGGCGGCCATCGGCCCCTACTGCATTCCGGTGGTCAATCTGGAGCAACACCTGCACAGCCTCAACCTGAACATGGTCACCTGCGGCGGCCAGGCGACCATTCCCATGGTGGCCGCGGTGTCGCGGGTGGCCCAGGTGCACTACGCGGAAATCGTCGCCTCGATTGCCAGCAAATCCGCCGGCCCCGGCACCCGGGCCAACATCGACGAATTCACCGAAACCACCCGCCACGCCATCGAAACCCTCGGCGGCGCCACCCGGGGCAAGGCGATCATCGTAATGAACCCGGCCGAACCGCCGCTGATCATGCGCGACACGGTGCTGATGCTGTCGGCCGCCGCCGATCAGCGGGAGATCGCCGCCTCCATCGGCGAGATGGCCGCGGCGGTGCAGGCCTATGTGCCCGGCTACCGGCTCAAGCAGCAGGTGCAGTTCGAGCCGATCCCGGCCTCGGCGCCGCTGCTGATCCCGGGCCTGGGGCGTTTCAGCGGGCTCAAGACCTCGGTGTTCCTGGAGGTCGAGGGCGCCGCCCATTACCTGCCCGCCTACGCCGGCAACCTCGACATCATGACCTGCGCCGCGCTGGCCACCGCCGAGCGCATGGCCCAGTCGCTGCTCAACCGCTGAAGGAGCTTCGCCATGACCTCCACCTCCGGCAACAAGCTCTACATTTCCGACGTGACCCTGCGTGACGGCATGCACGCCATCCGCCACCGGTACAGCCTGGATCAGGTCCAGGCCATCGCCCGGGCCCTGGACGCGGCCCGGGTCGACAGCATTGAAGTGGCCCACGGCGACGGCCTGCAGGGCTCCAGCTTCAACTACGGCTTCGGCGCCCACACCGACCTGGAATGGATCGAAGCGGCGGCCGATGTGCTCGAACACGCGCGCATCGCCACTCTGCTGCTGCCCGGCATCGGCACCGTGCACGACCTCAAGGCCGCCTACCGGGCCGGCGCCCGAGTGGTGCGGGTCGCCACCCATTGCACCGAGGCCGATGTCTCGCGCCAGCACATCGAATGCGCCCGGGAACTGGGCATGGACACCGTGGGCTTTCTGATGATGAGCCACATGACCAGCCCGGAAAATCTCGCCGTCCAGGCGCAGAAAATGGAAAGCTACGGCGCCACCTGCATCTACGTGGTGGACTCCGGCGGCGCCATGAACATGCAGGACATCCGCCTGCGCTTTCGGGCGCTGAAGGCCGTGCTCAAGCCGGACACCGCCACCGGCATGCACGCCCACCACAACCTCGGCCTGGGGGTGGCCAACTCCCTGGTGGCGGTGGAAGAAGGCTGCCAGCGCATCGACGCCAGCCTCGCCGGCATGGGCGCCGGGGCCGGCAATGCGCCGCTGGAAGTGTTCATCGCCGCCGCCGACAAGCTGGGCTGGAACCACGGCACCGACCTCTATCGCCTGATGGACGCCGCCGACGATCTGGTGCGTCCCCTGCAGGACCGGCCGGTGCGGGTCGACCGCGAAACCCTGGCCCTGGGCTACGCCGGGGTCTACTCCAGCTTCCTGCGCCACGCCGAACAAGCCGCCCACAAGTACGACCTGAAAACCGTCGACATCCTGGTCGAGCTCGGCCGCCGGCGCATGGTCGGCGGCCAGGAAGACATGATCGTCGACGTCGCCCTCGACCTGCTCGCTGCCCGGGAGTCCCGCCCATGAACCTCGATCTTGCCCCCATCGCCAGCGCCCTGGATCAGGCCGCACGCAAGGCTCGCGCCCTGCCCCAGTTCAGCCGGCACACGCCCTTCAACCTGGAGCAGGCCTACCAGATCCAGCGCGCCTCCATGGCCCACCGCTACGCCGATGGCGAACGCATGATCGGCCTCAAGCTGGGCTTCACCAGCCGCGCCAAGATGCAGCAGATGGGCGTCGACAGCCTGATCTGGGGCTGGCTCACCGACGCCATGCTGGAAGAGGACGGCGGCCAGCTGAACCTGGATCGCTACATCCACCCCCGGGCCGAACCGGAGCTGTGCTTTCTCACCCGGCGCGCCATCGACCGGCCACTGACCCAGCTCGAAGCCGTGGACTATCTGGAGGCCGTGGCCCCGGCCATCGAGATCATCGACTCGCGCTACGAGGCGTTCAAATTCAGCCTGGAAGACGTGGTGGCGGACAACTGCTCCTCGGCCGGGCTGGTGGTCGGCCCCTGGTCCCGGGATTTTTCCACCCTGGCCAACGCCGGGGTCCTGATGCGCCTGGATGGTGCCCTGGTGGAGGCCGGTTCGACCGCGGCGATCCTCGGCCATCCGCTGCGCAGCCTGGTGCACGCCTCGCAACTGCTGGCCCGGGCCGACATCAGCCTGCCCGCCGGCAGCCTGATCATGGCCGGCGCCGCCACCGCCGCCGTGGCCCTGACACCCGGCGCGCAATTGACAGTGGAGATCGCCGGCTACGGCGAATGCGCCTTCACCTGCAGCGGCCAGGCACAAGGGGAACGCTCATGACCGTCAACCGCGCGACCCTGGTGCCGGGCAAGGCCAAGCCCCGGGGCCGCTTCCCCCATATCAAGCGCGCCGGCGATCTGCTGTTCGTCTCCGGCACCAGCTCGCGGCGTCCGGACAACAGCTTTGACGGCGTCGAAGTGGACGAGCTGGGCACCACCCGCCTGGACATTCGCGCCCAGACCCGGGCGGTGATCGAGAACATCCGCGATATCCTCGCCAGCGAAAACGCCGGGCTGCAGGACCTGGTGGAAATCAGCGCCTTCCTGGTGGATATGAACGACTTCGGTCCCTACAACCAGGTCTACGCCGAGTACTTCGACGAACAGGGCCCGACCCGCACCACCGTGGCCGTGCATCAGTTGCCGCATCCGCACCTGCGCATCGAAATCAAGGCGGTGGCCTACGCCCCGCTCAATCGCCGAGAACAATAACAATGGACAAGCACCACTACAGCGCACCGCTGAACTTCAACCGTTGGCTGGACGAACATGCCCATCTGCTGCAACCGCCGGTGGGCAACCGTCAGGTGTGGCAGGACGCCGACTTCATGGTCACCGTGGTCGGTGGCCCCAACCAGCGCACCGACTTTCACGACGACCCCATGGAAGAGTTCTTCTATCAGTTCAAGGGCAATGCCTACCTGAACATCTGGGACCGCGGCCGCTACGAGCGCATCGACCTGCGCGAGGGCGACATCTACCTGATGGCGCCCCACGTCATTCATTCCCCGCAACGCCCAGAGCCCGGCAGCCTGTGCCTGGTGGTGGAGCGCCAACGGCCCAAGGGCCTGCTGGACGCCCTGCAATGGTCTTGCGCACGCTGCGGCACGCTGATCCAGCGCTATGAAATGCAGCTGCAGAGCATCGTCAACGACCTGCCACCGGTCTACGAAGAGTTCTACGCCACCAGCCAGGAGCAGCGGCGTTGCACCGGCTGCGGCGAAATCCATCCGGGCCGCGACTGGCAGACCTGGCACCACACCCTCAAGGCAGCGACCCCCTTATGAAAATCGACATGCATTCGCACTTCTTCCCCGACATCAGCCAGGCCGAGGCCGCGCGCCTGGACCCGGTGTGCGCGCCCTGGCTGCACAAGGACGGCGCCCGGGGCCAGATCATGGTCGGCGACAAAGCCTTTCGTCCGGTGCACGACGTGCTCTGGGACCCGGCGCGGCGCGTCGAACACCTGGATGAGCAAGGCCTGGACCTGCAGATCATGTGCGCCACGCCGGTGATGTTCGCCTACGACGCGCCCATCGAACGGGCCCTGCCCTGGGCCCAGTTGATGAACGATCGGGCCATGGCCATGACCGCCGGCCACGAACGGCGGCTCAAGGTCCTGGCCCAGGTGCCGCTGCAGGACCTGGACGCCGCCTGCGCCGAAGCCAGCCGGGCCCAGGCCATCGGCCACGTCGGCGTGCAGATCGGCAACCACGTGGGCAATCACGACCTGGACCATGATCATCTGGTGACCTTTCTCGATCACTGCGCCCGTAACCAGATCCCGGTGCTGGTGCACCCCTGGGACATGATGGGCGGCGAGCGCATGCGCAAATGGATGCTGCCGTGGCTGGTGGCGATGCCGGCGGAAACCCAGCTGGGGATTCTGTCGCTGATCCTCTCTGGAGCCTTCGAGCGCCTGCCCGAATCCCTGCGCATCTGCTTCGCCCACGGCGGTGGCGGCTTCGCCTTTCTCCTGGGCCGGGTGGACAACGCCTGGCGTCACCGCGACATCGTCCGCGAAGACTGCCCGCAGTTGCCGTCCAGCTACGTCAAACGCTTCTGCGTCGACTCGGCGGTGTTCGATCCCGGCGCCCTGAAACTGCTGGTGGAGGTGATGGGCAGTGAACGGGTGATGCTGGGGTCGGACTCACCCTTCCCCCTCGGCGAACAGCGCATCGGCAGCGGCATCGCCGAACACCCGACCCTGGCCGAAGCCGACAAGGCACGCCTGCTCGGCGGCAACGCCCAGGACTTCTTCAACCTGTACTGAGTGCCCGCACTCAGCCCCTCATCCCCCTCGCTGCACCCGTCACCGTGGTCATCCGGCGGGCACCCCATGCCCGCCTCGAACAAAACCTATAAGGAGCCACCCATGTACGAGCGAACGCAACACCTGAGTGAACTCATCGACCGCAGCCCACTGGGCGCCTTGCAGATACGCGTGTTGCTGCTGTGTTTCCTGATCGTCCTGCTGGACGGTTTCGACACGGCCGCCATTGGCTACATCGCCCCGGAGCTGATCCACAGCTGGAACATCGAACGCGCGCAACTGGCCCCGGCCTTCGGTGCCGGGCTGTTCGGCATGCTCCTGGGCAGCTTCTGCTTCGGCCCCCTGGCCGACCGCCACGGACGCAAGAGCGTACTGCTGATTTGCGTGGCGATCTTCGGCCTGGGCACCCTGGCCACGGCGCTTTCACCGAACATCGAAGTGCTGAGCATCCTGCGCTTTGTCACCGGCATCGGCCTGGGCGGCGTGCTGCCCAACTGCATCACCCTGAGCTCGGAATACTCCCCGGCGCGGCGGCGCATGCTGCTAGTGACCTTGAGCTATTCCGGCTTCACCCTGGGCCTGGCGCTGGGCGGCGCGGTGGCCGGCGCGCTGCTGCCCCGGGTGGGCTGGCAGGGCCTGCTGCTGATCGGCGGCCTGGCGCCCCTGCTGCTGTTGCCGGTGCTGTACCTGGCGCTGCCGGAATCGGTGTGCTTCATGGCCAACAGCCCGCGCCACACCGCCACCTTGCGCCGCATCATCACCCGCATCAGCGGCCAGTCCGACTGGGAACGGGTGCGACTGGTGGGCGATAGCGGCGAGGCCGGCGCACGCTCGCCACTTTCAGCGTTGTTCAGCCCCGGCCAGCTGGCCCGCACCCTGCTGCTGTGGCTGACCTTCTTCTGCTGCCTGTTCGTGTTCTACCTGCTGACCAACTGGCTGCCCACGGTGCTGCGGGCCAGCGGCTACGACACCGGCGGCGCGGCACGGATCAGCGCCATGATTCCCTTTGGCGGCGTGCTCGGCGGCATCGCCATGGCCCTGCTGATGGACCGTATCGGCGCCCTGCGCATCCTGCCCTGGCTGTGCCTGATCGCCGCCTGCGCCCTGGCCCTGACCGGCAGCCAACTGCACAGCGCCGCCGGCACCCTGGCCATCGTGTTCCTGGCCGGCTTCAGCCTCACCGGCACCCTGAACAACCTCAGCGTGGTGGCCGCCACCCTCTACCCCACCGCCTCCCGGGCCACCGGCGTGGCTTGGGCCCTGGCGGCGGGCCGTGCCGGCTCGATCATCGGCTCGCTGCTCGGTGGCTGGCTGTTCAACAACGCCGGGGGCCTGGAAAAATTCTTCATGTGGATTGCCATCCCGGTGCTGCTGGCGGGATTGGCCCTGGGCTGGATGAAGCGTCTGGGGCATTCGGCCGCAATACCGGCGAGCAAGGCCGTGGAACAGGACTGAGCCCAAACCGAGGTTATCGTCCAACAGCAGCGAGCCGCGCCTTCTTCGGGGGCGCGGCTCGCTGCTGTCAGGCCGGGTCGATTCAGAAGAGATCGATCGGGTAATCGGTAATCAGCCGGAACTCATCGATATTGCCCTCGCCCTGAGCCACGTTGGCCCGGTGCCAGGTCTGGCGCAGACGAAAGCTCAGGTCCTTGAGCGGGCCGTTCTGCACCACATAGCGCGCTTCGAAGTTGATCTCGCGGTGCACGCCGTCCTGGCCATACATCCCGGCGTAGGCGCTGCCTGCCGGGGTGTGCGTGCCGTCGATGCCGGAGCCGCGCAGGTAGCGGGTCATCAGGTTCCAGCCGGGCATGCCGTAGCCGGCCAGCGACAGGTCGTAGCGCAGTTGCCAGGAACGCTCGTTGGGGCCGTTGAAGTCCGAGTACTGCACCGAGTTGGGCAGGTAGATCGAGGCGCCCTGGTCGCGGCCATTGCGGCCGTTGCGGTCCAGGTCGCCCACCCCCAGGTAGTCGAACGGGGTGTTGCCGTCGACGTTCTGCAGCGCCAGGGTCAGGCGATGGGCGCCCAGGCCATAGAACACCGAGGCGCCCAGGGTGGTGTTGTCGATGGCGCCGGCTCTGGCCCGACCGGTGTCGAGGGTGCGGTAGAGGTTCAGGTCGAAACCGGCCTGCTGGCCCTGCCCCAGGTCGGTACGGCCATTGAGGTTGGCGTAGTACTGGTTCCAGATGTCGGCGAAACGCGCCGCATAGAAGCTGGCGCCCCAGTCAGGCGTGAACGCGTACTGGCCGCCCAGGTAGTCCACCGAGGGCGTGGTGACGCCGGCATAGAAGGCCCAGAGGTCGCCGTTGCTGTTGGTGGTGACGTGGCCGGTGGCCGAGGTGAAATGCCCGGCCTGCAGCTTGAGCTTGTCCAGTTCCTGGCTGTCCAGGGCAAAGCCGGTGGCGGTTTCCGGGATCAGGCGGTTGTGGCCGACGGCGAACACCGGGGTGTCCACCGACTGTTCGCCGAAACGCAGCACGCTTTCGGAGACTTTCAGTTTCAGCGCGGCACCGGCCTTGGCGTATTGGTCCGCCGGCTTGCCGTTGTCGTGGATCGGCAGGTTGTAGGTGCCGGTCTTGCCCCCGGAGGCATCCAGCTTGAGCCCGAGAGTGGCGAAGGCATCCACGCCGACGCCGACCGTGCCCTGGGTGAACCCGGATTCGAAGCGGCCGATAAAGCCCTGGGTCCAGTCCTTGCGGTCGGCACGGCCGTCCTGGACGCTGCGGTTGAGGTAGTAGTTGCGGGCTTGGATGCGCAGATGGCTGTCCTCGATGAAACCGGCCGGCTCCTCCTCGGCACCGTGGACGGTCCAGGGCAGGCAACCCAGCAGCGGCAACAGCAAAAGCGGTGAACGGCGCATTACGTCAGACATGGCAAAACCCTTGTGGATTATTGTTTTTGTAGAAGTGGCGACAGGGATCGACAGGGGCCCAAAGGCCCCGTAGGAGCCGGCTTGCCGGCGAAGCGATCACGCAGACCGCTTCGCCGACCAGCCGGCTCCCGCGAGCGGGGTGGTTCGGGACTCAGGGTTGGATCGGCAACGGCTTGGGCGCCGCGGCATCCAGCGGTCGCTGGCCGCGAAAGCGCAGGTAGTAGATGAGCAGGATCAGCGCCAGGAACGGCAGCCCGCAGACCAGGGTCAGGAAGAACTGCTCGGTGAACAGCGTGGTGATCATCACCGCCAACATCAGCAACAGCCCTCCCAGGCTGGTCCAGGGGTAGCCCCAGAGCTTGAACGCCAGGGGTTCGGAGCCCTGTTGCCGGCGAAAGAACAGGTGGGTAAGGAAGATCCCGGCCCAGGTGAACATGGCGCCGAACATGGCGATGGACATCATCAGGGTGAAGGCCTGGTCGGCGTAGGCCAGGTACAGCAAGGTGGCCAGGGCAATCCCCAGGGACGACAGCAGCAGCGCCGCCAGGGGCACGCCGTTGCGGCTCAGGCGCCCGAACAGCGCCGGCGCCTGGCCGGCCCGGGACAGGCTGAACATCAACCGCGTGGTGATGTACAGCTGGCTGTTCATCGCCGACAGCGCCGCCACCAGGATCACCGCATTGATCACCCCGCCGGCATAGGGAATGCCGGTGGCCGCCATGACCATGACAAAGGGGCTTTCACCGCCGGTGTTGCGGCTCCAGGGCACGATGGCCAGGACCAGGGCAATGGTCAGCAGGTAGAACACCACCAGGCGCACCATGGTGATGCGAAAGGCCCGGGTCACTGCACGTTCCGGGTCCTTGGCCTCGCCCGCGGCCACGGCGATCATCTCGATGCTCAGGTAACTGAAGAAGGCCACGATCACCGCCACCCAGGTGCCCCAGGCGCCGTTGGGAAAGAAGCCGCCCTCGTTGCTGTAGTTGGCAAAACCGATGCCCGAGCCGGGCGCCGCGCCGTACACCACCCAGGCCCCGAGCAGGATGAACACCAGGATGGCGCACAGCTTGAGCAGCGAGAACACATACTCGATGCCGCCGAACACCTTGACGCTGAAGGCGTTGGCCAGGATCAGCGCCAGGGAGAAACCGAGCATCCAGTAACCGCCGGGCACCTCGGGATACCAGTACTTCATGTACATCGCCGCCGCGGTGATTTCCGTGCCCACGGCAAACACGATGGAGGCCCAGTAGGCGTAGCGGATGGCAAAGCCGAACCAGGGCGCCACATAGAATTCGGCGAATGAACCGAACGAGCCGGACGTCGGATGGCGCACGGTCATTTCCGCCAGACAGCCCATCAGCAACAGGGCGATTACCGCGCCGATGGCGTAGCTCACCAGCACGCTGGGCCCGGCAAAGCCGATGGCGAAACTGCTGCCCAGAAACAGCCCGGTGCCGATGGCCCCGCCGATGGCGATCATCGACAGCTGGCCGCTGCTCAGGCTTTGCTTGAGGCCGTGTTCACGGTCTGCCACTTGTTTGAAGGTGCGTATTGTTTTTGTCATGACACTCTTGCTCCAAGGCTGGGCACGGGGTTCAGGTCACCGCTTTGCGGGCCAGGAACTGCGGCTGGTTCCATGCCTCGCTGACGAGGATGTCGCGCAGTGCGTCGACGCAGGTCCAGATGTCTTCAAAACGGTTGTACAGCGGGGCAAAACCGAAGCGCAGGATGTCCGGCGCGCGGAAGTCGCCGACGATGCCCCGGGCAATCAGGGCCTGCATCACCGGGTAGGCCTGGGGGTGACTCAGGGAGACCTGGCTGCCGCGCTGCTCGGCATCGCGCGGGGTCTGCAACTGCACGCCCAACCCGGCCAGTTGCTCGTCACACAGGCGGATGAACAGCTCGGACAAGGCCAGGCTCTTGCTGCGCAAGGCATGCAGGTCAACGCCGTCGAACACCTCCAGCGCCGCTTCCAGGGCCAGCACGCCCAACTGCGGCGCGGTGCCCACCAGCATCCGGTCGAGGCTCGGGTGGGGCTGGTAGTCATGGCTGAAATCGAAGGGCTTGGCGTGCCCGTGCCAACCGGTCAACGGCTGGCGCAATTGGGCGATGTGACGCTCGGCGACAAACACAAAGGCCGGCGCGCCAGGGCCGCCATTGAGGTACTTGTAGCCGCAGCCCACGGCAAAATCCGCGCCGGCCGCGTTCAGCTCCACTGGCATGGCCCCGGCCGAGTGGCACAGGTCCCAGACCACCAGCACCCCCAGCTCGTGAGCCCGCGCAGTGATCGCCGCCATGTCGTAGCGGCGGCCGGTCTTGTAGTTGACGTGGGTCAGGGAGAGGATCGCCACCTGGTCGCTGAGGGCGTCGAGGACCTGCTCCGGGTCAACACACTGCAACCGGCAACCGGTGAGCTCCGCGACGCCCTGGGCGATGTACACATCGGTGGGAAAGTTGCCGTTCTCCGCCAGGATCACCCGGCGCGACGGCTGCATGCGCAAGGCCGCCACCAGCACCTTGAACAGGTTGATCGAGGTGGAATCGGCCACTATCACTTCGTGTCCCTGGGCCCCGATCAGCCCGGCGATGCGGGCCCCGGTGCGCTGCGGCGCGGGGTACCAGTCGGCGTCGTTCCAGGAGTTGATCAGGCCCTCGGCCCACTCCACCTTGAGCACCTGCTCCAGGCGTGCCGGAACATGGGCCGGCATGGCCCCCAGGGAGTTGCCGTCGAGGTAGATCTTGTGTTGCGGCAAGGTAAAACGCTGGCGACAGAAGGCCAACGGGTCTGACTGATCCAACTGCTGGATCTGCTCCCGGGTACAGGGCGCGGAACGGCTCATGACGATCCCTCGGTATCGATGATTGGGCGCCGGGGTCGCAGCAAACGGCCACCAGCGAGTCCGGATGCTAGCCAGGGCCGTCATTACTGGATAATAGAAAAGGCGGCCCTTTATATTCCCGCTGGTAATACCCAATCCTGCTCAGCGCCTGCCCTCCATCGGCGGGCCGCTCGGTAGCGCCGCAGCCGCAACAGCGCTGACGCAAAAGCCCCGTCGACGATTGATTGCAGCTTTTATTTGCGAAGGCTATTTCAAGTTGGTACGCCATGTGCAAACGTTTGCGAGTTGCAATTTTGTGGGTGTTCGCCACCGCCACGCGCGCGAACGGACATCAGGGACTTCACACCGCACGAACAGGGACTTTCCATGCACAACCGCTTCCCCCGTCATGGCCAATGGGCTGTTTCCCTCGGGCTGGCCGGCGTTACGGGTCTACTCAGTCACGCCGCACTGGCCCAATCCCCCGCCCCGGACGCATCAGCCCAGGGCGAAAGCCTGAGCGCCGATGTGCAATCCGCGAAACAGGGCGCCTACCTTTCCGACTGGTACAACCAGGACCTGATGCTGATCGGCAGCAAGGACATCAGCTTCGGCCCGCGCCCGGCGGACGACATCTACCTGGAGTACGAATACTTCGGGCGCAAGGGCCCCTTCGAGCTGTACGGCTACATCGACCTGCCGAAGATCCTCGACATCGGCAACAGCCACGACAAAGGCATCTGGGACCACGGCTCGCCGCTGTTCATGGAGCACGAACCGCGAATCTCCATCGATTACCTGGCCGGTCGCAGCCTGGCCATCGGCCCGATCAAGGAGTGGTATGTGGCCTTCGACTGGATCTACGACCACGGCAGCCGCACCGCCAACCGCGCCAACACCCTGTACAGCGGCCTGGGCACCGACATCGACACCCATTCCCGGGTCAACCTCTCGGCCAACTTCTATGGCCGCTACCAGTGGGAAAACTACGGCGCCAGCAACGAGTATTCCTGGGACGGCTACCGCGCCCAGCTCAAATACATCGTGCCCATCGACAGCTACAGCAACGGCGCCTCGCTGACCTACATCGGCTTCACCAATTTCGATTTCGGCTCCGACCTGCACAAGGACAACCCGGCGCGCACCGCCAATGCCACGGTGGCCACCAACGTGCTGCTGTACGCCTTCACTCACCTGCGCTTCACCCTGGTGGGCCGTTACTTCCACAACGGCGGCAACTGGGAAGACGGCAGCGTGCTGAATTTCGGCGACGGCGAGTTCCGTGCCCGCTCCAATGGCTGGGGCTATTACGCCGGGGTCGGGTATCAGTTCTAGAAGCTGAGGCAAGCTTCGAGCGGCAAACGGCAAGACAAGAACGGTTGCGATGAGTTGCAACCTGGATCAGGCAGGATAAGCGCCGGTTAACGGCAGTCATGGAGGTTGTATGCGTGGGATTAAAAAGGTTTCGTGGGTATTGGGACTGGGGGCTCTGCTGGCAGGCGGCGCCTGGGCCAACGAGGCACCAATCAAGCCCAAGGTGGTGCTGATCAGCATGTTCGCGCCGGAAGCGCAGCACTGGATCGAGCGCCTGGAGCTCAAGCGTGAGATCCGCGTGCCGGGGCTGGCGGCGGAGTATCCGAGCATTCGCTGCAATGACCGGGACGTGTGCCTGTTGACCACCGGCATGGGCCAGACCAATGCCGCGGCGTCGACCCTGGCGCTGGCCCTGTCGCCGAAGTTCGACCTGCGCAAAAGCTATTTCCTGATTGCCGGGATCGCCGGCATCAGCCCGCACCACGGCACCATCGGCACGGCCGCCTGGGCTCATTACCTGGTGGAGTTCGGCACCCAGTGGGAACTCGACTCCCGGGATGCGCCCAAGGACTGGCCCACCGGCTACCTGGGGATCAACACCAAGGGCCCCAACGAAAAACCGCCCCTGGACTACAAGACCGAAGTCTTCGAGCTCAACCCCAAGCTCCAGGCCAAGGCCTTCGCCCTGAGCCACAAGGTGAGCTTGAGCGAAAGCCAGCAATCAGCAGCCTGGCGCCTGAAATACCCCAAGGCCCCGGCCAACCAGCCGCCGGTGGTGACCCGCTGCGACACCCTGGCGGGCAACACCTGGTTCTCCGGCACTCGCCTGAGCGAACGGGCCGAAGTCTGGACGCGCCTGCTGACCGACAACAAAGGCACCTACTGCACCACCCAGCAGGAAGACAACTCCACCTACGAAGCCTTGCTGCGGGCCAGCCGCGAGGGTCTGGTGGACATCCAGCGCCTGGCAGTGCTGCGCGCCGGTTCCGACTTCGACCGCCCGGCACCAGGGGCCAGCGAAGTGGACAACCTGCTCAAGTACGCCGACCAGGGCGGTTTTGTCCCGGCCCTGGAAAACCTCTACCGGGCCGGCAATCCGCTGGTGCAGGACATTCTCAACAACTGGTCGACCTGGGAAAAAGGCGTCCCCGAAGCCTGATCCGTGCCAACCCGCAACCCGCAGGAGCCGGCGTGCCGACGAAGGCGCGCTCAGGGCCATGACCGTTGGCGCCAGAGTCGGCCAATCAAAGTGAATTTTTGCGCCTGCGGGGGATCACTCAAGGATCACAGGGAGGAACAGAGGCTTTATGAACAACGCAAAACTCTTCGTCATCGAATACACCCTTCACGGCGCTCCCAAGTCCTTCATCATCCGCCAGGAAAAGATGGACAACGCCGAGGCCTGGCACTGGGCAAGCTGTGATGCGGGAGTGGGCCGCATCGGCCGTTTCGGCCGGGAACGGGTGAAGAAGACCAGCAAGCCCATGGCGGAAAAGTTCGGTATCGAGAATGTCACCTGGCGGCCTTCGGTCTAGGCCCGCCGCAAACGGGTGGAGCCGCAGCCCCACCCGTTTGCGCTCTTCAGCCGTGGGCGCCTTGGGCGCATTTGCACCCTTGGGTGGAAGCACAAGGCTCACCGTGGGCGTGATGATCGGCGCAAGCCTGACAGCAGTAGTGCTTGCCGTGACGGACAATCGCATGGGGCCCCAGCTTGCAGGTGCAGGCCGGACAGGCGCAGGTTTCATTGGACATGGCAGGGTTCCTTTTTATCAGTCTTTCAGGGGACTCGATCACCGCGCCACCTCAGACAATGGCGGCCACTGCACGGTGCGAGCACTCCAAAGACTAGGCCAACCCAGCCCCCCCGCCACGCCAACAGCGACTAAAGTGATTCGGCCAGCGCCCGCATGGACCGATGGCCACCCCGGCCCGGCCAGCCAATGATGCAGGACGTGGTCATGCTGTCTCGACCTGACAAGAACAACCCAAGGTCATTCGCCGCCCATGACGATTCTCTATGACGAAACCCTCGACGGCGCCCTGCCCGACGTCGACAAGCAGGCCCTGATCCGGGCCTTGCGCAGCCAATTGCCGGACCTGGAACTGCTGGACCAGGAGCCGCAGCTCAAGCCCTACGAATGCGACGGCCTCAGTGCCTATCGCACCACACCGATGCTGGTGGCCCTGCCGCGGCATCTGCACGAGGTCCAGCGCTTGCTGCAGATCTGCCATGAGCACCGGGTGCCAGTGGTCCCCCGAGGGGCCGGTACGGGTTTGTCCGGAGGCGCCCTGCCCCTGGAAAAAGGCCTGCTGCTGGTGATGGCGCGCTTCAAGGACATCCTGCAGATCGACCCGGCCGCCCGCTGCGCAAGGCTCCAGCCGGGGGTGCGCAACCTGGCCGTTTCCCAGGCGGCGGCGCCTTTGGGCCTGTACTACGCCCCCGATCCTTCATCACAGATCGCTTGCTCCATCGGCGGCAACGTCGCGGAAAACGCCGGGGGCGTGCATTGCCTGAAATACGGCCTGACCGTGCACAACCTGCTGCAGGTGCAGATGCTCAGCGTCGACGGCCAAGCCATGACCCTGGGCAGTCAGGCCCTGGACGCGCCGGGGTTCGACCTGCTGGCGCTGGTCACCGGCTCCGAGGGCCTGTTGGGGGTAATCACCGAGGTCACGGTCAAGCTGCTGCCCAAGCCGCCGATCGCCAAGGTGCTGCTGGCGGCCTTTGACTCAGTGGAAGCCGCCGGCCGCGCCGTGGCCGACATCATTGCCGCCGGGATCATCCCGGGTGGCCTGGAGATGATGGACAACCTGGCGATCCGCGCCGCCGAGGACTTCATCCACGCCGGCTACCCGGTGGACGCCGAAGCCATCCTGCTGTGCGAGCTGGACGGGGTGGAGGCCGATGTGCATGACGACTGCGAGCGGGTGCGCCAGGTGCTGGAACGCGCCGGCGCCAGCGAGGTACGCCTGGCCCGGGACGAAGCCGAGCGAGTGCGCTTCTGGGCCGGGCGCAAGAACGCCTTTCCAGCGGTGGGCCGCTTGTCCCCGGACTACTACTGCATGGACGGCACCATTCCCCGGCGCCAACTGCCGGGGGTGTTACGGCGCATTGCCCGTCTCGCCGCCGAGCATCAACTGCGGGTGGCCAACGTGTTCCATGCCGGGGACGGCAACATGCACCCGCTGATCCTGTTCGATGCCAACCGGCCGGGCGAGCTGGCGCGGGCCGAGGCCCTGGGCGGCAAGATCCTCGAACTGTGCGTGGCGGTGGGCGGCAGCATCACCGGCGAGCACGGCGTGGGCCGGGAGAAAATCAACCAGATGTGCGCCCAGTTCAACGCCCATGAGCTGGCGCTGTTCCATGGGGTCAAGGCCGCCTTCGATCCTGGCGGCCTGCTCAACCCCGGCAAGAACATCCCGACCCTGCAACGCTGCGCCGAATTCGGCGCCATGCATATCCATCATGGGCAACTGCCCTTCCCCGAACTGGAGCGCTTCTGATGACGGCGCCACCCGACGGCGATGCCAGCGCCGCGCTGCTGGAACAGGTCCGCAACGCCTTGCAGGACAGCACCCCGTTGCGTATCCAGGGCTCCAACAGCAAAGCCTTTCTCGGCCGCGAGTGCGCTGGGGAAATCCTCGATACCCGCAGCCATCGCGGCATCGTCAGCTACGACCCCACGGAGCTGGTGATCAGCGCCCGGGCCGGCACCCCGCTCAGTGAGTTACACGCCACCCTGGAGGCCGCCGGGCAGATGCTGCCCTGCGAGCCGCCATCGTTCGGCGCTGGCGCCACCCTGGGCGGCATGCTCGCCAGCGGCCTGTCCGGACCGCGTCGGCCTTGGGCCGGCGCGGTGCGCGATTTCGTCCTCGGCACCCGGATCATCAGCGGCAGCGGCCAGCACCTGCGCTTTGGTGGCGAGGTGATGAAAAACGTCGCCGGTTATGACCTGTCGCGGCTGATGGCCGGCAGCTACGGCTGCCTGGGGCTGATCACCGAAGTCTCGCTGAAGGTCCTGCCCAAGCCCCGGCAATGCCTGAGCCTGAGCCTGGAAATGACGCCCGGCCAAGCCCTGGCCAAGCTCGCCGAATGGGGCCAACAGCCCTTGCCGATCAGCGCCGCCTGCCACGACGGCGAGCGCCTGCACCTGCGCCTGGAAGGCGGCGCAGGTTCGGTGGCCGCCGCCCATGAACGCCTGGGCGGCGAGCCCCTGGACGCGGGCTACTGGAGCCAGCTCAATGAACAGCAACTGGACTTCTTCAACCCCGGCCTGCCGCTGTGGCGCCTGTCGCTGCCGCACAACACGCCGCTGCTGGCACTGCCCGGCGAACAACTGCTGGACTGGGGCGGCGCCCAGCGCTGGCTGAAAACCGCTGCCACGGCCAGCGAGATCCGCGCCGCCGTCAGCGCCGTTGGCGGCCACGCCAGCTGCTACAGCCACGGCCTGCAGGACAGTCCGTTCCAGCCCCTGGCGCCGCCCCTGCTGCACTACCACCAACGGCTCAAGGCGCAGTTGGACCCGCAAGGGATCTTCAACCCCGGCCGACTCTACGCGGAGCTCTAGACCATGCAGACCACCCTCAGCCCCGAGGCCCGGCAACTGCCCCGGGCCGCCGAAGCCGAGCGCATCCTGCGCAGCTGCGTGCATTGCGGTTTCTGCAACGCCACCTGCCCCACCTACCAGTTGCTAGGCGACGAACTGGACGGCCCACGAGGGCGCATCTATCTGATCAAGCAAGTGCTCGAAGGCGCCACCGCCACCGCACAGGTCCAGCAACACCTGGACCGCTGCCTGTCGTGCCGCAACTGCGAAACCACCTGCCCGTCCGGGGTCGATTATCACCACCTGCTGGACATCGGCCGCGCCGTGGTGGATGCCGCCCTGCCCCGGCCCGCCGGCCAGCAACTGCTGCGCCGCGGGCTGCGAGCGCTGAGTGCCAACCCGCAGCTGTTCAAGGCCCTGATCCAGGGCGGCAGCCGCCTGCGTCCGCTGCTGCCCCAGGCGCTGCAGGACAAACTGCCGCGCCAGTTGCCCAGCGCCAAGCCGCGTCCGCCCCTGCGCCATGCACGGCGCGTGCTGTTGCTCGAAGGCTGCGTGCAACCGGGGCTGTCGCCCAATACCAATGCCGCGGCGGCGCGAGTCCTCGATCGCCTGGGCATCAGCGTGCAGCCGGTCGCCGAGGCAGGCTGCTGCGGCGCCGTGGACTATCACCTGGACGCCCAGGAAGCCGGCCTGCATCGCGCCCGGCGCAACATCGACGCTTGGTGGCCGCACCTGCAACAGGGCGCCGAAGCGATCATCCAGACCGCCAGCGGCTGCGGCGCCTTTATCAAGGATTACCAGCACCTGCTGGCCCATGACCCGGCCTACCGCGACAAGGCCCGGCAGATCAGCACCCTGGCTCGGGACCTGGTGGAAGTGTTGCGCGCCGAACCCCTGGAGCAGCTCGGCGCCCACAGCGAACAGCGTCTGGCCTTCCACTGCCCCTGTACCCTGCAGCATGGGCAAAAGCTCGGCGGCGCCGTGGAAAGCCTGCTGCAACGCCTGGGCTTCAACCTTACCGCCGTGCCCGACAGCCACCTGTGCTGCGGCTCGGCGGGCACCTATTCGCTGACCCAGCCGGCACTGGCGCGGCAACTGCGGGACGACAAGCTGCGGGCCCTGGAAAGCGGCCAGCCGGAGTTGATCGCCACCGCCAACATCGGTTGCCAGATCCACCTCGACAGTGCCGGCCGCACCCCGGTCCGCCACTGGATCGAGGTGCTGGAAGACGCGCTGAGCTAAGCGCCAGGTTTCAAGCTCGTGGCTTGTCACTCACGGCTTGCGGTGTGCGGCTCCGGTACATGAATAGCAACGCCAGGGCCAGGCACAGCATCGCCAGCACGCGGTGGGGTGACAGCTCGATGGCCGGGTTGCCGAACCAGCCGAAGTGGTCGATCAGCATGCCCATGCCCAGTTGTCCGAGGATCACCGCCACCGTGGCCACCGCGGTGCCGACCCGAGGCACCGCGCCGACCATCACCAGCATGTAGACCACGCCAAACAGCGCGCCAGTCAGTTGCCATTTCGGCGCCTGCAACAGGCTCATGGCCTGAGGGGGCTGGAAAAACACAATCAGCAGCCCGGTGATCAGGGCGCCCACGGCGAAGGTCAGCAGGCTGCTGCGCAACACCCCCACGCTTTCACCCAGGCGGCCATTGATCGCCGCTTGCACACTGAGCACCGCACCCGCAGCCACCACCAGGACCAGCAAAAGAATCAGGTTCATGTTCAACCTCGGGCGATCAGGATCAGGGCCACGACAATCAGCACCAGGGCCAGCCAGCGTTCGCCATTGACCGGCTTGCGGGCGCTGCCGAACCAACCGAAATGGTCGATCAGCACGCTCTTGCCCACTTGCCCGGAGAGGATCGCGATCATGGTCATGGCAATGCCGATATGGGGCGTGGCCAGGGTCAGCACCACCACGTAGATCGGTCCCAACACCCCGCCCAGCAGCTGCCAGCGCGGCAACTGGCTCAAGGCCGGCCCCGGCTGCGGACCGCTGAACAACAGCAGCAGAAACAACAACGCCGTGCCCACGCCGAAGATGCTCAAGGTCGCCCACAAATGCCCGACCTGGGCGCCCAGCGGGCCGAGCAAGCCGGCCTCCACCGACAGGCCCATGCCCGCCAGAATCACCAGGGGCAACAACATCAAGCGCTGCCAGCCAGCGCGGGGTTCAACCTGGGCCGCCGGGGTCGGCAGCGCTGGATCTAACACATTGGAAGACATGCAACACCTGCTTGGGGATCAAGGAATGGCGGGCATTATCGATTGCGCCCTCTTTGCGATAAATGGGAGCATGCCGACAACACCTTTGCGTAAAACGCACAGCAAGGATTTCCCATGCAAGGCTTCAACGACCTGGGTTTCAAGGCCCTGCGCCTGTTCATCGCGGTGCTCGACCAGGGCAGTTTCTCCGCCGTGGCACGCCGCGAGGGGCTGGCGCCTTCGTCCATCTCGCGGCAGATCCAGCTCATGGAACAGGCCCTGGGTCAGCAGTTGCTTTATCGCCACACCCGCGCCGTCAGCCCCACCGAGGCCGGGCGCTTGCTGGGCCACCATGCGCGGCGGGTGCTGGCGCAATGGGAAGAAGCCGAACAGGCGCTGCAGGAACAGCAGGACGAACCCGCCGGGCTGGTGCGGATCAATGCCCCGGTAGTGTTTGGCCAGCGGCACCTGTCGCCCTGGCTGGGCGAGCTACTGGGCCGCTACCCCAAGCTGCAACTGGACATCCAGCAGACCGACAACTACATCGATCCTTTGCAGGACGGCACCGACCTGCTGTTTCGCATCGGCACCCTGGAAGATTCCTCGATGCAGGCACGCCTGCTGGCCCCGCAGCGTTACCGGGTGGCGGCCAGCCCCGCCTATCTGGAACGTCATGGCACGCCACAGCACCCGCAGCAGTTGCAGCAGCACCAGTGCCTGGCCTACAAGGGCGAAACCGGCCAGCAGCGCTGGTTCTTTCGCCGGGGCCGGGAAGACTGGACGCCCTACAGCGTCAAGGGCCCCCTGACCGGCAACCACGCCGACACCCTGACCCAGGCCGCCGAACAGGGCCTGGGGCTGGTGATGTTTCCTTCCTGGCTGATTGGCGAGGCCCTGCATCAAGGCCGCCTGGTGGCCTTGTTCGAAGGCTTCGACGTGGCCACCAGCCTCGAGCCGCAGCAGATTGCCGCCCTCTGGCCCGGCAGCCGGCGCCTCTCACTGAAAGTGCGCACGGTGATCGACTTCTTCGTCGAGAAATTCGGCCCGGAGCCCTATTGGGATCGCCGCGTCCCCGCCCCGTAACCGTAGGAGCTGGCTTGCCAGCGAAAGCGTCGGCAAGACCTGCACAAGACTCAGCGGCCCCTTCGCCGGCCAGCCGGCTCCTACAGGAAGAGTTGAGCAATCAGCCAGGCGTTGGCTGCGCTGATGACGGCGAACAGGCTCCAGGCCAGCCATCGCGTCGGCCAACGGTTGACGAACTCGCCCATCAGGCGCCGGTCGTTGGTCATGCGGATCAGCGGGTACAGGGCAAACGGCAGTTGCAGACTCAGCACCACCTGGCTCAACACCAGCAGTTGGCCCACTGCGCCATCCCCCAGCAGCCAGACGCCAATGAACGCCGGAATCAGCGCCAGCCCCCGGGTGATCAGGCGTCGCTGCCAGCAGGGAATCCGCAGGTTCAGGTAGCCCTCCATGATCACCTGCCCGGCAATGGTCCCGGTGAAGGTCGAACTCTGCCCCGAGGCCAGCAGCGCCACGCCGAACAGCACGCTGGCCAGGGCTCCGCCCACCAGTGGGTCGAGCAGATGGTAGGCATCCTGGATCTCCACCACGTCGCTGTGGCCGGTGTTGTGGAAAGCCGCGGCGGCGAGGATCAGGATCGCCGCGTTGACCAGCAGCGCCAGGGCCAGGGAGCCGATGGTGTCGATGCGCGCCAGCTTGATGGCGTCGGCGCGACTGGCCCGGTCCTGGCCGATCAAGCGGGTCTGCACCACCGAGGTGTGCAGGTAGAGGTTGTGGGGCATCACCGTGGCGCCGAGGATGCCGATCGCCAGGTACAGCGGCGCCGCATCGCTGATGGCCGAGAGCGACGGGGTGAACCCCCGGGCCACGTCCGGCCAATAGGGTTTGATCAGCAGCAGTTCAATGAAGAAACACACGCCGATGGTCGCCACCAGCGCCAGCATGATCGCTTCCAGCCGGCGAAAACCGCGGTTCTGCAAGGCCAGGACCAACAGCGTATCGAAAGCGGTGATGACAATCCCGGTGCTCAGGGACACCCCCAGCAGCAGGTGGAACGCCAGGGCACATCCCAGCACTTCGGCCAGGTCGGTGGCGATGATCGACACCTCGGCCGCCAGCCACTGGGCCCGGGCCGAACGGCGGCTGTAGCGCTCCCGGCACAGTTGCGCCAGATCGCGCCCGGTGGCGATGCCCAGGCGTGAGCACAGGCATTGCACCGCCATCCCCGCCAGGCTCGCCAGCAACACCACGAACAGCAGGTTGTAGCCATAGCGCGACCCCGCCTCGATGGCGGTGGCCCAGTTGCCCGGGTCCATGTAGCCGATGGAAATCAGCAACCCGGGGCCGGCAAAACGCAGCAGGCGCTTGAACAGCGAAGCGCCGGGATCGACGGACACGGAGCCCGCCACCTCCGGCGGACAAAAGGGGGCGGTGGCTATTTTCGGTAGGCTGAATTTCACGGGGATTTCCACGACGAATTGACGCAAGGGCTCAGCTTAGAGGTTTCAGCACAGCCACCCAAGCCTGATTTTTCATCCTGAAGGCGAGTATGCTGCTGCCACTCCTGCCTCTTACGACGCCTGCTGCAGGTATCGATTTCCCGCCCAAGGTAACCCCGTGAACAGCGCTGCGACACTCCCCGAACCCGACACCCAGCCCCCCTTCCTGCAACCCGGCGACCGGGTGCTGCTGTTCGATGGGGTCTGCAAGTTGTGTAACGCCTCGGTGCGCTTCGTCATCCGCCACGACCGCCAGCGGCGTATCAAACTGGCATCGATGCAATCGCCCCAGGGCCAGGCGCTGCTGAAATGGTTCGGCCAGCCCACCGAGCAGTTCGACAGCGTGTTGCTGATCGAGGACCAGGGGCTGTCGCAACGCTCCGAGGCCTTTATCCGCCTGATGGCGCAACTGCCTGCCCCCTGGCGCTGGCTGCGCCTGCTGCGCTGGATTCCCCGGCCGCTGCGGGACTGGGGCTACGACCGTATCGCCGGCAACCGCTACCGCTGGTTCGGCCGGCATGACGTCTGCCTGCTGCCCAGCCCCGACCATCGCGGGCGCTTTCTCGACGACCCGTCCTGAGTCCGGAGCCGGCCAGCGCGCCTCAGCCGGGCTGACGGCGGAAGAACAGGGTCACCTGCCCCAGCTCAAAACCGAACTTGGTCATGTAGGAACGATTGGCCAGGGTGTTTTCGTCCAACAGGTACATCCAGTCATCGAAATGCACCTGATAGGTGGTGCCATCCACCGGCAGGTTGAGCACGTAACGCCAGCGCAGGGCATTGCCGGAGACTTCGCCACGGGCCTCGCCGACCACGTCGTCGGCGGTACCGCGCCACAGGCCGGGCCCCGTCGGGACCAGGGTCCAGATCCGGGTCTGGCGGGTGCCATCGCTGTAGGTAAAGTCCTCATGCATGATGAGTTTCTCGCCTTCGCTGCGGCTGTTGATCTGCACATGGAAGCGCTTGATCACTTCACCGGAGCGCTTCTGGAACAGGCCCCAGGCCTCGACCCGACCACTGAAGAACTGCCGCAGTTCCAGCTCGGGCTTCTGGTCACGGTACTGCTTGACGTCGGTGTCGCTGCAAGCAACCAGGCCAAGGCACAGCACCAGCAAGTATTTCTTGAACATGGAACATCTCCTGTGCTGCGCCCGCTATCGGCCCAGCAGTTGTGCGCGCAACTGCGGATTGCGGGTGCGCGGGTCGAGCCAGATGGCAAAGAACGCTCGGGCGAAGGCCTCGTCGTCGACCACGTGCTGCAAGCGCTGGTCGACAAAGAACTGCACCCCGCGACCGGGCAGAAACACCCCGGTAATGCGCTGGCCCGGTTCGACATCGACGAAGGCGCGCTGCATCTGCGCCTGCCAATCCTTGAGTTGCTCCGGGCTGACTGCAGTGCCGGACAAACGCTGGATCTCATCCAGGCTAGTCTGTACCAGCTCGTCACGGCGGATCGTGCGCCGATAAGTCAGCTCCAGGGCAAAGGGGCTTTCGGCCGTCAACGGCAAGGCCGTGCCCCAGAGCCGCGCGTTGTAGACCTTGAAGCCGAACCAGCTGAACTCACCGCTGCCCAGCAGCCGTGCATTGGGCAGCGACTCTTGCCAGCCGGCACTGGCGGTGGCGCTGAACAACACCAGCAGCCACAACAACCGCGCCGCGAGCACTCGCCGGATACTGTTCATTCAAGACCGCCTGGGCAATAGCTGAAGAAATTCCTGGCGGGTGCTGGCGCAGTCGCGAAAGGCCCCGAGCATCACTGAGGTGTTCATCAGCGAGTTCTGCTTCTCGACCCCGCGCATCATCATGCACATGTGCCGCGCCTGGATGACCACCGCCACCCCGGCCGCCCCGGTCACTTCCTGGACCGCCTCGGCAATCTGCCGGGTCAGGTTTTCCTGGATCTGCAGGCGTCGCGCATACATGTCGACGATCCGCGCCACCTTGGACAGCCCCAGCACCTTGCCGGTGGGGATGTAAGCCACATGGGCCTGACCGATGAAGGGCAGCAGATGGTGCTCGCACAGGGAATACAGCTCGATGTCCTGAACCATCACCATCTCGTCGCTGGTGGAGCTGAACAACGCGCCGTTGACCAACTCTTCGAGACTGGTGTCGTAACCGTGACACAGATAACGCAAGGCCTTTGACGCTCGCTGCGGGGTATCCCGCAGGCCCTCGCGGGATGGATCTTCACCCAGCCCCTGAAGAATGCAGTGGAAATGCTCGGAGAGAGGATCGTACATGGCGCACAGGTTCCGCAAAGTGAATGAGGCGGGCAAATCCTTGCACGCGCCAAGGGGAAAAAAAGGGCCCCGAGGTGACCAACCACACAACTGGCCCAGCCCTGATTCCACCAGGGCTTGACCTCGGGAACCCCAAAGTGTGGAGAGTGACAGCCTGGACAGCTAAAACTGGCCAGTGATCACCTCATCTCACACTGAAAAACCTATACGAGAATTTCATTTTTGTACAACTTTTATCGATAAAAACCCGATAAAACCCGTAAATACTTGTACAAAAAGCTCAAAAACCGATTCAGCCTCAATGTTTCGTACAAGAAAACCCCGCACCACCCTGCTCTCTCCGGTGCTTCGCTTTTTGCCAGATACACGTGCCAGATACGCGCCAAATGCCGGGTTGGATGCTAGGGTGGCGCACCGTTCATCCACCGAGTCCCCCATGCTGCTGTTGAAACTGCTGACAGTTCCCGGATTCCTGCTGTTGATCTCCCTGGCGAGCAAGCGCTGGGGGCCGAATGTTGCCGGCTGGCTTGCGGGTTTTCCCGTGGTGGTGGGGCCGATCCTGCTGTTTCTGGCCCTGGAGCAAGGCCCGGTGTTCGCCACCCACGCGGCAGTGGCTGCCCTCTCGGCATTGTTCGCCATGATCGCTTTCAGCGTTGCCTACACCCATGCCGCGCAGACCCTGGCCTGGCCTGGAGCCCTGAGCATCGCCACCCTGGTCTGGGTGCTGCTGGCCAGCGTGATCGCCCAAGTCCCGCCCTCCCTGGAGTTCTCGATTTTCTGTGCCGCCAGCGCCCTGTTGCTGGCGCCCCGGGTGTTTCCCCGGGTCAAGACTGTGCCCGCCCTGCCCGGCACCCAGTCGGACAAGCTGGTCTACCGCATGTTCGCCGGGGCCCTGCTGACCCTGGCGGTCACCTTGCTGGCCAGCACCGTTGGCGAACGCTGGAGCGGCATGCTCGCAGTCTTTCCGGTGCTCGGCAGCGTGCTGGCGGTGTTCTCCCACCAGAGTCACGGCGTGGCCTTCACCACCGTACTGCTGCGCTCGCTGAGCACCGGCCTGTATTCCTTTGCGGCGTTCTGCCTGGTACTGGCCCTGGCCTTGCCTTCTATGGGGCTGTGGGCCTTCGTACTGGGGGTGACGGTATCAATGCTGGTGCTGGCCCTGAGTAAACGATTGTTGAGCACACCCCGCGCCGCCACGTAGGCGCCGGCTGCCGGCGAAGGCCCTCCCGCGAACTCCTACGCCGGCAAGCGGAACGCTGCTCGCCGCTCGCCGCTCCAGCACAAGCCGCGCCGGCACGCATTCTCGGTTATTAGTCCGTCGAGAAAAATCCCTCTGGAGCAGGCCGTGATGGCCGTGGGATGATGCGCCCCCTTGATCCCATGCCTGGAGATTGTGCATGTCATCCTTCGCTAGAAAAGCCCTGATCCTGGTGTTCGCCGCAGTGGCGGGCTTCGGTGCGCTGAACGCGGTTGCCGCCGACAAGTCCACGGCCAAAGCGGCGCCGGGAGAAAAAGTCTCGATGCTCGACGGCAAGCTGTCCTTCACCCTGCCCAAGGGCTTCAGCGCCTCGGCCCTGCCAGCCGGCAGCGAGGCCGACGGCACCGCGGGCGCCAGCGGCACGTTGTATTCCAACGCCACCACCCGCACCGTGGTGATCGCCGCGCAGAACAGCATTCCCAATGCCGCTCAGGTCAAGGACAACGACAGCGCCTTTCTCGATGCCGCGGTCAGCGGGTTCCTGTCGCAACAGGCCGCAGCGCTGCCGGACTTCAGCAAGCAAAGTGAAAAGAGCATGACCCTCAAGGGCCTCGGTGTGCGGCAGATCGACAGCACCGCGACCCAGGGCGGCGGCCAGACCCTGAACTCGACCCTGATCGCCGGCTCCGGCACCCGCATGGCGGTGATCCAGGTGATTTCCCGGGCCGCGGACAAGGCCGGCCATGCGGCGCTGATGAAGCACATCCTCGGTCAGTAGACCCGCTTCGACTCAGGGGGTGAGCCCAGCCCCCTCCAGGCCAAAGGCAGCAGCACCAGCACCGCCAGCCCGAACCCCACCTGAGACAGGTAGAAGGTTTCCAGCCACTGGCTGTGGGCCGCCACATAGAAACTGTTGTGCACGACATCCAGCACGATGATCGCCAGGGTCAGCACCAACCCCCAGCGCGGGCGCACCCACAGCAGCAACGCCGCCAGCGGATCGAAAAAGCTCAGAGCGCCCCAGAAAGCCCGGCTGGTCAGGGGCGTGTCGGCGCCGTAGCCATAGTCCCAGAGCAACCCATGGTCCAGGGCGGCGCGCAGGTGATTGAAGCTGGCCGCCAGCAGGCACAGGGTGAACAGCAGGCGGATAGACACGGACACTCGGGACATGGACACATCTACTGTATGAGCCGGCTTGCCGGCGAAGGGCGCGATGGCGGATCGAGGGCCGACGTAGCCGAGCGTTCCCTGGCAAACCAGTTGCTGCGCCTCGTCAGCGTCGCCCCTGGCGGTTCAGTCGTTGATCAGCTTGCCGGCGCGAATCGCCTCGCGGCCGGCCACCTTGGCCAGCCAGATGCCCGGCTGGGTGTAGCGCCCGCGGTCCAGGGCAAAGAGCACGCCGCTGGTGCCGGCACGCACGGTGCTGACCCTGTCGTTCAAGGGGTCCACCACTTCAAACAGGGCGTCGCCGCGCTCCACCCACTCGCCGGCATCGCGCAGAAAACTGACCACTCCAGGGTGCGGGGCGAACAGGTATTGGGTGCCTTCGAAAGGCATGCCTTCACAGCATTGATCCGGTGCAGCGGGCCACTGGCCACTGATCAGGCCCTGCTCGGCCAGAAAGCCGAGGATGGCCTCGCAGTTGGCTCGCGCTTGCTCGACCCGGGTATCGCCCATGCTGCCCAGCTCCAGGGTGGCGGCCAGGTTGGCCGGGGGAATCGCCGCCTGAGGAAAGTCCCGGGCCAGGCGCAGCCAGGGCGAGGAGCAGGATTCGTCAAAAGAGCTGCCGCCGGAATCCTCGCAAAGCAACGCCACTCCAGCCTTCAGACGCGCCGCCAGGGACTGCCACCGCGGCCAGTGCTGGGGCAAGGCATAGAGGTGGATCGCCGCTTCGAAATCGCAATGCAGGTCGAGGGTGATATCGGCGTCGCAGGCATGGCGCAGCAGCAACCGGTGCAGGGCCTGCAGCTGCGAGCCCGGAGCCGGCAGCTCATCCAGCACCTGGACCATGGTGCGGCGGATCAAGGCGATATTGACGGCGGCATCGGTGCCCAGTTGCTTGCCGATCAAGTCGCCCACCGGACCACTGAGCTCGACGAAGGCACGGTTGAAGTTCTTGCCGCTGCCCAGTTCGAAACGCCCCAGGTGACTGCCCTGAACCTGCTGGTCGAGGCCGATGGGGTTAGCCACCGGCACCAGTTCGATCACGCCCTGCAAACGCCCCTGGCGCTCCAGTTCCGTCAGGCGCTGCTTCAGCTCCCAGGCGGTGCGCATGCCCGGCAGTTCATCGGCGTGCAGGCTGGCCTGGATGTACACCTTGCGGCCACCGCTGCCGAAGCGAAACACGCTGAGCTGGCGTGCAGTGCCCAGGTGGCCCCAGGGCAAGGAATGGTCGATGCGTTGCATAGTGGCTCCAGGGATCAAAAAAGGCGTGGCGCAGAATAAAACAGCGGCGCACAAAAAAGGTGGCGACCGGATCACGGGCGCCACCTTTTTTACCCAAGCTTTGCAGCCTGCGGCTTACTCGCCGTAGACATCAAAGTCGAAGTACTTGTCCTGCACTTGCTTGTACTTGCCGTTGGCGCGGATCTCGGTGATGGCCGTGTTGAATTTCTCTGCCAGCTCCTTGTCGCCCTTGCGCACGGCAATGCCGGCGCCGCCACCGAAGTACTTCGGATCGTTGTACTCGGGACCGACGAAGGCAAAGCCCTTGCCGGCGTCGGTTTTCAGGAAACCGTCGTCGAGGTTGACCGAGTCCGCCAGCAGCGCGTCGACACGACCGGACACCATGTCCAGGTTGGCTTCCTGCTGGGAACCGTAGCGCACCAGGTCGATGCCGGCCGGCACCAGCACTTCAGTGGCGAAACGGTCATGAGTACTGGCGCGCAGTACGCCGACTTTCTTGCCCTTGAGCTCGGTCAGCGGGTCCTTGACCGTGGTGCCGGCCTTCATCACGAAGCGCGCCGGGGTGTGATAGTACTTGATGGTGAAATCGACGTTCTTCTTGCGATCGTCGGTGATGGTCATGGACGACAGGATGGCGTCGATCTTCTTCACCTTCAGCGCCGGGATCAGGCCGTCGAACTCCTGCTCGACCCAGGTGCACTTGACCTTCATCTGCTCACACAGGGCATCGCCCAGGTCCACGTCGAAACCGGTGAGCTTGCCGTCGGGCGTCTTCATCGAGAACGGTGGGTAGCCGGCTTCGATACCGATACGGATCGGCTTGGCCTCATCGGCCGAAGCGGTCAGGGAAAACAGCGACAGTGCCAAGGCACCAAACAGCGCAAACTTATTCATTTATAACTCCAGGAGGCGGAGACTTTTATTGGCTGGTTTCGATTATGGGCAAATCGAAGTGGCCAGCAGTCTAGAGCGGCTCCCGGGAAGCAAATTGTGTTTATGCGACAAATACTTATAAAAAACATGCAGCCGCGATTCTGTGCCCTCCCCCTCGCCCCGGCGTGGTGCGTTTGTCCCTGAACCACCCGACGTTCGCCTCAGAACGGACCATTTTTACCGACACATCCTGCGCTAGCCGTAGCCTGGGGCCGCCGCCAGCGCAGTGGCCCCTCAGCAGGCGCAGGACAGATCCGGCCCCTCGCTGCGCGGTTGCCCGGTGCTGAGCTCGAAGCCCTCATCGAGCCAGCCGGTGACCCCACCGATCATCTCCTTGACCGGGTATTCCAGGGCCGCCAGCTTGACCGCCGCCTTGTTCGCACCGTTGCAGTGAGGACCGGCGCAATACACCACGAACAGGGTGTCGCGGGGATAACCGGCCAGCTGTTCGACGGTGAGCAAGTGCCCGGGCAGATTGATCGCCCCGGGGACATGGCCGCGGGCAAAGGCCTCGGGGCCCCGCACATCCACCAGGACAAAATCCACTTCACCGGCCTCCTGGCTGCTGTAGACGTCAGAACAGTCGGTTTCAAAGGTCAGGCGGTTGCAAAAATGCATCAGGGCAATGGCCGAAGGGGCGGCGGCAATGCTGCGGACCAGGCTGGTCATGGGCGTCTCCAGAACGTCGCGATTAAGATGGGAAGAACTTTATCGGCCCTGCCCCACCGCGTTAAAGTGGCGCCCCGGACACCCACTGGTAACTTTCCGCCAAATGCACAATCCTCCCGGTTTGGTCGCGATCCTGGCTTACGACGGCCTTTGCACCTTCGAATTCGGCATCGCCGTGGAAATCTTCGGCCTGGCCCGGCCAGAGTTCGATTTTCCCTGGTATGAGCACTGCATCGTCGCCGTGGACCCGGGGCCGATGCGCGCTGCGGGCGGTATCCGGATACTGGCCGATGGCGGCCTGGAACTGCTGGAGCAGGCCCGGACCATCATCATTCCCGGCTGGCGCAGCCGCGACCAGGCGCCGCCGCCCGAGCTGATGGAAGCCCTGCGGCGGGCCTACCAGCGCGGCGCACGGCTGCTGTCGATCTGCTCGGGGGTGTTCGCTCTGGCGGCCAGCGGCCTGCTCAACGGCCTGGGCGCCACCACCCACTGGCGCTACACCCAAGAGCTGGCCGAGCGCTTCCCGGACATCTGGGTGGACCCGGACGTGCTCTATGTGGACGCCGGCCAACTGATCACGTCTGCCGGCAGCGCCGCCGGGATCGATGCCTGCCTGCACCTGGTGGCCCGGGACTTTGGCACTCGGGTGGCCAACAGCGTGGCCCGACGCCTGGTGATGTCGCCCCAGCGTACCGGCGGCCAGGCCCAGTTCATTCCGGCTCCGGTCAGCCGCACCCCGCGCAGCGACCTGTCGCAGGTCATGCAATGGGCTCGGGAGCGCCTGCATGAGCCGCTGACGGTAAGCGACCTGGCGGCCCGGGCGCTGATGAGCGAACGCACCTTCTTGCGACGTTTCAGCGCCGCCACCGGCGCCACGCCCAAGGCCTGGCTGCAGCATGAGCGACTGGCCCGGGCCCGGGAACTGCTGGAAAGCGGCAGCCAGACCACGGAAAGCATCGCCCTGCATTGCGGTTATCGTTCGGTGGAAAGTTTTCGCGTGGCTTTTCGCAGCCTGGTGGGCCTGCCGCCCTCGGCCTACCGCGAACGCTTCGGCCAAAAATCCCCCTCGTAGGAGCCGGCTTGCCGGCGAAGAACACGACGTTCATCCGGTGGTGTCCATCCCGGCCTCTTCGCGGGCAAGCCCGCTCCTACGGGAAAAGAGGGAGAGCCCGCTGCCGGCGAAGAACACCACGCTTATCCGGTGGCGTCCATTGCGGCCAGTGTCTAAGGCTCCGGTTTGCGCAGAAGGTAGGTATCCATGATCCAGCCATGCGCCTCGCGTGCTTGGCGACGGACCCGCTGGATGTCGTCGGCGACCTCGTCCAGGCGCCCGGCAATGAGGATTTCGTCCGCCGTGCCCAGGTAGGCACCCCAATAGATGTCCAGATCCTGATTGCGCAGCTGGCGGTAGGCGTCCTCGGCATCGAGCATCACCACCTGGCTGTCGGCATCACCGGCCTGCCCCGCCGCCAGACGGCGGCCGGTGGTGATTTCCACAGAGCGGCCGATGCGGTTGAGCGGCACTTTGTGCTGCGCGGCCAGGGCCTGGACGCTGGTGATGCCGGGGATCACCTGATACTCGAACTGCGCCGCCCCACTGGCCAGGATCTGCTGCAGGATGCGCAGGGTGCTGTCATACAGCGACGGGTCGCCCCAGGCCAGGAAGGCACCGGTCTGGCCCTCTGCCAGTTCCTCGTTGATCAGCCGCTCGAAGACCTGCTGCTTGTCCTGGTTCAGGGCCTGGACGCTGGCCTGGTAGTCCACATCGCCGCGCTGGCGTTCCGGGGTCTGGGCTTCGACGAAGCGATAAGGACGCTCGGTGAGATAACGCTGGCACAGCTCGCGCCGTAGATCGATCAGCGAGTCCTTGCTCGGCCCCTTGTCCATCAGGAACACCACGTCACTGCGGTTCAGCGCCTTGATCGCCTGAATGGTGATGAAATCGGGGTTGCCGGCGCCGATGCCGATGATCAGGAGGGTTTTCATGGGGATCTGGTTCTCGCTGCTGTGCCAGGGGGCAAGTATGGGCGGCTTTGACGCCCGGAGAAATGCCCCGAACGCCCGGCACAGGTCTCAGTCACGGCCATCCAGGCGCAGGCGCCAGCGACCGGCATGGCTGAGATCGATCCGCGACAGGGGCTCGATATCCATCAGGTTGAAACTGCCCAGGGGCGCCTGCAGCAACTGCAGCAGCACCGCACGCATGACAAAGGGATGGGTCACTGCCAACCAGTGCCCCGGACGCTGGGCCATCTGCTCCAGCCACTGCGCCACGCGCCGGCACAACCCGGCGACCGACTCGCCTCCCGGCGGAGCGCTGTGAGGGTCATCCAGCCAGGCCTGCAAGGCTTGCGGCTGCTGGCGTTGCAGATCGCCGATCCCCATCCCCTGCCAGGCACCGAAGCCATAGTCACGCAGGGCTTCCTGCACTTGCGGCGCTGCGCTGAACAGCGCCGCCGTCTGACAGGTCCGCCGCTCCGGCCCGCACAGCACCTGCGGATGGTGCCTGAACTGCGCCGCCCGGCTCAGGGCCTGGGCCTGCCAATCCATCTCCACGGCTTCGTCCAGGGGAAAGCGCCCCAGCTTCTGGGCGGCGGTACGGGCGTGGCAGATCAGCGTCAAACGGGTGGCCGGCAAGGGGTTATCTCGACAAAGGAACATCAGGGCTGAGGCCGGTTTTTTAGCACGACCACGGGGCTATTTCCCAGCAGGAGACAGGTTGAAAATTCCTGAGAAACTCAAGAAACGCCTGATCACCAAACAAGAAATGGCTTATAGGCAACCCAAGCAGCAGGCCTTTATTCTCCGCGAAGTTCCCACACTTCGACTCGAATCAGGTACCTCGACACCATGCACAGCGGTATGTGGGAGCTCCTGTCTCTCGACCTTGCGCTCAACGCCTCGCTCCAGCCCATCGTCCTGCTGCAATACGTTGCCCTGGTAGGGATCTTCAGCATCCTGCTGATGCTGCGTCAGGACGCCCAGCGGCTGATCAAGTCGAAAAAGATCCTGCTGGGTTTGATCCTGGGCACCAGCAACGCCGCCTTGATCGCCCTCGCCTCCGGGTTCATGCAGACCCCGGTGAAGATTTTCCTGAGCAACGACATGCTGTTTCTCGCCGGTTTGCTGGGAGGCTGGTGGGGCGGCATGACCTGCCTGGTCCTGGTGGCACTGGCTCGTTACTGGATTGCCGGCGCCGCGCAGTTCGAAGAGGCGCTGTTCAGTTTTAGCCTGGTGGCCCTGGGGGGCATGCTGCTCCATCGCTGGTTCGAAACCCGCGACCTGAGCGCCCTGAGCCTGAAGGACATGCTGCTGGTGATCCTGATGCGCCTCGGCGCGGCCATCGTCCCGATGCAGATCATCGACTGGATGGGCACGGTCAGCTCCAGCATCACCGCGCAACTGCTGTCCTTGCGACTGAGCTCGACCCTGTTCTCCCTGCCCATGATCATCCTGATATTCGCCATGCTGCGCCGCGAAGCGCGCTACCAGTTGGCCCAGCAAAGCCTGCTGCAACAGGCCCTGACCGATCCGACCACCCAACTGCCCAATCGCCGTGCCCTGCGCGACCACCTCGACCAGGTGCTGGAGCAAAACAAAGAGCGGCGCGTCCCCCACACCCTGATCGTGATCAAAATCAGCAACCTCAAGGACCTGGTCGCCATCCACGGCCATGACTGGACCGACCAGTTGCTGATCTCCCTGGCGCAAGAATTCAGCAGCGGCGCCTCCAGCCATGCCCTGCAAGCCAGTGCCGCCCACCGCGCCTTCATGTTCTCGGACCTGAGCCTGGCACTGGTGGTGCCGTACCGCTCCATCCAGCAGGTCGAAGAATCGGCGCTGCTCGCCACCCTGCAGATGACCTTGCAGGCCGGTTTGCCCAGCGACGGCAGCCTGTCGCCCAAGCTGCAGTTCTGCGTGATCGATGCCTGTGCCGGGGACAGCGCCAACGTCACCTTGCGCAACATCAGCCTGGCCCTGCAGGACAGCAGACAGCCGGTGCGTTACCTGCGCCAGTCGCTGATCGAACAGGCCCAGAGCAACGAACGCATCCGCCAGCAACTGCTGGAGTGGGTGCGATCGAACACCCCGCCGCTGTATTACCAGCCCAAGTTCTGCCTGAGCCAACGCACGATCATCGGCGCCGAAGCCCTGCTGCGGGCCCAGGACGACCAGGGCGCGGCGATTTCCCCCTTGCTGATCCTGGAAGTGATCCGCCACCACGACCTGCAGCAAGCCTTCGAATGGGCGACCATCGAAGCGGTGATCCGCGACGCCCGGTACTACATCGATGCCGGACTCAAGGGACCGCTGGCGGTGAACGTCTCGTCCTCGACCCTGAGCGATGCCAACTTTGCCGTCCTGCTGATCCAGCGCCTCAAGGAAGCCGGGCTTCCCGGCGCTCGCCTGACCCTGGAACTGACCGAGAGCACCCTGCTGCAAGACACCCAGCAAGTGGCGCACAACATGCTTCTGCTCAAGGATCACGGCGTGGGATTGTCCCTGGACGATTTCGGCACCGGCTACTCGGCCCTGAGCATCCTGGCCAAGTATCCTTTCAGCGAAGTGAAGATCGACCACTCGATGATTTCCCTGCTGCACTATGAACGGATGCGCACCGCGGTCTCCATCGCCCAGGAAAGCGCACGCCTGTACCAGGCGACACTGACAGCCGAAGGGGTTGAAACCCAGGAGCAGATCGACATTCTCCAGAGCATTGGCATCCGCTGCGCCCAGGGCTACATCTTCTCCCCGGCAGTCCCCCTGGCCGAACTGATCGAACTGGATAGCGACGGGCCAAAGAAAGCGCCCCTCGATCAACCAGTGGGCAGCGTGGGCAAAGCCTGAGCGCCTTGATCGAACGCCTTTCGCCCAGCGCCTCATTGCCCACCTTGTTGATCCATTCCGTCAGGTCAGGCGCCGACTCGCCGGCGAAGAGCCCCGCAAGACCTGCAGCGCCTGGGCGGGCGCCTTCGCTGGCAAGCCAGCTCCCACGGAGGCCCAACCACCGCAGCTCCTACAGAAACGCACGCCCCCTAGCTTCAGGCCGGCCGCAAGGCCGCCGTCTGGCTCTTGATCTTGATCTTGATCTGAACGCCCCGTTAACCACGATGGCCGAACGCAGGCATTGAGCCGTGGGTAACCCGGCAGGGATGCCGGGTTAGCCGCCACCCGGCCATGGATGGCCGGTGGCGGCGGCCCACGGATCAATGCCGGAGTGAGGGCATGCCGAGCCTAGGCGAGGCACCGAGTGGAGGGGCAGAGCGTTTTGCTTACTTTTGTCTGGGCCGGCATTCCGGATTTTCAAAAGTGAGTCGCTGTAAGAGCCATCCCTTTCAAGGTCTTTGCCTAAATCGCGTCCTACGCCAATTCCAGGATGAAATTAAGAAAAAAACGAGTTGAATTTAGCTCAGCCAGCATCTCTTTTGGTCAAAAAATGATCATGCTTTGGGGCTTTTTCCAAAGACCTTGAAAGGGATGGCTGTAAGAGCGAAACCATAAGTGGCCGTGACCGCAGCAACGGATATGCCCCCCAATCAGGAGACCCAAACAATGCCCACTCAGCCCCTCCAGCTCCCCTACGCCTGGGCCAAATCCCAACGCATTCTCCTGCGCCACAGCGAGCAGGGCGCCACCCTGCTGGTCTGCCCCTCGACCCCCGGCTGGTCCATCAGCGAAGCCCGCCGCCAGTTCGGCCCCGCACGCCTGGAGCGCATCCGCGACGACGAACTCGACGGTCTGTTGGCCACGGCCTACGCCGACACCGGCAGCGCCGCAGCGGTGGTCGGGGCCGCGGAGAATGAGGTGGACCTGGACCGCCTGATGCAGGACATGCCGGAAATCACCGACCTGCTGGACACCCAGGACGGCGCCCCGGTGATCCGCATGATCAACGCCTTGCTCACCCAGGCCGCGCGGGACGAGGCCAGTGATATTCATATCGAGCCCTTTGAAACCCACTCGGTGGTGCGCTACCGGGTCGACGGCACCCTGCGCGATGTGGTCTCGCCGCGCAAGGCGCTGCACGGGGCGCTGGTGTCGCGGATCAAGATCATGGCCCAGTTGGATATCGCCGAAAAACGCTTGCCCCAGGACGGGCGCATCGCCTTGCGGGTGGCCGGGCGGCCCATCGACATTCGGGTGTCCACGGTGCCCACCGGCCATGGCGAGCGGGTGGTGATGCGGCTGCTGGACAAGCAGGCCGGGCGCCTGCAACTGGAAACCCTGGGCATGGACCCGGACCTGCTGGCGCGTCTGGATGGCCTGATCCGCCAGCCCCACGGCATCGTCCTGGTCACCGGGCCCACCGGCAGCGGCAAGACCACCAGCCTCTACGCCGCCCTGGCCCGGCTGGATGCCAGCACCAGCAATATCCTCACCGTCGAGGACCCGGTGGAATACGACCTGCCGGGCATCAGCCAGATCCAGGTCAACGCCAAGATCGACATGACCTTCGCCCTGGCGCTGCGGGCGATCCTGCGCCAGGACCCGGACGTGATCATGATCGGCGAGATCCGCGACCTGGAAACCGCGCAGATCGCGGTCCAGGCCTCGCTTACCGGGCACTTGGTGCTGGCCACCCTGCACACCAACGACGCGGTGTCGGCGGTCAACCGCCTGATCGACATGGGGGTGGAGCCGTTCCTGTTGGCCTCGTCGATGCTCGGGGTGCTGGCCCAGCGGCTGGTGCGGCGCTTGTGCAACCAGTGCAAGCAAGCTGATCCGGCCAATCCCGGCACCTGGCACCCGGTGGGTTGCCCGGCCTGCAACCACATTGGCTACAGCGGCCGCACCGGGATTCATGAGCTGTTCTGCATCGACGATGACATCCGCAGCCTGATCCACCAGGGCGCTGACGAGCAGGCCCTGCGGGCAGCAGCGCGGCGGGCGGGGATGCTGAGCATGCGTGAGGATGGCGAGCGCTGGGTACGCAGCGGCGCCACCGCACCGGAAGAAATCCTACGTGTGACACGGGACGCCTGATGAATCGCTATCGCTACGAAGCCGCCGACGCCCTCGGCAAGATCGAGTCCGGCCACCTGGAAGCCGACAGCCAGGGCGCGGCTTTCGCCAGCCTGCGCAGCCGCGGCCTGACCGCACTGCAGGTGCAACTGGACAGCAACCCAGGCAGCGGCGCAGCTGGGGGGCTCTTCAGCCCCAGGCTCAGCGACAACGACCTGGCCTGGGCCACGCGCCAGCTGGCCAGCCTGCTGGGGGCCAGCCTGCCTCTGGAGGCGGCGCTCAGCGCCACGGTGGAGCAGGCCGAGCGCAAGCACATCGCCCAGACCCTGAGCGCGGTGCGCGCGGATGTGCGCAGCGGCATGCGCCTGGCCGAGGCTCTGGCGGCGCGTCCCCGGGACTTTCCGGAAATCTACCGGGCACTGATTGCCGCAGGTGAAGAGTCCGGCGACCTGGCCCAGGTCATGGAGCGGCTGGCGGACTATATCGAGGAGCGCAACGGCCTGCGGGGCAAGATCCTCACTGCCTTTATCTACCCCGGGGTGGTGGGCCTGGTGTCCATCGGCATCGTGATCTTTCTGCTCAGTTATGTGGTGCCCCAGGTGGTCAGCGCCTTTTCCCAGGCCCGCCAGGATCTGCCGGGGCTGACCCTGGCCATGCTCAATGCCAGCGACTTCATTCGTGCCTGGGGCATCCAGTGTTTCGGCGCCCTGGTGGCGGGGTTCTGGGGGTGGCGGCTGTACCTGCGCAACCCCCGGGCACGCTTGAGCTGGCACAGCCGGATTCTGCGCCTGCCGCTGTTCGGGCGTTTTGTCCTGGGGTTGAACACCGCGCGTTTCGCCTCGACCCTGGCGATTCTCAGTGGCGCCGGGGTGCCGCTGCTGCGGGCCCTGGACGCGGCGCGCCAGACCCTGTCCAACGACCGCCTGAGCCAGAGCGTCAGCGAGGCCACGGCCAAGGTGCGCGAGGGGGCCAACCTCGCGGCTGCGCTGCGGGTGGAGAAAGTCTTCCCGCCGGTGCTGATCCACCTGATCGCCAGTGGTGAAAAGACCGGGGCCTTGCCGCCGATGCTGGAGCGGGCGGCCCTGACCCTGTCGCGGGATATCGAACGCCGGGCCATGGGCATGACCGCGTTGCTCGAACCGCTGATGATCGTGGTCATGGGCGGTGTGGTGCTGGTGATCGTGATGGCGGTGATGCTGCCGATCATCGAGATCAACCAGTTGGTCACTTGAACCGCACAACCCGACCGGACCTGACCCCGTCCGGCCCGGTCTGGGCCGGTCCGTAGGAGCTGGCTTGCTAGCGAAGGCGTCGGCCCCGGCGATGCAGGTCTCGCGGGCCCCTTCGCCGGCAAGCCGGCTCCTACGAGGGGCGTAGCGAAGGTGTGGTCCGAAGCGCAGGGCAGCTGGAAAATTTCACGCGGCCTGCCTCACTCCCGACCCGGCAATCGGCCAAGCTCGGGTTCCTTGTTCTGTCATGTTCCGGCGCTGTCTGCACTAGCTTCGGCGCTTGCAGAGCGATGCCGGCGCCAGCTCGGGCAACCTGGCGCTCACCTACCCGGGAAAGGCCCGGAAAACGGCGCCAAACACCCGAGAATCTTTTGCCAAAACAGTCGGTTTCTCCCGAGGTTTTTTCCTTTATCTGTCACCGGAAGCTGCGAACTTCTCTCTCCATGGCCTCACCCCTCAAGCCCTCTGGATCAAGGCTTCTGGCCCGAGTGCCATGGCGTCATGCAAGAGCTATTCACCCAACGTACGAACACGACGAAAGGAGATTCTTCATGTTTAAGCGCAACGTTCTCGCGGCATCCCTGACCCTGGCTGCCCTGTGCTCGGCACAGGCTGCCCTGGCTGATATCAACGGCGGTGGCGCCACCCTGCCACAACCGCTGTACCAGACCGCTGGCGTACTGACCGCCGGCTTCGCTCCCTACATCGGCGTAGGCAGCGGCAACGGCAAGGCTGCCTTCCTGAACAACGACTACACCAAGTTCGTGGCCGGCACTACCGGCAAGAACGTGCACTGGGCCGGTAGCGATTCCAAGCTCTCTGCCGCTGAACTGAGCGCCTACGCCACCGGTCACGAAGCGGCCTGGGGCAAACTGATCCAGGTGCCTTCGGTGGCCACTTCGGTTGCCATTCCGTTCAACAAGGCCGGCACTGCTGCGGTCAACCTGAGCGTCAATGACCTGTGCGGCGTGTTCTCCGGCCGTGTTTCCGACTGGAGCCAGATCGCCGGTTCAGGCCGTACTGGCACCATCACCGTGGTTTACCGCAACGAAAGCAGCGGCACCACCGAGCTGTTCACCCGCTTCCTGAACGCCAAATGCGCCGAGACCGGCACCTTCGGCGTGACCACCAACTTCGCTACCAGCTACACCGGTGGCCTGCCTGCCGGCGCTGTGGCCGCAGTGGGCAGCCAAGGCGTGATGGATGCCCTGAACGCCGGCGACGGCCGCATCACCTACATGAGCCCGGACTACGCCGCGCCAAGCCTGGCCGGTCTGGACGACGCCACCAAGGTGGCCAAGGTGGCCGGCGTTTCGCCTGCACCTGCCAACGTTTCCGCCGCCATCGGTGGCGTTCCGGTTCCAGCTGCGGCCGATCGCGGCAATCCGGACAAGTGGGTACCTGTCTTCGGCAAGGCCGGCGCGACCGGCACCGTGCCTTATCCCGATACTGGCTACCCAATCCTGGGCTTCACCAACCTGATCTTCAGCCAGTGCTATGCCGACGCCACTCAGAGCACCCAGGTACGTAACTTCTTCGCCCGTCACTACGGCGCGACCACCAACAACGACGCGGCCATCACCGCCAACCGTTTCGTACCACTGCCTACCGCTTGGAAAACCGCGATCCGCACCACCTTCGTGACCGCTTCCAACACCCTGAGCATCGGCAACACCAACGTCTGCAACAACATCGGTCGTCCGCTGTAACGGCGAACCCCACCGAGCGGCAACACCCGATCAGCAACGGTTTCGGTCGTTGCTGATTTTTTCATCCAGCATCTGTTCAGAGCGCGCATCCAGCGGGCTTACGCCCTGCGCACAGCCAGTGACACCCGCTAGATGAATTTTCCGTGACATCCGTTCGGTCGCGCCCCGCGCCAACGGCCTATCCCCTAAAGCAGTGACGCGTGCCCTGGGCCCTATCAGCGTCGCGCTCCCGTGGGCGTCATAACAAAGGATGAGTAGTCATGGTTCGCTGCAAACCACCGGTCAAATCCCCAGCCCTGCGCCTTGATGGCGAGATGCCGAGCCTGCGGCTCAAGCCCCTGGCCCAGGCCATTGCCTTGCTGATGGTGGCGGGCAGTGCCCATGGCGCCACGGCCTTCAGTTCCGGCTGGTTTGCCGCCAAGGGCGCGTCCCAGGCCGCCACCGCCGCGCGCACCAACGGCCAGGTGCCGGGGATTCCGTCGTTGTCCCAGCAGACCCGTGCCAACCAGCAGTTGCAGCGTTCCTTGAGCAATCTCAACGCCAGCGTCGCCGCCATTGCCGCCCAGCAGGCGGCCCAGGCCGCAGCGCGTCAGGCGGCGTTCGGCACGGTGAGCCAGATTCCCGATGGCCTCGGCCAGGGCGGGCTCAAGGTCGACAACAGCCTGGCCCAGGGCTGGATCAACGCCAAGGGTCCGGTGCAGAGCCAGTCCGGCGGCAAGACCACGGTGACCATCGAACAGACCGCCGACAAAGCCATTCTCAACTGGGAGACCTTTAACGTCGGGCGCAACACCACCGTGGATTTCCAGCAGCAGTCCAACTGGGCGCTGCTGAACAAGGTCAACGACCCCAACGGTCGGCCCAGCGAGATCCAGGGCCAGATCAAGGGCGCCGGTACGGTGATGATCATGAACCGCAACGGGGTGATCTTCAGCGGCACCAGCCAGGTCAACGTGCGCAACCTGGTGGCGGCTGCGGCCACCATCAGCGACGAGCAGTTCACCAAGCAAGGCCTTTATGTGGACGCCAACGGCACCCAGCCGACCTTCACCGATGCCCTGGGCAAGGTCCAGGTGCAGCGCGGTGCGCTGATCCAGACCCACCCGGCGGCCAGCTCCACCGAGTCCGGTGGCTACGCCTTGCTGCTGGGGTCGGAAGTGGAAAACGCCGGCACCATCGTCACCGCCAAGGGCCAGACCACCCTGGCTGCCGGCGACAGTTTCTACATCCGCCGCGGGGTCGGCACCAGCGGCAACCAGCACTCGACGACACGGGGCAACGAGGTCGCCACCTCGCTCAAGCCCGGCAGCACGGCGGGCACGGTCAACAACACTGGCCTGATCATGGCGTCCACCGGCGACATCACCCTGACCGGGCACCGGGTGCAACAGAACGGCGTGGCCCTGGCCAGCACCTCGGTGGACACCCGCGGCACCATCCATTTGCTCAACGCCGCCAGCGACAGCACCGGCAGCGTGACCCTGGGGCAGGGCAGCACCACCGCGATCCTGCTGGACAGCAGTGGCAACACCGCCCTGGACAGCCAGCGCAACAATGGCCTGATCAACCTCGACGGCACCCCGACCAACCTGATCACCGGGCAGTTCAACAACTTGAGCAGCGTGGCCGACCGCAGCGACCAGTCGCGGGTGGAGATCGTCAGCGGCGGCAGCGTGGACTTCCAGAACGGCTCCATCACCCTGGCCACCGGTGGCCAGGTGGCGGTCAGTGCCGGGCAGCGCAGCCTGGTGCGCGACGGTGCGGTGATCGACGTGGCCGGCGCGGTCGGGGTCAAGGTGGCGATGGAGTCCAACACCATCAAGATCAACGTCCAGGGCAACGAGCAGCGCGACTCGGCGGGCAACCGCGACAGCGGCCAGTTGATCAACAACGACGTCTGGGTCGACCTGCGCGAGCTGGTGTTCGTTCCGGCGGGCACCAACGGCTATGCCACCGATCGCTGGTACACCGCCGGCGGCCTGCTGGAAGTGGGCGGCTACCTGGGCACCCAGGGCCACAACATTGGCGAGTGGATGGCCCAGGGCGGCACCCTGACCTTCACCGGCAAGGAGGTGGTGACCCAGTCTGGGGCCCAGTTGAACCTGTCCGGCGGCACCGTCGACGTGCAGGCCGGCTACATCCAGCAGACCTGGCTCAAGGGCGTTGACGGGCGCCTGTACGAGCTGTCCCGGGCCCCGGGGGATTTGCTCTACACCGGCATCTACAAGGGCTACGTGGACAGCAGCCCGCGCTGGGGCCGCACCGATTACTACTACAACCCGCTGATTGCCCAGCAGCGCCGCTACGAGGCCGGTTATACCGTGGGCCGCGACGCCGGCAAGCTGGTGATCGGCACCGGCAATGCAGTGCTTGAAGGCCAGCTGGTCAGCGAAGTGTTCAAGGGCGACCGCCAGACCCAGGCGCCCAACGTCAACCTCGACGGCTACCAGCAATCGCACAAGGCCGCGGCCCAGCGCGCGCAACTGATCATTGGCAACTACACGCCGATCTACAACAAGGCCAGCGGCACCCTGCGCCATGCCCTGAGCCCGACCGTGGACAAGGTGCTGATCGAGGCCAACCAGCAGCAGATTGCCGCCGGCCTGGACCTCACCACAGCCCTGCCGGCCAACCGCCAGGGCCAGCTGGTGCTCGACAGCGACACCCTCAACGGCTTCCAGTTGGGGGCGATCAAGGTCGGCGCCAAACAGCAGATTCAGGTCAACGGCGCGCTGCAGGTGGCGCACGGTGGCGACATCACTCTGTTCGGCCCCCAGGTCCAGCTCAACGCCAACCTCACGGCCCACGGCGGCAGCATCAACGCCGGCAACGTGCTGAACCAGGTGGATGTGAACCGCAACTTCGTGGTCGGCGATGTGATCCTCGCGCCCAGCGGCGGCGCCCAGGCCCGGGTCAATGTGGCCGATGGGGTCAAGCTGGATGTCAGCGGACGCTGGAGCAACCTGGCCCTGGACCCGTCGGACAGCAGCGGCCTGGCCTTTATCAACGGTGGCAAGCTGTCGTTGCGCAGCAGCGGCGACCTCAACCTGGGCAACGGCACCCTGGTGGATGCCAGCTCCGGCGCCAGCCTCGGCTATGACGGCAAGGCCAGCGGTGGCAAGGGCGGCGACGTGACCCTGGCCGCCGACGGCCAGCTCGACCTCAAGGGCGAGCTGCACGGCCATGGAGTCAACGGTGGCGGCACCCTGGCCCTGCAGGCGCACAAGGTGCTGATCGGCGCCAAGGACGTGGCCCCGCAAGCCGGAACCTTGCAACTGGCGGGGGACTTCTTCAACAAGGGTTTCGGTGCCTACGACATCACCGGCAATGAAGGCCTGACGGTGGCCGACGGCGCCCAGGTCGAGGTCAAGATGCCGGTCTACCGCTTCGGAGCCCAGGCTGGCAGCAGTGCCACTGGCAGCGATCCGGCCAGCGTTCTGCAGCCCTGGCTGCCGGACCTGTACCAGCAGGACGCGGCCAAGGGCGTGCTGACCCAGCGCCGTGGCGCCGGGTTGACCCTGAGCGCCGGTAATCAGTACTCCACGGCTGCCCAGTTGGCCACCACGGCGTTGACCGTGGGGCAGGGCGCGGTGATCAGTGTCGACCCGGGGCAGGCCATCAACCTGCGCAGCGTCGGTCAACTGACGATGAACGGCACCCTCAATGCCTGGGGTGGCAGCGTCAGCCTCGGTGGTTTGACCGTGGCCAGTTCCGAGGCCGCCAATGCCGCCGGTCACGGGCGTTCGATCTGGGTCGGCGAGCAGGCGCTGATCGACGTGGCGGCGCGGGCGGTGAGCGCGGTGGACAATCGCGGGCGCCTTTACGGTCAGGTGCGCAATGGCGGCAAGATCGCCATCGGCGGCGAGATCGACCTGGCCAGCGGCATTGCCAAGGCCAGCGACCTGTTTGTGGTGGTGCGCGACGGTGCGCGTCTTGACGCTTCCGGGGCCCAGGCGGCCCTGGACATTCCCGGCCAGGGCCGGGTGCAGGTGGCCAGCAACGGTGGCAGCATCAGCTTCGCCTCCAACAACGGCCTGTACCTGGACGGCAGCTTCGTCGCCCGGGCCGGGGGCGCCGGCGTGGCGGGTGGCACCTTGTCCCTGGCCCTGGAAAGCCCGTACTACATCAAGAACGCGGTCAACGACCGGGTGCTCAAGGCGCGGGAGCTGGTGCTCAGCCAGGTCCACCAGGGCAGTGGGCTACCCGCCAGCGCCGACGCCGCAGCCGCCAGCCTGGAGTACGGCCATGGCCGCCTCGGGGTGGATCAGGTCACGGCTGGCGGTTTCGACAATCTGGCGCTGCTGAGCAACGGCCTGCTGAGCTTCGACGGCGATGTGTCGCTGAACATGGGCCAGAGCCTGCGCCTGTACAGCGGCGCGCTGAACCTGAGCGAGAGTGCCGCGGCCAACGCCCGGGTCAATCTGTCGGCGCCCTACCTGTTGCTGGCGGGCATCCTCGCGCCACTGGAAGCCAAGGACCAGTACCTGCGGCCGGTGTCCACCGGCACGCCGTCGCAACGGGGCACCCAGGCCCAGTTCAACGCCAGCGCCAACCTGATCGATGTGCGCGGCAACGTGGTGTTCGGCAGCAAGGGCAGCTTGCGCCAGGCCGACAACAGCCTGCTGAGCGTCGAGCGCCGTGGCTTCGACGATGTGCAACTGACCAGCCAGGGCGATATGCGTTTCCTCGCCGGGGCCGGTGCCGATGTGATCGCCAAGGGCATCAGCACCCAGTTGCTGACCCAGGGCGACATGACCCTGCGGGCCGCGCAGCTGTACCCGGCCACCGAGGTCGGGGCCCGGGTGATTGCCGGTTACCTCAACGATATCTCCGGCACCCGCATCAACTTCGACCCCAGCCGTACCCTGACCATCGGCCGCACCGGTAATGGCGACCCGGCGGTGCCGTACTCGGCCTTCGGCCGCCTGCAACTGGGCGCGGCCAGCATCAAGCAGGGCGGGGTGATCCGTGCGCCCCTGGGCCTGATCGAGATCGGCAACCTGGGCGCCAGCCAGGTGGAGTTGCTGCCCGGCAGCCTGACCTCGGTCAGCGGCAAGGGCCTGGTATTGCCTTACGGCGGCACCGTCGACGGTCAGGTCTACAAGTACAACGGCAAGACCGTGACCTTCCTCGGCCAGGGTGCCCTGGTGAATGAGAACAGCGACCTGAGCGTCGGGGTGATCCTCGGCGGCCAGTCGGTGCAGGTGCAACCCAATGCCACCGTGGACCTGTCCGGTGGCGGCGAGCTGCTGGGGGCCGGGTTCATTTCCGGGCGCGGCGGTTCCACCGATGCGCGCTACAGCCCGCTGGTGCAGATCGGCGCCAACGGCAGCTTCATCCTGCCGGGCCTGGGCAGTAACCCGATCTACGCCATTGTCCCCGGGGCACAGCCGGGCTATGCGCCGGTGGCCCCGGAAGGCGGCGCGGTGGACCCGTTGATCGGCCAGCAGATCACCATCGGCAGTGGCGTGCCGGGGCTGGCGGCGGGCACCTACACCCTGATGCCGTCCACCTATGCGCTGATGCCGGGGGCCTTTCGCGTCGAAATCAACGGCTTGGCCGGGCTTGGCAGCGAAAGCGCGGCCCAGCAGCTGCGCAATGGCTCCTGGTCCACCGCCGGGCGCCTGTCGATCGCCAACACCGGGATCAGCAACAGCGTGGCCAGCCAGTTGATCCTGACCTCGGCCGATACCCTGCGGCGCTATTCCCAGTACAACGAAACCGGCTACGCCCAGTTCGCCCTGGCCGATGCGGCGCGCCTCGGGGTGCCCCGGCCGATGCTGCCGGTGGACGCCAAGACCCTGAAGCTGGCGCTGCAAGCGGGGGCCGGGGCGGAGGCCTTCTCCTTCCGCGGCATCGGTCGCTTCGACGCCGCCCAGGGCGGCTACGGCGGCACCGTGGCGATCTTGAACATGGGCAGCGGCGGCATTGAAGTGGTGGCCACCGGCAAGTCGGCCACCAGCGGCTTCAGCGGCGTCACCCTGGACGCGGACAGCCTCAATACCCTGGGCGCGGCGCGGCTGATGCTCGGTGGCCTGACGCTGGTCAAATACGGCCAGGGCGGCAACTACATCACCCTGGCCGAAGGCATCAACACGCCCAAGGGCTCCATCACCTTGCGCGAAGGCGTGACCCTGGCCGCGCCGGAAGTGTTCCTGGTGAGCAACAGCGGCGAGATCGTCCTGGAGCAGGGCGCCTCGATCAACACCCTGGGTCGCGGCAAGGCCAGCTATGACGCCCGGGACGGCTTCACCTACCAGGTGGCCAATATGCTGGCGGTGTCCAATGGCCTGCTCAATGTCATCAGCAAGGTCCAGGCCGGCGGGCAAAGCAGCGGCGGCATCAAGGTCGGTTCCTGCGCCAGCGCGCCCTGCAGCGGGCAGACCGCGCTGTATTCCGACGGCAGCATCGTCGCCCTGACCGACAACACCTTCGAACTGGGCGATCAGGTGCGCTACGGCACCCGCCACCTGAACCTGGGCCTGAACAACATCAATGTCGGCAGCCCCGAAGCCCTGGCGGCCGCGGCGGCGGGCAACCGCCTGCCCAGTGGCATGACCCTGACCCAGCAGGTACTGGACCGCCTGCTGCGCGGCGACACCCAGTTCGGTGCGCCGGCCCTGGAGACCCTGCAGCTCTCGGCGCGGGATGGTTTCAACTTCTACGGCAGCGCCACCCTGGACACCTACGACCCGCTGACCGGCAAGTCGCTGCTGAGCAACCTGATGCTCTCCACTCCGGCGATCTACGGCGCGGGCGGGGCCAATGACGTGGCCAGCATCCACACCGCCAACCTGATCTGGCAGGGCGCCGTGACCCCGGCCGGGGCGGTGGTGGCCGGAGGGGCCGGGACCGGCAGCGGGCGTCTTGCGATCGACGCCGAGCGCATCGAGTTCGGCTACGGCGCCTTCGCCCAGCCCAGCACCACCCAGAGCTTCGACCGCCTGGCCCTGGGCTTTGCCAACGTCAACCTGAATGCCAGCCAGCGCATCACCGCCAACCACAAGGGCAGCCTGGCGGTCTACCAGAGCCAGGGCGCCTTCGACCCGCTCAGCGGCTTTGCCTACAGTGGCGGCAACCTGAATATCCTCACCCCGCTGATGACTGGCGAGGCCGGCTCGGTGAACCGCATCACTGCCGGTGGCGCCATCGACATCGGTGCCTCGGCGGGCCCCCGTGGCGCGGCCAATGGCCAGGGCGCGGAACTGTCCCTGCAGGGCGACAGCATCCGTCTGGCCAGCGCCGTGGTCCTGCCCAGCGGCAAGGTGACCCTGGGCGCCCGTGGCGATGTGCTGCTGACCGACGCGGCGCGGGTCGATGTGGCCGGTCGCGCCATCGCGTTCAACGACCTGACCCGATACGGCGCCGGCGGCGAAGTGCTGCTGCAAAGCCGCAGCGGCAACGTGCTGCAGGCGGCCGGCTCGACCATTGATCTTTCGGCCAGCCACAACCAGGCCGGCAAGCTGCGGGTGGTGGCTCTGGACAGCGCGGCCGGGCGGGTCGACCTGGCGGGCAGCATCCTCGGCGGCAGCAGTGGCCAGTACGATGCCGGCGGCACCCTGGTGCCGTTCCTCGGCGGCGCGGTGGAAATCCAGGCCCAGCACCTGGGCAGCAGCGGCAGCCTGGACGAGCAGTTCGCCGCCCTCAACCAGCGCCTGAACCAGGGACAGGTCTTTGGCGCCCGCAGCTTCCAGCTCAAGCAGGGCGACCTGAGCATTGGCGACGGGGTCAAGGCCAGCAGCGTCAACGTCTCGTTGGACCACGGCAGCCTGCGAGTCACCGGGCGGGTGGACGCCAGTGGCGCTCGGGTCGGCAGCATCAACCTGGCGGCCAGCCAGGGCCTGACCCTGGACAGCGGCGCGCTGCTGGATGCCCACGGCAGCACGCTGCGGGTCGACAGCTTCGGCAAGATCATCGATTCGCCGAACCGCGCCAGCGTGGTCCTGAGCTCGGGCCAGGGCCGCCTGACCCTGGCCGACGGCGCACGCATCGACCTGCGCCACGGCACCGATGTGGCGTCGGGCAGCGCCCCGGGGCAGAACGACGGCCGCAGCCGCGGCACCCTGGAGCTGAACGCGCCGCGCATCGTCCAGGCGGACCAGAGCAGCAATGACATCGACATCGATGCCCGTGGCCGCCTGGATATCCAGGGTGCGCGCTCGATCGCGGTCAACGGCATGATCAGCTACGACGATGCCACGGAAAAAACCGACGCCACCGCCAGCGGGCGTCCTTACCAGGAGATCACCCAGGCCTACCTGGATGCCAAGCACCTGCAAAGCACTGCCTTTATCAACGCTGCGCTGCAGAACAACGACCTGCTGCACAACAAGCTGGCCGGCCTGAACAACGCCACCTACGCCGATGCCTTGCACCTGCGGCCCGGGGTGCAGATCGTCAGCAAGACCGCCGACGGCGACCTGGTGGTGCAGGGCGACCTGGACCTGTCCGGCTACCGTTACGCCAGCCTCAACCCCCACACCCAGAAGGACGACAACGTCTACGGCTCCGGTGAAGTGGGCAGCCTGAGCCTGCGCGCCGGTGGCGACCTGAACGTCTACGGCAGCATCAACGATGGTTTCGCGCCGCCGCCGGGCACCGATGACGACAATGGCTGGATTTTGCGGGCCGGCATCGACTTCACCGGTGGCGATATCGTGATTCCGGGGGGCGGCCTGTCCCTGGCCGATGGCACCCTGTTCCCCGGTGGCAGCACCCTCAACTACGACTTGCCGATCAAGGCCCTGACCCTGCCGCAGGGCACGCGCCTGCCAGTGGCGGCGACCCTCAGCGAGAGCCTGGTGCTGCCAGCGGGCACGGTGCTGGCCGCCGCGGTGCGCGACAGCAACGGTACGCTGCTGTTCGCCGCCGGCACCCTGTTGAACCAGAGCCTGACCCTGAACCCGGGCAGCGTGCTGGAGGCCGGCACCCTGCTGACCGCCAATACCGCGGTGAATGCCCTGACCTGGCCCAAGGGCGTGCCCCTGCCGGGCGTAGCCGGGGCGCGTAACCTGGTGGTGCTCGACGGTGGCAAAGAACTGTCCCGTGGGGCGCTGATTCCGTCGGGCACCGATATCAAGCTGCCGGGCGGGGTGGCCTCGGTGCTGTTGCGGCCGGAGAACGGCGGGCGCCAGGGCAAGCTCTGGGCCATCGCGCCGATGCTGACAGAGGGTGCACAGTCCTGGTCCCTGCGCCTGGTGGCCGGGGCCGATACCGCGGCGGCCGACAGCCGCGTGCTGCAGAGCCAGCCCACGGCCGGCAACCTGCACCTAGCGGACAGCCATTACGGGATGTTCGGCCAGGCGCAGTATGTCTGGACCGAAGAGGGCTCCCTGGACTTCTTCGGCGACGACAGCATGGTCGGCCAGCCGGTCAACTTCGACGAGTTCGGTGACCCTGCGCTGTGTGATAACACCCCCAGCTACTGCGCCGTTGGCGATTCCTACACCCTGGTGCCCAGCAGCACCCGTTTCAGCGTTGTGCGCACCGGTGCCGCCGACCTCGACCTGCTGGCGGCGGGCAACCTGAGCATGGATTCGCTGTTCGGCGTGTACACCGCCGGCACCTCCTCCAGTGCCACCTCGGCCAGCGATCCGTACAACCTGGCGCGGGGAGGCAACGGCCAGAAAGTGCTGAACAACGTCGCTGGCGGCTACGAGTCCCTGGTGGACGGTGGCGCTGGCAGTGTCTACCGGGCCTGGTACCCGGACGGCGGCGGCAACCTGCGGATCAAGGTCGGGGCGAACCTCGGCGGCAACATCGTGACCCTGCCCAACCAACTGCCCCCGGGCCGCCCGGTGGCCAGCGACACCGGCAACGACTCCAGCAACGTGGGCAACTGGCTGTGGCGCCAGGGCAACGACCTGAGCGGCGGCGTGGCGCGGGACACCGCCTGGTGGATCAACTTCGGCACCTACACCGCCAACAGCGCCGGCGGCGCCGATCAGATGGTCGGCTTCACCGGCTTCGGCACCCTGGGCGGCGGCAACCTGGAGGTCGAGGTCGGCGGTGATGCCGGTGCCCTGGCGCCCATGGCGGCGCCGGTCTACGCCAGCTACGTCAACCCGCGCAGCACCGGGCTGATCCTGGCGGTGGGCAGCACCGGCCGGGTGGCCGCCGATGGCAGCCGGCAAGTGACCGGCGGTGGCGACCTGACCCTGCGCGTCGGCGGGCAGGTCAACCCCTACAGCCAGGTCGGCTTTGGCGTGTTCAACGGCGCCCTGGTGAACCTGCGCGGCCATGCGCAACTGAGCAGCGCGGCCCTGGGCAGCCTGGACCTGCACTACGGCGCCCAGGCGGCGGACCAGAGCCGCAGCGAAACCCGGGCCTTCGAGCCGCAGCGGGCGACCCTGGCGGTGGCCGCAGGCGGCATGACCCTGATGCCGGGCGATGCCACCTTCAGCCTGTCGACCCGTGGCGACCTGGTGCTGCAGACCGTGGCCGACCCCGGGCGCGCGCCCCTGGCCAATGGCTGGGCCTACCAGAGCGCCAGCGGGGCCACCGGCATCGGCCAGAGCTGGTTCTCCCTGTGGACCGAGCGCAGCGCCATCGACCTGTACTCGGCCGGGGGCAACCTCACGCCGTTGACCAGGGGCACGGAAACCGACATGGCCACCGTCTACCCGCCGACCCTGCGCGCCGTGGCGGCCAGCGGCAGCCTCTACTACGGCCAATCCAGCCTGTATGAGACAGGGGCGGCGGTGGTTCCGGCGGCACTGGTGCTGGCGCCTTCGCTGAACGGCCAGTTGCAGCTGCTGGCCGGTGACTCGATCTACGGTGGCGAGTTGACCGTCAGCCGCTCCAGCGCCTCGGCGCAGGCGCTGGCGACCCCCGAGCACCCAGCCTTCATGGCCACCAGCGCGACCCTGGAAGGGATTCCCCTGGCGGCCAGCGGCAATCTCTCCGCCGATGGCAACCGGGCCCGCGGCGGGGTGTTCCCGCTGTTTGCCTTCGGCCCCAACACGGCGACCAACCAGTGGGCGGGCAACACCGAGCCGTCGCGGTTCTATGCCATCAACGGCGACTTGCTGGGGGTCAGCAGCGGCCGCGTCCTGACCCTCACCACGGCGTCCGACCCACGCCTGGGGCAGACCTACTATGAAGGCGGTGGCGCAGTCTGGATGAAGGCCGGCCAGGACATCGTCAGCAGCGGCACCGGTCTTGGCGGGGCCAAGGGCGGCAACAGCACCTATGGCGAATACACCTTCAGCGGCAACCTGTTCGTGCACCACAACCCCAGCGACATCTCCATCGCCAGTGCCGGGCGCGACATTCTCTACAGCAGCTTCAACGTTGCCGGCCCCGGGACCCTGGAGCTGACCGCGGGGCGCAACATCCTCATGGAAGATCGGGTCAGCGTCACCAGCCTCGGCGCCGTGGCGGCGGGGGACAGCCGTCCCGGGGCGAGCATCGTGATGCAGGCCGGGGTCGGTGCCAGCGGCCCGGATTATCGACGCTTTGTCGAGGCCTATCTGGACCCGAGCCGCCTGGCTCAGCCTGGCGAAAGCCTCTCGGCGGGCAAGGTGGCCAAGACCTACGAGGGTGAGCTGGTGGACTGGCTGGCCCAGCGCTTCGGCTTTGTCGGCGACAGCAGCCAGGCCCGGGCCTACTACGCGGCCTTGCCGGCGGAGCAGCAGCGGGTGTTTGCCCGGGATGTGTATTTTGCCGAGCTCAAGGCCGCCGGCCGCGAGTACACCCAGGACGGCGGGATACGCCAGGGCAGCTACGCCCGGGGCCGGGCGGCGATTGCCGGGCTGTTCCCGAGTACCGATGTGGCCGGTAACCCGATCACCTACAAGGGCGATATCACCCTGTTCGGCGGTGCGGGGGTGCACACCGATTTCGGCGGCAATATCCAGATGCTGACCCCGGGTGGCCACCAGACCTTCGGCATCGAAGGCACGGCGCCGCCGGCCTCGGCCGGGGTCATCACCCAGGGCGCGGGGGACATCCAGCTGTACTCCCTGGGCAGCATCCTCCTGGGCCAGAGCCGGATCATGACCACCTTCGGCGGCTCGATCATGGGCTGGTCGGCGGCGGGCGACATCAACGCCGGCCGGGGCTCCAAAACCACCGTGGTCTACACCCCGCCCAAGCGGGTCTACGACACCTGGGGCAATGTCAGCCTGTCGCCGTCGGTGCCCAGCACCGGGGCGGGGATTGCCACCCTCAACCCGATTCCCGAGGTGGCGGCCGGCGACATCGACCTGATCGCGCCCCTGGGCACCATCGATGCCGGCGAGGCGGGTATCCGGGTCTCGGGCAACGTCAACATCGCCGCCCTGCGAGTGGTCAACGCGGCGAACATCCAGACCCAGGGCAAGTCGTCCGGGGTGCCGGTCACGGCGGCGGTCAACACTGGCGCCATGAGCTCGGCCAGTGCCGCGGGTTCGGCGGCGTCCCAGGCAGCGGAGGACGCGGCGCGCAATCAGCAGGCGGCAGCCAAGCAGGGCCGGGCGTCCATCGTCACCGTGGAAGTGCTGGGCTTTGGTTCCGAACCGGTGCAACGCCAGCGTGAAGAAGCCAGCCGCGCCCCGGGCTACAACCCCGACAGCCCGGTGCAGGTCCTGGGGGCCGGGCCCTTGAGCGAACAGGCCCGGGCGCGCCTGACCGATGAGGAGCGTGGGCAACTGACGCTGTAAGGTTCTCTCGTGGTAGCAAGGCGTGGGATGAAGGTGCTGCCCAGGGGGCGTATAGCCCTGGGCAGCGACGGCCCCGCCGTGGCGGGGCCGTTTTGCAGCGGGTGGTCAAACCGTGGCGATCATGCAGCCTATGGCGCCGGATTCCTGGTAGATGACCCGGGTGTTGTGGGCGTTGGCGAAGTCCCGCAAGCCACGTTTGGCGACGTCGCTGTACCCCACGGCCACAGCCCAGCGTGCCGCGACGGGGCTGGTGTACTTGGTGAGTTTTTCGATGTCCTTCTGGGTTTCGGCCAGCAGCTTGTTGCCGGCGTTGGTGGCACTTTCCACTTTCAGCTCAATGGCGTAGTTCTCACCGTTTTGCTGGGCCAGCACGTCCAGGCGCAGGCCTGAATTCGGATTGGGATAGGGCACTTCGCGGGCGGCGGCCACATGGGCCGAACGCAGCAGCATCAGAAACTCCACTTGAAACCACACTTCCCAGGCAGCGCCAGTGCTGATGGCGGCTTCGATGCGGGCGTGGTCGCTGAGGATGAGTTGGCTGAGGTCGGTGTTTTTCATCGGGTATTCCTCTTTGTTGGGGGTGCAAAGAGGAACGTGCGGAAGGTGGTGGGTGTGAATCTGCTGGCCGCGCCAGCACAGGATCAAGCTTCAATCCGCCTCCCTGGCTACAGGCTGGCTCAAGTTGGCCGCGCCCAGGCAGTAGAACAGCCCACCGGCGACTATGAACGCTCCCAGCATGTAGAAGATCCAGTGCGCCGGCTGGCTGGCCAGGACCATGCCGCAGAGTATCGGGCCCAGGGCGCCGCCGAGGCTGGAGAGGTTCTGGGCGCCGTAGTACAGGCCCCGCAACGGCTCAGGGGCGATCAGGTCGATGAACATGTACTCGGCGGGAAACACGATGATTTCCCCCAGGGTGAACACCACCATCGACAGTACCCACAGCGGCAGGCTGGTGGACAGGCCAAACCCGCTGATCCCCAGCAGGAACAGCCCCAGCCCGGTTGCCAGCCAGCGGTTCAGATGGCGCGTGGAAATCCTGCGGCCAATGCTGTACTGCAAGGCGATCACCAGCAGGGCGTTGGTCGCCACCAGGGTGCTGATGATGCGGTAGGTGGCCTCCGGGGACGTGGTGACCACCAGGTACTGCGAGAGGTAGGCCGAGAACTGGCCAAAGACCACGGCGCTGAGCAGGCCGCCGAGGGTGAAGCACACCAGGCGGTAGTCCCGCAGCAGCTGTTTGCCCAGGGTCAGGAAGGAGAGTGGCGTGGATGTGGCGCCAGTGGCATCCAGCTGTCTGTCGCCCCAGATGTGGTGGATTGCCAGGAACCCGGCGCCCAGGGCGGCGGATATCAGGAACGGCAGGCTGATACTCAGGTGCGCCAGCCCGGCGCCGAGAAACGGGCCCACGGCGTAGCCGATGTTGGTCAGGGTGTACTTGATCGAGAAGGCTTCGCTGCGTTGCTCCACCGGCAGGCGCTGGGCAAAGCCGGCCTTGATCGCGATGTCGATCACCGCGTAGGCCAGGTTGATCAGCACCAGGCACAAGTAGAACAGCCACAGCTGGCGGGCGGCGAAGGTGCCGACAAAACCCAGGGTGAACAGCGCACAGCAGCCGAGGATCAGGCGGTGGCTGGGAGTCCTGTCCACCAGGAATCCGCCATACAGGCTCAGCAGCGAACCGAGGATCAGGCTGCTGCCGATCACCAGGCCGATGTCGCTGACCGGCAGGCCGAAAGCACTGTTCAGGTAGATCACCAGATAGGGCAGGGTGATGGCCCGGGCCAGGGTCAGCACCAGGGTGCCGGTGAGCAGCAGGTTGATCGCCTTTGGGTAGCCTTTCAGGGTGCGCAGCATCCGTGCCTCATCGTCTGTAGCAGGGTCTTGGAAGAATGCCAGCCAGCTTACTGGGGAATCTGATTCTGTTTTATGATGATTTTTACCCAATGAATGGAATCAGATTCATGAATGCGAGGCACCGATGTTTTCTTCCGAGCGCTTGAAGGGGATCGATGTATTTGTCTGCGTCGCCGACTGCGGCAGCTTCAAGGCCGCCGCCGAGCGCCTCAACCTCACGGCCTCGGCAGTCAGCAAGGCCATTGCCCGGCTGGAAGGGCGGTTGCAGGCGCGGCTGTTCCAGCGCACCACTCGAAGCCTGGCGCTGACCGACGCGGGGACGGCTTTCTACCGCACCTGCAGCGGTGTGCTGGCCGATCTGGAAGAGGCCGAGCTGGCGCTGAACGCGGAACACACCGAGCTGCGGGGGCGGGTGCGCATCGATCTGCCCGGGACCTTTGGCCGCTCCCAGGTACTGGCTGCCGTGTTGCGGTTTGCCCGGGAACACCCCGGCTTGCAGCCGCACATCACCTTTTCCGATTCCGCCATCGACCCCCTCGAAGCCGGCGTGGACATTGCCGTGCGCCTCGGTGGTTCGGAGCTGTGGCCGGCGGCACTGGGGCATCGCTGCCTGGGCCGTGAGTGGCACCTGTTCTGCGCCTCTCCCGATTACTTGCGGCGCCATGGCACGCCGCTGACCGACCAGGACCTGGAACGGCACCAGTGCATTGCCTATGGCTGGGTGGACGGCCGGGTCAGCCCCTGGAACTTTGCGACCGGGCGTCCGGGCGAGAGCGAGCGCCGGGTCATGTCCGCCAGTTGCGTGGTGGGGGATGGCGAGGGGCTGTTGATGACCGTGCTGGACGGTTACGGCATCGCGCAATTGCCTTCGTGGCTGGTCAAGCAGCAGCTGGCGCAAGGCACCCTGGTCGAAGTGCTGCCGCAGTGGGCCAGCGAAGGGCAGGCGATTCATCTGCTGTGGCTGAAAAGCCGGCAGGGGTTGCCCAAGGTCAGTGCATTAATAGAAACGCTGGACGCCTGTTTGATGCTGGCTAATGGCAAGCCATAGCGGCTTTAAAAGGAGTACTTTCCTCAAATGGGGCTGTTTTCTTTCGGGCATGCTCTGGTTATCCAGAGTTTCTGGAGGTTAAACAGTAACTTGTAGAGTGGTTTGGTTTTTTAATCGCTTAGTCGTTGATCTTGTCTTAAGTTGGGGCTGGACAAGATCTTGGAGGCCTACTAGCTTTGTGCTAGTCGCCACTTTAGGAGGTGTTGAGTACTCATTGGGTTGTTGAGTTGAGTGGTGTTAACAATACTATTTCGGCAGTCCGGAGCTATCATGGAAAAAGATAATAATATGGATGGCAGTCAGTCAACTAAACTTGGGCCGATTTTTTATTCGGCACTTGTAATGGGGCTGGTAATGATTGGTATAGGTGCGGCATTCGAAGTGATGCACCTGAGCAATTTTTCTTTGAAAGTATTCATGTTTTGTGCAGGTATAGGAATAATTCTTGGTGCCTTTGGTTCTACGGCCAGGCTTAGCATCCCAGGTCAATCATTGACTGTTGTGGGGTCAGCTGCTCTGGCAATCGGTATTTTCTTTGTGGTACTCAATAATATGGATGGGCGCTACTTGCGCGTGATGATCGAAGGAAATGATACCAGGCAGGCCGTTATGACATTTGAAGGAGATAACGATTTTTTTGGATCTCGACTCAAAAATAGCTACGACTTCGTTGTTTTTGATAAGAATATTAACCGTAAAAAATTGAAGCTTATTGTTAATATCGGTGGTATGGAGCAAATATTCAGTTGCATCGATAGCTCTTTGTTACTCCCTCACTTGGGGTCTGGAGATACGCTTCAATGGACTTACAGTGCTGCTGAGGCCAGCCTTCGTGATGGAGCCAATAACGTGATCGCCAATGTAGGGCCATGCCGTGGTCCAGCCCGCACAGGAGGCAATCTTGCTCAAGCCTCTGTTGATAGTGGTGATTTAAACTGGTCCTTCTGGCCGACTGCCAACGCTACCGAATCCGCTCCCGTCACTACATCCGCCGAGGCCGTGGGTATCGACCGCCTTATCGAGAATCTGAGTTCCGATAGCACCAATGTGCGACGTGACGCGCGCACTGAACTTGGCAAGTTGGGCACGCCGGCAGTGAAACCATTGTTGAACGAAGTCAGAAAGGCGGATAGCAGTTATCGCACAACGCTTGGTGCCCTTGTTTCTCTCAATGAGATTACTGAGTCCCAGGCCGGGCAAGAGGCAGATTTGAAGACTCTTGTTGACGACGAAGATATGACGGCGCTGGTCAAGGCATCAACCAATAAAGATGAGACTATCCAGTCGTTTGCCACCAACGTAGTGGTCAATCTCAAGGATCCGCGTGCCATTCCCGCAGCAATTCAACAGTTCCCACAATCCAGTGCTGAGGGGCAGCGTAATTTGCTTTGGGTCCTCACTCAGGCAATGCCATTGGCTGACCAGGCGCAGCGGCGATCCGCAATAGACGGCGTGTTGGCGATGGAGCCAAGTGACGAGATGACTTCGGAACTGCTCAAGACCGTCCAGTCGGCAGCTGAATGACTTATTCGATTTATTGCAACGACGTACGCCGGGACGAAAAGTCATTAACAGACGGGGAGTTGTTCACTCCAGTCTTGAGACTGAAATACGCGTAGATAATCTAAAGGTATAGCGATGAAGAAAAATGGCAGGGGCGGCTGGATTCGAACCAACGCATGGCAGGATCAAAACCTGCTGCCTTACCGCTTGGCGACGCCCCTGTAGCTGTTGCGACGTTACTTGCTTTGAATGCCGGTCCGGGGAGGGCCGCTGCAAGAACGGGCGCAAATTTATCAATTTCTGCGCGGGCTGTGAAGCCCCAAAAGCAAAAAAATGAGTTTGAAAACAGCTGCTTAGTCTTTTTCAGTGTTCTTTTGCTATCGGTAGGGCTCAGCTCGCCAGGTAAGCGGCCTGTGAATCCATCAAGGGTTGGGCCCTGTCCAGGGCGCGGCGGATGGCCCGCAACTCTGCGCCTTCAAGGGCGCGGCGGCCCAATTCATAGTCGTCACCCCCGGGACCAAGGTGCACCGAAAACAGCCCAAACAGTTGCTCGCCCACGGCTTCGAGGAAGATTTCCATATAGGTTTCGTCGCGGCGGTAGGCGCTGAGGTAGATCAGCCCCTGGACCTCGGCGCGACCACAGTCATGGATGGCATCCCAGGTCAGGCAGCTACCTTGTTGGCTCTCGATCAGCGGCATGGACCAGGCGTCCTGTGCCAGCGGTTGGGCGCGCAGGGCCGCCGGCAGTGGCTGGCAGGACAGGACCAGGAAGCGGTACCTCGGCCGGCCATGGTGGATGGCATTGCGTGGTGCTGGCGGCTCGGGCGCCGGGCCGGTGATCCGGACCTGCAGCAGCTGGCTCAGGGCAATTTCCGAAGGCTGTTCGTTCCAGCCATTGAGGTCAGCAACCGGCGGGCACCAGATCAGTTGCAGGGTTTCGCCGATCAGGATGCCGTCCCGGTGCTGGAAGAAGGCCGAGTGTTCCTCGCCCACCACGGGCAGCAAGTCGTGCAGGTGCAAGGTCGGCGCGCCGTAGTCGATGCCCAGGTCGGTGGACCAGAACAGCGGGGCGCAGGTTTTCAGGGATGCCGGCATGGACGCGAGCCTGTGATGGGGAGGGGAGGATTCTTCGGTAACTGGCGCCGGATGTCACCTGCGCCTGACTCAATCGGCTACATCCTCTGGCGCGATGCGACCGTGACAGCGTTCAGCCGCGCACTAGTATAGGGAGCCTGAAGCAAGACCTATAAGAACAGCACAAGGACACACGTATGCGACGCTGGAACGGCTGGGGGGATGCATCCACGGTGGTCGAATTGCCGGCCCAGGGCGCGGGGTTTCTCGCCGAGCGCCTGGGCCCGGGGCGCCGCTTGCCGGAGGCGACTCTGGAACAGGCGCTGGCCAAGGTGCCGGCCTCACGCCTTGCTGCCCACCCGCTGTATTGCATCGATCCCCAGGAGCGCCTGCTGCATGCCCGCGGCCAGAGCCTGCCGGACTGGCTGGCCCTGCGCGAAGGCGAGCTGGGGGTCTATCCGGATGCCGTGGCCTTTCCGGAAACCGCCGAGCAGATCCGCCAGTTGCTGGCCCTGGCCGAGGACCGGGACCTGTGCCTGATTCCCTACGGCGGCGGCACCTCGGTTGCCGGGCACATCAATCCGGGCTGGTCGGAGCGGCCGGTGCTGACGGTGTCCCTGGCGCGCATGAGCCGCCTGCTGGAACTGGACGAAGACAGCCAGCTGGCGACCTTCGGCCCTGGGGCCAGTGGCCCGCAGGTGGAGAGCCAGCTGCGCGCCCGGGGTTACACCCTGGGGCACTTCCCCCAGTCCTGGGAGCTGTCGACCCTCGGGGGCTGGGTGGCCAGCCGCTCCAGTGGCCAGCAGTCGCTGCGCTATGGGCGCATCGAGCAGCTGTTCGCCGGGGGCACCCTGGAAACCTTTGCCGGGCCGATGCCCATCGCGACCTTTCCGGCGTCTGCGGCCGGGCCGGATCTGCGGGAAGTGGTACTGGGCAGCGAAGGGCGCTTCGGGATCATTTCCGAGGTCAAGGTCAGGGTCAGCCGCTTGCCGGATGACGAGCGCTTCTATGGGGTGTTCCTGCCGGACTGGACCCAGGCGCTGCAAGCGGTGCGTGCCCTGGCCCAGGCCCGGGTGCCGCTGTCGATGCTGCGCCTGTCCAATGCCCTGGAGACCGAAACCCAATTGGCCCTGGCCGGCCATCCCACGCAGATCGCCTGGCTGGAAAAATACCTGGCCCTGCGCGGCGCGGGGCCGGGCAAGTGCCTGCTGACCTTCGGCGTGACCGGCAATCGCCAGCAGAACGCCTTGTCCCTGCGTCACGCCCGGCGCCAGCTCAAGGGGTTTGGCGGAGTCTTTACCGGGACGTTGCTGGGCAAGAAGTGGGCGCAGAACCGCTTTCGCTTTCCCTACCTGCGCGAAAGCCTGTGGAACGCCGGCTACCTGGTGGACACCCTGGAAACCGCCACCGACTGGAGCAACGTTGACCGCCTGTTGCAACGCATCGAGGGCAGCCTGCGTGATGGCCTGGCCGCCGAGGGCGAGCAGGTGCATGTGTTCACCCACCTGTCCCACGTCTATGGCGAAGGGTCGAGCATCTACACCACTTACGTATTCCGCCCCGACGCCCACTACCCGGCGACCCTGGCGCGCTGGCAGGCCCTCAAGCACGCCGCCAGCCAGACCATCGTCAATCACCACGGCACCATCAGCCACCAGCACGGGGTGGGCAAGGACCATGCGCCGTACCTGCGGCGGGAGAAGGGCGCGCTGGCCATCGACACCCTGCAGGCCTTGAGCCGCCACTTCGATCCCGCCGGGCGCCTCAACCCCGGCACCCTGCTGGAGCAGTGACGCCATGAGCCAGGACTGGAACGGCCAGTGGCGCCAACAGGCGCTGCCCGGGCTGGGGGCGCAACCCTGGGACCTGATCGTGATCGGCGGCGGCATCAGCGGCGCCGGCATCCTGCGGGAAGCGGCGCGGCGCGGCTGGCGTTGCCTGTTGCTGGAGCAGCGGGACTTTGCCTGGGGCACCTCCAGCCGTTCCTCGAAGATGGTCCATGGCGGCTTGCGCTACATCGCCAAGGGCCAGTGGCGCCTGACCCGGGACTCGGTACGCGAGCGCCAGCGCCTGCTGCAGGAAGCCCCCGGGCTGGTGGAGCCCATGAGTTTCCTGATGCCCCATTACCGCGGCAAGTTTCCCGGACCCAAGGTGTTCGGCGGCCTGTTGACCCTGTATGACGCCCTGGCCGGGCGCCGCAACCACTGCTTTCATGATGCCGCGCACCTGCGCTTCCTGGCTCCGGGGGTGAAGGAGCCGGGCCTGCTGGGGGGCACCAGTTTCCTGGATGCCCTGACCGACGATGCGCGCCTGGTGATGCGGGTGCTGGCCGAAGCCCGGGCCGATGGCGCCGTGGCCATCAATGGCCTGCGGGTGACTCGCCTGCTGCGGGAGAACGGGCGGGTGTGCGGGGTGGCGATCGAGGACAGTGAAACGGGTGCAGTGCAAACCCTTGGCTGCGTGGCCCTGGCGGTGGCCACCGGAGCCTGGGCCGAGCGCCTGCGCCCGGCCCAGGCTCCGCGCCAGCTGCGCCCGTTGCGCGGCAGTCATTTGCTGTTGCCGGGTTGGCGCCTGCCGGTGGCCCAGGCCTTGAGCTTCATGCATGCCGAGGACGGTCGGCCGGTGTTCGTCTTCCCCTGGGAAGGCGCCACGGTGGTGGGCACTACCGATCTTGATCACCGCGACGATCTGGACCAGAGCGCCAGCATCAGTCAGGAAGAACTGCGCTACCTGCTGGCCGCCTGCGCCCAGCAGTTTCCCCAGGCTCAGGTCAGCGCCGCCGATGTGCTCTCGACCTGGGCCGGGGTGCGCCCGGTGGTGGCCGGCGCGGGGGGGGAGCAACAGGGCAAGCCGTCCAACGAAACCCGCGAGCATGTGCTGTGGCAGGAGCCGGGCTGCGTGACCCTGGCCGGCGGCAAGCTCACCACCTTCCGGCCCCAGGCCATCGAGGTGCTGCAAGCCTGTGGCGCCATGCTCGGGCGCAGCGTGGAGGACGACGGCGAACCGGTGTTCGCCCCCCAGGCGCCGGTGGATATTCCCGGGCTCAGCGCGGCTCAAGTGCGGCGTCTGGCCGGGCGCCATGGCCGCGACTTGCCCCGCGTAGCGCAGCGGGTGGCCGAGCTGGGCGGCGATTGCGTCGGCGCCAGCGACACCCTGTGGGCCGAGCTGGCCTTTGCCGCCGAGGCGGAAATGGTCCTGCACCTGGACGACCTGCTGCTGCGCCGTACCCGGCTCGGTCTGTTGCTGGCCGAAGGCGCGGCGCAGTACTTGCCGGCCATCCGCCGCCTGTGCCAGCCCCGCCTGGGCTGGGACGACGCGCGCTGGCTGGCCGAAGAACAGCGCTATCGCGACCTGTGGCAGCGCCATCACAGCCTGCCCCCCGTCACCGATTGAGCCCCAACCAAGAGAGCCCCATGGACAACCACAACAACAATAAGCAGGACTACCTGCTGGCGATCGACAACGGCACCCAAAGCGTGCGCGCGCTGCTGTTCGACCTGTCGGGCAACTTGCTGGGCAAGGGCAAGGTGGAGCTGGAGGCCTATTTTTCGACCCAGCCCGGCTGGGCCGAACAGCACCCGGACTATTACTGGGCCAAGCTCGGCGAAGCCTGCCAATTGCTCTGGCAGCAGACCGGTATCGACCGTTCGCAGATCCGCGGCGTGTCCCTGACCACCCAGCGCGGCACCCTGATCAATGTCGACGCCCAGGGCAAGGCCCTGCGTCCGGCCATTCTCTGGCTCGACCAGCGCCAGGCCGAGGTCGAAGGCCGGATCAAGGGACCTTGGGGCTGGCTGTTCAAGCTGATCGGCGCCGAGGCCACAGTGGACTATTTTCGGGCCCAGGCCGAAGCCAACTGGGTGGCCCAGCAGCAACCGGAGGTGTGGGCCGCCACTGACAAGTTCCTGCTGCTGTCGGGCTTTCTCACCCATCGCCTGACCGGCAACTTCGTCGACTCCGTCGGCTGTTGCGTGGCGTACCTGCCGTTCGACTACAAGCGCCTGCGCTGGGCCGCCCCCAGCGACTGGAAATGGCAGGCCCTGGCGGTGCGTCAGGAGCAGTTGCCGACCCTGCTCAAACCCGGCGAAACCCTGGGCCGGATCAGCGCCGAAGCAAGCCGCCACACCGGTATTCCCGAGGGCCTGCCGCTGATTGCCGCCGGTGCCGACAAGGCTTGCGAAGTCCTGGGCTCGGGCGTCCAGGATTCCACCACGGCCTGCCTGTCCTACGGCACCACGGCGACCATCACCACCACCCGTTCCCGCTATCTGGAAGTGGTGCCGCTGATCCCGCCGTACCCGGCGGCGGTGCCGAACCACTACAACTGCGAGGTGATGATCTTCCGCGGTTACTGGATGGTCAGCTGGTTCAAGCAACAGTTCGGCCTGCGGGAAGTGCAGCAGGCGGCCGAGCAGGGGCTGGAGGCGGAACAGCTGTTTGATGCCCTGGTCCAGGCGGTGCCGCCCGGGTCCATGGGCCTGACCCTGCAACCCTACTGGTCGCCGGGCATCCGCGAGCCGGGCATGGAAGCCAAGGGCGCGATGATCGGCTTTGGCGACGTGCACACCCGGGCCCATATCTACCGGGCCATCCTTGAAGGCCTGGCTTACGCCTTGCGCCAGGGCATGGAGCGCATGGAGAAACGCTCCAAGCTGAAGATCACTCGCCTGCGGGTGGCCGGTGGTGGCTCCCAGAGCGATGCGGCGATGCAACTGACGGCGGACATCTTCGGCCTGCCGGTAGAGCGCCCCCATGTCTATGAAGCCTCGGGGCTGGGGGCGGTGATCGCCTGTGCGGTGGGCCTGGGCCTGTACCCGGACTTTCCCACGGCCATCAGCGCCATGACCCGGGTCGGCGCGGTGTTCGAGCCACAGCCGCAAGCGCAGCAGATGTATCAGCGGCTGTACAGCGAGGTCTACCTGCGCATGTACCGCCAGCTCAAGCCGCTGTACCAGAGCATTCGCGAGATCACCGGGTATCCGGCCTGAGGACACGGCAGGCGCAGGTCGCAGGGGCAAGGATTCCCTGGCGAAAAAAAAGGTCCTGCCGGGCAAGGCTCATCTATCGTCATCAAGGTAGACGGATCTCTCCGAAAACCTGAACCGACGAGCTGAACATGAACCGCCAGGAAGCACTGAACATCCTATGGAAGCGACTGTTCATCATCTTTGTGCTGCTGTTGGCGGCGTCCCTGGGAGCGGTCGCCATGGCCGACGGTTACACCATCCCCTCGGTGGTGTTCATCGTCGGCAATATTGGTGGTTATGTGGGGTTTCACCGGCAACTGTCACACCTTTGCGAGGAGGAGATCATCAGCCTGTGCAGTTCCTGGTTCAATGTGCTGCTGCCGTCGTTCATTGGCGGCATCCTGGCGGGCCTGCTGTACATCCTGTTCATCTCCGGTGTGGTGCAAGGGGAGCTGTTTCCCGAGATCGTCAGGGACAAGAGTTGCAACTACCCCGAGAACAGCTTCTATGTGATTTTCTGCCAGCACGCTGACGGCTACGCCGCCTATGGCAAGTTGCTGTTCTGGTCCTTCGTTGCGGGTTTCAACCAGAACTACGTGGTCGATCTGATCGAAAACATCAAGGGCAGTAAAAAAGCACAGGGTGAAGCATGAGCGAAGACAACAAGAGCCAAGCCAGCCAGGTCAAAGGCCCGGCGTCGTACTTTCCTTCCATTGAAAAAAACTACGGTCAGCCCATCAGCCACTGGCTGGAGCTGCTTGGCGCCCTCAGCGGCAAGAAGCACATGGAACTGGTGGCCTGGCTCAAATCCGAACACGGCATGGGCCATGGTCATGCCAATGCCTTGGTGGCGCACTTTCTGGCGGGGGCCAAGAACCCTTAGCGCTGCGTGCTGGACGCTGTGGCTTCGCCAGTGAAGGCGTGACTGCCGACATCCGCTTTCCTGGCGAAAAAAGCCCAATTCCCCTGTGTTCTCTTGGTTCTTTCCTGCGTCGCAACTTGCATTGCCCCCTTTCTGCCTGTCGGAGTTTTCTCGATGTCTTCGCCAAAATCCTTGCCCACGGCCCTGTTGGGCCTGGCCCTTGCCTGCCCGGCAATCGCCGAGACCCGGAGCGTGGAGCTGGCCCCGGCGCAGGTCCTGGGGCAGGAGCAGGGCGCTGAGGGACAGCAGGTGGCAGAGGCCGAGGCGCGGCTGGCCCAGATGCCGGGCGCCGGCAATGTGGTGGACATGCGCCGGCCGCTGCAGGGGCGGGTGGCCAGCAACCAGGATGTGCTGGCTTATCAGCCAGGGGTCTACGCCCAGTCCGCCGGGAACGAAGGGGTGAAGATCTCGATCCGTGGTTCGGGCATCAACCGCGCGCCGGGGGCCCATGCCTCGGGGCTGTACACCATGCTCGACGGCTTGCCCCTGACCGGCCCCGGCGGCACCCCCTATGAGTTGCTGGAGCCCCTGTGGGTCGATCACGTAGAGGTGCTGCGCGGCGCCAATGGTTTCGACCGTGGCGCCCTGGCCCTGGGGGGCGCCATCGACTACATCAGCCACACCGGCTACGACGCACCGCTGTTGCAGGTGCGCTACGCCACCGGCAGCCACGGTTATCAGCAGCGTCAGCTCAGCTCCGGGCAAGTGCTGGGGAATTTCGACTACTACGTGTCGCTGACCGACGCCAACGCCGACGGTTACCAGGACCACACCCGCAGCCAGAGCAAGGGGGTGATTGGCAACTTCGGCTACCGCTTCAACCCGAACCTGGAGACGCGTTTCTACCTGCGCTACCGCGAGACCGACAACGATCTGGCCGGGCGGGTCAGCAAGCATTCCATCGAGCACGACCCGCGGGCGGCCAACCCGCTGTATGTCAGCCGCGATGACCGGCGCAAGCAACCGGGCAGCACCTTTGTCGGCAACAAGACCACCTATTACATCGACGACGATTCGAGCATCCAGACCGGTCTGGTCTATCACGACTACCCCATGGACCTGCGCGAAGGCCCCAACCGCCTGAAGGTGGCCTACAGCGACGTCAGCGGCACCTTCGACTACAAGCGCCGCGACACTCTCTGGGGCCGGGAAAGCCGCAGCACCCTGGGCCTGCGGGTCACCAAGCACCTGCCCAATGACGGGGCCAGCGAGTTTGTGCGGATTCCCACAGGCAACACCGCCAGCTATGCGCCAGGCACGCGAATCCGCAATTTCACCTACCAGGGCTCGGACACGGTCCTGCACTTTGGCAATGATCTGGAGATCGCCGATGACCTGTGGCTGACCACGGGGCTGGCGGCCATCTACACCCGTCGTGAAAGCGCGGTGACCTACCCCGAGGGCGGCGGCAAGACCAGCCTCGGCGATTGGGACTACGCGCCGCGCCTGGGCCTGCGCTACCAGCTGACACCGAATGTGCAGATGTTTGGCAACCTCAGGCGCTCGGTGGAAGCACCGCACCCCTGGTCGTTGATCTACAGCTCGAACCTGCGCTTCCCGTTTGGCAGCGGCGTCGCCACGGGCGCCCAGCGCGATCCGATCGAGCTGCGCAACCAGACTGCCACCACCCTGGAGCTGGGCGGCCGCGGCGATAGCAGCCTGGGCGAGTGGAGCCTGGCCTGGTACTACGCCCAGGTGCGCCACGAACTGCTCTCGGTATGGCCGGACGCCAACGCCACTATGCCCTACGAACTCAACGCCAGCCCCACGGTGCACCAGGGCGTGGAGGCCAGCCTGCAGAGTGAACTGTGGTCGCAGCCGGGCGTCGGCCGCTTGAGCCTGCGCCAGGCCTACACCTTCAGCGACTTCCACTACCGCGACGATTCGCGCTTTGGCGACAACCGCCTACCGGGCCTGCCGATGCACTATTACCAGGGCGAGCTGCGCTACGACTGGCCCCTGGGTTTCTTCGCCGCCGTCAACACCCAACTGGTGTCCAAGGTGGCGGTGGATTACGCCAACAGTTACTACGCCGATCCTTACGCGCTGTTCGGCGCCACCCTGGGCTACAACGCGCCAAAGAACGACTGGCAGACCTGGGTCGATGTGCGCAACCTGACTGACAAACGCTACGCCGCCACCGTGACTCCGGGCTACGACGACAAGGGGCTGGACGCGGCGCGCTCGACGCCGGGAGAAGGCTTGGGGGTGTACCTGGGCGTGTCGTGGAGCCTGCGCTGACTCAGTTACGAAAATACAGCTCGTCCAGCTGCCGCCGGCGGATCACCAGGTACTCCTCCCAGACCTTGGGAAAGTCCTCGTCCCGGGTGAAGGGAAAGGTCAGGTAGACGGTGCGACCGATGACACTGATGTACTCCCGCACTCGCTTGTACGCCGGTTGCTCCAGCAGCGAAATGTATTCGTCATAGGCGTAGTGGTAGTGGGAAATCGTCACCCGGTGGGGCGCGATCATGCCGCGGGAAAAGTCGATCACCCAACCGTGACTCATACCGTTGCCCAGGTACCCGTAGACCCCGTCCTCGGACAGGCTGATGTGATTTCGTGCCTGCTCGCCATCCTCGTCGTTGACCAGCACGATCTGGGTTTCGAAATAGCGGATGGCCTGTTGCTCGGGGCCGCGCAGGTGCAGGTTCCAGCTGATGGCGCCCATGCGGAATTCACCTTGTTCGGCAAATTCGGCAATCCAGCCGTTGGCGAGGGTAATGCGGTGTGTGGTCATGGTCAGTGGTCCGGCTCGGGCGGTATATGGGGGAAGGGCGCTAGTGGCGTGGCGCAGGGATTGTAACCACCAGGCTGGGGGCATGGCTTTATATCAGGGGAGAAAATGGAGCGCTGCAAACAATGCTTCTATAGTGTTTTTGCAGCATAAAAAAAGCTGAAAACAAACCCCCAACGGTTGCCGATAGCAAAGAGTCTCTCCTTTAGCAGGATGCGCCCATGTTCAATACTCGTTTGAAAATGCAGTTGCAGTCTCTTCAGTCGGAGCTTTCAGTGGCTCGACAGTTGCTCAAGGGGATTGAGACTTGCCTTGTGCGTGCGGTCCTTGACGCCAACTACAACGTTATAGATGCCAATGAAGGCTTTCTGAACATGTTGGGGTGTGGCGCCAACCAAGTGCTGAACAAACCGCTCGACAATTTCATTCCGCAGTATGTGCGGCAGATGGATTGTTATCGTCGTTTGCTCGACAGCGTGAACAACCACGACGCGGTTATCGATACTTACCGTTTTCAGCGTCCCGATGGCGGACTGTCGTGGTTTCGTGGCCTCTGGCAGCCGATTGTCAATCAACAGGGGCAGTTGGAAAGTATCCATGCCTTTGGTTCGAACATCACCGAGACCGTTGACACTTCGGCGGAGAATTCGGCGTTCATTCAAGCGCTGCTGCGCTCCACCGCGGTGATCGAGTTCGATCTTCAAGGCCATGTCCTGCAAGCAAACGAGCAGTTTCTGCGCTCGATGGGCTATGAACTTGGGCAAATCAAAGGCAAGCACCACAGCATGTTCTGTGACCCAGCCGATGCCGCGTCCAGTCATTACAAGGAGTTCTGGGCGACCCTCAATCGCGGTGAATTCGTGGCTGACCGTTTCAAGCGCGTCGATGCCCACGGTCGAGTCGTTTGGCTGGAAGCGACCTACAACCCGGTGCACAACGCACAGGGCGTCCTTTACAAGGTGGTCAAGTTCGCCACGGTCATTACCGATCAAGTGGCTCGCGAGCAGCAGGTGAACGAGGCGGCGACCATCGCGTTCGAGATCTCCCAACAAACCGACATCAGCGCCCGCCGAGGCGCCGACGTGGTGCAGAACACCGTGCAAACGATGCGCATGATCTCGGATGAAATGCAGGCGGCATCCGCCGGGATTGAAGCCTTGGGCAAGCAATCACTGCTGATCAGCTCGATTGTCCAGACCATTGGCGGCATTGCCCAACAGACCAACTTGCTCGCGCTCAACGCAGCCATCGAGGCGGCGCGGGCCGGTGAGCAGGGCCGGGGGTTTGCCGTGGTCGCCGATGAAGTGAGGCAGTTGGCGGGGCGCACCAGTGCCGCTACCGAAGAAATCGTCAGCGTTGTACAGCAGAACCAGAGTCTGGCGGATGCAGCCGTAAGCGGCATGGCCAACAGTCGCGGGCAGGCTGAAGAAGGCCTGGCACTTGCCAACGAGGCCGGCTCGGTGATTCTCGAAATCCAGGAGGGTGCGCGCCAGGTTGTGGGGGCCGTGGGGCGTTTCGCCAATCAGCTGAAATAGCCTGCGCAGCATAACGTTGCGCGCCCCTGGCGGTGCATCGCTGTGGTGCGTTGTCAGGCTGGTAAAGGCCCGGGGCGCCTTATGGGCGCCCCGGGCCTTTGCGCTTAGCGAGCGGGTGACAAGGCCGGCGTGCGTGGTGGAATCAGGCGCTTGCTGCCGGTGGATTCGAAGGCCGACGCCAGGCGCAGCAGGCTCGAGTCGTCATAGGCGCGGCCGGCGAAGGTCAGGCCGACCGGCATGCCGATGTCTGCCATCACGCCCATCGGCACGGTCACCGTGGGCACGCCCAGGTGGCGGATCGCAAGGTTGCCGTTGGCCACCCACACGCCATTGCTCCAGGCGATGTCCGCCGACTCGGGATTGATGTCGGCATCGGCCGGGCCAACGTCGGCCACGGTGGGGAACAGCACCGCGTCCAGCCCCAGGCGATCCATCCACTCTTCCAGGTCGATGCGCCGGGTCTGCTCCAGGCCGCGCAGGCCGTCGGCCAGGGAGGCGATCTGGTCCCAGGTCTTGAGCCCGCGCTTGGCCATGGTTACGTACTGGTCCATGCCGGCGGCCAGGTCGTCTTCGCGGTTGGGCAGGGTGCCGGGGTCGTGGGGGAAGATCTGCGGCCCGTCGACATCCGCCAGGCGGTTGAGCTTGGGGTCGTCGTTGGCCCGCAGGAAGTCGTCGAAGGCCCAGCCCGACAGTTCCCACAGCTCGTCATGGAGGAACTCCTTGCTGACCAGGCCGCGGTTGTACACCGTCGGTGCCCCGGGGCGGTCGCCTTCGCAGTTGGACACCAGCGGGAAATCCACTTCCAGGACTTCGGCGCCGGCGGCTTCCAGGGCGCGACGCGCCTGTTCCCAGAGGCTGATCACCGAGGGCCGGGTGTGAATGCGCTGGCCGGTGGGGCCGCCGATCCCGGGTTTGTCGCTGGTGCCGGCTTCCGGGTCGGCATTGATGTACATGCGTGGTACGCCAAAGCGCTTGCCCTTGAGCGCCGTGGCGTCGGCCGCCAGTTGCGGGTAGGACGCAGGACGCACCGAGCTCACGCTGGGAATCGGCACCCAGGGTTGCAGGCGCCACAGGTCGCCGCGGGTGTCGGGGTCTTCGGCCACCACCACATCCAGCACTTGCAGCAGGTCGGCCATGGTCCGGGCGAAGGGCACCACCACGTCCATGGTCGGGGTCAGCGGCCAGTTGCCGCGCACCGAAATCACCCCACGCGATGGTGTGTAGGCGCACAGGCCATTGTTGGAGGCCGGGCCACGCCCGCTGGACCAGGTTTCCTCGGCCAGGCCGAAGGCGGCGAAGCTGGCGGCGGTGGCCGTGCCGGCGCCATTGGAGGAGCCCGAGGCAAAGGGCGCGGTCAGGTAAGCGGCGTTGTAGGGGCTTTCCGCGCGGCCATACACCCCGCGCTGCATGCCGCCATTGGCCATGGGCGGCATATTGGTCTTGCCCAGGCAGATGGCCCCGGCGCCCCGCAGGCGCTCGATGGTGAAGGCATCGCGGTAGGCCACCAGCTCGGCGAAGGCCGGGCTGCCCGAGGCTGCCGTCAGGCCCTTGACCAGGTAGCTGTCCTTGGCGGTGTAGGGAATGCCATCCAGCGGGCCCAGGGTCTGGCCGTTGGCGCGACGCTCATCGGACGCTTCGGCCTCCTTCAGGGCCTCGGGGTTGCGCACCACCACGGCGTTGAGGGCGGTGGCGGTATCGGGGCCATCGTAGGCGTCGATCCGCGCCAGATAGGCCTGGACCAGTTCCACGGCGGTGGTCCGGCCCGATTCCAGGGCGGCGCGCAGGTCGGCAATGGACACTTCGGTGACTTCGATCATGGGGCTACCGCCGTTGGCTGGTGGGTGAGGAGGTCAAGAGGGCGCAACGGAGCGCGGGTGTTCGGGTAATGGCTGTGCATGGTGATTCTCGTGGTACGGCTGGGCACGACAAGGGGTGCAAGGGAAAACTGTGGGCCTTTTTAGCATCTAGTGCGGGGCAGAGGAACCGTTGAACTCGCCCAGGTAGTCCAGCGTCGGCGTGCTTTGCGGCGGGCGCTGATTGGGCCCGGAGGCAACCGATCGCTGGTCGCCATCAATCGACTCGCTGCCGACGATGATGAAGTGGCTGTAATGCGCCTTGATCCGCGAGCGCAGCCGCTGTTGCTCGGCATCACTGCGGATCAGCGAGTCCAGGTATTGCGGGCAGTCGTCTTTGCCGATCAGCTCGACGAAATCGGCGTCCATGTAGTAGCCCAATTCCTGCCTGAGGCGCCAGCTGGGATTGCGCGCTTCCCAGGCGCTGAATTCGGCGTCGCTGGCATCCGCCGCAGGTTCGGGCTCCCACTGTTCGAAGGCGAACCGTTCAGCCTCGGCCTGGCTGGGGAAGTGGGCGGCGAACAGGTGAAAGGCGAAGTAGGCATCGCCGGCTTCGAGCAGGGCCAGGTTGGCGGACTCGGCCTGTTCCTGGGGCTGGACCGGATCGAGCGTTGCATCCTCTTCATGGGGCGCCTGGAGTGTGTCAGTGGCCGCCGGTGCTGGCTTTTCGAGAGGGTCGAACAAGGTGCTGAAGACGCTCATGGACGGTCCTTGCGATCAGTGATGCGGGCGGTTGGGGAGAGGCAACCCTGGCCTGAGGTGGCGCATTGTGCCGGGTTGGGGCGGGTCTGAACACCACGGGCCGTGCGCCACTGGACGCCTGGTCATTTTATCGATTGCCAATCGGAGCAACCCGGGTAGACTGCGCGGCTCTAACACCTGACGCCTTTATAGCCAAACAGTGCAGGCGTTTCGACGATGTTCGACGGATGATTATCCATGTGACTAGGGCGCACGGACGTGAATGATCCATAGCCGGCAGGCAGTTGGCGCAACATCGAAATCCACTGTCTGCTTGCTCATCCGGACTTTTTTACATGCCTACCCGGCCCAAGCCCAAGCTTAATCTTCGTGTGCTGATTCTGGTCTTCGTACTGTTTGCAGCATTAGCCACCCTGGCCAACAGCTTCTGGGTCATGTTCAGGATTCAGAAGCAGGAACTCATTGAAAACGCCCTGCAAGTCAACCAGGCCTATGCCGCTCGGATCGCCTCCGCTGTGGAGCAGGTGCTCAGTTCCGATCAGGAACGCTTGAAGTATGCCGCCGCTGTCCTGGGCGGGGACTTTGACGACTCGCAACGACTGGCCGGCGAAGCCCGGCGCTTGCTGGGGCAGGACAATAGCTTCAACTCGGTACTGATCACCAACGCGACCGGCACCATCATCGCCTCAATGCCCGAGCACCTGAATCTCAATGGCCAGTCCCTGCAAGACCAGACACCGCTCAGGCTGCGTCAACCGATCATCAGCAAGGCCTTCAAGTCCATTGCCGGCAATCTGCTGGTTTTTGTATCCCAGCCGGTATTTGACGGCAAAGGGCGGTACTTGGGGCTGGTCGGCGGCAGCATCCGACTTGAACAGAAGAACGCCCTTCAAGATTTGATGGACCGGCAGGTACGTGAGGATGGCGCCCATGTCTATCTGGTGGACAGTAATCGGCGGGTTCTCTATCACCCCTATCCCGAGCAAATCGGCCAGATCGTTGTCCAGGACCCGATCGTCGATGCGGCCTTGAGCCAGGGCGGGGGGGCATTGCAGGCGCTGGATGCCCAGGGCGTGGAAATGCTCGCGGGTTTCACCCATGTGCCCAGCAGCGGTTGGGGGGTGATCGCCCAGCAGCCCCTCGGCAACATCCAGGCCACGCTGCAGGTAACCATGTCCAAAGTCGCCAAGGGCATACTGCCGCTGGCGTTGTTCGGCCTGGTGCTGATCTGGTGGTTGGGGACGAGGATTTCGGCGCCGCTGTCGCGGCTGGCCGAGAGTGCCAAGCGCCTGGACAGCCCTGAGAGCTATGAGCGCATCAGCGCGATCCCGGCGCAGTATTCTGAAAGTTGGCAGATTCGTCGGGCGCTGCTGCTGGGCACCAGCCTGCTCCAGGAAAAGATCGGCCGGCTCAACCAGCAGGCGCAAAGTGACGCGCTGACCGGGCTGGCCAACCGGCGGGCGATGCAGGACACCCTGGCGCACTGGCAACAGGCCGGGCAGCCGTTCGCCATTGTTTCCATGGACATCGATCACTTCAAACGAGTGAACGACACCTTCGGCCATGGCGTGGGGGATGAAACCCTGAGAGCGATTGCCGACCTGATGAAGCAAAACTCGCGCACTGACGACCTGCCGTGCCGGGTGGGCGGCGAGGAGTTTGTCCTGCTCTTGCCGAACAGTTCGCTACGGGCTGCAACCGATGTCGCAGAGCGCCTGCGAGCCTCGATCGCCGCGGCGCAGATCGATACCGTCGGGCACATTACGGTTTCGTTGGGCGTCAGCGTGTGGCAGCCGGGAAGTGGTTCGATCACCGCTGCGTTGGAAAAGGCCGACCAGTTGTTGTATCAGGCCAAGCAGAAGGGACGTAATTGCGTGGTAGCCGAACAGCGCTCGCTAGCCGTCAGTTGAACACGGCGGCTGCCGTCGGCTTGCTTGCACAGCGGCCAGTACCGGAGAATCCACCCGGTCCGATACCCAGCAGAGGCAAGCCGCATGCATTACCCGAAACAACTCAGCCCGGAGTTTTCCGGGGCGTTGCGCACCTTCAGTTTCTGGGTCGCCAACGGCACCCTCGGCTACCCGCTGCTGGAGGGCGTCGATTATCGCAGTTGCCTGAGCGAAGAGCCGAGCATGCTGGAGATGGCCTACGCGATTTTTGCCAATGTGCTGGAGCTGGACGAAGAGGGCGTACCGGTTAATGCCAAGTACGCCGAGTACCGGGCGGCGCAATACATTCGCCAGTATTGCGATCCGGGCTACACCGTCGTGCCGGCATTCGAGGAATGGGAGCAGGAGCTGTACGGCCCGCCCGAGCGAGAAGACCGCAAGCCCTGGCCGCCGGGGATGCGCAATGGCTAACGCGTCGCTGTCGGAGCGAGCAAACACGCTCCTCAGGTATCTGCTGGTGTGATCAGCCAGGGGGCGTCTGGCTAGTTGTGGGAGCGAGCTTGCTCGCGATCAGCGCCTGGCTTTCAAAGGTCGGTTGCGGCAGGTCGTTCAAGCCTTCGAAGCTGCGGCCCTGGAGCAACTCGGTGAGGCTGCGCTCCAGCGCCACCTCGAAGCTCGGGTGAGCACCGAACGAAGCAAACACGCCGCCGGTGCGCGGGTTCATCAGGGTCACGCACATCACCGGGAACTCACCGCCCATGGACGCGTCCTTGACCAGCACCGGGAAGCCTTGCTCTTCCAGGCCCCGGCTGGAACCAGCGCTCGTCCGGGTAGTGCACGAATTCGGCGTTGGCGATTTCCTCGCCCCAGAACTGGTCGTTGTAGAAGAAGTTGCAGTTCAGGCGCTCGATGAACTCGCCCAGGGCCGACGCCAGGGCGCTTTCCTTGGTCGCGCCCTTGCCGTTGGTGAAGCACATCGGCGACTGCGCATCGCGGATATGCAGCGACCAGACGTTCGACTCAGCCTTGAGGGTTAATCGAAGGTTGGCAGGCGCGGGCTCACCATCGGCTTATTCGCACCGACCCAGGCATCTAAGCCACCAGCAATCGACGTCACCTGCCGGTACCCCATGCTCTTCATGGCGGCCGCCGCCAGCGCCGCGCGGCCGCTGGTCTTGCAATAGAGCACAACCTTGAGGTCGGGGGAGTGGAAGGTGCTGTCGTGGGTCAGTTTGAATTCCAGCAGACCGCGTGCGATGTGGATCGCCCCGGGCAGATGTCCGGCGGCGTACTCATCGGCTTCACGCACATCGATCAACATGTCGGCGTTCTGGATCGCTTGATCGGCGTTTTCGATCGCGACTTCTTCAATCAGTGCTTTTGCGGCAGTGACCAGGTCATGGGCTGTTTTCATCATGGTGTTTTAAGGCTCCGATTCAGCGTGTGCAGTGTTTGGGTGGGGGGCGATGTCCGTGTTAATCAGATGATCGGCCATTTCGGAAAACATGCGCTGCAACCTGCTCTTTAGCGCCACGTCCTGCACCTGTTCATCCAGCGCCTGACGCATGCACAGCATCCATTCGTCGCGCTCAACGACGCTGATGGCGTAGGGCGCATGGCGCCTGCGCAGACGCGGGTGGCCGCGTTCATTCTGGAACAGCGGCGGGCCGCCCCACCAACCGCTGAGGAACTTGAACAGGCTATCGGTACTGCCGTCGAGCGTCGGTGGATGCATCTGACGCACCACACGGGCTTGCGCCAGGGTCTCCATCAACTGGTAAAAGCGCTCGACGAGTGCGCGAATGCCTGCCTCGCCTCCTACCTGGAGGTAAGTGTCGGGGCGGTCTTTGTGCTGGACGCTCAGGTGTTCAGTCATGGGGTTGATCCTCAATGCAGATATTTTGCCCAGCCCGCCAGCGCCAATGCCGCCCAACAGCTCCAGCCTGAAAACAATCCGCGCCAGACCCACATCCGTGGGACAAAACCCACGCCTTTGACAAAGGCCACGCTCATTGCCGCGAACAGCGCGATGGCCAGTGCGTGGTCGGCTTTACCGTCCGCGGTGGCCATCAGGGGAGGGTAGAGCGTGCAGGCGAGCATGATTGCCAGAGCGATCAGCAAACTCAGCAGGTGAAGGCGTGAGGTTTGTGCCGGGGCGGTATTCGGCATCATTGTGGTGCCTCGTTTTGCTGGTTTTTGGCGCGACTCGCTTCGTTCTCGCCCCACATTGCATTCAAGATCGCCAGCAGCAATGCAAAGCCGACTCCCAACATCCAGGCGAAATACCACATGTCCGTTACTCCTCTGCGCCTGCTTAGTAGGCGGAATGTTCGTTGGCTTTGATGTGCGCGGCAGTGACTTTGCCTCGCATCACGCGATACGCCCACGAGGTGTACATCACGATCAGCGGCATGAAGATCAGCGTCGCCCAGAACATAATGGCCAAGCTTAAATGGCTGGAAACGCTGTCCCACGCTGTCAGGCTGGCGGCGGGCACCGAAGAGGACGGCATGACGAATGGGAACATCGAGACCCCGGCCGTGCAGATAACCCCGACCACCGCCAGCGAGGAGGCGACAAACGCCGACAGGGTATGGCGCCGGCTCAGCAACAACGCCGCCCCCGCCGCCCCTGCCAGGCCCAGCACGGGCAGCAGCCACAGCCAAGGATAATGGGCGTAGTTGGCCATCCAGGCGCCGGCTTCGCGCACCACCGACTTGTTGAGAATGTCCGGCAGCCCAGCCGTATCGATGACCGAGGTAATGCGATAGCCCTCGATTGATTGCAGCCAGATCCCGGCGATGACGAACGCGCCGATCAGCACCGCGGCCGCCATCATCGAACCCTTGATAGCCCTGGACTGGATGACGCCCTCGGTGCGGTGAGCCAGATAGGTGCCGCCTTGCAGGGTGATCATGGCGCTGCTGACAACGCCAGTCAGTAGAGCGAAGGGGTTGAGCAGTTGCCAGAAGCTGCCGGTGTAGGTCGAGACCAGAAGGTTGTCGAAGTGAAACGGCACGCCTTGCAGCAGGTTGCCGAAGGCAATGCCGAACACCAGGGGCGGCACCGCGCCGCCGATGAACAGCCCCCAGTCCCAGGTGCGACGCCAGGTGGCGTTGTGGATCTTGCTGCGATAGTCGAAACCCACCGGGCGGAAGAACAGTGCCCAGAGGACCAGAATCATCGCCCAGTAGAAGCCGCTGAATGCGGTGGCATAGACCACCGGCCAGGCAGCGAACAAGGCGCCCCCCGCGGTGATGAACCAGACCTGATTGCCATCCCAATGCGGGCCAACGGTGTTGATGACCACGCGCCGCTCCATATCATCGCGGCCGACGAAGGGCAGCAAGGTGCCAACCCCCATGTCGTGACCGTCCATGATGGCGAAACCGATCAGCAGTACGCCGACCAGCGCCCACCAGATAATTTTCAGGGTGAAGTAATCAAGCATGGTGGAGTTCCTTCATATGGGCATCGTGGGCATAACGGCCGGTACCGAGGCTGCCGGGGCCTTGACGGGCAAACTTGACCATCAGGAACAGTTCAACCATCAGCAGTACGCTGTAGAAAATGACGAAGCCTGCCAGCGAGCCATACAGGTTGTTGACGCTGAGGGTCGATACGCTCATGTGGGTCGGTAGCACGCCGTAGATGGTCCAGGGCTGACGGCCGTATTCAGCGACGAACCAGCCCAGCTCGCAGGCAAGCCAGGGCGCCGGCAGCATGCAAAGCGCCCAGCGCAGCAACCAGCGGCGTTGTGAACAGGTGGACTTCACGGTGCTCCAGAAGGCCATAGCAAACAGCGCGAGCATGGCAAAACCAAGGCCGACCATGATTCGGAACCCCCAGAACATTGGGGTAACACGCGGGACGGTGTCGTTGACGGCTTTTTCGATCATGGCCGGCGTGGCCTGATTGACGTCTGCAACGTACTTCTTGAGCAGCAGGCCGAAGCCCAGGTCAGCCTTATAGGCTTCGAAGGTCTGCCGTGCGGCGGCATCGCTGCGGTCGGCTCGGAGCGCTTGCAGCGCATTGACGGCGGTGATCCCGCGTAGAATCCGCGCGCGGTTCTTTTGTTTGATGTCATGAATGCCCGGAATCTGCTGGCTGACCGAGCGGGTGCCGATCAGGCCCATGACCCAGGGCACGTCCACTTCCCAGTTATTCTTCGATTGTGCTTCGTTGATGCTGGCGATCAGGGTCAAACCTGCGGGCGCAGGTTTTGTTTCCCACATGGCTTCCATCGCCGCCAGCTTGGTTTGTTGCGCCTCACCCACGGTGTAACCCGATTCATCGCCGAGCACGATCACGCTGAGCACCGAAGCTAGGCCGAATGCCGCTGCGACCCTGAAGCTGCGTTTGGCGAACTCGACATCGCGGTTTTTCAGCAAGTACCCACTGGAGATCGATAGCACAAACATCGAGCCGGTGACGTAACCCGCCGAGACGGTGTGGACAAACTTGGCCTGCGCCACCGGATTGAACACCACCGCCCAAAAATCCACCATCTCCATGCGCATGGTGATGTAGCTGAACTCGGACCCCACCGGGTTTTGCATCCAGCCGTTGGCGATCAGGATCCACAAGGCCGAGAGGTTGGTGCCGATGGCCATCAGCAGCGTGACCAGCAAGTGGTGTTCTTTCTTCAAGCGCTCCCAACCAAAAAAGAACAGGCCGATCATGGTCGATTCGAGGAAGAACGCCATCAGCCCCTCGATGGCCAGCGGGGCGCCAAAGATGTCGCCCACGTAGTGCGAGTAGTAGGCCCAGTTAGTGCCGAACTGAAACTCCAGGGTGATACCTGTCGTCACCCCCAGAGCGAAGTTGATTCCAAAGAGCTTGCCCCAGAAGCGGGTCATGTCTTTCCAGATGACATTCCCGGTCATCACATAGACGCTTTCCATAATGACCAGCAGCCACACCATTCCTACCGTGAGCGGTACAAAGAGGAAGTGGTACAGCGCTGTAGCTGCAAATTGCAGCCGTGACAGATCCACCAGGTGTTCTGAAATCACTTGCTTGCCCCTTGAGTCGAGGTGGGTATACCGAGCCTGTTGCCGATGACGGTGGCGTCAACACTGACGTGCGTATCGCGGATAAACAGCCACCACAGCACTGTCAGCACCGCCAGTTTGATCAGTACGGCGAGCAGCAGATGCCGCCGCAGTCGTTGGTCTGAATGAGTCATGAACAGGAGATAGCACAGGCTGTGCCAATGTCGGGCGTCGACTTTTTATTGTTTTATAACAATAACTTAGATTTTTTTTGTGACGCCAGACGGAGCGGTTGTGGCAGATGCTGCTACTGCCAGGACTGCCAGGATGGCAGTCTTGGCAGCGCTGGCAGGCAGGGGCGGGGAGTCAGACCAGGCCTTGTTCTTTCAGTCTTCTGTAGAGCGTGCGCTCACTCATGCCCATGTGCTTGGCCAACTCACCCCGGGTGCCTTTGAACGTCGCCAGGGTCTGCGCCAGCGTGTTGCCGTCGACGCGAGTCGGCGTCTGGGGGGCAACGGTGCAAGGGGCCGGGGGCAAATACGCGGCGCGGATCACGCCGTCGTCGGCGAACAGGCTGGCGCGTTCCAGCACGTTGCGCAGCTCGCGGATATTGCCCGGCCAGGCGAAGCGCTGCAGTCGGGCCAGCGCATCGGCGTCGATGGTCAGCCTGCGTTTGCCTATTGCGGCACGTTGTAGGAAGGAATTGACCAACAGGCCGATGTCTTCGACCCGGTTGCGCAAAGGCGGCAACAGAATGGGAAAGGCACTGATGCGGTAGTACAGGTCCGGCCGGAATTCGCCGCTCTCCATCATCCGCTCCAGGGGTTTGTGGGTCGCGGCAATCAACCTGAAGTTGGCATGCAGGGTTTCGACACTGCCGACCCGGCGATAGGTGCCAGACTCGATCAGGCGCAACAGTTTCACCTGCATGGCCAGCGGTACATCGCCGATCTCGTCAAGAAACAAAGTGCCGCCCCGGGCCGTATCAACCAGCCCGGGCTTGCGCGTGACCGCGCCGGTAAAGGCGCCCTTTTCATGGCCGAACAGTTCGCTTTCAAACAGCGTCTCGGTCAACCCCGAGCAGTCCACCACCACGAATGGGCCGGTGGCGCGCTCGCTGGTTTCATGCACGGCCCGGGCAAACAGCTCCTTGCCTGTGCCGGACTCACCCAACAGCAGCACCGGCAACATTGAGGGGGCCACCCGTTGCAGTTGCGCTAAGGCCAGGTTAAATGCCGGCGAGCAGCCCACCAGCCCTTCGTTGCTTGGCCGCGCAGAGGCGCTGCGCACCATGCTCAGCCGCTCGACATAGGCGCTGATTTCACCGTGCTCATCGAGAATCGGGCGTAACTCCACTTCCACGTGCTCAGGGCCTCGCGGGGTGTGGTGAATGTGCAGGACCTTGTCCGGGCTGCGCATCTCCTGAGCTTTTTTCATCGGGCAATGTTCACCGGCCTGATCGCAAGGTACCTCGTACCGGTGTGAAACGCTGTAGCACTTCTGACCGATGTAAGCCTTGTCTGCACTACCAAACTGGCGCTGATAGGCGGTGTTGGCCGCCAGAATGTTGTAGTGCGGATCGAGCACGATCATCGGCTGGGACTCGTGCTCTAGAAACGACACCAGCGATTGCACTTGATCCGGGCGAGGCAGCGAGTTGGCCGGCGAGGGCAGGGTATTTGTCATCGTGGCTCCCGAGAGTCCATTGAGGCGGTTGTGGCACTGCCACCTATGCCAATGCGTACTGCCATGGCAGTGCATTTAGCAAGCTCCAGAACGCGAGAAAGCGCAACTTAAAAAATAACCTTTACCCACTCAATGGCTTGCATGGATTGTCCGACACGATGTTGTCCTGGCCGATTTATTGCTTAGGTCATGTTCACCACAAGTGGCCCGGCGAAAGTCCGCAAGGAGACCGATCATGAACAATACCCTTCACGTCGAAGGATTCTTCGATGCGGCGACGCATACCATCAGCTATCTGGTACTTGATCAGGCCACTCAACGTTGCGCACTGATCGACAGCGTTCTGGATTACGCCCCTGAATCAGGTCGCACGACCACAACTTCCGCCGACCAACTGATTGCCAGGGTGAACGCGCTCAATGCCCAGGTCGACTGGATTCTTGAAACCCATGCTCACGCCGACCACTTGAGCGCCGCCCCCTACCTGCAGCAACAGCTGGGCGGAAAAATAGCCATCGGCAGTCACATTGCGACGGTACAGGAGGTGTTTGGCCGGTTGTTCAACATTGCCGACGAGATGGCCCGTGATGGCAGCCAATTTGATCACCTGTTTGTCAACGAAGAGCAGTTCGCCATCGGCGCTTTGCACTGTCGGGCACTTCATACACCGGGGCACACACCCGCGTGCATGACTTATGTGATCAGCGATGCCAGGGAAACGGTGGCATTTGTCGGCGATACCCTGTTCATGCCCGATTACGGCACTGCGCGCTGTGATTTCCCCGGTGGCGATGCGCGCACGCTGTTCCAGTCAATCAACAAAGTGTTGAGCCTGCCGGCCGCCACGTTGCTGTACATGTGCCACGACTATCCGCCCGAGGGTCGCGAAGTGCAGTTTGTGACCACAGTGGCAGAACAGCGTGCGCACAACGTTCATGTGCGCAATGGCATCAGTGAGCAAGAGTTTGTGGTGATGCGCGGCAAGCGCGATGCAACGTTGTCGATGCCGACGCTGATCCTGCCGTCGGTTCAGGTCAACATACGCGCGGGCCATCTGCCCGAGGCTGAAGCAAACGGGACGCGCTATCTGAAGATCCCGCTCAACCTTATCTGACTGGACTGCCGGCGGCAGATCGAGGCTGAGCCCAAAAACAATTGCAATATAAATATAATGTAATATTGTAGATCGAACGCCTTAGCCGTCGACCGTTCACCGTCGCGCTTGTCCGGCGTTGTATTCAAATCGACGGCATCGGCTGTTCATCCACATGCCGCGTTGGCGCCGAATGAGAGCAAGAAATGAGTGGGTCCATGCTTGAACTTGATATCCAGCAGCTACGCGCCAATGCCGATGCGGCCAGCCAGTTTCTTAAGGCCCTGGCCAATCCGGACCGCTTGTTGCTGCTGTGCCAGCTGTCCCAGGGCGAGCGCAACGTCAGTGATTTAGAGGCGCTATTGGGCATACCGCAACCGACGCTGTCGCAACAGTTGGCGGTGCTGCGTCGTGAAGGGCTGGTGGAAACACGCCGTGACGGCAAGCAGGTGTTCTATCGTATTAGCAGCCCCGCCGCATTAGCCGTCATTCAAACCCTCTATCAACAATTTTGTGCCGGAGAAGCATCGTGACCATCGATTGGCTCAACTTCACGCCTTGGTCGTCACTGGCCGGCGGTGCATTGATTGGTCTGGCAGCCAGTCTGTTTGTTGTCGCCAACGGCCGGATTGCCGGCATCAGTGGTCTGCTCGGTGGTGTTCTGCAACGGGGCAGTGAAGGGGTGGGGGAGAAAGCACTGTTTCTGCTCGGGCTGCTTGTCGCGCCGGTGTTGTGGGGGCTGTTCATCGCGTTGCCGAAGATCGAGTTCCAGGGGGGCTGGCTCGGGTTGCTCGGCGCTGGCCTATTAGTGGGGATCGGTACCCGCTACGGCTCAGGGTGCACCAGTGGTCACGGGGTTTGTGGGCTGTCGCGGCTGTCCCCGCGCTCGATGATCGCCACCGGCTGTTTCATGGCCAGTGGCTTCGCCACGGTGTTCGTCGTACGGCACGTCTTGGGAAGCTGAACATGACCAAACTAACGGCATTCATCGCGGGTCTAGTGTTTGGCTTGGGCTTGCTTCTGGCGGGCATGACCAATCCGCAAAAAGTCCTGGCCTTTCTCGACCTGGCCGGGGCTTGGGACCCGTCCCTGGGCTTGGTTATGTGCGGTGCCATTGGCGTCGCCATCGGTCCGTTGACCTGGGCTCGGCGTCAATCCCGTTCCCTGCTGGGTAACGCAATGCAATTGCCCACCAAGTGTGGACTGGACCCGCGCTTGATCGGCGGCAGTCTGCTGTTTGGTATTGGTTGGGGTATCGCGGGGATTTGTCCTGGGCCTGCGGTGGCAATACTGCTGACAGGCCACTGGCAAATCGTCGTATTCGTGCTGGCCATGCTGGCTGGCATGTTGTTGTTTACTGCGCTGGAGACCCGGCGTAGTCACTGATCGGGAGAACGTCATGAAAGCGAACATTGGAATAGCCGACCGCAGCGTGCGGGTGGTCGTCGGCCTGCTGCTCATAGGCCTGAGTCTGTCTGGGGTGATAGGCCTGTGGGGCTGGATTGGCCTGGTGCCATTGGCCACCGGCCTATTCAGTTTCTGCCCGCTTTACACGCTCTTGGGCATCAGCACTTGCAAGCGTTGCTGAAGCAGATTCGTTGCCGGTCATGGGCACGCGAGCGCGCCTGACGACGAACCGCAAGAGCAGTCTGCTTGCGATGGGGGCTGACGAGTATGCGCGCTGTTGAATCAACGCGGCTCTCACGCCCTCATTGCGAGCAAGCCATGGCCTCACCGAACCGGTCAGGCACCCTCAAAAAACCGGCTAGGCACCCGAGGAGTCAGCGGTTGGCTGCGCTCCACTTGGCCCGTGCCGCGTGCAGCTTCTTGTAGCTGTCGATCAGCCGCAGGTGACGGTCCAGGCCTTCGAGCTGCAGGTTGGTCGGGGTCAGGCCGTAGAAGCGCACGCTACCGTCCACCGAGCTGATCACCGCGTCCATCCGTTCGTTGCCGAACATGCGGCGCAGATTGGCTTCGTAGTCGCCCAGCTCCAGTTCGTCGTCCAGTTCCACTTCCAGCACCGCGTTCAAGGCCTGATAGAACAGCCCGCGCTCGACGGTGTTGTCGTTGTATTGCAGGAACATCTCCACCAGTTCCTTGGCCGGGTCGAACTGCCCCAGGGCCACGTGGAGCAGCAGCTTGAGTTCGAGGATGGTCAACTGGCCCCAGGCGGTGTTGTCGTCGAACTCGATGCCGATCAGGGTGGTGATGTCGGTGTAGTCGTCCAGCTCGCTTTCTTCCAGGCGCTCCAGCAGTGAGCGCAAACCGTCTTCGTTCAGGCTGTGCAGGTTGAGGATGTCTTCACGGAAGAACAGCGCCTTGTTGGTGTTGTCCCAGATCAGGTCGTCCACCGGGTAGATTTCCGAATAGTCCGGCACCAGGATGCGGCAGGCGGTGGCCCCCAGGTGCTGGTACACCGCCATGTAGACTTCCTTGCCCAGGCCTTCGAGGATGCCGAACAGGGTCGCGGCTTCCTCGGCGCTGGCTTTTTCCCTTTCACTGAAGCCGCTCTGGCTGGTGAAGTCCCACTCGACGAATTCGAAGTCCGCCTTGGCACTGAAGAAACGCCACGACACCACGCCGCTGGAGTCGATGAAGTGCTCGACGAAGTTGTTCGGCTCCATCAGCGCCTGGCTTTCAAAGGTCGGTTGCGGCAGGTCGTTCAAGCCTTCGAAGCTGCGGCCCTGGAGCAGTTCGGTGAGGCTGCGCTCCAGCGCCACCTCGAAGCTCGGGTGAGCACCGAACGAAGCAAACACGCCGCCGGTGCGCGGGTTCATCAGGGTCACGCACATCACCGGGAACTCACCGCCCAGGGACGCGTCCTTGACCAGCACCGGGAAGCCTTGCTCTTCCAGGCCCTGGATGCCCGCCAGAATGCTCGGGTACTTGGCCAGCACTTCCTGGGGCACGTCCGGCAGGGCCAGCTCGCCTTCGAGGATCTGGCGCTTGACCGCCCGCTCGAAGATCTCCGACAGGCACTGCACCTGGGCTTCGGCCAGGGTGTTGCCGGCGCTCATGCCGTTGCTCAGGTACAGGTTCTCGATCAGGTTGGAGGGGAAGTACACCACCTCGCCGTCAGACTGGCGCACATAGGGCAGGCAGCAGATGCCGCGCTCGATATTGCCCGAGTTGGTGTCGTACAGGTGGGAGCCGCGCAGCTCGCCATCGGGGTTGTAGATGGCCAGGCAGTGTTCGTCGAGGATCTCCTTGGGCAACTCGTCCTTGCGCCCCGGCTGGAACCAGCGCTCGTCCGGGTAATGCACGAACTCGGCGTTGGCGATTTCCTCGCCCCAGAACTGGTCGTTGTAGAAGAAGTTGCAGTTCAGGCGCTCGATGAACTCGCCCAGGGCCGACGCCAGGGCGCTTTCCTTGGTCGCGCCCTTGCCGTTGGTGAAGCACATCGGCGACTGCGCATCGCGGATATGCAGCGACCAGACGTTGGGCACGATATTGCGCCACGAAGCGATTTCGATCTTCATCCCCAGGCCCGCGAGGATGCCGGACATGTTGGCGATGGTCTGCTCCAGGGGCAGGTCCTTGCCGGCAATGTAGGTGCCTGCACTGGCGCCCGATTGCGGCATCAACAGCGCCTGGGCATCGGCGTCGAGGTTTTCCACTTCCTCGATGATGAACTCGGGGCCGGTCTGCACCACCTTCTTCACGGTGCAACGGTCGATGGAACGCAGGATGCCTTGGCGGTCCTTGTCGGAGATGTCCGCCGGCAGTTCGACCTGGATCTTGAAGATCTGGTTGTAGCGGTTTTCCGGATCGACAATGTTGTTCTGCGACAGGCGGATATTGTCGGTGGGGATGTTGCGGGTCTGGCAGTACAGCTTGACGAAGTACGCCGCGCACAGCGCCGAAGAAGCCAGGAAATAGTCGAACGGACCCGGCGCCGAACCATCGCCCTTGTAGCGGATCGGTTGGTCGGCCACCACCGTGAAGTCGTCGAACTTGGCTTCAAGTCGAAGGTTGTCGAGAAAGTTGACCTTGATTTCCATGGGGGGCACCGGCATCACAAAGCAAAAAATGGCGGGCATTATCCGGGTTTTTGCGCGGGAAGTGTTGTGGTTTTCGGCGCACGGGTGGATCGCCAGGGCTGGCTGCCGGTCACAGACACCGGCACCCGGCCCCGGGCATCACTCCGGCATTCAGGCTTTGAGGATGAAACGATTGGATATCCGCGAATAGCCCAGGGGCAACAACTCGGCTTCGTGCTCCTTGATCAGCTCATGCAGCGCGTTGGCGGTTTCGGCCACCGGCCTGGCTTGCTCCCTGGCCTGTTGCATGACCTGGCACGACTGCCTGAACAGGCTTTCGTAGGCGGGCGAGTTCAGGGACAGGCAGCCAGGGAAGCGCACCGCCTCAAGCGCTGCATCGAACTGGCGGGCGTCGCCACTGTGTTCCAGGTCGTGCAGCAGCTTTTGCAGAAAGGCACTGCCCAGGTTGGAGCCGCTGAGCCAGACCCGATGCCACACGTTCCACAGGTGAAAGTCGCTGAAGGCTTCATAGGAGCAGGAAACCAACTGGTCATTGGTCGCCACCGCGTTCAGGCAATGGCGCTCGACTTCGATGAACTGTTCCCGTTGCCAGCGGTTGCTGCGGGCGGCGTCCAGCACCTTGGGGGCCAGCCTGAGGATGGACTCGAAGGTGGTGATCAACCCCCTGGAGAACAGCGGGTCGATAAACCCTGTGGCTTGCGGCAGCAGGCAGAAGCGATCCCCGACATTTTGCACGCTGCGGTAGTTGATGCGCGGCGCGTAGATCCACTCCCGGGCATTGACCGCATCCTTGAAGTGTTCGCCGATGGCCGGGTACTTTTTCAGCAGTTTGCGAAACTCGATCTCCGGCGCCTCGGTGGGACGGTACTTGGCGTTGTTGAACTGGAAGCCGACGCTGCACAACTGATTGGTGCCCTGCGGATGGTTATTGAAGGGGATGACCCACAACCAGCCCTCTTCGAAAATGTGGTGCAAGGTGCTCTTGAACAGTTCGATGGGGGAACCAGTGCGGGACAACGGAGCCAGGGCATCTTCGTAGCTCTTCACATTGAGCATGTGGGTGAAGAATGAGCAGGTGTCGGTCGCCAGCCCTTCGGTGGTGCGCAAGCCCAGTTGGCGGGAGAGCGGAGAGCCTTGGGCAGCAGCGTCAATGATGAACGCGGCCTTGACGAGGGCGGCGTTGGACAATGCCACCTCGACCCCGTCGTCGTTGAGGCTGATCGACTCGATCTTGATGTTCTGTCTGGATTCGGCGCCGTGTTTCAGGGCAATCATCAGAGCGAAATAGTCGATGTCCTGCCGGAAAAGATGAGCTTCCGGCACCTTCAGCGGCGGGGCCACAAGGTGGTCGGGGGACGACGGCGCGTTCTCTTGATGCCAGGCAAAACTGAAGCCCAGCTTGATCCCGCAGGCGCTTGAACCGACGTGCTGGATGATCTTGTCGGGGTGCGAGAGGTAGGCGATTTCAGGGATGTCGAAGCGCTTTGAGAGCAAGCGCAGCAGAAAACCGCTTTCCGGTGTCGCCGCTTCGCCGACGGAGAATCGTGGGTGCTGGGCCGAGTCGAGGATCAGAACGTTCAGCCCGGACTTCGCGAGGACGGCGCCGGTCAGCGCGCCGGCGATACCACTACCGATGATAATGACGTCGTACTGATTCATGATGTCTGGCTCTTGTCTTGCAAGGTGGTGGCTCTGGAAAGCGCTGAATGCATTGCGGTATCGAAATGCAGGGTGGCCAGGGTCTGCGGTATTTCCTTTTCAAACGGCAAGTCCCAGTAAGGCGTGCTGCCGATCGAGCGTTTCAACTCATTGATGAACAGGCGAGTCTTGGCCGGGACAACGCTGCTGCGTGCCCTCAGTGCGTAAATCGCTCCCTGTTGCGGATCGGCCTCGCAATATTCGTCGAGCAGCGACACCAGTTGGCCGCTGGCGATCTGTTCATGCACCAGCCAGGTGGGCGCGTGGATGATTCCTATGCCTTGAAGGGCGCCGTCCACCAGCAACTCGGAACTGTTGACCGATAGCCGGCTGCTGGGCATGAGCTTCTTGAGCAGGCCATCGACCTTGAATTGCCAAGTCAGTGAGAAGTTGCTGCAGGTGCTGTGGATCAGGCAGGCATGTTGGTACAGGTCTTCAAGAGTTTGCGGACAGCCGTGTTGCCGGACGTATTCCGGGCTTGCGCAGAGCACGCGCCGCATATCCGCAAGTTTCGTTGGAATCAGATTACTGTCCGGCAATATGCCCAGCTTGATACAGATATCGACGTTATCGATGCTGGGGTCGAGAACTTTGTCGTTAAGCGAGAATTCAATTTTCAAACCGGGATGATGGTTCAGTATTCTGCTCAACAAAGGCGCTACATGGCGCCGTCCAAAGGCCACGGGTGCTGAAACCTTGAGAATACCAAGGGTCGATGCAGTGTGTTCTTTTACTTCTGATCTAGCATGCCCAATGCATCTCGAGATGTTCTTTGCATGTTCGAGAAAGAGCAGGCCTGTGTCGGTAAGTATCAAACATTTTGTCGATCGATTGAATAAGCAGGTTTCAAGTTCTTTTTCGAGGCTATTGATTCTGCGCATCACCGAAGAAGGTGGGATGCCAAGTAGTCTTCCTGTTTCGGAGAAACTACCCGTTTTAGTTACGGATATATAAAGGTCTATGTCATTGACAACGCCTAGCGCCTTCATTCCTAAATCCTTTTAGAATTTTTAGTGTCTTTTTTTTGTAAAGTAAAATTACAAATAGATCATGACAACCTACTTAGTACGGCTAGGCTTTTTGTTTGTCAAGCAGTGCTGGGGCCATGATTAGTTGGCTTTGGTAAAATTGATTCATAATATTTCAGGCGCCACAGCTCTACCCGGCGCAGAGCGGAACACCGTCCAAGTGCAAGGCTTGGTTTGCACTATCTGGATACAAAAATAGTTCTAGTGGCTAATTGCGCAGAGCGCCAAAACTATGCTTTGGGGCTCGAAGATGACTTTCTGAAGGTCGTCATATAGGCCTGTGGAACATCGTTAAGTTGTGTTGGCTTCGATGTTGTCGGGGCTGTTTTGCCTTTGCGGATATGCAAAGGCCTTTTGCAAAATCGGCTATTCACAAGTGCATTCTTATTGAGGATTGTAGACGGGTTTTCCCAACCCACGATTGTCGAGTGCAGGAGCGTACGTCTATGGACGGAGAGGAAGTTAAAGAAAAGATTCGTCGCTACATCATGGAAGATTTGATCGGGCCAAGTGCAAAGGAAGATGAGCTTGATGACCAGACTCCACTACTGGAGTGGGGCATTCTCAACTCGATGAATATCGTCAAGCTCATGGTCTACATCAGGGATGAAATGGGTGTCTCGATTCCAAGTACCCATATCACCGGCAAATATTTCAAAGACCTGAATGCAATATCCAGGACTGTCGAGCAACTAAAGGCCGAGTGCGCCTAACAGGGAGTGGGCAATGAGCGATCATGATTATGATGTAGTGATTATCGGTGGCGGGCCGGCGGGTTCGACCATGGCCTCCTACCTGGCAAAAGCCGGTGTCAAATGCGCGGTGTTCGAAAAAGAACTGTTCGAGCGCGAGCATGTTGGCGAGTCGCTAGTACCGGCCACCACTCCGGTGCTGCTGGAAATCGGGGCGATGGAAAAGATCGAGAAAGCCAACTTCCCGAAGAAGTTCGGCGCTGCCTGGACCTCGGCAGATTCCGGCCCCGAAGACAAGATGGGCTTCCAGGGGCTGGACCACGATTTCCGTTCGGCGGAAATCCTCTTCAACGAGCGCAAGCAGGAAGGGGTCGATCGCGACTTCACGTTCCACGTCGACCGCGGCAAGTTCGACCGCATTCTTCTGGAGCACGCAGGTTCGCTGGGGGCCAAGGTCTTCCAGGGCGTGGAGATCGCTGACGTCGAGTTTCTCAGCCCGGGCAATGTCATTGTCAATGCCAAGCTGGGCAAGCGCAGCGTCGAGATCAAGGCGAAGATGGTGGTGGATGCCAGCGGTCGCAACGTGCTGCTGGGCCGCCGGCTGGGCTTGCGAGAAAAGGACCCGGTCTTCAACCAGTTCGCGATTCACTCCTGGTTCGACAACTTCGACCGCAAGTCGGCGACGCAAAGCCCGGACAAGGTCGACTACATCTTCATTCACTTCCTGCCGATGACCAATACCTGGGTCTGGCAGATCCCGATCACCGAAACCATTACCAGCGTGGGCGTGGTTACGCAGAAGCAGAACTACACCAACTCCGACCTCACCTATGAAGAGTTCTTCTGGGAAGCGGTGAAGACCCGGGAAAACCTGCATGACGCGCTGAAGGCCTCGGAGCAGGTCCGCCCGTTCAAGAAAGAGGCGGACTACAGCTACGGCATGAAAGAAGTCTGTGGCGACAGCTTCGTGCTGATCGGCGATGCCGCGCGGTTCGTCGACCCGATCTTCTCCAGCGGCGTCAGCGTTGCACTCAACAGTGCGCGCATCGCCAGCGGCGACATCATCGAGGCGGTGAAGAACAACGACTTCAGCAAGTCCAGTTTCACTCACTACGAAGGCATGATCAGGAATGGCATCAAGAACTGGTATGAGTTCATCACGCTCTATTACCGCCTGAACATCCTCTTCACCGCGTTCGTTCAAGACCCACGCTACCGCCTGGACATCCTGCAATTGCTGCAAGGGGACGTCTACAGCGGCAAGCGCCTGGAAGTGCTGGACAAGATGCGCGAAATCATCGCTGCGGTTGAAAGCGACCCGGAACACCTCTGGCACAAGTACCTGGGCGACATGCAGGTTCCTACCGCCAAACCCGCGTTCTAAACACTAAACACCCAGTCGAAGGAGATGACTGAATGGATGCTCGTGCGCCCATGGATTTTGAACCCATTGCAATCATCGGGAGTGGATGCCGCTTTGCCAAAGGTGCATCGACCCCCGAGGCATTCTGGGAGCTCCTTCGTGCTGGGACCGATTTTGTCGGACCGGTTCCCGCAGAGCGCTGGGACACAGCAGCGATCTACGATGAGAACGCTGCTGAAACCGGTACGACCTACAGCAAGGTGGGGGCGTTCCTCGAGCACATCGACCGCTTCGATGCGCATTACTTTGGCATCTCGGCCTCTGAAGCCAAGGAAATGGACCCGCAGCAGCGTCTGCTGCTGGAGGTCGCCTGTGAAAGCGTGGCCCGTGCCGGCCTGACCCGCGAGCAGCTCAAAGGCAGCAGGACCGCGGTCTATGTCGGCATGCTGGGCATGGATTACCTGGCGCTGCATTCCCGCGAGGCCGGCATCGAACAGATCAATCCCTACTATGCCGCCGGCAAGGAATTCAGCTTCGCCGCCGGGCGTATTGCCTACCACCTGGGTGTTCATGGGCCGGCAATGACCGTGACCACTGCATGCTCTTCTTCCCTGGTGGCCATGCACCTGGCCTGTCGCGCCTTGCAGGCAGGGGAGGCGGACATGGCCCTGGCCGGAGGGGTGAACCTGATGCTGGCGCCGGACCTGACGATCTACATGAGTCAGATCAGGGCGATCTCGCCCAGTGGCCGCTGCCGGGTATTCGATGCGGCGGCCGACGGGATCGTCCGGGGCGAGGGCTGCGGGGTCACGGTGCTCAAGCGCCTGGCAGATGCCCTGCGCGATGGCGACCCGATCCAGGCGGTGATCAGGGGCTCGGCGATCAACCAGGATGGCGCCAGTGCCGGCCAGACCGTGCCCAACGCCAATGCCCAGGCTGCGGTGATCAGCCAGGCCCTGAAAGTGGCCGGCTTGAGCGTGGACGACATCGACTATGTCGAGGCCCACGGCACCGGTACGCCCCTGGGCGATCCGATCGAACTGTCTTCGCTGGACAGAGCCTTCCAGGGGCGTGGGCGGCCGCTGTGGGTGGGCTCGGTCAAGGCCAACATGGGCCATCTGGATGCGGCCGCCGGAATGGCCAGCGTGATCAAGACCATGATGGTTCTCAAGCACGCCGAGGTGCCTGCGCAACTGCATCTCGCACAGTTGAACCCACTGGTGGACTGGAAGCGTTCCCGGCTGGCGGTGCCCACGGCGATCGAGTCGTTGCCCGACCGGCCGCGCCTGGCTGGAATCAGCGGTTTCGGGCTCAGTGGCACCAACGTCCACATGATTCTCGAAGATGCCAGCGCCTATCGGCAGGCACAGCCGCAGCAGGAACGATCGGCACAGGGCCGGCCCTGGGTCCTGCCGGTATCGGCCAGGTCCGCGCAGGCCGTGGTGGAGCAGGCCAGGGCCTATGCCGTTCATCTGCCGCAGCAGGACGATAGGCAATTACAAGCCTTTGTCGCCAGCGCCATTCATCGTCGTGATCACTTTCCCTACCGGTCGGCCGTGGTGGGTGCGAACGCCGCGCAATTGAAGAGCCAGCTGGAGCAACTGCCGGCCCCGACCTTGGCCTGCGCGACGGACGAAGAGGATCGGCGCGGGCCCGTGCTGGTGTTTACCGGGCAGGGCGCCCAGTGGGTGGGAATGGGCCGCGACCTGCTTGAACGGGAGCCGGCCTTCCTGGCGATGATCCGGCGTTGCGACCAGGCGCTGGCCCAGTGGGCAAACTGGTCGGTGGAGGCCGAGCTGCGCAGCGACGCCAGTGGGTCCCGCCTGCACCTGACCGAATTTGCCCAGCCCTGCATCTTTGCCATCCAGGTGGCGATCAGTGAATGCTTGCGCCAGTGGGGTGTGATCCCGGCGGCGGTGGTCGGCCACTCCATGGGGGAGGTGGCCGCGGCCTATTGCGCCGGAGCACTGGACCTGGAGTCGGCGGTGCGGGTCATCCACCATCGGGCCCAGGCCATGAAGGACACCCTGGGGCAGGGGCGGATGCTGGTGGTGGGCTTGCCCGCGCCGACGCTCCAGTCGCGTCTGGCGAACAACCCGCAACTGGAACTGTCGGTGGTCAACAGTCGAAACAGCTGTGTGGTGTCCGGCAGCCCACAGGCTGTACAGGCTCTGGATCAGCAACTGCGTGACGAAGGCATCTTCACTTACCTGATGCCGGCGGAATATGCCTTCCACTCCTGCCAGATGGATGAGTGCCTGACGCAGATCCGCGCGGGGCTGGAGGATTTGCCGGTGGTTGCCGCGCACACGCCCTGGATTTCCACCAGCGCGATGCCCGAGGAGCCGATCCTGGCAGATGCCGACTACTGGGCGAGGAATGCCCGTGGCATCGTGCGCTTCGATCGCGCCATTGAACAGTTGATCGAGCAGGGGCACCGGCTGTTCGTCGAGATCGGTCCGCACACCGTGCTGGCGGCGTCGATCAACCAGGCCCTGGCCGACAAGGGAACCCAGGGGCTGGTGTGCGGCGCCTTGCACAAGCAGGGCGACGCCGCCCTGGAGCTGGCCAGTATTGTTGCCCGCCTGTACGAGTGGGGCGCGGGTCCCGACTGGCAAGCCTTCCAACCCAGGGAGGCGGCGCTGGAGCTGCCGGCCTATCCCTGGCAGCAGGAGCGTTTCTGGTTTGCCCCGGCGCCGCGGCCGCAGCCGGCAGGGCTCGTGTCCCAGCTGCGGGCGCAGGTACTGGTGTATGACGCCCAGGGCAATCTCTGCGCCCAGGCCAACGATGTGGCGCTGAGCGTGCCGGAGCTGGCACAAGTCGCTGTGCCGGCACCGGCCAAGGTGCCCGCAGCGGCGCAGCCGGTGGGGGATGTGCGGGCGCAGATTGGTGCACTGCTGACGCAGATCATCGGCGTGGCCTGTGCCGACCCGGACCCGGATCGAGGCTTCTTCGAACTGGGCCTGAGCTCGATTTCCCTGGTTGAATTCAAGCGCATGCTGGAACGCCAGTTCGCCCTCAAGCTGTCGGCGACCGTGGGCTTCGACTATCCCACCATCAACCGGCTGGGCCAGTACCTGGAAGGGCTGCTGTCCCGAGAGCCGGCCAGCACCCCGGTAACGGTCGATGCCGGGGCGAGCGACGCCGCGGGGAGCATCGCCGTGGTGGCCATGGCGTGCCGGTTTCCCCAGGCCGACAGCCCCGAGGCACTCTGGAAGCTGATGCTGGAACAGACGGACACCGTAGGGCCGGTACCGCCGTCCCGGCTCGCCGGCGCCAAACCGGGGGAAACCTTCCCGCGGTTTGCCAGCCTTATCCAGCGCCCCGAAGGGTTCGACGAAGCGTTCTTCCGCATTTCCCCCAAGGAAGCCCGGAGCATGGACCCCCAGCAACGGCTGTTGCTGATGGTGGCCTGGGAGGCTCTTGAACGGGCCGGTATCCCTCAGGAGAAGCTGCTGGAACAGAGGGTCGGGGTGTTTGTCGGGGCCAACTCCCACGACTACGAAACCCGGGTCCTGGGTAGCGCGCAAGGCGTGGATGCCCACTACGGCACTGGCAGTTCGTTTTCGGCGATCTGCGGGCGCCTCTCACATTTTCTCGGCGTGCGTGGGCCGAGCCTGACGGTGGACACCGCATGCTCGTCATCGCTCACGGCCATCCATCTGGCGTGCAACAGCTTGCGTGCCGCGGAGTGCGACATCGCGATTGTGGGTGGGGTGAATGTCATCGCCTCGGCGTCGATCTTTCAATCCATGGGGCAGGCCGGCGCATTGGCCCCGGACGGCATCAGCAAGGCCTTCGACGACAGTGCCGACGGTTACGGTCGAGGGGAGGGCTGCGGCGTGGTCATTCTCAAGCGCCAGGCCCAGGCCGAGCGGGAGCGTGACCCGATTGTCGCGACGATTCTCGGTTCGGCGGTCAATCACGACGGTGCCTGTGCCGGGCTGACAGTGCCCAATGGTCCGGCGCAAGAGGCGCTGATCAGCGAAGCACTGGCCAACGCCGGTGTGCATCCGGGGCAAGTCAGCTACGTCGAGGCCCATGGCACCGGCACGGTGCTGGGTGACCCCATCGAGCTCAACGCCCTGCACAACGCCTATCGCCAGGCCAGCCCCGACAGTCCGGCGCTGACGGTGGCCTCGGTCAAGGCCAATATCGGGCACCTCGAGGCGGCAGCGGGCATCGCTTCGCTGATCAAGGCCTGCCTGGTGGTGGAGCACGGCCGGATTGCCCCGCAAGCCCATCTGCAGCGGGCCAACACCCGTGTCGACTGGGCGACCATGAACCTCAAGCTGGCGCATCAGGCCATGGACTGGCCGGGCCGGCCAGAGTCGCGGGTGGCCGGGGTCAGTGCCTTTGGTTTCACCGGGACCAACGTGCATGTGCTGCTCAAGGGCTATACGGCGCCAGCGACAGCGCCTTTGCCTCCCGCCACAGCGCCAGTGGCCTTGTGCCTGTCCGCGGCCACCCCGGCGGCATTGGCGGAGCTGGCCCAGCGCTATGTGTCCTTCCTGGGCGCTACCGAGCACTGCCCACAGACCATCTGCTACAACGCGCTGGTGCGGCGCACGGCGTTCAAGGAACGCCTGGTCGTCCACGGCCAGGATTGCCGCGAGCTGGCTCAGGAACTACAGGCCTGGCTGGCCGGCAGCCCCATCGCCAATGACCGCAAACCCGCGGCCGGCGAACCCTGGGCAACCCTGGCCGAGGCCTTTGGCCGCGGCGTCCAGCCGCCGGGCCCCGAGCGCTTGCCGGACGGCTGTCAGGCCATCGGGTTGCCCACCTATCCGTGGCAGCTCAACGACTACTGGATCGATGCTGGGCAGCCGGCTACGGCGATGCAGCCCGACCGGGCAGCCTCGGGCCATCCTTGCCTGCAGATGCTGGTACGGCCGGCCGGGCAGCTCTGGTACTGGTCGGGGGCTCTCGCTCCTCAGGCCGGGCATTACGATCCGCTGGGCGAACAGGGGTACAGGGTCAAGACTCACCTGTTGCTGGATGCCGTGCTCCAGGCGGTGCGGGAAACCCCGCGGGGCGTGCAGCAGATCCGCGACTTGCAGATTGCCCAGTTGCGTCTGCGCGGCGAACAGCACCTCACTTCGCACCTGAGCATCCACCTCACCCAGGCCCCTGACGCCTGCTTCGAACTGGCCTTGCAAGGGGCCGGCGACGAGCGCCGCCAGGTCTGCATGAGCGGAACCCTGGTTGACTGTACAGCGCAGTTGCAGGAGGAAACCCTGCGCGGGGTGTCGATGCTCGATGAGCCTTCACCGCCGGCGCCGGACGTTGGCCTGTGCCCATGGTCCGGGTGTGCGGCCACGGGCGGGCAGCGGGCCTTGTACCGCTTTGCCCACTCCCTGACGGCGGCTGAGCGCCAGACCCAGTTGCTGGCCAGTGTGGTCGAGCTGTTTGAAGGCGCCCACGCCGCCGCGCTGGTCGGGTTCTCCGGGCTCCAGGTATGGGCAGACCTACCGGCGCAGGTATGGATTGTGCTGGCCGGCCATGACGCCGACAAACCCGACAGCCTGCAGGTAGTGGATGCCCGGGGTTGCCAGCTGGCACTGTTCGAAGGTCCGCAGTTTGGCCATCCTGGTTCGTGGTACTTGCCCGACCTCCAGACCGCACCCCTCGACCTGCCGATGATCGTTCGCCAATGGCAGGACTATCCGATACCGGGCGAGGGTGCTCGGCAACGCGAGGGCTACTGGATGGTGCTGGCCTGGAGCACCGCCGAGGTCCAGCCACTGGCTGCGGCGTTTGCGGCTGAACAGCGTCCGGTCGAAGTCATCGAGCTGCACGCCGGGCAACAACCTCTGGCCCGCAAACTGTCCTCGGCGTTGCGCGGGGCAGTGGCCGATCCGTCCTGCCTGGGGGTGATCGTTGCCGGCGTTGATGCTCAGGAGGCCGACGGCCTCGGTACATCCCTGGTGGCCTCTGCGGCGCTGGTACAGGCCTTCGCCGGCGCGATTGCCAACGTCGGAACACCGGCAAAGCCGGTCTGGTTCGCCCTTCATGCCAGGGATGCTGCATCGCCGGCCATGGCCGCTGTCCAGGCCACCTGGCAGGGCGCCGCGCATATCTTCGCCCTGGAGCATCCTGCCTGGTGGGGCGGTCTGGTGACTTTGCAGGGCAGCGACGGAAGAAGCTACGCCAGCCTCTGCCGGCTGTTGCACGGCCAACCTGGCCATGATCACTTTGCGATCAGCGGCGCCCGGGTCGAGGTGCAATACCTGGTGGAGGATCAAGCCGATCCGCTACAGCGCCTGGAGCCGCCGGCGCTGAACGGAACCGTTGTGCTGCATGCCGTCCCGGGATCTGACCTGGAGCCTGTGCTGACGGCGCTCGGGCAGCGGGGTGTGCAGCGTGTGCTGCTGCTCTGCGAGGCCCCCGGGCAACTGCACATGCCTGAGCGGATGCCCGAAGCGATGGCGATCAGCAGCCTCTCGGACCTGAGCCGGGAAAAACTGGCTGACACCTTCGCGACGCTGCGAGAGCAAGACCGCATCGCCGGCTTTATCCACCTCGATCTTGACTGGCGCACGGTTGCGCTCAAGGAGCCAGAGTTTGTCGTGCGAATGCAGGAAGGCGTTCGGCCGCTTGAGGTCTTGCAGCAGGTTCACCAGCTGATCGATGACCCCGAAGCGTTCTTCCTGATCCTGGGCAGCGTGTCTTCCCTGCTTGGCGGGGCCGGCTTCGCCCGCTCGGCGATTGCCGATGCGTATGCCTCGTGGGTGCATGCACAGCGCCGGCGCCTGGGGTTGAACTGCCAGCTGCTGCACCTGACGCAGAGCGAACAGGAGCTTGAGCAGGGCGCCGCAGCCCGCACGGCCATGCAAGGCAGCGGCCTGCAACCTTTGCAGCGCTCGCAGATAGTGCAAGCCATAGCCCGCGTGCTGGGCGGCCAGGGCCAGTGCGGGCTGCTCAATGTCGACTGGCAACAACTCAAAGGGCTGTACCTGGGCGTGCTGCCCTGGCCCTTGCTCGAACACCTGGGTGCAGCGGATAGCGCATCGGATCAGCGTCTGGCCGAGCTGATTGGCCTGCCACCGCTGCAGCAGCGCCGGGCCATGCAGGCGCTGGTCTGCGAGGTAGTGGGGCAAGTGTTCGGCGTTGCCGATGGCCTGGAACTCGATGTCAGGAAGGGCTTCTTCGACATGGGCATGTCCTCGGTCATGTCGCTGGACCTGCGCTCACGGCTGGGCCGGGCGTTGAGCATCGACCTGCCTTCGACCTTCGGCTTCGAATACACCTCCATCGAACAGGTCACGGACTATCTCATGGGCCAGCTCCTGGCGCCTGAAACCCGGGAGCCGGTGGCGGCGCCCGAACCTGTGTCGCCAGCGTCGCGGCATCAGGACCTGCATGAACTGTCACGGGCCGAGCTGATTGGTGCTCTCGAAGACGAGCTGCGCGATATCGCCAATTACTAGCCCTGGGGCTGGATGACAACTGCCAGAGAATCACTGATCGAGGCCTTTATGGATAACGATGTCCGCGATGTAAGCAAGGAACAGCTGCAAGAGAGTCTTGCTCAGGCAATCACCACCATCCGTGCGCTCAAGGAAAAGGTGGCCGGCAAGAGCTCGGCGCCTGTCGAACCGATCGCCGTAGTGGGCCTGGGGTGCCGGCTGCCGGGCAGTGCCGACACACCGAAGCGGCTGTGGAGCCTGCTGAAAAATGCCACCGATGCGGTGAGCGACATGCCCCGCGACCGTCTGTACGGCACCGACTATTACCATCCTGATCCCCAGGCACCCGGCAAGGCCTACGTCATGCGCGGTGGCTTCATCGAGGGGGTGGATCAGTTCGACCCGGGCTTCTTCGGCATTTCGCCCAAGGAAGCCGAAGGCATGGACCCCCAGCAGCGCCTGGCCCTGGAGGTCGCCTGGGAGGCCCTGGAGAACGCCGCAATCGCCCCCGACAGCCTGCATGGCAAGAAGCTCGGCGTGTTCATGGGGGTCAGTACCAATGATTACGTGCGCCTGCGCCAGCAGTTGGGCGCGGTCGAGGACGTCAACGCCTACCAGTTCTATGGCGAAACCAGTTTCGTCGCCGGGCGCATTGCCTACACCCTGGGCTCCAGGGGCCCGGCGGTGGTGCTCGATACCTCCTGCTCCTCATCCCTGGTGGCCCTGCACCAGGCCTGCAACAGCCTGCGCAGTCGTGAGAGCGAGCTGGCGCTGGCCGGTGGGGTCAACCTGATCCTGTCGCCCTACGGTTTCATCCTGGTCAGCAAGCTGCGGGCCGTGGCCCCCGATGGCCGCTGCAAGACCTTCGACGCTGCGGCCGATGGCTACGGGCGTGCCGAAGGCTGCGTGATCCTTGCGCTCAAGCGGCTGAGCGATGCGGTACGCGACCAGGACCCGGTGCTGGCCGTGATCGAGGGTAGTGCGGTCAACAACGACGGCGCCAGCAGCGGCATCACCGTGCCCAACATCCACGCCCAGGAAGAGGTGATCAGGCTGGCGCTCGGCCAGGCCGGGCTCCAGGGCAGCGAGGTCGACTATGTCGAGGCCCATGGCACCGGCACCGCGCTGGGCGACCCGATCGAACTGCACGCCCTGCATGCGGTACTGGGCAAGCAGCGGCCCGTGGATGCGCCGCTGCTGGTGGGCTCGATCAAGGCCAACATGGGGCATCTCGAACCGGTCGCCGGGGTGACCGGGCTGGCCAAGGTCCTGCTGTGCCTGCAACAAGAGGCCCTGGTGCCCCAGGTGCACTTCAACACGCCCAATCCGCGGATCGAATGGGATCGCCTGGCCCTGAAGGTGGTCACCGAATCCACGCCCTGGCCACGCCAGGGCAAGGCGCGGCACGCTGGTGTCAGTTCGTTTGGTGTCACCGGCACCAACGCCCATGTGCTAGTGGGCGACGCGCCGCTGCGCGAACGTGCCCAGGGGCGCGACAACCCCTGGCAGCTGATCACTCTGTCGGCCAAGGGCGAGACGCCCAGGCGCCAGATTGCCGGACGCTATGAACGTTTTATCGCCGACAACAGCCAGTTCGAACTCAAGGACCTGTGCTACACGGCGAACGTCGGGCGGGCGCACTTTGGCCATCGTTTCGCGGCCGTGGCCGATAGCCGTGAAGGGCTGCGCGAGCAACTGGCGGCCTATGCGTCACGCAAGGTGGTGGGCCATGTATTCGAAGGGCGCTGCCAGGGAGCGGTGGCGCCGCTGGTGATGCTCTTTCCGGGGCAGGGCTGCCAGTACCGGGCGATGGCCCAGGCACTGTATGACAGCGAACCATTCTTCAAGGCGCAGATCGATGAATGCCGCGCCCTGTTGCAGCCGCTGATGGACGTGGACCTGCTGACCCTGGTGCTGGACGCGGGTGCGGCCAGTGACAGCTACCTGCAACAGACCCGCTATGCCCAGCCGGCGATATTCGCGGTCGAATATGCCCTGGCGCGGTTGTGGATGCATTGGGGGGTCGCTGCCGATGCGCTGTTCGGACACAGTTTCGGCGAGATCAGTGCAATCTGTGTGGCCGGGGCGGTATCCCTGGCTGACGCGCTGCGTATGGTGGAGGCGCGTGGGCGCCTGGCCCAGCAACTGATGACGGCCGGCGGCGTGATGTACGCACTGGGCATGAGCGAGGCGCAACTGCTGGAGCTGCTCAAGGACCGGCCCGGCAGCGCGATCGAACTGGCGGCGGTCAACAGCCCGCAAGACGTGGTGGTGGCCGGGCCGCAGGCCGAGGTCCAGGCGCTGGCCGAAGCGGCGCTCGCCAGCGGTTGCAAGGTCAAGAAACTTGCGGTTTCCCATGCCTTCCATACCGCAGCCACCGAGCCGATGCTTGAAGCGTTCCGCCAGACGGTGGCGCAGATCACCTTCAGCGAGCCGCGCTTGCCGGTCATCAGCAGTGTCACTGGCCGGGTGCATACGCTCTCCAGCCTGAGCTCGCCCGATTACTGGTGTACGCACACCCGCCAGGCCGTGAGGTTCAGCGAAGGGGTCAACACCCTGATCGCAGAGCTGGGGGTGAAAACCTTCCTTGAAGTGGCCTCCGATGCTGTGTTGACGCCGCTGATCGGCCGTCACCCCCTGGCGGACGACAGCCTGGTCCTGGCCAGCCTGCGCCGGGCCGGCGATCCGCCCAGGGACCTGCGCCTGGCCGCCGCGCAGCTCTACGTGGGCGGCCATAACCTCGACTGGGCCCGGCTGCACGAGCATGACGGGGCCTTGCGCCAGGCCTTGCCCGGGTATGCGTTTCAGCGCCAGCGCTACTGGTTCGACAACGCCAGCGGCTCGCCCCTGCAACAGGTCGCTGCGGGAGCGGTCGGCCGGCTGCTGGGGCACTCGGTCAATGCACCCACTCCGGCATTCGAGTCGACGCTGGATAGCGCGCTCCTGAAGGCCGTGGGCGGCGAGATCCGCGATGACCTGGCGCTGCTGCGTACTGACCGGTTGCTGGCAGCCCTGAGCGATGAGCTGGCCGGCCACTTGCAGCTGGACACCTATGGGGTGAGCCTCGCCAGCATCACCCCGGCCCTGGCGTTCCATGTCGATGACCAGTTGCATCTGTTTACCGAACTCAAGCCGCTGTCCGGGGCGGCCTGGGAGGTCAACTGCTCGGCCCTGAGCGCAGCGGCCAAGGTTGCCGGTGCCGATTGGCAGCCGGTCCTGTCGCTGACCCTGGAAGGCATGCCGGCGGCTATCCGTGGCAGCCTGCCGGACCCGGGCCATGCCGCCACCCAGGACGCAGGCTTTGTCTACCACATGCAGTTGCCGGCAGAGCCCGATCCGCACGGCAATCGCCTTGGGCAGGTCCTCGAGTACCTGGGGCAGGCGGTGCCGGGTGATGCGCCGGGCTCGATAAGCGGCATCCGCCGCTGGGTTGCCAGCCGGTCCGCTTCGCCCCGGGCACAAAGCCTGGTGATTGCCACGAGCCAGGCACATCCGCAGCAGTTCGACTGCGCCTTGTACGATGCGCACGGCCAGTGTGTAGGCAGCCTGGAAGGGCTGACCCTGGCTGCCTCCCCGAGCGAGGAGGTGCTGCGTGGCATGCTTTACCAGCCCGACGTGCTCTACAGCCTGGATTGGCTCGAACGCCCTCGCCAGCGCGCCGAAGTGCCGCAGCAGGACCGCTTGTTCACCCTGGTCAGCCGCTCGCCGGAGACCGCCGCTCCCCTGGTCGAACACCTGCAGCGTGGCGGGCATCGTGCCCGGGTCCTGTGCCCGCAGCAGTTGCTCGATAGCGCACGGAGGGTGCTGGCCCAGGACCCGAGCCAGCCATTGACCGATGAAGGCGAGGCCTTGGCCGCCGATATCATCGTGCTCGATGGCAAAGACATCGAGGATGCCGGCTCGACCACGCTGCAGAGCCTGTCGAGCCTGCAGGCGACACTGTTCCACCCGTTGCTGGAGATGGTCCAGGCGCTTATCGAACTGGGCCCGCGCGGTGGCCGGTTGTGGCTGGTGACCCAAGGCGCAAACGCCGTTGGCCTGGATCGCGACCAGCCCTTGCAAGTGGCGACCGGGCCGTTGTGGGGGCTGGGCAAGACGCTCGCCCTGGAGCACCCCGAACACTGGCGCGGGCTGATCGACGTGGCCCCCGACGATCCTCACTGGGCAAGGGCCCTGGCCGAAGAAGTCAGCGACCCCGATGGCGAGGACAAAATCTGCCTGCGCCCGGGCAAGCGCTATGTCCAGCGCCTGAACCATTTCAGCGCTGCGCAGTTGCCAGCACAGGCCTATGCGCCTTGCCCGCAGGGCAGTTACCTGATTACCGGCGGCATGGGCGGAATTGGCCTGGCCATGGCCCAGTGGCTTCTGGATAAAGGCGCTGGCGCTGTGCTGATCACCGGCCGGCGGCCACTGGAGGAGGTTGCTACGGGCCTGGAGCGCTTCGGCGCTGCGGCATCGCGGGTGAGTTACGTCCAGGCCGACATCACCTCGCCCCAGGACATGCAGCGGCTGTTCTGCGGTCTGGAGGCGTCGGGCGCGAGCCTGAAGGGCATCTTCCATGCCGCCGGGATTTCAATTCCGCAGGATCTCAAGGACGTCGACCGTGACAGTTTCGACCAGGTGATGCGGCCCAAGGTCGAGGGCACTTGGTTGTTGCACGAACTGTCCCTGGGGCTGGACCTGGACTTCTTTGCCCTGTGTTCGAGCATCGCCAGTGTCTGGGGTTCGCAGCATGTCGCCAGCTACGCAGCCGCCAATCAGTTCCTCGACAGCCTGGCGTGGCAGCGTCGGGCCATGGGCCTGAGTGCCCTGGTGATCGACTGGGGACTGTGGGCCGGCGGCAGTCACCTGTTCGACGAGCAGGTGCTGAATTTCCTCACCAGCGTTGGCTTGAAACAGATCGCCCCGGTACAGAACGTCGGCCTGCTGTCGCGGATTCTGGCCAGCGAGCTGCCCCAGCTGGTGGTGTCAGGGGTGGACTGGAATCGCTTCAAACCACTGCTCGAATCCCGCGGCCCGCAACCGCTGCTGCAGTACATCCGCAGCCAGGCTCCGGCCGCCAGGGCCGGCGACAGCAGCAACGTGGAGATCCTGCAGCAACTGGCGGGCGCCGACGAAGCCGCTGCCCTGGCATTGCTGGATGACTATGTGTGGGAGCAGTACGCGCAGTTGCTCGGGGTCAAGACCGAACAGGTGCGGGCCAAGCTCGAGGATGGCGGCAGCCTGATGGACTTCGGCCTGGATTCGCTGCTGGTGATGGACATGGTCGCCCGCTGCCGGCGCGATCTGAAGTTGGAGATCAAGGCCCGCGAGTTTCTTGAGTGTCCGGGCCTGATGTGGCCGGACTTCCTGGCCCGTTCGATAAAGGAACAGGGCTGCGTGGCCGAGGCCTGACGGGCCGCGGGCAGTGCAACCCAGACCCATGATCTGTGATTGAGGTGGTTATGAACGATGTGCAGTCTGGCAAGGCGCCAGAGCATTACGACATTCTCTTGGCGGGCAACAGCATCAGCGTGATCATGCTCGCCGCCTGCCTGGCCCGGAACAAGGTCCGGGTCGGTATGTTGCGCAACCGGCAGATGCCCCCCGACCTTACCGGTGAGGCGACGATTCCCTATACCTCGATGATTTTCGAGCTGATTGCCGACCGCTATGGCGTGCCGGAAATAAAGAATATCGCCCGCACCCGGGATATCCAGCAGAAGGTGATGCCGTCTTCCGGGGTCAAGAAGAACCTCGGGTTCATCTATCACCAGCGCAGCCGGGCGGTGGACCTGGGCCAGGCGCTGCAATTCAACGTGCCCTCCGAGCATGGTGAGAACCATCTGTTCAGGCCCGATATCGATGCCTATCTGCTGGCGGCGGCCATCGGTTATGGCGCGCAGCTGGTGGAGATCGACAACAGCCCCGAGGTGCTGGTCGAGGACAGCGGGGTCAAGGTAGCTACGGCGCTGGGACGCTGGGTCACTGCCGATTTCATGGTTGATGGCAGCCAGGGCGGCCAGGTGCTGGCGCGGCAGGCGGGCCTGGTCAGCCAGCCTTCGACGCAGAAGACCCGGACCCTGGAATTCTCCACTCATATGCTCGGGGTGGTGCCGTTCGATGAGTGCGTGCAGGGCGATTTTCCCGGCCAGTGGCATGGCGGCACTCTGCATCACGTGTTCGATGGGGGCTGGGTGGGGGTCATCCCGTTCAACAACCATCAGCACTCGCGCAACCCGTTGGTCAGCGTGCTGGTTTCACTGCGTGAGGACCTCTGCCCGAGCATGGACGGCGACCAGGTCCTGGCCGGCCTGATCGAGCTGTACCCCGGCCTGGGGCGGCACCTGTCCGGCGCCCGGCGGGTGCGCGAGTGGGCGCTGCGCCAGCCGCCCCGGCAGGTCTATCGCACGGCGCTCGAACGCCGCTGCCTGATGTTCGATGAGGGCGCCGCGAGCAACGATCTGTTGTTCTCGCGCAAACTGTCCAATGCTGCGGAACTGGTTCTGGCCCTGGCGCACCGGCTGATCAAGGCGGCGCACAGCGGTGACTACCGCAGCCCGGCCCTGAATGATTTTGTCCTGACCCAGGACAGCATCATCAGCTTGAGTGACCGGATCGCCTCAGCGGCCTATGTGTCGTTTCGCGACCCCGTGCTGTGGAATGCCTTCGCCCGTGTCTGGCTGCTGCAGTCGATTGCCGCCACCATCACCGCGCGCAAGATCAACGATGCCTTTGCCAAGGACCTGGACCCGCGAGTGTTCGATGAAATCGACCAGCTCGCGGAGGACGGTTTCTGGATGCCTCTGTATCAGGGGTACAAGGATATTCTCAACACGACGCTGGGCCTTTGTGATGACGTCAGAAGCGCCAAGGTCTCTGCTGCGCACGCGGCGAGCAGCATCTTTGCGGAGCTTGCCAACGCCAGTTTTGTTCCGCCTATTTTTGATTTTGCTAATCCTCACGCTCGTGTCTATCAACTGACCACCTTGAGAAAGCTCAAGGCGCTCTGGTGGGGCCTGATGCAAGTGCCCTCAGAGGTCGGACGGTTGATTTTCTATCGATCCTTCAGAAAGCCTTCCCTGCGCAAGGAGAGTTGAAATGGACTTCAACTACGACGATACCCAGAAAAAACATGCGGCCATGATCGCCCAGGTGTGTGCCGAGCAACTGGCGGCCTGTGGCAATGAACACTCGCGGTATTTCACTGCCCGGCAATGGGCGATCTGCGGCGAGGCCGGATTGCTGGGGCTGTCGATTCCCCGGGAATACGGTGGCCAGGGCCTGGGTGCACTGTCGACGGCCATTGCCATGCACGCCTTTGGCCTGGGTTGCACAGACATGGGCCTGGTGTTCGCGGCGGCGGCCCACCAGTTTGCCTGTGCGATGCCGATCGTCGAGTTCGCAACACCGGAAACCAAACGCGATGTGTTGCCCAAACTCGCCAGCGGTGAATTCATCGGCTCCAACGCGATCACCGAACCCGAGGCCGGCTCCGACTCTAGCAATTTGAAGAGCCGTGCCTGGCCCCAGGCCGATGGCAGTTATCGCCTTGACGGCCACAAGAGCTTTGCCGGCAATGCGCCGATTGCCGACATCTTCGTGACCTATGCCACCACCCAGCCCGAGTACGGTGCCCTGGGGGTCAGCGGTTTTATCGTCCACCGCAGCAGTGCGGGGCTCAGGGTCAGTGAGCCCCTGGACAAGGTATGCCTGAGAAGCTGCCCCGCGGGTGAAGTGTTCTTTGACGATTGCTTGGTTCCTGAGGTCAACCGCCTGGGTGAGGAGGGGCAGGGCCGGCAGGTGTTCCAGAGCTCCATGGGCTGGGAGCGTGCCTGCCTGTTCGCAGCGTTCCTGGGGATGATGGAGCGGCAACTGGAACAGACCATCGAGCATGCGCGCACCCGGCGCCAGTTTGGCAAGCCGATTGGCGACAACCAGGCGGTTTCGCACCGTATCGCGCAAATGAAGCTGCGCCTGGAGTCGGCGCGGTTGCTGCTGTTCCGGGCGTGTTGGGGCATGGACCAGGGCGATCCGGGGCAGCTCAACATTGCCCTGTCGAAACTGGCCATCAGTGAGGGGGCGCTGGCATCGAGCATCGATGCGGTGAGGATTTTTGGCGGCCGGGGCTGCCTGGAGTCTTTCGGGATCGAGGCGATGCTGCGCGATTCCATCGGCACTACGATCTTTTCCGGCACCAGCGACATGCAGCACGAGATCATTGCCCGGGAGCTGAAGCTATGAAGCTGCTCCATGAACGGATGATGCACAGCCTTGCCCGCTACCCGCGGCAGACGGCGGTGGTGGATGAGCAGGATGCCTTGAGCTACGAGGCACTGGAGCTCAGGACCCGGGAATTCGTGGCAATGCTCTGTGCCCTGGGGGTCGGGCAGGGGCAGCGGATCCTGCTCTGGGCGCACAAGTCGGTGGACCTGGTGGCGGTCATGCAGGCGGCCCTGCGGCTGGGGGTGGTGTATGTGCCGGTGGACCCTCTGAGCCCGGTGTCGCGCCTGGAAAAGATCGCCGGGGATTCCCAGGCCGTGCTGGTCCTCTGCACCGCGGCACGCCTGGAAGAACTCGCCGGCTCTGCGCTTGCCCAGGTGCGCAGCGTGGTCCTGGACGACCCGGCCAGCGCCGGCTACTGGCGCAACATCGATACCGGCTCCAGCCTAGTGCCGACGCTGGCCATCCAGCCGGACGATCTGGCCTACATCCTCTACACCTCCGGGTCCACCGGCGTGCCCAAAGGGGTTGCGCTCAGCCACGGCAATGCCCTGGCCTTCGTCGACTGGGCGTGCGAGCGCTATTGCTTCCAGCCTGGCGAGCGTTTCGCCAACCATGCCCCCCTGCATTTCGACCTGTCGGTCCTGGACATCTACTGCGCGCTCAATGTGGGCGCGACGGTGTGCCTGGTTCCCGAGTCGATCGCGTTCTCGCCGCGGCTGCTGACCGACTTCATCCGCCAGCACGAAATCAGCATCTGGTACTCGGTGCCCTCGGTACTCATGATGATGATGCAAGACGGCGACTTGCTCAGCGATATCCAGGACACCCTGCGGGTGCTGCTGTTCGCCGGCGAGCCTTTTCCGATCAAGCACCTGCGTGACCTGCGCGCGGCCTATGCCGATGTGCGTCTGGCCAATCTCTTCGGCCCCACGGAAACCAATGTGTGCACCGCATTCGAGGTCGGCGCCATCGATCCCGAGCGCGTGCTTCCGGTGCCCATCGGCACGGCCGCCTCCGGCAACCAGGTGTGGGCGCAAAAGCCTGACGGCAGCCGCTGCGCAGTGGGTGAAGAAGGTGAGCTGGTGGTGCAGGGGCCTACGGTCATGCTGGGCTATTTCGCCAAGCCGGCTCAGGAGGGGCCCTACAAGACCGGCGATATGGTCAGGCAGCGGCCTGACGGCAACTACGAATACCTGGGGCGTCGTGACGACATGCTCAAGGTGCGTGGCAACCGGATCGAGCGCGGGGAAGTCGAAGCCGCGCTGCTGGCCCATCCCCAGGTCAGCGAGGCCGCCGTGCTGGTGGTCGGGGAGGGGATGAACGCGCAGTTGTGGGGTGTGCTGGTCGCTCGCACCCGGGACGCTCTTTCGCTGATCGACCTCAAGCGCCACTGCGCCCAGCGCCTGCCTCGCTACATGATCATCGACAAAGTGCTGTGCCTGGACGCACTGCCACGCAACGCCAATGGCAAGGTCGATCGCTTCGCCCTGGCCAGGCAGGTGGAGGGCTGACCCATGGGAACTCCATCACGCGCGGCCAAGGACGCCTGGTTTCCCTATGCCAGCCGGCCTCGGGGCAAGATGCGCTTGTTCACCTTTCCTTATGCCGGGAGCGGGGCCTCGGTCTTTCATCGCTGGTTCCTGCCCCTGTACGACCAGGTCGACCTGTATGCCTTGCAACTGCCGGGCCGCGAGGGTCGCAGCCAGGAAGCCTGCTACAGCGACATGCAGGCGGCGGCCAATGACGTGGCCGACTGCCTGGAGCAGTTTGGCGATGACATCCCCTGCTGTTTCTTCGGCCACAGCATGGGCGCCTTGCTGGCCTTTGCGGTCGCCGGAGTGCTGCAGGAGCGGCGGTTGCCGATGCCGCAGCAATTGATGCTCTCGGGCATGGTTGCGCCCCATGTGCGGCAACGGGTAGCACCGCTGCACCAGCTGCCGGCAGAGCAGGCCATCGCCGCGCTGCAGGCCATGGGGGGCGTGCCGGCGGTGGTGCTGGCCGAGGAGGACCTGATGCAGATGTACCTGCCCATCATTCAGGCCGACATACAAATGGTCTACTCCTACGCCGGTGCCCAGCCGCAGCCGCTGGACACCCGCATGATGTGCCTGAGCGGCGCCCAGGACCTGATTGCGCCGCCTGCGCAGATGCAGCAGTGGCGGCGCTACACCCTGGGCGGCTTCGAGCAGTTCGTGTTTGCCGGTGGCCATTTCTTTCTCAACGCCCAGGTCATGTCGCGGGTCAAAACAGCGCTGGGCAGCGCCCTGCACAATCAGCCTGGCAGTCTGGCGGTGTGAGCCGACTATTGGGCAATGGCCGCGAGGCCGGACCTGGCGAACAGCTTGAAGTGGGCTTTCAGGGCGTTGGCGTCGTGTTGCAGGACGGCTTGCAGCGGGCTGGGCTGCTGGCGATCTATCACCGCCAGCATCAGGCAGGGCGCGATGATGCTGATGGTGCAACGCGCCAGCGCCGGGTCACCGATCGGAAAGCCGGTGATCTCGCTGATGAGCGCTTCCAGCAGACGGAATTTGGGCATCACTTCTTCTTGCACAAGGCTGGTGAAATGGACAGTGGGCGCCAGTATTTCCCGTGCACAGACTTTGCTTTGCCAGCTCTGCTCATCGAGCACCCGGGTGACGATGGCATCGATGAAGCTATCGAGCTTGATCAGCGCCGGCTCTTCGCTTTGCGCCAGCTGCGACAGGGCTTCGAAGCTCACCAGTTGCTTGTGTCCCTCGATCAGCACCGCCTTGTACAGGGCTTCCCGGCTACCGAAGTGGTAGTTGATGGCGGCGAGGTCGGCGCCGGCTTCTTCACAGATGAGCTTGCTCGCAGTGTTGGCATAGCCATGCTGGGCAAACAGGCGGGCAGCCACATCGAGAATGCGGATTTTAGTGTGTTCGCCGTCGCTTCTGCTGGTTCTGCGTCGCGTGTTCATGACGTTCCTCGTGGTCTGAGCGGGGGGTTGCTTCATGGCCAGTATCTGTTATTTTCTAATTTAAATTCAAATTGAATTTTAATTAGGCCTTGGCAAACAAAGGACTCATGGATGAAGAAGCAGTTGATTGTAGGGGTTGCCGTACTGCTGGTGGCCACAGCGGGTGTTTCCTGGTTTCTCCTTCGCCCCGAGAAGCAGAACGACCACCTCAAGCTCCATGGCAACGTCGACATTCGCCAGGTGTCCCTGGCGTTCGACGGCAGTGAGCGAATCGCCGCGCTGTATGCCGAAGAGGGCGACCTGGTGCAGCCAGGCCAGGTCCTGGCGGAACTCGACACACGCGCACTGCGCCTGGAAATAAATCGCTCCAAGGCCAGGATCGGCGCCCAGGAACAGGCGCTGCTGCGCTTGAAAAATGGCACACGGCCTCAAGAGGTCGAGCAGTCCAAGGCACGTTTTGATGCCGCCCAGGCGCAAATGCAGCTGGCTCAACTGCACATGCAGCGCCTGCGCAGGATCGCGGACGACACCCAGGGCAAGGGCGTCAGCCAGCAACGCCTGGACCAGGCAGCCGCCCGCTTGCAAGTGGCCAAGGCCCAGTCGCAGGAGCAGCGCGAATCCTGGACCCTGGCCAAGATCGGCCCACGCAATGAAGACATCGCCCAGGCCACGGCCGACCTGCAAGCCTCCAGGGCCGACCTGGACCTGCTGGAACATTACCTGGCGCGCGCTCAGCTCAAGGCGCCGACCCAGGCCCGGATCCGCACGCGCTTGCTGGAGCCGGGGGATATGGCCTCGCCGCAGCGCCCGGTGTTTGCCCTGGCCCTGACCGACCCCAAGTGGGTACGGGCCTATGTCAACGAACGTCAGTTGGGCCACATACGTGCGGACCAGAGGGCGCGGGTCTACACCGACAGCTTTCCTGACCAGGCCATCGACGGCAAAGTCGGCTACATCTCCTCGGTTGCCGAATTCACCCCCAAGTCGGTGGAAACGGAAGACCTGCGCACCAGCCTGGTCTACGAGATCCGGGTGCTGGTCAAGGACCCTGACGATCGCCTGCGGCTCGGTATGCCGGCGACCGTCTACCTTGACCAGGCACCGGTGGCCGGGGCCACGCCATGAGTGCGCCAGCGGTAACGGTTCAGGCTGTTGAACTGGTCAAGCGCTTTCGCAGTGGAACGCGAGAGCAGTTGGCTCTGGAGCAGGTTTCTCTGGAGGTGCCCAGTGGCAAGTTGAGTGCCCTGGTGGGGCCGGACGGGGCCGGAAAAACCACCCTGTTGCGGATGATTGCCGGCTTGCTCAAGGCCGACGAAGGGCTGTTGAAGGTGCTGGGGCTGGACGTCGCCGCAGATCCGCAGCAGGTGCAGGACCTCATCAGCTACATGCCGCAGAAGTTCGGCCTGTACGAAGACCTGACGATCCAGGAAAACCTCGAACTCTACGCCGACCTGCATGGCGTGCGCGCCCAGCAGCGCGAGGAGCGTTTTTCCCGGTTGCTGCAGATGATGGACCTGACGCGTTTTCGCGACCGGCTGGCCGGACAGCTTTCCGGCGGCATGAAACAGAAACTGGGGCTGGCCTGTACCCTGGTCCGTTCACCGCAACTGTTGCTGCTGGACGAGCCCACCGTGGGGGTGGATCCGCTGTCGCGGCGGGAACTGTGGAGCATCATCGAACAACTGATCGAGCAGGAAAACCTCACGGTGCTGATCAGCACTGCCTACATGGACGAGGCCCAGCGTTGCGCCCAGGTCTTTGTGCTGTACCAGGGGCGGCTGATCGCCCAGGGGCCACCGGCGCAGTTGTGCCATCTGGCGCAGGGCCTGTGCTATGGCGTCGGCCCCGAGGCCGGCACCCCGGCCAGGCTGTTGCAGGCGCGCTTGCTTGACGACAATCAACACATCATCGATGCCGTGCCCGAAGGCGGCATGGTTCGCTTTATCCGCAGTGCCCAGGTGCCTCTGCAGGCCATTCCATCCCTGGCTGGCCAGGCCTCTCCCCAGGCGCTGGAGGCCCGCCTCGAAGATGGCTTCATGGTGTTGCTCCGGCAACAGGTTGGCAGCGTTGCAAGCCTGGACGAGCCGGCGCAGGTGCCCGCCAGCGACGGCCAGGGCGACGTTGCCTCTGGGCGTGCGGTGGTCATCGAGGTCCGCGACCTGGTGCGCAAGTTCGGGGACTTCACCGCGGTTGCCAGCACCTCGTTCGAGGTGTTGAAGGGCGAGATATTCGGCTTGCTGGGCCCCAACGGAGCCGGCAAGACCACCACGTTTCGCATGCTTTGCGGTTTGCTTCCCGCCTCCAGCGGGCACCTTGAGGTGGCTGGCGTCAACCTGCGCACCGCACGGGCGGCGGCGCGGCGCAAGATCGGCTACGTCTCGCAGAAGTTCGCCCTGTACGCGAACCTGTCGGCCCTGGAGAACCTGCGCTTCTTCGGCGGCGCCTATGGCCTGCACGGCGCGAAGCTGAAAGCGCGGGTGGCGTTGATGCTCGAACAGTTCGACCTCGACGAACACAAGCACCTGCGCAGCGGCGAGCTGCCCGGTGGCTACAAGCAGCGCCTGGCCATGGCGGTCGCGCTGCTGCACGAGCCGCAGATCCTGTTTCTCGACGAACCCACCAGCGGTATCGACCCCTTGGCCCGCCGGGCGTTCTGGCGCCGTATCACCGCCCTGGCGCAAAGCGGCACGACGATCGTGATCACCACCCACTTCATGGAAGAGGCCGAGTACTGCGACCGTATCGTCATCCAGGATGCCGGACGGCTGCTGGCCCTGGGCACTCCGGAACAGGTACGCCACCAGGGCAGCGAGTCGCTTGCCGACATGAACAGCGCCTTCATTGCCGTGGTCGAGCGTGCTCGGGCCCAGGCCAGCGCCCCGGTGCAGTGAGGAATGACCATGACTGACTCCAATCGATCCGCCTCAGGGTTCAGGCGCAGGCTCATTGCGCTCACCCGAAAGGAGTTGCGCCAATTGATGCGTGACAAGAGCAACCTGGCGATAGGCATTGTCCTGCCCATCGTACTGATCCTGATATTTGGCTACGGCCTGTCCCTGGACATTCGCAACACGCCGCTGGCCGTGGTCCTGGAAGACAGCTCCCCCAGCGCCCGCAGCGTGGTGGCGAAGCTTGCGAGTTCGGACTACTTCTCGGTGGTCCAGGTGACCAGCATGGCCGAGGCCCAAGCGCTGATGGACAAGCGTCGGGTCGATGGCATCGTTCGCGTGCCGGCGGATTTTTCCAGGCGCCTCGAACAGCAGGATGCGCGCTTGCAATTGCTCCTGCATGGCGCAGATGCCAACAGCGCGGCGACCCTTGGACGCTATGTCAGGGGCGCGCTGAATGTCTGGCAACAGCAGCAGTTCGATCGCTCCCGGCAGCCCCAGTCGGCCGGTCGGGTGCTGGTCGTCGAACGCATGTGGTTCAACGCCGCCAACAGCAGTACCTGGTACCTGGTGCCCGGGCTCATCGCCCTGATCATGACCCTGGTGGGTGCCTTCCTGACCTCTCTGGTACTGGCCCGGGAGTGGGAGCGGGGCACGCTCGAATCACTGTTCGTCACCCCGGTCAGGTCGATCGAAATACTCCTGGCCAAGATCATTCCCTATTTCCTGGTGGGCCTGCTGGGCCTGGTGATGTGCCTGGTTTCGGCGCGGTTGCTGTTCGAGGTACCGATCCAGGGTTCGCTGGTGCTCCTGCTGCTGAGCTCCATGCTCTACCTGCTGGTCACCCTGGGCATTGGCCTGCTGATTTCGGCGAAGACACGCAACCAGTTCCTGGCCAGCCAGATCGCGATCATCTTCAGCTTCCTGCCGGCGCTGATGCTCTCGGGGTTCCTCTTCGATCTGCGCAATGTGCCGACGTTCATCCGCGTGGTGGGCTCGATCCTGCCGGCGACTTACTTCATGGAACTGGTCAAGACCCTGTTCCTGGCTGGCAACAACTGGCCATTGATCGCCAAGAACCTCGCAATCCTCGCGGCCTACGCCGTGTTCCTGTTGAACGCTGCACGCCTGTGCACCCGCAAGAAGCTGGATTGAAGCCATGGACAAACTGATGAATTTCCTACGCGAGTTGCTGTTCCTGTTTCAGAAGGAGTTCCTGGCCATCGTCAAGGACCCGGCCAACCGGGTGATCCTGATTGCCCCGGCGATCGTCCAGTCATTGCTGTTCGGCTACGGCGCCACCTACGACCTGAACTACGTGCCTTATGCCGTGCTGGATCAGAGCCAGGGGCGCGCTTCGACAGAGCTTTTGGCACGCTTCGATGCCTCCGGGGTATTTGCCCGAGTGTCGACCCTGACCAGCGTCGATGAGATCGCCCCGGTGATCGACCGGGGCAGTGCCTTGCTGGTGCTGCATATCGCCGCAGACTTCGACGAGCGCCTGAGCCGGCATGAAAACGCCGGCTTGCAGTTGATCCTGGATGGGCGCAACTCGACGACCGCGGGAATGGCGGCCGGGCATATCGCCAACCTGGTGGCTGACTTCAACCAGCAGTTCCTGGCGGTGGACAACGCGCCGATACGCCTGGAGACCCGTGCCTGGTTCAACCCCAACCTGCAAACCCGCTGGAACATAGTGCCGGGCCTGATCGCCGCGCTGAGCATGATCCAGACCCTGATGCTGGCGGCGTTGTCGGTAGCCAGGGAGCGCGAGCAGGGCACCTTCGACCAGTTGCTGGTGACTCCGCTGACGCCTTTCGTGATCCTGCTGGGCAAGGCACTGCCGTCGGTACTGATCGGTCTTTTGCAGTCCAGCCTGATCCTCCTCATCGGCCTGTTCTGGTTCAAGATCCCCATGATCGGCTCCGTGCTGGACCTGTACCTGGGGCTGTTCGTCTTCACCAGCGCCTGCGTGGGCATCGGGCTGTCGATCTCGGCGCTGTCGGCCAACATGCAGCAGGCCATGGTGTACACCTTCGTGCTGATGATGCCGCTGATCCTGCTCTCCGGCCTGATCACCCCGGTGCACAGCATGCCCGAGGCCCTGCAACTGCTGACCTATCTCGATCCGCTGCGCTTTGCCATCGACCTGGTCAGGAGGATCTACCTGGAGGGGGCAACGCTGGCGGATGTGTCCTGGAACCTGGTGCCCATGTTTGCCGTTGCGCTGGTGACCCTGCCGCTGGCTGCGTGGCTGTTTCGCAATCGATTGGTGTGATAAGGAACGTCATGAAAACTACTCACTCTGGATACCTGCGTAATGGGCTGACGCTGGCCATGCTGCTGGCCATCACCGCCTGCACCGTCGGGCCCGATTTCAAGGCACCGGCAGTACCTAGCCCGGAACGCTGGACGGATTGGCACAGTGGCCCGCCAGCATCTTCGGTGCCGGGCAAAGCCCCGGCGACCACCTCGCACACCGCAGACGGCAACTGGTGGCAGGTGTTTGGCGACCCGGTGCTGGACCAGCTGCAGGCCCAGGTGCGCGAAGGCAGCCCGGACCTGCACACGGCCTTGCTGCGGTTTGCCCAGGTGCGCTTGCAACGCCAGATAGTCGCTTCCCTGGAAACGCCCGAAGTGTCCTTTTCCGCGGCGGCTTCGCGAAACCGGCAAAGCCGGTACGCGCCGAACAATCGAATGCTTGAAGCCTTGGGCAGCGACAGTGATGCCCTGGAAAAGGTGCTTACCGACCCTTATAGCCTGTACCAGGCCGGGTTCGACGTTTCATGGGAGCTGGATCTCTGGGGGCGGGTGTCACGCCTGGGTGAAGCCGCCCAGGCCGAGGTCGATGGTGCGGCCGCGACCCTGGACGACGTGTTGCTCAGTGTCTCCAGCGAGCTGGCGCGAAACTACTTCGAAGTGCGTACCGCACAGCGCCAGACCCGTCTTCTGGAGCAGGAGGCACAGATCCTGGCCGCGCACCTGCAAGTGGTTGCCGTCCAGGCCCGGGAGGGCGAGGAAGACGGGTTCGCGGTGGAACGCCAAGAGGCACGGCTGGCCTCGCTGCATGCACAGATACCGGGTTGGAAGGCGCTGCACACCCAGGCGGGCAACCGTATCGCGCTGTTGCTGGGGGAGCATCCCGGAGCCCTGGAAACCTTGCTCGCGGAGCGGCCTGATAATGCCTTGAGCCGCCCGCTGCCCAACCTGCAGCTGGGCCTGCCTGGCGACCTGGCCCGGGAGCGTCCGGACATCCGCGCGGCCCAGGCCCGCTTGCACCGGGCGACGGCGGGCATCGGAGTGGCCGAGGCCGAACTGTACCCGAGCGTGATGCTGGGGGCCGACTTCGGCTTCGAATCCTACAAGAGCGGCCAGTTTGCCGACTGGAGCAGCCGCACCTGGTCGGTAGGGCCGCGCCTGGACCTGCCGCTGTTCGACCGTGGGCGGCGCAGCAAGACCGTGGTCCTGCGCACACTCGAACAGCAAGAGGCGGCCGTGGCATTTCACCGGACCGTACTGGCAGCCTGGCAGGAAGTGGACGATGCGATGAGCCGCTACCACAACGAATACCAGCGTGCCGCGCACCTTAAGGACAGCTATGACAGCAAGGCCCGCACCTATGAGTGGACCCGCGTCCGGTACGCGGCCGGGGAGGCCAGCTACCTGGAGGAACTGGAAGCCCAGCGCACCGTGCTGGAGGCGCAGCGCGACCTGGTCAATAGCGACAGTCAACTGCGTACTCACCTGATCAGCATTTACAAATCCATGGGCGGGCATTCCACCTGAGCCCCTGAAACGCTGCCTCTGGCAGCACTCCCCACAGACCCACTTTCCTAACGGAATAGGAAGCCATGCAAATGGATGACCTCTACAAGATCGCGCTTTTTTCGTCCCTGATACTGGTAGTGCCGGGGCCCTCAAACACCTTGCTGCTGGCCTCGGGCTTCAAGTTCGGCGTGTTGCGCTCGCTGCCACTGGTGTTGATCGAAATGCTCGGCTACACCGTTTCGATCTGCACCTGGGGCTGGGGGCTTGTGCTGCTGTCCCACGACTACCCGTGGCTGATCCACCTGATCAAGCTGCTGTGCGCCTTGTACATCGCGGCGCTGGCCTTGAAGACCTGGAAGACCTCCACCACCGGAGCCCAGCACACCGAGCGCTTTGAGAGCTGGCCACGGCACCTGTTGATTGCGACCTTGCTCAACCCCAAGGGGCTGATCTTCGCCAGTGTGATCTTCCCGGCCAGCTCATTCGCCAGCCTGGGGGATTTCCTGCCGTCATTAAGCGCTTTCTTCCTGGCACTTGCGCCAATAGCCTTGCTCTGGGTCTCGCTGGGGGCGGGCATTCGAGCCGAATACCTGGGGCGGGTTTCTGGACCGCTGTTTTCCCGGGGCACCGCCGTCGTTCTGGCGCTGTTTTCCGCCACCCTCACTTACACCGTGGTTCGTGCGGTGTAGGTGTTTTTGCCGCGGCTTTCAGCGCCCAGGCTTGCCGGTCCTCCTCGGTGGCCTTGATCCGATGAACAGGGCGTTTGGCGGATGTTAATCTGCGCCTCCCGGACAAACGGTGGGCCAGTGGATGCAGAGGATGTTGAGTGAAGCCGAGCTTTACAAGGTGCTGGAAGCGATCGAAAGCGACGCCTGCCATGACCTGAATCGTCTGTATGACGGGATGCAGATAGACCGGTGTGCTCTTTTCAATCAAGTCGCCATGGCGGTGGCCCGGCTCTTTATCGAGGGGCGGCGCGACTTTCATTACGGTGATGCGGTCATGAATACCTTGTTCAGTGACATGGTTGATCTGTCCTTGAACGCTGACATGCCCGAGCCGGCCTTTTCCATCTACCTCGCGTTTGATGCCGGAGAGTATCGTCACCCGGGGGATGGGCAGGATGAGTTGCCTTGGGAAAAGTGGACGCGGCCGGCGCTTGAACGGATTCTGCACGAAGCCGATGAGGGGGCGTCGGCCGAGGTTTAGCCGGCCTGGGTTGTCGCCAGAAAAGCCGACGGACCTACGGCTCCAGCATCAAGCGGCGCCAAAGGATCTGTGGCGGCGCAACAGCATCCGCCGGCACTTGCGGTGCAGGTTTGTCCGGCGCCTGCGCTGGCGTTGCCTCGTCGGGTTCAGGGGCTGTCGTCGATTCAGTCGGGTCATCGGTAGGCGCTGTGGTCATTTGATCTTGATCACCACCTTGCCCTTGGCTCGTCCCTGCTCGACGTACTGCAAGGCCTCTGCCGTCGATTCGAAACTGAAGCTGCGGTCAACCACGGGCTTGATGATGCCGGCCTCGATCAGCGCGGTGATCTGTTGCAGTTGGGCGCCATCGGCTCGCATGAACACAAAGGCGTAGCGGACATCCCGCTGGCGCGCCTTGCGCCGGATACCGAAGCTCAAGAGGCGCATGACCTGCTGCAACGGCCAGGCCAGCCCTTGCTCCTGGGCGAATTGCACCGTGGGTGGCCCGGAGATGGAAATCAGCTGGCCACCGGGCTTGAGCACCTGGAGTGATTTCTTCAGCACGTCGTCGCCGAGGCTGTTGAGCACCACGTCGTAGCCGTGCAGGACGTCTTCGAAGTGCTGCTGCGTGTAGTCGATCACCTGATCGGCCCCCAGCGCTTTGACCCATTGGACATTCCCCGTGCTGGTGGTGGTCGCGACAAAGGCGCCAAGGTGCTTGGCAAATTGGATGGCCAGGGTGCCGACGCCGCCTGAGCCTGCATGGATCAGCACTTTCTGGCCTTTTTTCAGTTGCGCGGTTTCCACCAGCACTTGCCAGGCAGTCAGGGCCACCAGGGGAATGGACGCGGCTTGCGCCATGTCGATGTTGGCCGGCTTGAGAGCGACCGCGTCCTGATGCACAGCGATCCATTGGGCAAAGGTGCCGATCCGCGTTTGCGGCGGGCGAGCATAAACGGCATCGCCGGGTTTGAAACGCCGCACTTGCGGGCCGACTTCGACCACGACCCCTGCCAGGTCATTGCCCAATATCAGCGGCAATTTATAAGGCAGGATCAGCTTGAATTCGCCCTGGCGGATTTTCGAATCCAGCAGGTTGACGCTGCTGGCATGAACCTCGATCAATACATCGTGGGGCCCCACCTCGGGCGTGGGGACTTCGCTCAGGCGTCCGCTGTTCTTGCCGTAGCGATCAATTGAAAATGCCTTCATGGGGGTGCGGCTCTGTTGGGTTGGCGTCAGTAGGGGGTGTTCTGTTGCGGTTGCGGCCAGGTGCTGTCAGTCATCAAGGAACGTCAATGCCCGGGTCTGTGCCAGCCCATCGATGATGGCCGGGTCGAAGTTGTCCAGCACCGCGCCCCAATGGTTGAACAGCACCAGGGGCACGCCGCCCGCGGTACCGGTATCGCGATAGGCGAAGGGAATGCCCCTGACCGTGACCGACTGGTTCGCCGCGTTGATGAACGACGTCTGCAAAGCCGGGGGGAGAGTTGTCTGTGTTGGGTTCATTGCTACTCCGAACAGCGGACCGGATTCGTCGCAGTACCTGCCGCGAATCCGCCGCGAAAGCTCGCTACCTGAAGATCACTGTTGGGACTGGTAACGCTGGGCAACCTCGGACTGGCGGACCTGCCCGAGCAGGGCCTGACGCGCGTTCTGCAGATCATCCCAGGGCTGTGCCTGTTGCAGCGGCGGGATGGTCACCGCTTCGCGCCGATCAAAGCCGACCAGTGCGGCGTCCACCAGATCGCCCACTTCCATGATTTCGTCCAGGGTGTTGATGTCGATGCCGGAGCGGTCCCAGATTTCCGTGCGGGTGGCCGCCGGTAGCACGGCTTGCACGTACACGCCCAGGGGCGACAGCTCCAGGCTCAGGCCCTGGGACAGGAACAACACGAAGGCCTTGGTGGCGCCATAGACCGACATGCCGAACTCCGGTGCCAGGCTCACCACCGAACCGATGTTGATGATCGCGCCGGCGCCTGCTTCGGCCAGACGCGGGGCGATGGCCCTGGACAGGCGTACCAGCGCCGTGGTGTTGAGGGCCACCAGTTGCGCCATGTGATCAGCGTTTTGCTCGGTGAAGCGGCCGGACAGCGCGGCGCCGGCGTTGTTGACCAGGATGCCGATCCGGGCGTCGTCGCGCAGGCGGGCTTCCACCGCCGTCAGATCGCCGGGCTGGGTCAGGTCCGCGACCATGACATCAATGGCGACCTGGTGTTCGTCTCGTAGCTTGGCGGCCAGTGCGTCCAGGCGCGCCTGATCGCGGGCGACCAGCACCAGGTCGTGGCCGCGTTGTGCAAAGCGCTCGGCGTAGGTGGCGCCAATGCCGCTGGAGGCGCCGGTGATGAGAACGGTAGGGCGAGTGTTCATGGGGGGATCTCTCTTTCAGGAAAGGGACAGACAGTTGGTGTGAGCGGGTAGGGCTCAGTTGGCGCGGGTGCCCGACTCGGCCAAGGTCGGGTAGTCGATATAGCCCGTCGCGCCGCCGCCATAGAGCGTGGCGGGATTGAAGGCGGACAGCGGCGCACCGCTTTGCAGGCGCTCCACCAGATCCGGGTTAGCAATGAACGGGCGACCGAAGGCGATCAGATCGGCCTGGTCTTCGGCGAGCCGCGAGGTCGCCAGCTCCAGGTCATAGCCGTTGTTGGCGATGTAGGTGTTTTTGAAGCGCTGGCGCAGGGCGGCGAAATCCAATGGCGCCACGTCACGCGGGCCACCGGTCGCGCCTTCGACCATGTGCAGGTAAACCACGCCGAGGGCGTCGAGTTGATCGACGAGGTAATCGAATTGCGCCTGCGCATTGCTGCTGGAGACACCGTTGGCCGGCGACACCGGCGACAAGCGCACCCCGGTGCGATCTGCGCCGATTTCATTGATCACGGCAGCGGTGACTTCGAGCAACAGGCGCGCACGGTTTTCAATCGAGCCGCCGTAAGCATCGGTGCGCACGTTGGCGCTGTCCTTGAGGAACTGATCCAGCAAGTAGCCGTTCGCGCCGTGAATTTCCACGCCGTCAAACCCGGCAGCAATGGCGTTTGCCGCGGCCTGGCGGAAGTCGGTGACTATCCCCGGCAGTTCGCTGATGTCCAGTGCGCGCGGCGCGCTGGCGTCTTCAAAGCGGTTATTGACGAACACCTGGGTGGCCGCGCGCAACGCGGAAGGGGCCACGGGGGCGGCGCCGTTTTCTTGCAGGTCAACGTGGGACACGCGGCCGACATGCCACAGTTGCGCAAAGATCTTTGCGCCCTTGGCGTGCACGGCGTCGGTCACGGTGCGCCAGCCCTCAATCTGCGCCTGGGTGTAGATCCCGGGGGTGTCCTGATAGCCCTGGCCCTGTTGGGAAATCTGCGTGGCTTCGCTGATCAGCAAGCCGGCGCTAGCGCGTTGGCTGTAATAGGTGGCGGCGAATTCGCTGGGAACAGAGCCTGCGCCGGCGCGGTTGCGGGTCAGTGGCGCGAGGACGATGCGGTTCGACAGCGCGAGGGCGCCGAGGGTGTAAGGGGTGAACAGGTTCTGATCGGTCATCTGGTGTCTCTTGCGTGCCCGTGGGTGGAGGTCGGTGGTGCGTGCAATTAGGATGATGATCGAAATCTAAGCTGTCAACGGTTTTGATTATGGTCGACATCTATGTATGATCGGCCCCATGATTTTCCGATGCATAGGAGGTATTGCAGGTGAGAGTGAGCAAGGCCCAGGCGCAGGCCAATCGAGAGCACATCGTTGAAACGGCTTCTGAGTTGTTCCGTGAGCGCGGCTTCGACGGTGTGGGGGTGTCGGACCTCATGGCAGCGGCCGGTTTCACCCATGGAGGTTTCTACAAGCATTTCGGTTCGAAGGCCGATCTCATGGCCGAGGCCTCGGCCTGCAGCCTTGCCAAGTCGCTGGCTGGCCTGCAAGCGCTCGATGTGCCTGGCTTCATCGACGTCTATGTGACCCGAGAACACCGCGACGAACGTGGCGGCGGTTGCACCATGGCCGCATTGGGTGGCGACGCGGCGCGTCAATCGGATGATGTGAAAGCGAGGTTTGCCGAAGGGATCGAGCACACCCTGAAAACCCTGGGGGACAAGTATCCGACCCGGCCGGATGCCGCACCGGGTGAGGGCAGGCAGAAAATGATCGACCTGCTGTCGCGTGCGGTCGGTGCGATTATTTTGTCCCGTGCCTGCCCGGATGATTCAGCGCTGGCGGATGAGATTCTTGAGGTGTGCCGCGCTGAGATGTTTGCTTCGTTGCCGGTTGATAAAGACCAGCCGGCGTGAAGGGCGACGATTCAAGCCGATAGTGGTGTGGCGCACCAGCACCCGCAGCAGCCCCGGCGGTGGACTCACCCGCGCGAACGGTTAACGGCTGAACCATTGAGGCTGCTGTGCTCTGCTTGCTCTTAGAGCTTCATGCCCACCGCCAGTCGGTTAAAGGCATTCATCAAGGACACGGCCAACGTCAGATCGGAAATTTCGACGTCACTGAAGTGCGCTTTCAGGGGATCGTACAGCGCGTCGGGTGCGCCCTTGTCGTGAACGTAGGTGAGGGTCTCGGTCCAGGCCAGGGCGGCGCGCTCGCGGTCGTTGAACAGTTCGCTGACGCGCCAGCCGGCGAGGCAATCCAGCTTTTCCTGGGCGACTCCACATTCACGCAGGGTCTGCGAGTGCTTGCCCAGGCAGAACGAGCAGCCGTTGATCTGCGACACGCGCAAAAACACCAGTTCCACCAGGGGCAAGCCCAGGGGGCTGGCGACCAGGGCGGTGTTGGTGGCGAGCAGGCCTTGATAGGCAGCCGGCGACAAAGTGGCAAAGGGCAGTCTGAGTTGGCTCATGGTGAAACTCCGATAGGGAAAAAAGTGATCAGGCACAAACGAGGGGGTTGAACAGTGGCTGCAAGGACAGTGCGCTGCGGGCTTCGTCGAGGGTTGCACGCACGGCCTCTTCACCGAACACCAAGCCCTGCAGATAGGTGAACTGCAGGTCGAACAGGCCGAGGGTGTTCAGCACCTGGCGCAGGTAAGGCGTCAGAAAGTCCGGTTGGCGTGCCCGTTCGCCCTGGTGAAAACCGCCGGAACTGACCAGGACATGCACCGGGCGGTCCTTCAATAGCCCGACCTTGCCCTCCGGGCCGGAGCTGAAGGTCCGGTGAATGCGCAGCACGTAGTCGATCCACAGCTTGAGCGCGGCCGGCAGGGTGAAGTTGTGCATGGGCGTGGCAATCAGCAGGGCATCGCAGCGTTCCAGCTCACGAATCAGCTCTTCGGATACCTCGAACAGTGGCGCGTCGAAGGGCGTGGCGGTGGTCAGGGCGTGGGCGTAGTCCATGCCCAGCGGCGGCAACGGATTGGCCCCCAGATCGCGCTCGACCCGTTCCAGGTGTGGATAGCGTTGGCGCAGGGAGCTCACCAGTTCCAGTGCCAGCTGGTGGCCATGGGAAACCTGGCCGTGGGGACTGGCGTTGATCAGCAGCAGGTTGTTCATGCCGGCTCCCCACCCTGAAGTCGCTGGGTTAAGTGCATGCCACGGGCCAGCAACCCCTGACGGAAATAGAAGCGTTGGGCCAGGGGCATATGCAGGCCGGTATCCAGGACCAAGTGCTCGCATTGACGCTGCACGGCCTCATCCCGCACCGCGCTCAACAGCCGCGCTCCCAAGCCGCTGCGCTGAAGCTCCGGGCTCACGACCAGGTCATCGACGTAGATGAAACGCCCGTAGAGCAGGTTTTCCAGCTCGCGGTAGCCTGCCAGGCCGACGATGCGCTCAGCGTCCCACGCGGCGAGCAAGCGATAGCCCTGCTCGGTTTGCCGGGCCACTTGGGCGACATAGGCCGCCGGGCTGGTGAGGTGCGGGCGCAAGACACGCATCAAGTCGAAACTGGCCGCCAGGGCCGCTTCGCTGTCGAGGTGTTGAAGGGGGTAGGGCATGGTCGTCATCCGCTGCAAAGAGATGACCCACTGTAGAAGGTCAATGGCTTAAGCTACAGGGCCAAAAAATGCATAAATGACTAGGCCATGATCCCTCCTTTCGAATTGGACCGCAGCCAGACGGCGCCGATCTATCGCCAGCTTTACCAGCGGTTTCGCGAGTCGATTGCCGATGGCCGCCTGCGTCCGGGAGACCGCGTGCCTGCCGTTCGCGCCTTGGCGGCGGAGCTGAACCTGGCGCGAGGCACTGTGGAAGCGGCCTATCAACTGCTGATAGGCGAGGGCTACCTGACTGCTCGCGGGGCCGCCGGGACCATTGTCACCCCGCAACTGGCGCCGGTTTGCGCGCCCGTGCAGCGCGTCCCAGTGGCTGCAACGACCTACCAGGCCACCCATGCCGGCACATCGCCCTTGGCACTGCAAATGGGCCTGCCAGCGCTGGACGCTTTTCCGCGCAAGCTCTGGACGCGACTGGCGGGCCGGCAACTGCGCCAGACGGGCTTGGAAGGTCTCGTCTACCCGGACGCGCAGGGCTATGCACCGTTGCGCGCAGCCATCGCGTCCTACCTGGGGATTTCCCGGGGGATCACCTGTCATCCGCAGCAGATTTTCGTCTGCGCCGGCTACCGCGCCTGCCTCGACCTGATCAGCCACACGCTGATGGGCCCGGGCGCCACCTGCTGGCTGGAAGAGCCCGGCTACTTCATGGCCAGGAACGCGCTGCTGGAAGCCGGCGCACAGTTGGTGCCGGTGCCCGTGGACGATCAGGGCCTGGACGTCGCTCAAGGCATCGCCCGCGCCCCAGAGGCGGGCTTTGCCGTGGTCACGCCAACCCACCAGAGCCCGCTGGGGGTGTCGCTGTCCCTGCCGCGGCGCCTGGCCCTGCTGGACTGGGCCAAGCGCCAGGGGAGCTGGATCATCGAGGACGATTACGACAGTGAGTTCCGCTACCAAGGCAAACCCTTGCCCGCCCTCAAGAGCCTCGACCAGCAGGGCCGCGTGCTCTACACCGGCACCTTCAGCAAAGTCCTGTTTCCAGGGCTGCGCCTGGCCTACCTGGTGGTGCCCGCCGAACAGACCCCAGCGTTCGCCCGCCAGGCGGATCGTCTGCACAATCACTGCCCGCATCTACTTCAAGCGACCGTCACCGCCTTCCTCAACGAGGGTCACTTCGCACGGCATCTAAATAAAATGCGCGGCCTCTACGCGCGACGCCGTCAATGGCTGATCGATGCGTTGCATCAACAGTTTGCCGAGGGTTTACAGATAAACCCTCAAGCAGGCGGCATGCACTTGGTCGCCGGTCTTGGGCAAGGGAATGATGTCGAGCTCGCCCAGCGCGCCCGGGCGGTGGGCATCGCGGTTGAGCCGCTGTCACAGTGGTACCTGGAAGCCCAGTCCAGGCAGGGTCTGGGGATGGGCTTCACCAACGTTGCCAGTGCCGAACAGGCATCGACGCTGGCGCTGCGCTTGGCGCAAGTCATCCAGTGAAGAAGGGAGCTGATTGTTACTGGCGAGAAATGGCCCGCAGCAAGGTTTGAGTCGCAACAGTCCCGCCGGGACCTCTTCGCGATGGAGCACTTTTTTCTGAGCTTGAAAATGGAACGCATGTGGCGGTGCTGTTCGTTGCGCCGCTGTGGCGGCGTCGCGGCGTTGGCAAACGCTTGGTGAACGCCGCTCTGGAGCAGGCCAGAGCCGAGCGTCATTCCACGTAGCGCAGCCACAGGTGTGTCCGCTCGCGGATCGCCTGGACGACCGCTGAAATCACCGCTTGCCGGTTCTCATCAGGGGTGTTGTAGAGCGCACAAAAATCCTTCGCCACGGCGTTGGCGACGTGCAGGTCGGCAGGCGCTGCACGCAGGAAACCGAGGTAAGACGCGCCAACCCCCATCAATTCATAACCGTGGGCCTGGGCAAAATGGCGCGCTAGCGCATAGTTTTGCGCGGGGCCCAGGTCGCAACTGAAATAGCCGTTGGGAAACGCAGCCAGTGCCTGGCAGGCATGCTCGACCGGAACCAGGAGCGCCGAGAGAGGCTGGTCGAGCAGTGAAACCGGATTGTCCTGATAGTCCATCCATTCCTGCAGGGCGGGCTGGTCAAGGGTCAGGCCGTGGGCGCAAGCATCTTCGAACGAGCTGCCGGCCACCAGCTCGGTGAAGTTGCGCAAGCAGATTGCGAACTCGGCTTTGGTGGTGGAATAGCCCAGGTATTCGCCCTGTTCGAAGCATTCGGCAGGTAACTGGGCAATGTCCTGTTCCGAGGCCTCGTCCAGTCCCAGGTTGTTGCGGGCATGCCCGCAGGTGTAGCGAGCCTGGGGCAGATCATCCAGCGAGAAGAGGGGCCTGAAGCCTGGGTGGTTGCCGGCGATCTGGCGGTAGGCGTCGATCAGCTCATCCAGGCTGGAAATGCCGCTCAGGCTGTACTCATCGCAGGTGCCGGCAGCGGGGTTGCCAGGCATTGCGTTACCGCGAAATTGCATATCCATCGAAGTGCTACCTGCTTAGGGTTGATGTTCAGGTCAATGATTCAGCTTTTCTGCGCGCCAGCGCACCACCTGCCAGCACCGCCGGCATGATGGCCAGGCAGCAGCTGATATGCACCCAGCTTATTTGGCTTAAGGAGAAGATCCCCACGGGAACGCCCCACACCAACAAAATGATGACCCCGACCCAGATGGCGGGACGCAAGGAGCGGGTCGCGTGGGTCCGGGTGCTGACAAATCCCCCCAGCCCTGCCATGAGGGCCCAGCTCAGCACCGTCAGCCATTGAACGCTATGCAGGCTGACCAGTTGATTGTGCTGTTGTTTCCAACCCGGTTCGCCAAGGGCAACGAACGCAGGCGGGAGAAACTGTGCAATGACCAGCCCGAAAACAGGCAGCACCAGGGCGCAGGAGAGCAGGCCGAAGAGAATGGCTTTAAACATGGGGTGTTCTACATCCGTGTTGAGAGGGGGTTGGAGGGTGTTGCTGATGGGATGCGGGGTTCGTGAGGCATCCAGGCTATGCAGTGGTTTGCTTACGGTTTCCCGGCAGGGATCGTCATCGAGGTCGATAGCGTCAAGAGAGAACATCCTGTTTTGGCATGAAGAATCGAGCGAAGAGTTCGGATTGCGACTTGATGTTCAGCTTGGCGTAAATGTTGCGACGGTGAACCTTTATCGTCTCTGCCGAGAGGGAAAGTTTGCCAGCGATCTCCTTGTTGGAAAAGCCACTGAGCAACAGCCTGAGTACATCGCTCTCGCGGGTGGTTATTTGCGTGCCTAGCTGGCTAATGGTTTCGGGCCATTGCGGCGGGGCGCTGAGGTTTTTCTCGACATCCGTTTCAAAGCACATGCGCTGATGCATCAACGCAGTGACCCACGGCTTGATCAGATCCAGCATCGTGATCTGTTCTTGATTGAAGTGCACGCCGCTGCCAATGGAGATGCACAGGGTTCTATCGGCATCGAGCTGGATGTTGTATTGCACTTCATCGACAGAAATGTATTGCGCAAAGTACTTGTGGTAGTACTCGGTTTCCCGAAAGTACTCCGGCGCAATATCCAGCAGGTGAAAGAATCCGCTCTGCGGGTTTTCTCGATTGGCGATATAAAAGGGGTCCAGCAGATATAGCCCCTTTACATACAGGTGAATAAACGCATCCACCTCTTCCACATCGGCTACTTCGGGAAGACTGACCACTTGTACTTGTTGATTGCTGAAGATCAGCACGACCCAGTTATCGATCTGCACATATTCATTGAGTGTACGAATAAGCGAACTCCAGAAGTCTGGACGGTTCAGCTGCATGATCAGTTTTCCAATCGAGCGGTGCCAAGCCAGGCTATGCAGGTCGAGTGGCATTTTCTACCCCTTTAGGGTTAGGGAGTCGTAGGTAAAAGGTAAGTAATCGTAGGTATTTACTATTGCCCAAGGCTCGGTATATTCGCCTTCAAGGTTTACGACAGCCATGAGGGCACGTCGTCTAGACAGGGATGTTGCATGAGAAAATCACCTTTGCGAACCGTTTTTTCGGTCGCGTTGCTCTGCGCCGGAATCAGTACATCCGCAGGTGCAGTAGAGCCAGGGATGTACCTGTACAACTGGTTCGGGCTGCTCGCTCCGGAAACGCCAAAAGAGTTTGAACAGGCCACGGGCACCCGGATTCACATGGATGCCTTCGACAGCGCCGAGATCATGCAGAGCAAGGTCATGGCCGGGCGCACAGGCTATGACGTGGTGGTGGCAACCTCCAACGTGTTGCCCAGCCTGATCAAGGCGGGGGTGCTGCAGCCGCTGGACCCTGCCCAACTGAGTAACCTGTCCCACGTCGACCCGGCCATCCTGGCCCAACTTGCGGTCAACGACCCAGGCAATCGCTACGCTGTGCCTTATTTGTGGGGCACCACCGGCATTGGCTATGACGTGGATAAAGTCAAAGCGGCATTGGGTGATCATGCGCCAGTCGATAGTTGGGACTTGATCTTCAAGGAAGAGAACATCAGCAAGCTCAAGTCTTGCGGTGTGGCCATGCTTGATTCGCCCAGCGAGATCATTTCGATTGCCTTGAATTACCTTGGGCTCCCCAGCAATAGCAAGAACCCGGATGATTACCAGAAGGCTCAGGAACTGCTGTTGAAGATCCGGCCTTATATCGTTTATTTCGATTCCTCCAGAATTGACACTGACTTGGCGGGCGGCAACATTTGCGTCGTGGTGGGCTGGGCCAATGGTGCCCTGGCGGCGCAGGCTGCCAACGAAAGTGCCAATACCGGACGCACGATCAGCTACAGCCTGCCTCGCGAAGGTGCGTTGGTCTGGTCGGAAAACCTGGTGCTGCTCAAAGACGCGCCTCACCCAAAAGAAGGCCTGGCGTTTATCAATTACATGATGCGTCCGGAAGTGATTGCCAAAACGTCAAATCACACGCTGTATCCTAATGCCAATAAGGATGCCACCGAGTTTGTCCAGCAGAAGTTGCGCGATAACCCATGGATATATCCAGACAAGGCAACCGTCGCAACACTGGTTCCGCTTGAACCGCTGCCATTGAAGTTGGAGCGCATCCGGACGCGGGTCTGGACCAAGGTGAAGAGCAGTATCTGATCGGGTTTGACTCTTCCTCTCCTGCGCCATGCACGTTTTATAGCGAGTGCGGGCTCATTATTTAAAACATTCGTTGAAATGTATTCGTCATGCGGGAAATTAACTTTCCCGCATGGCGGTATGCGCCTGTGTCCATTCAATACCTGATCCAAGAGGAGCACAGTGGATGTTCAGCCCAGCCAATCAAACGCACTTCTGTTTGACCATCGACGGTTTTGCGCATGACGTTCAAGTGCTCGCATTCGCCGGGGAAGAGGCGATCAGCAAGCCTTACTTTTTCAAGGTGGAGTGTGTGAGTGAACGACCCGACCTGGAACTGCAAAGCCTCGTCGACAGGGAGGCCTTCCTGGCTTTCGATGGCCACGGCAATGGCATTCACGGGCGCATCTATCACATCGCCCAATGTGCGGACACCCAGTGCTACAACCTGGCCCTGGTTCCGCACCTGTCCTACTTGCGCCACCGCACCAACCAGAGGATCTATCAGCAGTTTTCGGTGCCGGCCATCGTTGCCCTGATTCTCGAAGAACACGGGATTCTGGGCGATGCCTACCGCTTTGAGTTGGACTCGACCTACCCCGAGCGTGATTGCTGTACCCAGTTTGGTGAAACGGATTTGCACTTCATCCAGCGCTTGTGTGAGGAGGAGGGGATTCACTTTCACTTCCAGCACAGTGCTCAAGGTCATGTGCTGGTGTTTGGCGATCATCAGGCGGTTTTTCCCAGGATCGAGCAAGCCACGGCTGTCGCCCCCGAGGGCGACAGGCGGGCCAACGAGCGACTGATCAAGCCCGCCAGGCAGCTCACCCCGCAGGCCGGTGAGCACCGCCGCGCGGCCTACCGTCCGCTTGAAAGCCAAGGTCAGCAAACCGGGTTAGCCAGTGGCCATGTTCTGGAAATTCCCGGCCCGCCGGGCCAAGAGCGCAATGAGCCATGGCTTCTGACTCGGGTCATCCATGAAGGCAGACAGCCACAGGTATTGAATGAGTACGCCAGTGGCGACCCGGCTGACGATGACCGGCATCCGGGTTACTGCAATCGCTTCATGCTTGTGCCGGGGGATGCGCTCTATCGTCCGCCTTTGGCTCACGAGAAACCGCAGGTGCCCAGCCAGACTGCGCTGGTTATCGCCATGGAAGATGAAGCGCTGCGCACTGATGGGCGCTGCGCAAGGCTCAAGGTCAAGTTCCCCTGGGATCGGGAAGGTCGGTTTGACGACAAAAGCAGCTGTTGGCTAGGAGGCGCTGCCAATTGGCAGTGTGAATTGACGCCACTGCGAACGGGCGTGGAAGTCAGGGTCACCTTTCTTGAAAGCGACCCCGATCAACCGTTGATCAGCGGTTGCCTGTGCTGTCAGTGATTCGATGCTGAGCATGCCTTGCTCGCTCATACGCAGCGCAACTGGCGGGTTTTTGCAGCGGGTTGACGGACCTGTGGTCAACGAAGACCAGCTGGCCGCCAGCGTTTACCGCGCCGTCGCTGTTTTCAGTTGCCACGGTTTGAAACTCAGCCACAGCAACACCCCAGGTACCTGCAACGCAATCATCACCCCCAGCGACCACTGATAAGCCTCCACCGGATGCCCTTGTCCACTGGCCGGCCACAGGTTCAGGATCTCTCCCATCAACCATTGCAAGGCGAACGCCAGCACGAACACCACCAGGTTGAACGACGAGCTGACCCGCCCGGCCAGTTCAGGCGATACCGACTGGGCTACGATCGCGTAGTTCATGGTGGTGGAGGTGCCGAAGAAGCTGAACCCCATGGCAATCAGCAGCGGCGACACCGGCAGTCCGCTGATCATCAGCGATTGAAACACGATGAAAATCGCAACCCCGGCGCCGCACACCATGATCGGCTGCACACCAAAGCGGCGCAGGTAGTCGGTGATCGAACCGAAGGCCAGCGAACCTGCCACCATCGCCACGGTGCCCCAGAGCAAGGTATTGGCCATGCTCGACTCGCTGAGCTGGGCGACATCGCGTAGCCACGGTCCCATCCACAGCGACAGCACCGACATGTAGATCGCATGGGCAAACACCGAGTACAACGCCAGTCGCCAGAATACCCACGAGGAGTAAAGCGTCCCCACGGCCTTGGACATTTCGGCCAGAGTGGTGTGCTTGGGTTTGTAGGTGCGCGGCACGCTCAGGTGAATGACCGCGCTGACGAACAGAGTCAACAGCGCCAGAATCAAGAACGCTTCACGCCATGAGATCCACTTGAGCAGTTCATGCAGCGGCGTGGTGGACGCCATGGCGCCCAGGCCACCTACCGACAACAGGCACGCCGTACTCAGCGGCAGGCGCTCGACCGGCAGCCAGATGGTGCACGCCTTGATCGCACTCATCAGCGAACCGGCAACCCCCAGGCCGATCAGGCCGCGACCGATGATCAGACCCAGCTCGGTGTGGGAGAAGCTGAAAATCAGCGAGCCCAATACCGCGAACAACAGCATGGGGGCCTGCACGCTGCGCGGACCGTAGCGGTCGAGCATGACGCCGAGCGGAATCTGCGCCGCGGCGAAGGTCAGAAAGTACACGCCGGTCAGCAGGCCCATGCTGCTGGCCGGCAGGTGCAGTTCCTGCTCCAGGTCCACATAGATCAAAGCGTTGACCGTGCGAAACAGGTACGAGACGAAATGGCCGAGGCCAAAGGGAATGAATATGGTCAAAAACAGGTACACAAACGTGTGCTTTATTTCCTGGTCGGCCTTGGCGCAAGAGGCTGTATTTTCTTTACTCATGTCGCAAGAGCCTCGCATGTGGAAAAGGTTGTGCGTATTTCACAGCAGAAACGCCCCCGTGCCTCTTCAAGCCAAAGTTCATCGGGGCACGGTCGCATTTCCGAGAACTTGACATGGCCAGCGTTCTTCAGCGCATTGCTGATGCCGTCGAAGGACAAAGGGTTGTCGAAGTCGAGGAACAGCGGTTTGGGTTCGGTATCGATCTTGACGAAGGCATAGCGGGGCAAACCGTGAGCGCCAGCCCAGGCACGCCATTGCAGGGTGTGTTCAAGCTCGTCGATCGAGCCCTTCGGTTCCGGCAGGCGATCGCGGGCAAACAGCCAGGAAGCGCGCTTGTAGAGGGTCCGGCCCAACCAGATACGGCGGTGATCGTGTTTGGCCACGGCGCTGCCGGCCAGGGCGAAGCCCAGCCGATGCAAGGGCGTGGAATACACGCACAGCAAGTCTTCGCTGAACTGACCTAGGGCGTCGACCACTTGCAGGCGACCGTTCATCCGCAGCACTTTTGCCCTGCCGGCGGCAAACTGCTGGTGCGCTGCGACACAACCGCCGCCAGACGGCAGCACCAATTGCAGGTAGGAGGGCTGCAATGGCCAGTCGATGTGGGAGCGCTGATAGCTCTCGGGCGAGTCAGCCAGTACCACGCGCGGGCGTTGGAAAATCGCCTCCACCTGTTGGTTTATCTGCGTATTGAAGGGTCCGAACGGGGCGGCAACGGGCTGGCTCAGCGTATGAACTGCCGGGTGCACTTCACCGACGATGATTTGGTAGTCGCCGCGATTGAAAGCCTCGACCGACGCGCTGGAGAGCAGGATATCCGGAGAGTGAAAGTCGCTGCCGAACACCTCGAAGCCTTCGACATCCAGACGAGTGTTCAGCAGGCTGATCAGGCGCTCGACGTCCGCAGTACACAGACGCACTTCGGCATGCTCCGGGAAGTCCTGCAGCAGTTGCGCCCAAGCGGTTTCCAGGCACTGATCGAGGTCGTCGATGATGCGCGCCTCAAGTGCAGGCAACAGAGGGGCAAGGGTGTTGAGCAGGTCGAGAAAATCAACCGGTTTACCGGGGTTGGCCACCTGGCGCTGCTCCCAGACTTCAATGAAGGCCTGATTGAGCTGGTGCGCGATGGCTTTGATCAGCCACTGATTGATGCGCATCAGCGGCGCCAGTTCTTGGTTGACTTGGTCGAGCATGGCTTGCCCAAGGCTGATGTTCATGTTTCTCGAACAATCTTCGTACAGCGGGTAACGGCCGACATACATGGCGCCGGTTTCTCGGCTGAGGTCGACCCCGGCCTCGCCAAGCAGTTGGTTCAAGCGCTCCAGGCATTCGGTCCGACGCATCAGGTCGCCGTGGGCATAGTCACGGCGCAAGCCCTCCAGTGCTTCAAGGCGCGATTGCCAGAGCTGGTTGAACGGGTCGGGTACCCCCGCGTTGGCCAAACAGCGTTGCAGCTGCACGATGGGGTGACGCTCGCGGGGCGACATTTGCCAGCCCCGGCGCACGATACGCTTGCTCACCAGGTGCTCCAGCAGATCGCGTAATGTGCCAGCCGCATCTTGCAGACAGTTGTTCAATATCCCCGCACAAGTGGCGGCTCGACCCGGGTGCTCGCTGATGTACTGCAGTACCTGGGCGGTTTGCGGGTTGAGGCGCTGGCTTTTGCCAATCGGCATGAACAGGGTCTGTTCGTGCAGGTAGCAGCCGGTATTGAGCTGCAAGGGCATAAGGTCGGTGTCTGGGCATTGCTGGTTGATCTGTTCGACCAACCGCTGTACCACCCAATTCTCGAAGAAGGTGTGGCGATCCTTGATCCACGCCGTGTCATCCTGGGTCAGATGCACATTGGCCGTCTGCCGGGTATCGAACCGGCCCCAGGCCAAAGGTCCGAAAAAACTGGAGGTATCGTTCTTGGCGCAGAAACGTTGCGCGTAACTCCAGCCCAAGCGCAGCTTTTGCTTTTTGCGGGTGTCGTTCCTGCTGTGCCGATCCCTGATCAGCTCACGGATGCGTGTCAACGCCGACGGGTTGGAGATGAACAAGGCCTCGGCCACCGCTTCGTCATCCAGGAAGTCGATCAGCCCTTGGCGGGCGCTCTCCAGATAGGCGTCATATTCCCGGGCGGCTTCTTCAGGCGCTGACGTTCGCGCCAGCAAAGCATTCCAGTGTTGCAAAGCCTCACCGAGAGGTTCGCGCAGTACTTCTGGCAGATCGGTGGGTTGCAGGGCCTGGTTCTCGTTGAGTTTGCGGATGAATTTGCGGCAGGCCTGGGGCGAATGCGCGTTGGCCTTTTCAAGTAGCGTCGCCTTCAGCGTCTGCAAGGAGCGGAAGTCTTGCTCGAAGACGCGGCACGCCGGCAGGTCGGCGAATCGGCCCAGATCCGTCAAGTGATGAATGGGGAAACCGGTCGAGCGCAGCCAGAAGTACTGTGAGCTTTCCATGGTCTAGGCCGGCATCCTGATGGCGTTGAGTCGATGCAGCTTATCGAGCAGTGCCAAGTCTTCGCCGCTGGGTTGTGCGGCGCTGGAACCCAGTATCTGCATCAAGCTTGCGAGTGACTGCGGTTGCTCCAGGCAGTGATAGAGGTACGCAGCGCGCGGGCTGATCAGGGTGAATTTGTGGCGCGCCTCAGGGGTGGGCAAATACACCAAGATATGCTCGCTGGCTTCCTCCGGTCTGCTACGCCCGAGCAGGCTTTTATTACGCAACCAGTGCGACAGCGCATAGCGGCTCTGGTAAATGCGTGCACCGTCGGTGCGTTGATAAGTGCCCGGCACTGCGGCACTGGTTTCCACCAGCCCGATGTAGAGGCGCACAGATTCGCGCTCAAGGCCCATCAGGTCGCGAATCTGCGGGTAGTCGGCAAGTTCCTGGCGCTCGAGCAGAAAGCCCAATGCCGCATCGCAATAGCCATACACTCTTGGCCCGTAGTCGAACCACTCTTGTTGGCGCAGGAATGCCTTGGACAGTGCCGGCAGGTCCAGGTCGATGTTGAGCAGCGCGCGCAGCGTCAATGGCGCGCCGGTTTCCAGCGCATTGATAAAGGAATTGACCAAGCGGAACTGATAGTTTTCGACGAACCATTTCACTCTTTCAAACTGACTGCCATAGGCCTGCAGAATCACCCGCTCGTTATCAGGAAAGTGTTCCAGCCATTGAGTCGCGCCTTGAGCTTCGAACAACTGCTGCTGCAGTGTTTCATCGCGTAGCAGGCGTCGCCACAGCTTCCAGACCTGCTCAGCATCCATGCGTCAGCTCCTGTGCCGCTTTTGTGTAGTGATTCCAGATGTTCTGTGCGCGCCGCACATCGGTGACGATCATGTGTTCGTCGTTGGCGTCCATCACGCGTGTCAGTGCGTGGTGAGCCTGCCCCTGGTATTCGAGGATGATCGCCGAGGGTTGGCAGCGGGACATGAGTTCCTGGTACAGATCCCAAACAGGTTCGGGCACACACGAGTCATGCCAGTCGTGGTAGAGCCCCTCATGCCAGCTGCCACCTGCCAGATGCACAGAGATCACCTTGTCCAACGGCAAGGTGTCGAGGTAGTCGCGCAAGTCGAAGTTTTTCAGGTTCAGGTGGTTGGTGTAGATGTTGTGCAAGTCCAGGTGCAAGAAGGTGCCGGACTGCTGCACGAGACGGGCCAGGAACTCGGCTTCGCGCATTTCTGCACCCGGGCATTGCAAGTAATAGGCGGCGTTTTCATGGGCCAGTGGCATCCCATAATGTGCCTGCAAAGCCTTCGCGCGTTCGGCGCAGCGCAGAACCTCTGCATTGGAAAACTGCAGCGGGCTGCTCCAGATATCCAGCCAGGAGTTGTCGCCATAAAAACAATGGTTGGCGACCCATGGGCTGTTCAGCATCTTGGCCAGGGGCACATGGCGTTGCACAGCGGCGGTTTCTTCAAGCGGGCTGAAACCAAAGTCGCAACCGTAGTTGGAATGCGCCAGCAAGGTGAATTTCTCAGCCAGCCGATTGATCATCGCCTGGGCCGCGGGCTTGATGATCTGCGGGCCATCCATAGGGGCCATGATGTTGTCGAGCAGTATTTCCAGCACATCGACTTCGATGTCCTCAAATGGAAACCAGTCGAGGATCTCGGGGTTGTACTGGATACCCACACCAATCGGTTCGGGCTTAACGAAGTGAGCCATGTGGTTGCCCAGTCTGAGGAAGGGGAGGCTCCCTCGACGTCAAGCCGAGGAAGCCCGGAGCGATCAGGCGAAAACTTTGCTTTCGATGATTTCGATATCGTCGAGGTCGAACTCCTCGAACGGTGCATCGGTAAGGGCTTGCGGCGCGACGTCGGCCGGGGCGGTTGTGGTGGTGGGTTCATCCATGGCGGCAATAGCCGGAGTCACTGTAGGTTGAGTCATGACACTGTCCTTATGGGTGGTTGAAAAGGCGAATCAGGGTGGCTGCGATGAAGCTCCAGGCGATGACCCAACCCAGGCAGGTCAACAGGAACGTGCTCCAGTAGAGCCTGCGCAATGCAGGGGAAAGGCTTTCCTGCGGCGCGCTGCGCCAATGGCGCTTTACATAGTTGAAAGCACGCTGGCGCAGGCGCGGTTGCCCCAGCACTTCGGTAATCGCCAGGTAGGTGTCGCCATTGAAGATCGGCAGCAGGGTGGGGATGAGGGAAATGCACGAAGCCACGATCATCACCACGAAAAGGGCGGGTAAAACCCCTTGGGTGTCACGGAACATCGCCCACAGGGCAATGCCCACTCCCGCATACAGAAGGCTGAGCAAGGGGCCTGCCAGAATGGTGATCACCCGTTGGTTCAGCGGTAGCTGCGACCATTGCGTCTGCACCGGACGTACCCAGCCGGTGGCGAGCAACAAGTAGATGCCGATCCCGAAATCGTTGACCTTGACCCCATAGTGACGACAGGCCATCGCGTGCCCCAGTTCGTGAAGGGCGATGGAGGTCAGGATCACCGGGAAGTGCCAGAGCAGCCAGCGGTAACTGTGGATATAGGTGGCGCTGACATCGGCCATGAAGCTGTCCAAGTGCGCGCCCAGGTACATGAAGCTCAACAGGGACAAGGCCAGCAGCGGCAAAATGAATGCCGCGCGGCAGCACCAGGGCGCCAACCGGTAAAGATGATCAAGCAATGGCTGCGGGTTGGTTTTAACCAGGTTAATCAGCAAATGCTCTTTCAGCGGGCCATAGGTTATGCCCGTGGCGGGATCGCGCAGGTCCTTTTTATGATCCGTTTGCTCGCTGCTCAGCAGTTTCAGGTTGAGCAGTTTGCGCTCGAACTGCGCAAGCTTCTCGGGGCTGACCTTGATTCGATGCTGCGCCAGGGCGGCGTCGACAATCGCTTGCAGGTTTCGCTGGCCATCGAACAGCAAGGCAAGTGAGTACTCGGCCTGGCCCAGTTCAAAACCGATATCACTACGGGGGTCGTAGAGGTTGTAGCGCCGGGTGACCGCGTCTGCTGGCGGTGGTGTCACGACCAGATCATCCCTGAAGCAGGAATGGACGCGGGCACTCGACTTTTCGAGGGCATAGGCCGAGGCACTCATGTGCGGGGTCGCATCGAGTGCAGGCTTGGCATGTAGGACTCCTGCAGTGCCTTGCGGCCCTGAGCCTTGATGCTATCGAGGTGCTCGGTGGCAGGCTGGGCACAGGCTCGCCCCAGTACGAACACCGCCCCCGGTCGGGTCGGCCCGCACACGGGCTCATGGGTGGTCTGGATCGGCTGCCAACCATGCCGGTACATCAGGTGCTCGATACTGCTGGCACTCAAGTAGCGGCGATGGTTATGGGTTAGAAACCCTTGTTTGATGCCATAACCCAACGCGCGACCTTCAATCAGCAGCAATCCGTCCTCGGCACTGGCCTGCCGGCAAAGCTGCATGACCTGGTTGACGTCATGAACATGCTCCAGCGAACCATTGATGATGATCAGGTTGTAATCACCCGTGGGGCTCATGTGTTCGGCGCCGACCAGGTCGATGTCCAGGCCGATATTCTTGCCGTATTCGACGTAGGCCCGGTCGGGGTCATTGCCTCTGACTGTCCAGTCGCGCTTGGCAAAAGGAATCATCAGGCCGCCGGCGGAGCAACCGACGTCAAGCATTTTGCCTTTGGCGGGAAGCACATCTTGCAGGTACTGATACAGGTGTTCGCCGCGGCGTACCTGGTCCAGAAAGAAGGCGCGCTCCGGCTCCGTATTGCCGAACAAACTCAGGCGGTAGAACTTGTCGTAGTAAGCGCTGTAGAAGGCTTCGTCGAAGCGGTATTGCTGGAAAATGTGCCCACAATCCTGGCAGCCGAGCACTGGCAATGCCACCGCCTGGTCACCGGGCCCCTGGACACTTTCCAGCAAAACCCGATGATCTTTGGAATTGCAAAGTTCACAATCCATTTTCTGCGCACGAAAGGTTTCAGGCATTTGCAATAGTTGCAAATACTGTTGTTCTATAGTTGTACTCACAATGAAGCTCCATTCACTTAATGCAGAAGAAGCCTTCAAAGCAAATATATTTGAAAATACTGGTTATATCCTTGAAGCCAGCGCGGGATAACATGTCGATATTGCCGGCCGTGGAAAAAGGTTCAAGTACACCTTTCAAACTTCTGGTCTTCGCCAGGATTTCCTCGGCGTTATAACCTTGGTCGCGCTTATAATCTACATACAGGCTGCTTAGAATGTCTTGAAAGCGTGCGTCTGGGCCGCGTACTTTTTCAAACATGATAAAAGCACCGCCCCAGTTCAAGGTCTCGTAGATACGATCGAACAAGGCTTGGCGAATGCGCGGGTGCACGAACTGAATAGTGTAATAAGCAACTATCAGATCACTTTTTTCATAGGGAAAGGTCAGGATATCGTCGGTAACGAAGCTGACGTTGTGCTGCGGCGACGCGCTCAAGAGCTCATTCGCCTTGCGCGTCATGGCCTCTTCCACATCAATGCCCACCCACTTCACCGAGGCGCAGTGACGCTGTGCAAGTTGTCGCGTGAGGGTGCCGGTGGAACTACCCAGTTCGTAGCAGGTGCTATCACTCTTTACAAAAAAGTCGCTGAGCGACAGCACGATGTTATGCCCGTCCTTATATTTAGGTACGGACTTCGAAACATGGGAGTCAAAGTGTTGCGGGGTACTGCCTCCGAAACTCCATGAGGCATTACTCGACTCTACGCCGTCACCGACGGTTTCGTAGAGAGTGGCAGGCGAGGTAATTAGGGAAGACATGTATGTCACATCCTTGTCCGATACCAATAGGGGTGTACTAGTACAACGAGATTCCTTTCTCTTGGACGGGAGAGTATCCAGTCTTAGTTAACGTGTCATCATTTTTTTTTGCGAACAATAAAGGTGCGGGCGCACCAAAAAGGTGCGGGAAAACGCTGTTGAGAATAGTCCGCAGTACACACCGATTGTTGATGTTCTCGGTACTTGAGGTTGCACTGTTTGAGGCGATGGATCTTCCATCGCCTTGAAGGCGCATCAAGCCGCCAGGCAGAGGGCTCGGACCGCGCTCGATAGTGATTCGTTGTTTGACATCATCGGCCTGATTCCCGGTATCGATCCTGAGGCCAGGGCTTTTTCATGACTGTTTGGCAGCGTAGGTCTCGCCCGTCAGCAGCAGGACGCCTTCTTTTGAGCTGACGCGGGTGATGCTGTTGATCACGACATTTAGGCCGCTTGAATGCGGGAACAGCGAAAACAACAACTCGAAATACAGGTAGTCCTGAACCAGGCGCGCCGCCAGATCGGGATGGTCTTGCAAGAGCGCGCTGAAGCTTGGGTAGCCCAGCTGTGCAAGCTCCGGAATGTCGACAAAACCCTGATCGATATCGTCGGTTTTGCATTCGGCGGCGAAGGTGTCGGCGCAGTCAAGAAAGCATTGCGGCAGATCGCGGTGGTGGATGCGCAGTTCATAGGGCGCTGCTGGGATCGTCAGTGCCTCGCCGAAGCCCAGGCTGCGATAGCCGATGGTTTTTGGGTCGATGAGTTGGTCGGCTGAGGTGAACTTCATGGGGATTGGCGCTTGATGGTCCACGACGGCTGTGCCGGTTCTATTGGCCAGTTGTTCGGGAGTGAAGTGAGTGTCATCCATGATTTGCAATCGTCAGAGAAGCCGAGAAGGGACTGTACTGTGTCCGATGTATAGTGGCGAGCGGCAGTTAACGGATGCTGCGCCCATGACTGATCGGAACGATACGGATGTTTGATGAGCTGACGTTTACCTGTGAAATACCTGAGAAAAAAGATGCTTATGTCGGTGCTGGGGCCTGCCTGCCCACTGATCTGGCTTGGCCCTGTTCGCCTGATGGAGTGCCGCTCACACACCTCATGGCCTTGCCTGGAAGCTGGTTTTCAGGAGCCTTGATCGACAGGAATTATTGGGTTTCGGTTTTTGTGCCTTACCAGCCGGGTGAAGTGGCTCACTATCGAAAGCTGCGCGCCATTGACGGTCGTTCGCAAGCAATTGTCATGGGCTATGTTCGAGCCGGTTCCGAGCGGAATGAGGCGGCTCAGCCGATTTCAGATCGCGGGACGGTGCGGCTAGGGGTGAACGCCGACGTGGACGATGATGAAAACCTGGCTTCGAAGTTGGATGGCGTGGACGCCTGGCTACAGTCGCCTGTTTCAGCGGGGGCAGGGCGTAGAAGGGTTTCCATTTATGGGGGCGATCTGGATAGAGCGCTGCCTGAGCATAAAGGCGTGCTTTCGGATGGCATGGGGTATCTGTTTCTGGATGAGGACTTTTCAGAGAGGACAGGCGCGGGGATTGGTCGGTTCTTTTTGCAGTTGGGGTAGGGCGATACGGCGCTATTGAACTGATGCTCAGAAAGGCAGCATGGAAACGCCCTGTCACTTGGTCGGAGCTTTGCCTAAGTGTCTGCGGTTCTTGGAAGCTACCCGTTTGGACTCGCCGGTGTCGGTACCTTTCTCAGGGAGCAAGTTCCAGGAAGTTTTGCGACCGCTGTTCTCGTCAAAGGCATAGGACGGATGTGCTAGATAGCCCTTTGCTACATGTTCAGGGTGCGAAGCTATTGCCTTCAAAAATAACGGCAAAGGAGCGCCCCCATGATCGCTTTTACAAGGCAGCTCTTGCCTGCCGCATTACTGTGTAGTGCCCTCGCTGCCCAGGCGAGCGAAGTGCTGAAGGGCGACTACTGGGTCGTTCACTACCAGGGTGCCTTGGGCAAGAATCAGGTGTTCATCGCCGACGGCGACCCCACTCACATCATCAATCGTCCAGGTGGCGCGAAATCATTGGGTGTCTATCAACTTTACGAAGAGCCCGGTAAACCCAACTTCACCTCTTACGATGTCGAAATCGACTGTGCGAAGAACCGCGTGCGCATCATGGATGCGGCGGATTTCCACAGCGTGTTCAATGAGTTTCGCAATGCGAAGTATTCCAGCCAGTGGCAGAGCAAACCTGACGCCTGGCTGGCACAAAGCCGTGACTTTGTCTGTAAGCCAACTGAACGCCAGGCCAAGAAGATGGAGCACTTGGGTGTGATGTCCGCGTCGCAAATGAGCAAGGCAGGGCCGCAGTTCTTCGAGATATTGAATCGCGAGGCGGCCAAGGCGGCCATCATGCAGAAGATAGATGAAGGGTTCGCGCAGATGTCTGCCAAGTAACCTGGCCTTCAGGGAGAAGACCTTATGAACCGATTGTTTATGTTGGCCCTGCTCGCCACCTTGCTCAGTGGCTGCGCATCATTGTCGGCCAGCAGTGCCTGGAAAGATCGCCCGGTGGGCGAACTGATCGACTTCTTCGGCGTGCCAAGGCAGATCATGGTGGCACCGGAGGAAGATATGGTCGTGCTCAGATATGTACGTGACAGTAGCTATGTTTCACGTGAAGCAGCGGGTACTTACACGGGGCCGCAGAATGGGCAACTTGTGCACGCAGAATACTGGGAAGACGTGCAGCACTCAGGCAGTTGCGAAATCAATGTGTTCGTCAACAGAGCGCGACTGGTGGAAAAGGTGCGAACGAAAGGGCGTTGTGTAGCGGTCGAGATGACGCCGGCAGGGTAGGAATGGGCCACTGGCGAGGGCAGATTCCACGAACAGGCACATCAAGACAGTGGTCGTCGACCTGCGCTATAGGCGCGTGTATGGCCCACTTTGGGGTTTGAAGAGACCGGCAACCCTGTACCAGGTCTCATCCGAGAGCTCGTAACGCTTTGTAATTGCAGAATTCCTTCTTGTAGAGGAGTAGGGGCTCTACAAAAACCTCGCCAGCGAGGGGGCATGATTGGAGTTCCGGGTTTTTGTACAGAGTTTCCCAAAGCTGCCCTTCACGAAGGGCAGGAACTGGCCAGGAGCGGACGCTGGGCAGCGCATGCCCCGATGATCGCATCCAAGGTGATTTATGATGCTCTCTACAGGCAGCAGAGACCGCAGACGCCTTCAACAATCGCTGCGCTGGATCAGGTAACCAGGAACTGCGCAAGCATCTACAGTCACAAAAGTCATTGACTAGGCCCCTACCTTAATGGGCCCGCACATTGAGTCTTCGGGCACATCTAGATATCTCTATCCAGTTCATCCCCGGACGCAGCACAAATCCAGTTCCAGAAGCGTCATAATTTGTGAGTTACTGCATAATTGAGGAATTGTCTGGTAACCAGCTACTCCGGTTACGTCATACTCTAATAGCGCCATTCGGACTCTATTACCATCGGACTATCCATACCACCTTGGCGATATGAAAACTTTCACATCAACCGTACCACGCAGTTTTTCGATATCTGTCAACAGGACTAACGGATCCCGGATCCGAGTCTCGGGATCATAGATAAAAAATACAATCTTATTGATGTGTTCATAAGCTGAATATCGAATGATATCAACGATGAGCTCATTCGATAGTTCTCGATCTGACAAACTCCCTCGCGTCTTCTTTATTTCAATAAGCACTCCTTCGTTGACGAGCTGAAAGTCCACCCTGGAAGCTGTCCCGGCGATATCCGGGCCCCAGACTTCACGCTTGACGATTCCGAACTCCATTTGCAGCATAGGTAGCATCAGGTCCTGAACATCGTACTCATCGTTAACCTCAAAAGATGGTTTTCCGCGCTGACGGGAATTCAGGGACACTACAAAAGCGTTAAATCGTTTGAAGATAAGAGCGAGCCGGTTATCAACCCCAAGCATTTCACGGGTAGGCGGCAATCGTTCTCTAGGTGAAAAATGATTCTTAAGCTCTAGCTCCTCGAGTCGGATCAGCGCCGCAGGCGAGCGACGGGATAAAAATAATAGCCCAGAGACCAGCAGCATGCTCATCAATAAAACAAACCATATGAGGTGAACGAAATTCAGCGAAACCTTGAATTTATTTTCAAATTTGTACTGAGGAGTGCCGTCCGGCCTGTGCCCTGTCCCAGGCACTACACTTACCTCGTGCTTGACGATTACACCTAGAGTAGGGAAATAGAAACTCAAGTGTGGAGGTAACGAGTCGGCCACCCCCTTATTGTACCGCTCCAGTTGCCGCCCCTCATTCCGCATAGCGCTCCCATAATAGTCTGATGACAGGTACTCCCTGATGGCCGAATTTCCTAAATCAAAATCTTCGAAGACGGCATGTACCCACATGATGTAATTCGAGCCGATCGAAATAATAGCGCAGATACCCATAATTTTCGCTAAGAAGACAGCACTTCGAGTGTTTAGTATCGTGTCGGCAAGGGACCGTTCTTCCCGCAACAGCCCTAAATAGATAAGTATTCGATTCAACATTTCTAGATCCTAAATCCTTACTTCTCTACGGTTGCCCCCCGAAGCGGCAGACAGTTAGTCGATTGAAATGGTTACATTGGATTGGTCTAATGACCAGTCGTTGCTAGTCGAACCGAGATTATTGCGTTCCTGTGGAGTTCCACAAAAGAACGCGGAATCTTTTCAAGCTCACGATTGAAGATAGTACCATCGGATTGCAGTCACTGGTTCTGGCAAGCGTTAGCAGCTATGAAGGGCCGGCCTGGGTCGAAAGCTGCCCTTCATGATCGACAGATTTCGGCCAAAAGCGGTCATCGTATAGATATGAAAAAGTAAAATAAATAGCCAACCTGTTACAGGTGTGTACACACATCGTTAGCAGTCACCCCCCCCCCAAAAAAAACCTTTAAAAATAATTAACCGCTGTACTTAAGTATTTATTCTATCGCTAAGTCGAGGGTAGTTAGAATTTGAACCCCTAATATCCTGTAGCCTCTGACGCCTCCAAGCAGGGGAGTCTGTCACTGCAATACCTAGCATCTATCACCAGTCACTTTTTGAAGCCTTTTAACACACGTATTCAAGTCCGAACACAGCACCTCAAAAAACGCGCTCTAGCTAGGCTCAGGAGTCATGAGACAGACAATAGGACCTCTTCTCCTCGACGGATCATTTCGTCGATCGAGACAGCCCAGCTTGCTTGTTGTTGTTTTCGGCTTTCGTCATTGACGTCCGCAATGAGTTCAACAAGCGCCTTCGCGATCCGCTCAGCGTGCGCCCGGTTCCACCACGGCATAAGCGCATCGACCAGCAAGCTCTCGGAAAAGTCATCGGCAGAAAGAGCAAACACAAGTCCTGCCAGATTTCGAAGCCCCTCGTCGAAGCTGGCGAAGAGCAGCCTCACAGGACCATCACCCGCTTCATTTACCTTCCTGATCATCTCGCTCAAATGGGTCAAGTCCCAGGCGGCATTGCGCACCCCCTCAATAGCCCTAAGCCTGTTGGCAGAACGCAGCTGTTTGAATAAGCCCTTGCGAGGCGCAGAGTTTGGGGCGAAGTAGATGCAAGCAAGCATCGCCGCAGGCCCTGCGATGATGAAGTCGTCACGCATCCAGGAAAGTAAACTCAACATCCGATCCAAGTTAGGACAGGTGGAAAGCTCAAGCTCAGCGATCTTCAATGCAACAATGTAGTTTCTCCGCCAACGGCGCAACGGGAAGGCCAAATCATAGGATTCCTGCAATCGCTGAGGCTTCAAAGGTTCGAGCGTATTCAGGTCACCGAAGGCTAAGTCCAACCACGGATAGGGGTCATCGTTGTCAGCGTCTCGGAAGCGAGCCAGCTCTATGTTCGCCACATCATTGCCTTGTGTATGGGCGAGCTCGTGAAAAGCGACTGAGGGCTCAATTTGAATATTGAGAAAGTGGCAGAAGGCTTTAATCGCTGCAATCTTGCGCAGCATCGCGTCCATAGGTACACCAGCCACGATTTTGGCCATCCGGGAAGCAATATTTCTATCTGGTAAAAGGATCGCCTGGCTCTGTTCTAGGTAATTCTCAAAGATGAAAGCATCAGGGTGGCACAGTCCTACTAATGGAGGACGGTAGCCAGGGACAAAGACACCATCGGCTTCCAGCATCTCACCAATGGCCCGCAGCTCTAGATAGGGGAAGCCGCGCGGAAGCATGATGGTTCGCTCAGTGCCTTCTGGATCATCTTCGTCCGGCCCAAAGCTTAGCATGACCCACTCGGGACTAAGGGGGCGTTTTAGCTGGTTCATCTGTTGTGGATTACCGTAGAACTGAATTTGCGTTATCGGGACGAGCAAGATCGCGAGCTAAGAAGCTTTGTGTAAATGCTTAGGGCTGAATACACGCGACCAATATAGGTGGTCCGCTCCGTCTGCTTGATGCTACGAATTTCTGGCTGGTTTGCACCATGGCAGTACACCAACGGTGTCTGTATATCTGACCGGACCGAAGTCACTTTCACGGGTGAACCGCCGGCATTGCCAGACATAGAACAAATGACCTGGTGACTCTCCCCACTGAGGAAACTTGGAGTCTGTACTCAGAAGCAGATAGGTGCCGCACCGCGGTCCTGCATCTCGAAGATGGTTTGCCCGCCACTTTGTGTTCCAGTATCCGAAGGTGGCCAACTTAGAGCCTCCGCACCGAAATATCAGCGTGCCTCCCTCCGGGGCAGCTTCAACTTCAGTCGCCTGATCAACGGGGATTGGCGCAAAAACATGCCTATTGATGAGGTCTGCTTGCATGTACCCGTACTGGCCTGACTGGATCCAACCTGCAAGAGGTAGGGCTCCGGAAAGCCCGATAATCGACGCGGCCTCATGCGTGTATGCGCAGCGCGCTATGGTTTCCAACCCAGCGCTCTTCAACGTTCCGACTACATCAAACAAGTCTTCCGGCATCAAATTTTCGTGCAACTGAGGGACAGATCCAGACCAAAGCACAATTGTGATATCGAGCCATGTACTAGTGCCGAGCTCAACCGGCCAGGACAACGCACCTACCACTCCTTTCTGGCGAATCTGCCCGAGTACGGCCCGAATGTAGTCTTCGACTGATGACTCTGCGAGGCCCGACTCATAAAGTGCAAGACCGTTAACTGGAGGGTTCGGTTGAAGCCACGCGAGCACAGGATCTAGCGGCAGCGTGCTAAGAGAGAAACCTTCCACAGACGACTCTGGGAGGCCATGATCTTTAGCAACCGACAATGTCCGCAAGAAAGCTGACCGAGCTCGCGCACTCTGCTGCGTAAAGAACTGTCCAGTGTATTGGTCTCTCGGCGAGTCTAGGAAGAAGTCGATGCTGTGATTGTGAGCAGGCGTTCGAGAGAGACTTGCCTGCCACTCCGAGGCAAATTGCGCCTGCAACGGCAAGCGCGTTCTCGCTTCGATGTATCTCAGCACAGATCGAAGTACGGCAGGAAATGCAAATCCCTCTGCGGCAAAGAAATCACGGGGTTTTGCTGTTCCGCCGGGAAACCGTAAAAGCGGAGCCAGATACTCCCCAAAATACTCACATCCCGAGTCCACGGATTTCAGAATCAAATCAGATAGCGGGGACCTGGCCTTTACATGAGCTCCAAGCTCAGTCGGAAATTGATAGGACTGATCTCTTGTACGTGCCAGCCAAAAAATGAACAAGAGCTCAACAGCTTCGATTTCAAAACGTGCCTGTAAGAGTGCGTCTAGAAGCGCAGCTTGAACGACCTCACGTTGTTGGATATCCAGTAGTAACAACGCGAGCTGCTGACTTACCCACCATTTAACTGCCGGTACGGGCCATCGAAGTCGCGCGATGAGCACTGTCAGTTGAGGATTAGACATATTGGTCGACCTCATGACCAGGCAGGTGTCGGCAAAACTAGCCCACTGGTGTCAGCGACAATAGATTCGACCATCTTCTGCGTCAGATCCACAGCCTCTTCAATACGTCCCAACTGAATCAGAAAAAAGACCAATTTCTCACCAGGGACAATCAACTCACTTGGATTGCTCCACGTTGTCAGCCAATTTTTAGCGGAGCGCCGAATAAATTCATCAGCCCGTTCTGGGTACAACTCAGCAACCTTTGTCAGTCGAGCTTCAGTTTCCTCAGAACTTTCGAAAAAGAAAGGAAACCAGCCCCCGTTATCAATCTGAGCCTTAACAGCTACGTCAAACGTTGCATCGCTGGCGCCTTCCAACTCTGCACTGACCGCAAAAAGATCATCGAGCAAATGATGCAATCGAGTCCGCTGGTCAGACTCAGCAAGTGCCACCTGCCGGACGTATTTGAGCATTACTGATGCTTTGCCTTTTGCTTTCCAGTGCAGGAACCAGCTACGCAACGTGTTGTCTGGAACACCTTTCTTCTGGGATATTTCTAAAAAGAACTTGCGAAAACTGCTCGGTGGAAATGCGTCGAAGTCCACCGTTTCCGACGGGAAAAGGCCCTCTTTCTTTGGAGGCAACACCGAAACAGTTGGGGGGAGAAACGTCGGCTCTCCCTGATGGGCCATTGCAACAGCTGCAAGCGGGCCAATAGGTTCAGTCTTCCAAGACTTGCGTTGGAGTTCGTTATCAGACAGACCTGTTTTCGCCAACGCTAGTAGTTCAGGCGTCACTCGCTTCGCGGAGCCAAGCAGATGCTTCATGCAGTCTTCAGCTTCGTACCACTCCCCAACAGCTACAAGCTCCTCATATTGTTTCGCCAACGCATAACGATCTAGCTTGGCCAGAAGCGCTGACGCACTCTCAGGAATGTGTTTAGTTCCACTTCCATCTGTGTAGTGGCAGACATTAGCAATCTGAGGTGCAGCGAGAGACAGTAGCGACCTGGTTACTTCTGGGGCGGCCTCTCGTAAGTACTCCAAAGCAGAAACAACCCCATCGAGCGATGGGTCCTTACGGTGCCCATAGCCAATCGTGATGTCCCAAGCCTGCCTGCAACGTGCTCTCGCAACCTCCACTTCCTCATACAGAATTGAGAGTTCACACAACTCGAGCAAATCCTGTGCAATTGTGCATGTCTCCTGAAGCTCGCTTACGGCTTGCTCAGCCCTTTCCTCGACAGCATGGCGGACTAGCTCGTTTGAGAACACACGCTGTCCATACTGCACAGCGAACTCGGGGAACGACCGTGTATCCAACCATGGAGAAGATTTAGCTGCATCCCAAGACTTAGCCTCAATGATGCGTGGGCCACCAACTGCTGTACTCAGAAGGTGAACGTCGACGGCGACTTGCACTAGGGCTCTCTTGAAGCTGCTAAAAGTTTCCTTCTTTTGGTAGCTAACATTAGTTGGCTCAGTCACCGGACTGAAGTGTTCAAAAACTGCCTCAAACGGAACTGCGATGCCCTCGCGAAAAGCGTCAGCAACTCCCTTTGCGAATGTTGCAAGGACATCAAGGTAATCGCTGAGGTTCTCACGATCAGTGAACGTGGGAGCCTCCAGCCACTCGAAGTCGCCCTGCGCGCAAAGATCCAATTCCAGAGTCTGGAGAAACCAGTCTCGTACAAGGGCGCTGAACATGTAACGGCGGACTTCCATGTCTGCGCTGCGGTCCCAACCTATGCGAATTGGGCTAGCAGTGGGCGAGTCAAATGGTGATCCCCTGAGGGTGGCCACGATTGCAGCGAAAGGGCTCAGTCTGAAACTCTTGAATTCCTCCCAAGCGCAGATATTAGCGCCGGAAAGCGTCGCAACCTCGCATACCGCATCTTCGAGCAAGCGCCGCTGACCGAACGCGTCGGGCTCTCGCCAGACTTCCATCAACAAAACAAGGCTTCTAGTTTTCTTCAGATGGCCGACCAACTGATAACAGCCCCAATCTGGCATATGTTTCAGTTGCTTCGCCAACACCGGAGGTAGCACAGCACTACAGCGGATCAAGGCATTCAAAAGATGCAGTCGATTCAGGATGGCATCTCGGTTAGCTCTACCGGGATTTAAGCGAAGCTCGCTGTTATATCTGTCGAGCGCATACCTGGCTGATTCGCGCGCGCAACGCTCATCTGCACGCTCAGCAAGCGCAATCGCCAGCCAAGGAAGAACCGAGGTGGCAAGCTTATGCCGACCAACAAACGCGTCCTGACTAAGCGTCGTATCGGATGAGACGACCCAAGAAGCCCGCTGAAGTCGAGATGCATCTTCGACTTGGCATCGAGGCCCTTCTAGCAGTCGCATTTTGAGAGCTCTGTGACGATAGGCCTCCCCGAAAGCCAGCTCTGCGAATGCAATTTCCTCAGCACGCGTAAGCAGTCGAACCAACGCATCGACTGGATGCCCTTCAGTTAGACGGTCTAGCAGCCAATTCCGGGTCAAACCCTGCCGAAGTGGTTGCGCGTCGCCCATTTCCGCAACGATCAACCAGTGCCAAGTATTTCTAAGGCGGGCCGGTGCTAGGGTTCGAAGCCACTCCTCCACGCGTGGCCGAAGTTTTTCGACCCGAGAACCATGCTCGCCTTCCTCCTTGATGAAGACGATAAGGCTTTCGTGAAATGGCTGCAGGCCAAGCCCACTATCGAACAAAAGATGACGAACACCATCGAGTGTTAGAAGGCCTGGATCGTGGCCTAGGGAGATATCCTCAAAGGCGCTCTCAGGCCAACGAAATGAAAATGCGCTCATCAGATGCAACACATCTCGCTGGGCATAGCTCAACTTCTGCCACAACGTTCTGTAGTACATACGAATGTCATCCCCAGGGCAGTCCGGCAACTCGCGGACATCGTATTCGGTAGGGGACGATGTTTTGTTTAGTAACGCCTCAACCGAGTAAATGACATGCAAAGGATGCCCATGCGTTCTCTCATGCAGAACAGCTGAGCATCTCGCAAATTCTGCCTCCTCTAACCTGAACCGTGACTTCCAACGTCCGGCTTGTACCTGCCTCATGATATAACCGTGCACAGCGTCGCCAGACATGGGAGGTAATTCTCTCCATTGCTCACGGGGACATGCAGCTATCAGGTGGTCGGGCATCCTATCGTCGGCAACCGGTTGGCTGCCGACAAGTAGAACGACGTTTTCAGGAAGGGGAAGAAGTTGACGGAAAAGCTCATCGAGCGGACGCACATCTCCGCGATTGTCTCGCCACACATGGTCAAGACCATCAATAACCACTACGAATGGCCGCCTCTCCGCCTCATATGCCATCCCACAACGTTTGAGCACGTCGGCCAAATCTTCGGCCCTGTCGACATTGATATCGCCATGTAGCTTCCCACCTGCAATCAGCCTAACTTGACTTAACAGAGATCTTGCGACACGTGTAGAAGTCAGGCGGTCGCCGCTGTGGTCGTGCACAGACAAGAAGTAGTGATGACGAACGACTGGGATTTTTGCCTTGCCTAGCTGCTCGCATAAAAAGCTGATGTATGTGCTCTTGCCCCTCCCAGGGGGACCAACAAGAGTTACTAGGCCACCGGAGCTAGAACAAACCGCCTCGACAAGCTCGTCATGGAAGAACCGGTTCGGAGGCTCATACCCCTCCGGGACTACAAAGTCCTGCGGAATGGGGGCAGGTAACGCTAGGGATAGCTCGCCACGAATCACATCCAGCGTTATCCAACCATCTGGCGGTGGATCTTCCTTAAAGTTTGCCCAATCAGAAGCCTTACCAAGTAAACGTGCAATCCCTCCTGGTTGGAAACCAAGAGTTCCAAGCCGATCGGAAATCTTGGCTTCCAATCTCAAAAACGCGTGTTGACTGTGCCGAATCTGCAGAGATTGCAGGAACGCTCGAGCAGCAGCCTCAGCGCCGAGTTGGGTTTTCAGTCTTTCTTGAACAGTCGATGGTGCCAGGTCGAAATCGAGATGATGACCGCGCAGACAGTCTTCAATCTCCCGATCAGGCGTCCGGTTCGTTATTAAGGAAGCTGTTCCTAGGCGCTCAGCAGAGATGGCCTTTAAGGCCTTAGCCCACTTCTGAATGAAAGACTTTGGCTTCTCTCCGCCGGAACTAGGATCTAATAACCAATCCCATGAAAGCACGCACCCTCTAGCCGCTTCCGGCGGTGTGTACTTAACCTGGTAGTAGTCAAATGATCCATCTGATCGCTCTACGACAATATCGTCCAGCCCCTGTGGACCGATTGATTTGTCGTCACACTCAAATCTCATACGAACATATGATGCCGGTGCCTCGAGCCAATCAACGAGCAGATGCACACCGAACAATGTTTGATATCTGTAGCCAGCGTAAGGCGTAGCCGACGCCTTCACCCTTTCGTTTTGCATTTGCGCGTCCTGCACCGTCATTTATCGAAATAATTTACAGTTCAACTGCTATTGGTGCACGAATGAATCCATCCTGCTCTCATAGACACACAATGACCGCTCCTGGCCGGTGCTAGCCAGTCGTATCAGGCAGGACGCGGCCAGAAGCGGACATTTACCTAGGCTCGATTTAGAGTTATTGAGCCTCTACGAAATCTGGGGCGATTCATTCCTCTTTGCCTATTGAAGTCCGTCGTGGCTGATGGCTACCGGCCAGAAGCGGACTTTCCAGCCTACGTTCGGGCCAGAACAGCGCAGATGGTAATCAATACCGGAACCCAAGCAGGCTGCCACTTGGGTCGGTATCGGTTAAGCGCAGTCTCACTGCCGCTTGATAGTCAAACGCTGCGGAGAAGTCGCTTACTGGCAGCATGTCAGTATTAAGCGTGCAGATATATTGAAATCCATATTTCTTCGACATCTCGGCCGCGAGCTCTAGGGCATGTGCTCGCTGTCGAGGATCGACACCATCAAAAATTGTGCTGTCGTGGATGAGGAAGTCGATACCGAGACCTCGATGACGTGCGAAGCAAATGAGCATGAGGTCGTAGCAGAAGATCTTCATCTTGCTGATACCCTCACTCGGGCTGCCGGCGATCTCGACGTCAAACCTGTAGCCAGTATCGTCGAGGTCGATGACCAGACGGCCGGGGCTCTTGTATAGATGTTCCGAGAAGTCTGAAAATAAACTCAGCGCCTGGGACCACAATGAGCGACGCTCATCATAGTCGAGGGTCGCCGCTCTCTTTAGCTCAACCGTTTCAACCTTAATCGTGTCAGCTTTGGTGGTCATTTGCCGTAGCTGTGTGATGCGGCTCGTAAGCCCATCGACCTTCAGTCTTGTGGCTGCATGAAGTTCTTGCAGTTGCATAAGCTCCTCAAGAGCCCCTTGACCGGCAAGTGCGTTCAGATAGCTAGCGCGCCGCTCCGTGAGGACAGCGATCTCGTCACTTCTTGCCTCTAAAGCGGCCTCGAGTACAACGATCTCATTTGCGATGAATTCACGTCGGTTTACAACAATTTGCTCATTGAAGGCCCGAGCAGCTGCCAATGTCTTGATGACCGCGCCCGGCAATACCACCCCTGCCTCAGTATATAAAGCTTCCAGGCGGTCATCCGAGGGCGTCTCCTCGGCCACTATGGTTGTTCGGTATCGCTCTAATCTACGCTTGTCTGTGATGTTGGCATTCACTCGCGAGTGGATCTCAGCGGTTAGTGCGTTAGCCTGAGTCTCAATCTCCCGATATTGCGGGAGGACTTGGAATGTGACGAGCGCCGATCGCTCACGATCAAGTTGCGTCGAAAGCTGGAGTCGTTCTGCTTCGAGTTCGCCGAGAGACGCTAACTCACCATCAACGGCCCCAGTCTTGATTGCTTGCTTTAGTGCGTCCAGCGCGTTCCTTTGATCTTTTAGCTGCTGCCAAAGCGCCGCCTTCTCCCAGTCCAAACCGAGGAGGAAAGCGTTATGGACTTGGATGTCCCAGACTTTTTGATTGTCGAAATACTTGAATGGGTTGTTGTAAGCCGCGGGTTGATTGCGGCAGAAGTAGGATAGTAGAGACCTAGCCGATGGCCTATAGCCGCGATCAGCGACAGCTTCGGTAATTCCGAACATCGCCCAGGCAAGTACAGCCTTCCACGTCTTTGCATCGAAGCCGGTTATGCCTACCTTATTTTCTGTTGGCTGGACCGGCCAGCCCTCTGTTGGACCTTCAATCGAGAAGAATGAGGGAGCGCCCGTTGCGCGGGTGATTGACACCTCGTTTCCACCGACACTTAGGTCGAGGCTGAACGTCCAACCCTTTAGTGCTTCGATACGAAGTCCATGATTTGGCTTGGTATTGCTGGCTAGGCAGAAATCGATGATATCGATCAGCGCAGATTTTCCGAGAGCGTTTGTTGTGTCCTTGTCGCCCGAGCCTTTCGATCGATCGGCGAGCACAAGATTGACCCCCGGAATAAAACTCACGGCCCGGAAGCTCCGATGGTTAGCACGTACACCCTTGATCATGCAGGGACCTTCACTATCATCCCATCCTTCAGATCAATCGCACCGATCATATACAAGAGGTTTGCAGCCAGAACGAATCGCTCGAATGTTCCAACATTTGGCTCATGCTTAAGACGCCCCCATAGCCCTGACACTGTCATTGGCGCGACGAGCTGGGTCAGAAGCGTCGCTCCCAAGCCGATGAGTGCCTCGTTCTGGGCGATATGTTTTGTGGGCAGGATCATTTTTCAAACACGTCGCAAATCTCAAAAAGATAAATCAGGACTGCTACTCCAGCAGTTCGATCAGTGTTTTTCCGAAGCCCACGCTGCGCAAACGAACACATGAGCTCGAAGAGTTCCTCTCCCTTATGCCCCTTTGCTCGGAGTGCATAATATTCGGCTAGAAACCCAGCCTTGAGCCGTTCAGGAAAGTCGGAATCTAGCTGCGTCTCAGCCTCGACGTAGGCCGCGACTGTGGCACGTGACATCAGTCCGGCAGCAATGATGTGCCGAGAACCGTTCGACAGGTCATTCTTTTTGATCTTTTCGTCTGGCGGAGTGAGGTCAAACGAACCGTTTGCTGCAGGCGCCTGCGATGTGACCCACGAAATTGCTTGCTCGAGCTCAGGAAATTCAACGTCCACAAATGCCTTTTCCATAGCTTCGTGAACTTGTGCTTCATGGGTCGATTTAAGAGCCTGAAGTTTCGCTGTAGGCCAGTCGGCCTCAACTTTGTCGATAATGGTGTGGTGATCGGTGCACAAGAAAATCAGATTATGAACGCTGTCTCGCTCTTCGTCAGTCATCAAGGCGTCGTAGCGAGCAGCGTTCGGCTTTTCCCCGCGGATGTGGGCTGCCTCGGCGACATAGGTGTCGTCACCGACTTCCGCCTGATAGGTGAGGTGTTTTCCGCATGTTGGGTAAGCGCAAATACCGCCACTTCGAAAGGCCAAAAGAACCTTGGTGGGATAGGTGGCGGCCATAACTAGCTCAGCTCCCTATTAGGACTGATCTCGACGCTTAAAAAATCACCTTCATCGTCTGTAATGAAGTCGCACTCATTTGTTTCTCTGATCACACCAACACTAGCGCTGAAGGCACTAGGATGGAGCCTAATCGATTTGCACCAGCGCTGGAGGTGAATGACATTGGCAATGTTGCTGATATCCATATCAAGTATGTAGGGCATATGCTGTCAACTTTAATACTTTTCTCATCGGGGAGAATCAGCCAGTAAAGTCAGGCGGCAAGAAAAAATCTAATCGTAATCGGTGTGACCATGCCACGAAAGCACCACGATAACAACGTGCTCTATCGCGCTTGAGCGCCTGCTGTGGCATGCAGCTACAAGTGATCCTAGTCGGAGTAAAAGCGAAGTGTCCGCTTTTCAGCCGATTGCAGCCATTTTTAAAAGACTTCCACCCCCTAAAAAGTCCAAGACCCATTTGAAACGCTCCGCGCTACCAAGCAGCGCGGAGCGCTCAGGCGTCAGGCTTGAAGGCGCCAGCCCATCACTCCCAACAGGTCGCAACTGTCACGCAGCAGAATCGCCGCTGCGTTGGAGATATGTTGCAGATCGGTGTCGTCAGCATTCTTCAGTTCTGCGCGGGAGAGGCTTTCCAGCAGTTGAGTCACGGCCAGTAAACGTGCGGTGCCGTTGGCGTGCAGCACGTCCAATGGTGCGGTCTTGTCTATAAACAGGCAGGGAATCAGGCAGTCGATGCCGGTGATGGGGATGTATTGCTGAGTCATGGGAACCTCCGCTTGTGGGTAAGGGAGCTGTCCTGTCGTCGCCAGTCGAATAGGTGGCAGCTATACGCGGGTTGGCGAGCCGACTCATCCCACAATAATCGGCAGATCCGAGGATCTCCCGCGTACAGCCGCCATGAAAGATCGCCGTGAACATAAAGGGTCCTCGGCAAAGCTTGCAAGCGGAAGTGCCTGTGGGTGAGTAGCCAGGTCGCCAAACCCGGTCGCCATTGGGGCGAGTGGGGACTATGGGCGTTGGGTCTTGGGGGGACAAGTCAGACGCGTCTGCAAGTTTTGTAGGATTGCGGAGGGGAACTTGGCGGCCTGCGAGCCGGCCAGTTTTTCTTGGGGGGTGGGGTACATATCCATTCCTGCGGGTGCGGCCGCTGGCGGTTTCGCTCTTACAGCCATCCCTTTCAAGGTCTTCTCGTTTTAGCTGCCTTGATGACCCGATCGGTTGAAACATGTGCATT
>NZ_JAQQGK010000014.1:0-23647 GCF_028550695.1 Pseudomonas sp. BLCC-B112
AGCATCTCTTTTGGTCAAAAAATGATCATGCTTTGGGGCTTTTTCCAAAGACCTTGAAAGGGATGGCTGTAAGAGCGGAACCAATATCCGCCGCCCCCGCAGCAATGGATATGTCCCCGCCCCCTAAAAACTCACCCTCTCCACCCCCCACCCAACGCCACCACCAATCCCACACTCGCCTGCAACTCCCTGGTCTGCACCGCCTGCAACCCCCGTTGCGCCTGCAAGGCCGCGTTCTGCGCCGTCACCACATCCAGGTAACTCACCGCCCCGGCCTGATAGCTGTTCATGGCCAAGGTCTGCGTGTGCTGGGCAGCATTCACCGCCGCCTGCTGATCCAGCGCCTCCTGGCGCAAATCCCGCAGTTGCCCCAGGTTGTCCTCTACCTCCCGCACCGCCCGCAGCACTTGCCCACGGTAATGCGCGGCGGCCTCTTCGAACTCGGCATGGGCCTGTCGCTCATTGGCGCTCAGCCGCCCGCCATCAAAAATCGGCAGGTTCACCAACGGCCCCAAGACCCAGTAGCGATTACCTGCCGCCAGCAGGTTGCCCACGCCCTGGGTCTGCCCACCGAGCATCCCGGTCAGGCTGAAATCCGGGTACCAAGCGGCGCGGGCGATGCCTATGCCGGCATTGGCGGCGTACACCCGGCGTTCGGCGGCGGCAATGTCCGGTCTTCGTTGCAGCAAGGTACTGGGCAGTTGCTGGGGAATGTCCGGCAGGCTCAGCAGTTGCGTCGAGGGTGCGAGGCTGAACCGGCTGGCCGGTTCCCCCACCAGTTCGCCAATCGCGTGTTCGGTGAGGTTGCGTTGGGCGCGTACTTCGTCCAATTCCGCTTCGGCGCTGGCCAGTTGGCTCTGGGCCCGGGTCAGGTCCAGTTGCGAGGCGATCTGCCCTTGATAACGGTCGCGGGTCAGTTGCAAGGCCTGGGCGTAATCTTCCAGGGAACGGCTCAAGATTCGGCTCTGGGCATCCAGGCCATTGAGCTGCACATAGAGCATGGCCAGTTGCTTTTGCAGGCTCAGGCGCGCCGCCGCCAGGTCGTCGCCGGAAGCCTGTGCCTGTGCATCGCCGGCTGCGGCTTGATTGCGAAGCCGGCCCCAGAGGTCGAGGTCGAAGCTCAGGGCGAAACCGGCGGTGTTGCTGTTGTAGATCGACGGTTGCGTGCTGCCGCGCAGGGGGCGGCTGTCCGACTGGCGCTGGCGCAGCGGTTGGACGCTGGCGCTGATCTGCGGGAACAGCCCGGCATGCAGTTGGCTGGCGTAGGCCTGGGCAGCGTCGTAGTGGGCCAGGGCCGCCGCCAGATCCGGGTTGGCTCGGAGCAGGCGTTGTTGCAGGTGATCCAGCTGCGGGTCCTGGTACAGCCGCCACCAGTGCTCGGCGATCCCCTGGGGCGCGGCGGCCGGGTGCCAGGGGCCGTCGGCGTTCTGTTCGCGATAGTGCGCGGGCAGGTCGATGGGCGGCACTTGGTAATGAGGGGCCAGGGAGCAGCCGTGCAGGGCCAGCAACAGCAGGGCGGCGAGAGGTTTAAGCCTTGGGCGCATGTTCGCCTCCCGCGTCTGCCAGTTGCACAAGGTCGCCTTCGCGCAGGGCGTCCGGCGGGTTGTCGATGACGTGATCCGTGGCTTGCAGGCCTTGGTCGATCACCAGCCGTTCCCCCAGGTCCAGGCCAATATGGATGCTGCGCAGGTGCACGCGTTTTGCACTGTCGATCACCGCCACCTGGGTGCCCTGGGCGCGGAAGATCAGGGCGCTGGCGGGGATGCTCACGCCGTGGGTGTCGGCGGGAATCGCCAGGGTTGCTTCGGCATAGTCGCCGGGCATCAGGGCGCCGTCGGGGTTGGCGGCGACGAATTGCGCCAGCAGGGTGCCGGAGCGCGGGTCGATGGCGGTGGAGTCGCCCAGCAGTTGCGCGCTGAAGTGCTGGCCGGGGTGCTCGGGCACAGTCAGCTGCGCTTGCAGGCCGGGGCGGATGACGCTGGCGTAGTTCTGCGGAATCGGCACGTAAAGCCGCAGTTTGTGGGTGTCCGCCAGGTCGAACAGCTCCGGGTCGCTGTCGTTGTCGGCCTTGATCAACTGGCCGATATCGGTGTGGCGGGCGGTGAGGGTGCCGGCGAACGGCGCACGAATGGTCTTGTAGTCTTCCAGCGCCGAGAGCCGCCCATAGTCGGCGACGGCCGCCTCGGCATTGGCTTTGGCGGCGGCTGCGTTGGAGGTTTTTTCGTCGGCTTCCTGGCGCGATACCGAGTGGCTGGCCAAGAGGTTTTGCCAGCGTTCGGCGGTGGTTTGGGCCAGCCGTGCATTGGCCTGCTGCTGGATCATCCGTGCCCGGGCCTGGGCCACTTGCTGGTCCAGGTCGGGGCTGTCGATATGGGCCAGCACTTGCCCGGCGGCCACCTTGGCGCCTATGTCCTGGCTCCAGTCCTTGAGGTAGCCGCTGACCCGGGCGTGGATCGGTGCCTTGCTCCAGGCCTCCAGGTGCGCCGGCAGGCGCAGGGTGTCGCCCAGCACGTTGGGTTGCGGCTGCAACACCAGCACTTGGGGCACGGCGGCGGTTTCGGTCCAGGCGGCCACGGCCCGTTCATGCCGGGTGCGCGCGGCCAGGCCGCTGACCACCAGCAGCGCGGCCAGGCTAAGGCCGCCGATGCCCAACAGCATCAGGCGTTTGCGCGAAGGGGTGTGATCAGGCGACATGGGTGTGTTCTCCAGCAACAGCGGATTGGGGACGGCGGCCGTGGACCAGGCTGAAGACCACGGGGACAAAGATCAGGGTGGCCACGGTGGCGAGGAGCAGCCCGCCGATCACCGCACGGCCCAGGGGCGCGTTCTGTTCTTCGGACAGGGCCAGGGGCAGCATGCCGATGATCATCGCCAGGGCGGTCATGCACACCGGGCGAAAACGCGTGTAGCCGGCTTCCAGGGCGGCCTTGAGGGCATCGCCATGTGCCGCCAGGCGCTCGCGGCAGAAACTCACCACCAGGATCGAGTTGGCGGTGGCCACCCCCATGCACAGGATGGCCCCGGTCAGGGCCGGCACCGACAGCGAGGTGCCGCTCAAGAACAGCATCCACACGATCCCGGCCAGGGCCGCTGGCAACGCGGTGATGATCACGAACGGATCGACCCAGGACTGGAAGTTGACCACGATCAGCAGGTAGATCAGCACCACCGCCCCCAGCAGGCCCAGGCTCAAGCCGCTGAAGGCTTCATGCAGGGCGTCGATCTGCCCGTGCAGGCTGACCGTGGCGCCCTTGGGCCGCAGGGCCGCGGCGTCGTCCAGGACCTTTTGCATGTCGTGGGCCACAGCGCCCAGATCGCGGCCCTGGACGTTGGCGTACAGGTCCAGTGTGGGCTGGATGTTGTAGTGGCTGACCACCGCCGGGCTTTCTACGCGGGAGATGTCCGCCAGGCCGCCGAGGATCTGCGACTGGCCATTGCTACCGGTCACCGGCAGTGCCTCCAGGGCCGGCAGGCTGTCCAGGCGGTACTGCGGGGTGGCGGCGACGATGGAGTAGGACACGCCGTTCTTCGGGTTGAGCCAGAAGGTCGGCGCCACCTGGGAACTGCCGGCCAAGGACGCCACCATGCTGTTGGTCACGTCACGCTCGGTGATCCCCAGGCCGTTGGCCCGCAGCCGATCGACCTTGACCTGCAGTGACGGGTAGCCGGTGGACTGCTGGAGGCGCAGGTCGGCGATGCCCGGCACATGTTTGAGGCGCCGTTGCAGTTCCAGGGCGAAGGCGCGGTTGGCTGCGGCGTCGGGCCCGGAGATTTTCACGTCCAGCGGGGCCGGGGCGCCGAAGTTGAGGATCTGGCTGCTGATGTCCGCCGGGAGGAAGGCGAACTGGCTGCCGGGGAAGCTTTCCGGCAGGGCTTCACGCAGCTGTTTCACGTAGTCGGCGCTGGGGGCGTGGCCGGGCTTGAGGGTGACCTGGATATCACCGTCCTGGGGCCCGATGGTGCCGCTGTTGCTGTAGGCCATGTCGATGCCGCTCAAGGGGATGCCGATGTTGTCGATGATGCTGTCCAGTTGCTCGGCCGGGATCACTTCGCGAATCCGCGCTTCGATGCGGTCGAAGGCCGCCGCGCTTTCCTCGATCCGCGTGCCCAGGGGCAGGCGCACGTGCAGGGCCAGGGCGCCGGCGTCGGTGGCGGGGAAGAAGTCCTGGCCCAGGCTCGGCAGCAGGGCGAAGGAAGCCAGCACACAGGCAAGAAAGCCGAGGATGAAGGTCTTGCGCCGGCCCAGGGCCAGGTGCAGCAGGCCGTGGTAGGTGTCGCGCACGTTGGAGAAACGCGCCTCGAAGCCCTGCTGGAAGGCCAGTAGCCCACGTACCAAAGCGTTGCGCGGCTTGGCGTGCTGTTCGCCTTCGTGATGGTTGATGAAGGCGTCTTCTGGGTGATGCCCGGGACCCGCTTCCGGCACATGGGGCTTGAGCAGGTACAGGGCCAGTGTGGGCACCAGGGTCCGCGAGAGGATGAACGAGCTGGCCATGGCGAAGATCACCGCCAGGGCCATGGGCCGGAACAGGTAGCCGGCGATGCCCTGCAACAGGAACATCGGCACGAAGACGATGCAGATGCACAGCAGCGAGACGAAGGCCGGGCCGACGATCTGCTTGGCGCCGTCGAGGATTGCGTCCTTGACCGCCTTGCCCTGTTCCAGGTGCCAGTTGATGTTCTCGATGGTCACGGTGGCGTCGTCCACCAGAATCCCCACCGCCAGGGCCAGCCCGCCCAGGGTCATGACGTTGAGGGTCTGGCCGCTGGCCGCCAGCAGGGCAATGGCCGAGAGTATGGCCAGGGGAATCGAGGCGGCGATGATCAGTGTTGAGCGCCAGCTGCCGAGGAACAGCAGGATCATCGCGCTGGTCAGCAGGGCGGCGATGATGCCTTCCCGGGCCACGCTGCCCACCGATTGCTTGACGAACACCGAGGCGTCCCCCAACAGCGAGGTCTTCAAGGACGGCGGCAGGGTTTCATTGATGCGCGGCAGCATCTGGCGGATGCCGTCGACGATGGACAGGGTGGAGATATTGCCGTTCTTCAGCGCCGGCATCAGCACCGCGCGGCGTCCGTCGACCCGCACGATATTGGTCTGCGGCGGCGAGCCGTCACGCACGTGGGCCACCTGGCCGATGGTGATCAGGGCGCCGTCCACGGTCTTGATCGGCAGGTCGTTGAGCTCCTCGATGGCAGTGGGGCTGTTGTTCAGCAGCACCGTGTATTCATCGCGGCCGAGCTTGGCGGTGCCCACCGGGATGATCTGGTTCTGCGCCGCCAGGGCATTGCCCACGTCCTGGGCCGACAGGCCTTTGGCGGCCAGGGCTTGCGGGTCCAGGTCGAGGGTGATCTGCCGTTGCTTGCCACCCATGGGCGTGGGCATGGCCAGCCCCGGCAGGGCGCTCAGGGGCAGGCGGATGTTGTTCTGCACCAGGTCGCGGATCTTCGCCTCCGACAGGGTCGGGCTGGAGAAGGCCATTTGCAGGATCGGCACCGTCGAGGCGCTGTAGTTGAGGATCAGCGGCGGGGTGATGCCCGGTGGCATCTGCTTGAGCACGGTTTGTGACACCGCCGTCACCTGGGCGTTGGCGGTGCGGATATCCACTCCGGGCTGGAAGAAGATCTTGACGATGCCCATGCCCGGCAGCGACTGCGACTCGATGTGCTGGATGTCATTGACCGTGGTGCTCAGGGAGCGCTCGTAGGTGTAGATCACCCGCCCGGCCATGGCATCCGGCGACAGGCCGTTGTACTGCCAGACCACCGCCACCACCGGGATGCCGATATCCGGGAACACGTCGGTGGGGGTACGCAGGGCCGCCAGGGGCCCGATGATGCAGATGAATATCGCCAGCACGATGAACGTGTAGGGCTTGAGCAGTGCGGTCTTGACCAGCCCGAGCATGCCGAAAACCTCCGAGGGAGTGGGATTGCAAACCTCGGCAGCCTGCAGCGACCCACCTAACACGCGGCTTTCAGCCAGGTGAAGGAAGTTTTAGGTAAGGCCTGAAATTCCTTTCACTGGGATTCATTTGTACTCGTACCGACGCCTCGACACCCTTGATGGGCATCGACGCAGTCGGTTGTCCTGGACTGGCGTCGCACTCATTTCTGTTATTGGCGAGGTACGTTTTCATGACACTCAAACCGCTGTTGCTGATTCCCGTCCTGGGGCTTGCCTGCTTGCTCAGCGCCTGCGCCGGGCCGATGCCCCAGCCCGACCCCAGCCAGGCCTGGATTGGCCTGCAGGAAGAGGCGCCCAACGACCTGATGGCCGAACGGGTGGACGGGAAGAAGGTCGACGATGGGCGTTATTTTGAGGTCAAGCCCGGCGCCCATCGCCTGGACGTGACCTTGTTTGAAGAGAGCGTCGGCGACTCCAATCAGCAAGACTGCAATGGCCATATCAGCTATAGCGGCTTCAAGGCCGGTGAACACTACAAACTGGTGGAGTCGAGCCTGGGGACCGAGGTGTCGGTTCGCTTGTATGACGCCAAGGGCAAGCAGGTGGCCAGCACCCATGGCTTTGCCTGCATGCCAGGCTGACGGGGCGGTTTGCGTCACTGAAACAAGGACGTTTCGCTCAAGCTAAAGAGACGGGGCCGACTATAGCGGCACGGTGAGCCGGGTGATGATGGAGGCCTTTATCCAGGCAACCGGGCGTTCGTCATGAAGCAAGAGGCGCAAGCGGCCGTCACCTCCACCGAGGTGGCATTCAATGAAGTGGCACGCATGATAACCGCCGCACGGCAGCGGGCGGTGCGGGCGGTGAACACTGAACTGGTGGAGCTGTACTGGCAGGTCGGGGCCTATATCAGCCGCAAACTCGAGGCGGCGGAATGGGGCGATGGCGTGGTCCAGCAATTGGCGGATTACCTGGCGCGGCAGCAGCCGGGGCTACGGGGGTTTACCCGGGCCAACCTGTTTCGCATGCGCCAGTTTTATGAGACCTATCGCGGTGACGAGAAAGTCGCACCACTGGTGCGACAATTGTCCTGGAGTCACCATCTGGTGGTGATGGGGCAGAGCAAAGTATCAAGTGAACGTGAGTTCTACCTGCGCTTGGCAGTCCAGGAGCAATGGTCACGCAGAGAACTGGAACGACAGATCAAGTCCGCCCTGTTCGAACGCACGCTGACCCGCCCGGCAAGCGCCTCGGCCAGTTTGAGACAGGCCCGTCCCGAGGCCCTGAAGGTCTTCAAGGATGCCTATATGGTGGAGTTTCTCGGCCTGGCCCAGGGGCATGATGAAGCCGATCTGCACCAGGGGCTGGTGCGCCAGCTCAAGGATTTTCTGATCGAGATGGGGCGCGACTTCTGCTTTGTCGCTTCTGGCTATCCCCTGCAGGTCGGCGGGCGCGATTTTGCCCTGGATCTGCTGCTGTTCCATCGTGGGTTGAATTGCCTGGTGGCCGTTGAACTCAAGGTCGGGCGCTTCGAACCGGAGTACCTGGGCAAGCTGGACTTCTACCTGGAGGCCCTGGACCGCCAGGTGCGCAAACCCCATGAAAACCCGGCGCTGGGCGTGTTGCTCTGTGCGAGCAAGCATGACGAGGTGGTGGAATATGCCCTCAACCGTTCACTGTCGCCGGCGTTGATCGCCGAGTACCGGACCCAACTGCCGGACAAGAAGCTGCTGCAGGCCAAGCTGCAGGAGTTTTATGCCCTGGACACCCAGGCGCGGTGAGTCGAACGGCCATTGTGTCCGGGGTTCTGCACCGCCTTGCCGAGTCTTATGCGCACCCTGGCGCCGACCTTCGGCTCATTCCGGCTCACTGCCGAACCAGTCCGCCAGGCGTGCGCTGGCTTGTTCCCGGACCTCGGCGTTGATATGCGCAGCCACAGCCACCACTGAACCGGCCAGCAGCCCAAGGTCATCGGTGTATCCGGCCCCGGGGAGCAGGTCGGGGACCATGTCCAGCGGCAGTATGAAGTAACCCAGGGCAGCGTAGATGGTGGTCTTGGCCCAGATCGGGGTTTGTGGTCGTTGCGCGGCGTAGTAGAGCCACAGGGCTTTTTGGATCAAGGTCCGGCCGATGCGCGAGGCGTAGCGGCCGATCTTGCGCCAGAGACAGAGTTCAAGGGATTGGGTGGTGGACATGGCGCACTCCTGGGAGATACAGGTCCTGGCCATCGTCGCCGCCCGCGCCCCTGACCGGCAGAGGCCAATATTTCCCTGGCCGTTTCCCAGGCAGGAGCAGGCTTGCCGACGAAGAGGCCGGTGACGGCGTCATCAATCCTCTGTCAGGTCAGCGGTGCCAGCGAGAGCCTGCGCTGGCAAGACCGCTCCTGCACGGGGGCGGTGTATGCGTGGGTGTGCGCTTCAGCCGCGTTGGCGGGCCTCCAGGCGCTGGAACAGCAACATGCCCAGGAGCATCGCCAGGACGAACACCCAGGCTTGCCAGTGCCCGCCCGGCAACAGCACCAGGGCCGGCCCCGGGCAGATCCCGGCGATGCCCCAGCCGACGCCGAACAGCAGGCTGCCACCGATCAGGCGCCGATCGACACTGCGCTTGGCGGGAATCTGCATGGGCGCCCCGAGCAGCGAGCGCGAGCGGCCCATGGCCCAATGGAAGGGCCACCAGGCCGCCGCGATGGCGCCGAGCATCACCAGCGCCAGGGACGGGTCCCAGGTGCCCGCCAGATCGAGAAAACCCAGGACCTTGGCCGGGTTGGCCATACCCGCCAGCAACAGGCCGATGCCGAACAGCAGGCCGGCGACAAAAGCGCTGAGTTTTCTCATGGCAGCAGCCCCAGTCCGTGGCGAAGCCGGTGCCCATGAAGCACAGGGTGGCGATGATCGAGCGTGGCGACAGTCGGGAAATACCGCAGACCCCGTGGCCGCTGGTGCAACCGGCGCCGTAGCGGGTACCGATGCCCACCAGCAGGCCGGCGCTGATCAGGCCGAGCAGACCGCCCTGGAACTCGGCGACGGGCAGGGCGTGAAACAGGCCCCAGAGCAGCGGCGCCAGCAGCAGCCCGAGGATGAACAGGGCTTTCTCGCCCCAGCCGTCGCTGCCCGGTTGCAGCAGGCTGCCGAGCAGGCCGCTGATTCCGGCGATGCGCCCGTTGGCGACGATCAACAGCCCGGCCGCCAGGCCGATCAACGCGCCCCCGGCCAGGGCCGAGCCCGGGGTGAAATGTGCGGCGTCAAAGAGCATATCGATTTCCTCTGCATGGCCCATGCTGGTGCAGGGGCCGGTCATGGCTCAGGCATTTCCATCGCGTAACCGCAGCGTCGGTGCGTACGCCTGCGCTGGCAAGCCAGTGCCCATGGGGGATCTGTACCCGCTGTTGCAGGAGCCGGCTTGCCGGCGAAAGGGCCTCAATGGGACAGCCAACCCAAGGCCCCGCCCGCCAGCAGCAGCGCCGCCAGCATGCCGGTGATGGCAAACAGTTGTTGCAGGCGCGGGCCGGCCAGGTGGCTGGCCACTTGTCGTCCCAGTACCAGTCCCACCACCGCACCCAGGGCAAAGGGCGCACCCACGGCCCAGTGCATCACGCCGCTGAGGCTGGCGGTCACCACGCTGCCCAGGGACACCAGGGCAATCACCGCCAAAGAGGTGGCGACGATGCTCTTGCTGTCCAGGTTGGTGTAGCGGCTCAGGGCCGGGATGATCACGAAGCCGCCGCCGACGCCGAGCAACCCCGACAGCAGGCCCGAGAGCATGCCGGTGAAGGTCAGTGCCCGGGCGCAGGGCAGGGTCCAGCGCAAACGGCCCTGGGCCGGGTTGAGCACGCAGGGCAGGAACGCCGGGCGTGGCGCGACCTGGCCCTGTTTCAATTCCAGGCTGGCCTTGCGCAGGATGCGTCCGCAGGCGTACAGCAGCACCAGGGAAAACAGCAGGGCCAGGGGCAGGTTGGGCAGGCGGTGGGCCAGCCACAGCCCCAGCGGCGCCATGAGAATGCCAATGCTGGCGACAAACCCCGCCGCACGGTAGCGCACGATGCCCTGGCGCAGGCCCAGCACCGCGCCGACGCTGGCGGCCAAGCCCACCGCCAGCAGGCCGATAGGGGCGGCCTCGACCATGCTCAAACCCAGGCCGAACACCAGCAGTGGCACCGCGAGGATGCCGCCGCCGGCTCCAGTCAGCGCCAGGATCGCGCCAATGACCGCCCCCAGCCCAGCGCCCAAAAGACTGTGTTCATTCATGTCTTCGGGGTGTCCGTGGCCAGGGTCGGTTGTGCCAGCCATTCATGGCCCTTGAGCATGCCGCGCCAGTACAGCGGCGGCAGGATTCGTTCCTTCAGCCACCAGGCGCGACGGGTCGGTTGACGGCCGTCCAGCAGCCAGCGCGGGAAGCTCGGCGCCAGCTTGCCGCCGTAGGTGAATTCGGCGAGGACGATCTTGCCCCGTTCCACGGTCAGCGGGCAGGAGCCGTAGCCGTCGTACTCGGCCAGCCGGGTCAGGCGCTTGAGGGCCACCAGCACGTTGTTGGCCACCACTGGCGCCTGCTTGCGTGCCGCCGCGGCGGTCTTGGCATTGCTGGTGTTGGTGGCATCGCCCAGGCCGTGGACATTGATGAAGCGCTTGTGGCGCAGGCTATGGGGATCGACATCGACCCAGCCGGCCGCGTCGGCCAGGGGGCTTTGGCGGATAAAGTCCGGGGCGCATTGCGGCGGCACCACATGCAGCAGGTCGAAGGCACGCTCAAGGGTTTCCTGGCGGCCGTCGGCCAGGGTGCGCACGAAGGTCGCGCGCCTGGCCGGGCCGTTCACCGCCACCAGGTTATGGCCGAAATCCAGTTCGATGCCGTACTTCTTCACGTATTCCATCAGCGCCGGCACATAGTCGGCGACGCCGAACAGCACGCCGCCGGCATTCAGGAAGCGCGGCTTGATCGACCCCAGGCGCCCGTGGCGCAGCCAGTGGTCGCAGGACAGGTACATGGCTTTCTGCGGCGCCCCGGCGCACTTGATCGGCATTGGCGGCTGGCTGAATAGCGCCTCGCCTTGTTGCAGCTGCTGCACCTGTTGCCAGGTGTAGGGCGCCAGGTCGTAGCGGTAGTTGGAGGTCACGCCATGGTTGCCCAGGGCCTGGGGCAGGCCGTCGATGGCCGCCCAGTCGAGCTTGAGCCCGGGGCACACCACCAGTTGGTCATAGCCCAGCACGCGGCCGTCGTCCAGCACCAGGGCATTGTTGTCTGGTTCGAACAGGCTGACGGCGTGCTGCAGCCACTTGACGCCCTTGGGCATCAGCGCGGCCATGCTGCGTTCGGTGGACTGGGCGCTGAACACCCCGGCACCCACCAGGGTCCAACCGGGTTGATAGTAGTGGCTGCTGGCCGGGTCGATGATTGCCACGTCCAGGTGTGGATCGCGGGACATGAGGCTGGCGGCGACGGCAATGCCAGCGGCACCGCCACCGACGATCAGCACCTGATGGCTGCCGTCGACGGCGCGCAGGGCCGGGTTGAAGGGACGCATGGCAAGTTCTCCGTGTGGAGTCAGTAATCGTTATAGGGTGTTCAGGGGAATCTTCAGGTAGCTCACGCCGTTGTCTTCGGGCTCGGGGAAGTGCCCGCTGCGCATGTTGACCTGCACCGAAGGCAGGATCAGCACCGGCATGTCCAGGGTTGCGTCGCGGGCTTCGCGCATCTTCACGAAGCTGTCTTCGTCGACGCCCTGATGGATGTGAATGTTGTTGGCGCGCTGCTCGGCGACGGTGGTCATGTACTGCAGTTCGCGGCCGTTGGGCAGGTAGTCGTGGCACATGAACAGCCGGGTCTCTGGGGGCAGGGCGAGGATCTTGCCGATGGAACGGTACAGGGTCCGTGCATCAGCCCCGGGGAAGTCGCAGCGGGCGGTGCCGTAGTCGGGCATGAACAGGGTGTCGCCGACAAAGGCCACGCACTCGTCGCCCACCTGCACCAGGTAGGTCATGCAGGCCGGGGTGTGTCCCGGAGTGTGCAGGGCCCGGGCGCTGAGGCCGCCGATGGCGAACTCGGCGCCGTCTTCGAGCAGCACGTCGAACTGGCTGCCATCCCGGGCAAAGGCCGGGGCTTCGTTGAACAGCGCGCCGAAGACTTTCTGCACCCGGGTGATCTGATTGCCGATGGCCACTTGGGCCCCGAGCTGGTCCTTGAGGTAGGCGGCAGCGGACAGGTGGTCGGCGTGCACGTGGGTTTCCAGAATCCAGTCGACCCGGGCGTCCAGCTCGCGCACCCGGGCGATCAGGCGGTCGGCGGACTCGGTGCGGGTGCGGCCGGATTTCGGGTCATAGTCCAGCACGCTGTCGATCAGCGCGCAGCGGCGGCTGGCCTGGTCCATCACCAGGTAGCTGATGGTCCAGGTGTGAGGGTCGAAAAAGGCTTCTACACGCAGCGTGTCGCTGATGATCATGGGGCACTCCAGGCAATGAAGGTGAGGGCAGTCTGCGCTGTCGCTCGTCCCTTGGACTGTCAATAAACGTGCCAACCTCGAGCACCCGGATTGGCCACCTGTTCATTGAAGTAGAAGGCCGCAGAGGCTGCCATCAGGCGTTTTTCGAGGCGACTGTCAGCGTCATCTGGCAGTGACATGGCAGTTTGTGACAGAAAATGGCAGAAGGCCGCGGCGTGCTTTAAGCTGCCGCCACTGCCCCGGAGTTGCCCCATGTCCCTGATCGCCACCGACCGTGCCCAGCCGTCCATGTCTGCCCTGGTGTCCTACCTCGAACACGACCCGCAACCGACCATCGTGCTCGACACCGACTACAACATCATCGCCGCCAACACCGCCTACCAGCGCCAGTTCGGCGTGGCCGGCAAGCCCCATGTGGGCGCCAAGTGCTATCGCGTGTCTCACCAGTTCGCCGTGCCCTGCGACCAGGCCGGCGAGCATTGCCCGATGCGCAAGGCCCATGACAGCCGGGTGCCGGAGCGCATGCTGCACATTCATCACACACCTCGCGGCCCCGAGCACGTGGATGTGGAGCTGCGGCCGATCATTGGCGAGGCCGGCACCGTGGTGGCCTATGTCGAACGCCTGAGCTCAGTGGCGGTGGCGTCGGTGCAGCCCCAGCAGAAGGGCCTGGTGGGGCGCTCGCCAGCCTTCAACGAAGCCTTGAGCGCCTTGCAGCGGGCGGCCCCGGCGCCGATTCCGGTGTTGCTGCAGGGTGAGTCCGGCACCGGCAAGGAACTCTTTGCCCGTGCCCTGCACGATGGCAGCCCCCGGGCCAGCGGGCCGCTGGTGGTGGTGGACTGCACCGGGCTCACCGAAACCCTGCTGGAAAGCGAATTGTTCGGCTATGAAAAGGGCGCCTTTACCGGCGCCCTGCAACGCAAGATCGGCCTGGCGGAAGCGGCCCACGGCGGCACCCTGTTTCTCGACGAAATCGGCGAGGTGCCCCTGGCCATGCAGGTCAAACTGCTGCGCCTGATCGAGTCCGGCAGCTTCCGCCCGGTGGGCAGCCTGCGCACCGTGCATTCGGACTTCCGCCTGGTGGCGGCGACCCACAAGCCGCTCAAGGAAATGGTCGCCGCTGGCACCTTTCGCCAGGACCTGTACTACCGCATCAGCGCCTTCCCGATCCGCCTGCCGGCCCTGCGCGAACGCAGCGACGACCTGCCGCTGCTGATCGACAGCCTGCTGCGCCGCCTCGATCCCGGGGTGGTGCCGCGGGTCGATCCCCAGGCTCTTGAGCAGCTGCGCTTGTACACCTACCCAGGGAACATCCGCGAGCTGCGCAACATCCTCGAACGGGCGCGGTTGTTCAGTGATGACGGGGTGATCCGCCCGCAGGACCTGCCGGCAGAACTGCGCAGCCCACAGGCACCGGTCCCGGTGACCCGCCGTCGCGCCGGCAAGGACCTGGAACAGCTGGCCCATGCCCTGGAAGTGTTCGACGGCTCGCGCAGCGAGTTGGCCAAGACCCTGGGCCTGAGCGAGCGAACCCTGTACCGGCGGCTCAAGGCCCTGGGCTTGTAGTGGCGCGCAGGGCGCGGGGAAGGCAGCCTCAGCCCTGGGCGGAGTGCTCCTTGAGGGGCAGGTCGCAGGCCATCACCCACATGCCGATCTGTTCCAGGTCGGTGCTGAACGGCACTTCGCCGATCTGCCGCAGCCCGGCGCTTTCATAAAAGCGCCGGGCGCCGCTGTTGCTCTTGAGCACGTCCAGCCACAGGCAGGATTCCCCGGCGGCGCTGGCCCGTTGCAACACGTGTTCGAGCAGGCGCCGGCCATGGCCCTGGCCGGCCTGGGACTTGAGCAGGTAGATCTTCTGCAGTTCGGCCCCGAACCGGCCGCTGCCCGGCGTCGGGCGGGCCCAGTTGAGCTTGGCAAAGCCGATGGGCTGGTGCTGCGGGTCCAGGGCCAGCAGCCACAGGTGCCGGTCCCGGGCCGCTACGGACGCTTCGAGGTTGGCGGGGGAGAAGTCCTGGTCGAGAAACTGCTGCATGCCGTCAGTCGTCCAGATCGCCGCGAAGTGTTCGCGGTAGGTGGCGCAGCCTATGGCCTGCAGAGCATCGATATCGCGGCTGTCGGCTTCACGGATGGTGATCATGCTTCACTCCTTGAGGGCGGTCGGACCGGGCGCAGCAGCTTAACCCTTGGCGCGAGGAGGCTCCAGTGCGCCGCGGTGAAGGTGCAGGGCACGATGGCGAGCGGTCGTGGTCGTAGTGTTCAGCCCCTTTTTTGCGGCGCGCAGCCTGTCCGCTGTGGCGCCGGTTCTGACTGGAGATGCCATGAGCCAGGCCGTACTTGCTACCGAAACCAATCGCCGCCAGTTGCAGCAGATCATCGCCGGTCTGTCGGACGGGGTGATCCTGATCGAGACCGACAAGGCTCGCAGCCTGCTCTGGGCCAATGAAGCGGCGCTGGCCATGCATGGCGTCGGCGAGGTCGGCGAGCTGGGGGCCAATGTCCGCGAGTACGCCCGGCGCTATGCCTTGCGCTATCGCAACAATCACCCCCTGGCCCTGGAGGCCTATCCCATCAATCGGGTGGCCGCCGGTGAAACCTTCAGCGACGTGGTGGTGGAAGTGCAGGCCGAGATCGACGGCGAACCGCGGCACTGGGTGCACCGGGTGCGCAGCATGATCCTCACTGATCGCAGCGGCGCGCCGGAATCCCTGGTGCTGATCCTCAGCGATGCCAGCGACTGGGCCAGCGCTGAACAGCGCTTTGAAAAGACCTTCAACGCCAACCCGGCGCCAGCGGTGATCTGCCGCCTCAGTGACTTGCGCTATATCAAGGTCAACCAGGGCTTCCTGGAAATGACCGGCTATGCCCGGGACCAGGTGATCGGCCGCTCGGTGTACGAGCTGGATGTGCTGGAGGACGCCGAGCACAAGGACCTGGCCATCGAGCGCCTGGGGCAGGGCGCGACCATTCCGCAGATGCAGGCCGAGCTGCGCCTGCCCGACGGCGGCAGCAAGCTGGTGATCGTCGCCGGCCAGCCCCTGGACATCAACGACGAGGATTGCATGCTGTTTTCCTTCATGGACCTGGAGCCGCGGCGCAAGATCGAGATTGCCCTGCGCCAGAGCGAGGAACGCTTTGCCAAGTCGTTCCGCCTGACCCCGGTGCCGACCCTGGTGTGCAGCGCCGAGCAGCAGATCGTCGACGTCAACGAGGCCTTTCTCAATACCTGCGGCTACAGCAGCGAAGAGCTGCTGGGCAAGAACGTCGGCGCCATCGGGTTCATCGCCGAAGCCGCGGCGGCCAGCCAATTGTTCAGTCAACTGGAGAAGGCCGGCAACGTCGATGGCCTGGACCTCAAGGTGCGCCAGAAGAACGCCGGGTTGATCGATTGCGTGGCCTATGCCGACACCGTGCTCATCCAGGACAGCCCCTGTTACCTGCTGGTGCTGATGGACATCACTGAGCGCAAGCGCTCCGAACTGGAGCTGGTGGGCGCCATCGAAGAAGTGATGCGCGATGCCTCCTGGTTCAGCCGAACCCTGATCGAAAAGCTGGCCAACGTGAGAAGCCCCAAGGCCCGGGACACGCCTGGGGTGTCCTCTGCCGACCTGACGGCCCGCGAGCGGGAAGTGCTGGGGTTGATCTATCAGGGATTGGCAGACAAAGAAATTGCCGCCCAGCTGAAGCTGGCGCCCAACACCGTGCGCAACCATGTCGCCACTCTGTATTCCAAGCTCGGGGTGCACAGCCGGGGCGAAGCCATCGTCTGGGCCCGGGAGCGCGGGCTGTTCGTCGGCACGGTCGGCAGTCGGGGACGCTGAACTGGTGCATATGCACCAGGGCAACCCGTGCAAATGCGCCTTCTTTGCGTGGTGGGTGTTTTCTACCCTTGGAGCTGCCACAGCTCCGGTCAATGGGGCTGTGGCAGAGCACAACCACAGCACAAGGACAGCCCGCATGGGTGATGAACAGAGCAAGGGCACCGTGACCGATCAGGCACCGGCGGTGCTCACCCAGGCCCAATGGCGCGCCTGTATCGAACAGCGCCTGGCGCCCCTGGCCTGCAGTTTCAGCCATGCCGGCGACGGCACCCTGACCCTGCGGGTGTTCGAGCCCGACAGCGGCCGGGTCGATCTGGTGGTCAGCGGGTTGCGCATCAAGTCCCTGCAGAGCGAGGCCGACGTATTGCGGCTCATTGACGAGTTGCTCTACGAGCTGGACAGCAACTCCCTGGGCCACCTGTAGCCGCTGCCGAAGGCTGCGAACGCTCTGGGCGGCACTCCGTCGCAGGAGGTGCTGCTTTTGAGGTCGCTGAAGGTCCTGCGGACCTTTTCGCAGCTTCGCAGGCTCAGCAGCGGCTACAGGGCTGGGTGGGTCAGTTGTCGGCGATCAGGCTTGGCCGGCAATCCAGGCTCAGGCGCGCGCCGCCGCGTTCGCTGCTGCCCACTTCGAGCTTGAAGCCGTGCAGGCTGACAATCGCCGCAACAATCGACAGGCCCAGGCCAAAGCCGCCCTGGGCGTTGCTTTCGTCGACCCGGTAGAAGCGCCGGAACACCGCCGCCCGTTCCGCCGGGGGAATGCCCGGGCCTGAGTCCAGCACCTCCAGGCGCGGGCTGCCGTCATCGTCGAGGCCGCGCAGTATCACTTCGCCGCCTGGCGGGGTGAACTTGATCGAGTTGCTCAGCAGGTTGGCCAGGGCCTCGAACAACAAGGCGCGGTCGCCGGTGAGCCGGGGCAGGCTGGCCGGCACATCCAGCACCAGGGTCAGGCGGCCTTCTTCGGCCAGGGGCAGGTAGAAGTCGTACAGCTCGTGGAGCAGGGGCAGGGGATCGAGTTCGAGGAAGCCCGAGCGCCGTTGCTGGTCCTCCAGTTCGGAGATGCGCAGCAACCCGCGAAAGCGCGCCATCAAGGTGTCGGCCTCGGCCAGCAGCTGGTCCATCTGCAGGGCCTGGGGCGAACCTTCCTCGGCCTGTTGCTGCAGGCGATAGAGCTGGGCCCGCAGGCGGGTCAGCGGGGTGCGCAGGTCGTGGGCGATGTTGTCGCACACGCCCTTGACCTCATGCATCAGCCGCTCGATGCGTTCGAGCATGGCGTTGACGATGGCCGCCAGCATGTCCAGTTCGTCACGCCGGTCCGACAGCGGCAGGCGCCGGGTCAGGTCGCCGGCGACGATGGCCTCGGCGCTGGCCTGGATCTGGCGGATGCGCCGTAACGGCCGGCGGCGCAGCAGATGCCAGCCGGCGACCCCGGGAATGATGGTCAGGGAAATCCCCCACAGCAGGGCGTGGAGAATGATCCGGGTCACCGCGAACAGCGAGCCGTTGTCGCGCACCAGCACCAGCCAGCGGCCGTCCCGGGTGTGGGTGGCCACCGCGTCGCAGCTGTCGCGGGGCAGGTTCGTGTCGTCGGAGTCGATGCAGTTCTTCAACTCGTGGATCTGGCCGTCCAGGGGCAGGTCCTCGGGGATCTGCCGGATCGGTCCGCTCAAGGGCCGGCGCTGTTCGTCGAACAGGCCGTAGGCGTCGATGGCGCGCATGTCGAAGGTCATGCTGGTGGCCAGGGCTTCCACCAGTTGCTCGCCTTCGAAGCGCGCGAACAGGTGCTGGCGCTGCATCAGCGAGTGCTTGGCCAGGCTGTCCAGGTAGGTGGAGACTTCGTAGTACAGCACCCCCATGAGGATGCAGCTCCAGGCCACGAACAGCGTGCTGTAGAGCGCCAGCAGGCGGCTGCTGGAGGAGCGCCAGCCCTTAGAGGGGTTCAGCAATGACATAGCCCGAGCCTCGCACGGTGCGGATCAACGGGGTCATGCCGGGCGGGTCGATTTTTTTGCGCAGGCGGCCGATGTGCACGTCGATCAGGTTGGTTCCCGGGTCGAAGTGATAACCCCAGACCTCTTCGAAGATCATCATCCGCGAGAGGATCTGCCCGGTGTTGCGCATGAGGAATTCCAGCAGCTTGTACTCGGTGGGCAGCAGGCTCAGCAACTGGTCGGCGCGGGTCGCTTCGCGGCTGATCAGGTTCAGCTCCAGGTCGGCCACTCGCAGGCTGGTGGCGAAATCCTTGACCGTGTTCTTGCGTCGCAGCAGCACCTCGACCCGGGCCGCCATCTCGTCGGAGGCGAAGGGCTTGGTCAAGTAGTCGTCGCCGCCGGCACGCAGGCCGCGTACTCGTTCGTCGACGTCGGAGAGGGCGCTGATCATCAGGATCGGCGTCGACACACCGATGGTGCGCAGGGTGGTGACGATGGCCAGGCCGTCCAGTTCCGGCAGCATGCGGTCCAGGGTGATCAGGTCGTAGTCGCCGCTCACGGCGCGCACCAGGCCTTCGCGGCCGTTGTCCACCCAGTCCACGTCGAGGCCGTGGCTGCTCAGTTCGGCGACGATCTCCCGGGCCGTTACGGCGTCGTCTTCGATGGTCAGAATGCGGGTCATAGGCGTTACCTGCTTAGCGGTTCGTGACACAGGCGGGCATTTTGCCAAGAAACCAGGGGCGGGATTCTAAATAAACTTTCATCTGGCTTGTCGTCCGGTCTGCACAGTCCGAGTCGGGGAGGGTGAAGCTTGATATCATCCGGCCACTTTTTTGCCAGGAGGCGTCACCATGAGTGCCCTGACTCGGGTCGGCTGGAAGCCCTTTTTCGCGGTGTGCCTGTTGCTGCTGTGCAGCGCGGCGGCCCAGGCGGCCAATCAGCCCTGTTCCGGAAAGAAAGGCGGCATCGCCCGTTGTGACGGCGAGCTGTTCCTGTGCAATGACGGTTCCATCAGCGCCTCGAAGAAGAACTGCGCGCTGATGTTCGGCCAACGCTCCTCCACCCCCCGCGCCGAGCCGCTGCTGCGTGATACCCAGGGTTGCACCTGCGGCAGCGGCAGTTTCTGCACCGGGCCACGGGGCGGGGTCTATTGCCTGACGCCCAGTGGCAACAAGAGCTACAAGCGTCGTTAGGCTCTGTACCAAGCGTTTTGAGACGAAGCTCAGGCAAGGCGAAAACGGTCGAGGAACGGCCGGGGGCGCGTTCGACTTTACGGTTTGTAACAATGCCAATGTTCATAAGGTTCGCGCGGCTGTCGTCGATGCCTTGAACCACTAATTGGGGACAGGGCCCTGACCTTTGGCGGCGGTCGCGCAGGGGCCGTGGTATGTCTTAAAGGCGCCGCTGCCGGGCTTCTGCCGGCCGCGGCTTTTTGTGGCGTGTATCGCAAGTTTCAGAGACAAGGCACTGCTTTGAGGGACACCGGCCTTTTGCTTGGCCCAGATCAATATTTCTGTCAGACAAAACCACTAGATTTGCCCGCGCTCGGTTCTGACAGCCTCTTCGGAACCGCGGTGTGACCGCGTCCTTGCCCCAGGACTCCAGGCGGCAGGATGCCGGTAACCCCACTCACTTCTCACGGATGAACCGCAATGCGTCAGATAGACCGCAATTTTGATATTCAGCCGCTGCAGCATGCGGACATGACCATCAGTCTCAACGGCCAGCCGGTCACTGCCGCCCTGGGTGAAACAGTCCTCAGCGTGATCCAGGCCACCGGCCTGCGCCAGGTGGCGCGCAATGATCACGGACAGTTGGTCGGTGCCTACTGCGGCATGGGCGTGTGCCATTGCTGCCTGGTGCAGATCGACGGCCGCCACAAGCGCCGTGCCTGCCAGACCCTGGTCAAGCCGGGCATGCAGGTGCAGACCCTGAGCAACCGCATCAGCGAGACGGAGCCCACGGTATGAGCCTGAACCCGGTGATTGTCGGCGGAGGGCCGGCGGGCATGGCGGCGGCTATCGAACTGGCCAAGCACGGCGTGCGCAGCACCCTGATCGAAGAAGCCTCGCGCCTGGGTGGCGTGGTCTTTCGTGGCCCGCTGCGCGATGGCGTGCAACTGGATTACCTGGGGCCGCGCTACTGCGAGACGCTGGCCAAGCTACACGGTGAATTTTCCGATCACGAGCAGATGATCGAGGTGCGCCTCAACCACCGGGTGATCGGCGCCGAGGGCCTTGACAGCCTGATGCTGCTGGATGCCGACGAGCAGGTGCAGCGGGTGGCCTATGGGCAATTGTTGCTGGCGGCCGGCTGCCATGAACGCAGCGTACCGTTTCCCGGCTGGACGCTGCCGGGGGTCAAGTTGCTCGGTGGTCTGCAACTGCAGATCAAGAGCGGCGTGGTCAAGCCGCAAGGTCCTGTGGTGATCGCCGGCACCGGGCCCTTGCTGCCACTGGTGGCGTGCCAGTTGCACGCCTCGGGCGTGCGGGTGGCCGGGGTCTACGAGGCCAGTGCCTTGAGCAAGATCGCCAAGCAGAGCCTGGCCCTGCTGAACAAGCCCCAGCTGTTTCTCGACGGCCTGAGCATGCTGGCCTACCTCAAGCTTCACAGCATCCCCCTGCGCTATGGCTGGGGCGTGGTCGAGGCCCAGGGCCAGGACGCCTTGAGCGTGGTCACGGTTGCCCCGTATTCCGCCGACTGGCAGCCGGACATGGCCAAGGCCGAGCGCATCGCCGCCCAGACCCTGGCGGTGGGTTATGGCTTCATTCCCCGCACCCAACTGAGCCAGCAGATGGGCCTGGATCACGGCTTCAGCGATGACGGCTATCTGCGGGCCAACGCCAACGCCTGGCAGCAGAGCAGCGAGCCGCACATCCACCTGGCCGGCGACATGGGTGGGATTCGCGGTGGTGAAGCGGCGATGCTCACCGGCCGCATCGCGGCGCTGTCGATCCTCATGCAGCGCGATGTGCTGAGCAACGAGGCGGCCTTGCAACGGCGCCAGGGCTACGAGCGCAAACTGGCCTCGATCCTGCGCTTTCGCGGCGCGGTGGACCGCTATACCGCACGTGGCACCGGGCAGATAGACCTGCCCAAGGGCGACACGGTGATTTGCCGCTGTGAACACACCACTCGCAACGATATCGAGCGCGCCCTGAGCCAGGGCGTGCAGGACATGGCCAGCCTGAAAATGCGCACCCGGGTGAGCATGGGCGACTGCCAGGGGCGGATGTGCGTCGGCTATTGCAGCGACCGCCTGCGCCAAGCCACCGGACGCAAGGATGTGGGCTGGATTCGCCCGCGCTTCCCGTTGGACCCGATTCCGTTTTCCGCCTTTGCAGCCCCAGACCAGGAGGTCCCCGGACATGAGTAAGTATTACGACGTGGTGATTGCCGGTGGCGGCGTGATCGGGGCGTCCTGCGCCTATCAGTTGTCCAAGCGCAAAGACCTCAGAGTGGCGCTGATCGACGCCAAGCGTCCGGGCAACGCCAGCCGGGCTTCGGCCGGCGGCCTGTGGGCCATCGGCGAGTCGGTGGGCCTGGGCTGCGGAGTGATCTTCTTTCGCATGATGTCGGCCAACCGCAAGCGCGAGGCCCAGGGTTCGGCGGTGGTGGTGGACTCCAGCACCCCGCACATCCTGCCGCAGTCGTTCTTCGACTTCGCCCTGCAGTCCAACGAGCTGTACCCACGCCTGCACCGCGAACTGATCGGCCTGCACGGCATGGACTTCAAGTTCGAACAGACCGGGCTCAAGTTCGTCATCTATGACGACGAGGACCGCCTGTACGCCGAACACATTGTCGGTTGCATCCCGCACCTGTCCGATCAAGTGCGCTGGCTCGACCAGGCAGCCCTGCGCGCCGCCGAGCCGAAGGTCAGCCACGAAGCCCAGGGCGCCCTGGAGTTCCTCTGCGATCACCAGGTCAACCCCTTCCGCCTGACTGATGCCTACACCGAAGGCGCACGGCAGAACGGCGTGGATGTGTACTTCAACACCAACGTCACCGGGGTCCTGCACCAGGGCAACCGGGTCAGTGGAGTACAAACCGCCGAGGCCGGGCTGTTCCATTGCTCGACCCTGATCAATGCCGCCGGTGCCTGGGCCGCCGAGCTGAGCCTGCAGGCCACTGGGGTGGAGATTCCGGTCAAGCCGGTGAAGGGCCAGATCCTCCTCACCGAGCGCATGCCCAAGCTGCTCAATGGTTGCCTGACCACCAGCGACTGCTACATGGCGCAGAAGGACAACGGCGAGATCCTGATTGGCAGTACCACCGAGGACAAGGGTTTCGACGTCAGCACCACCTACCCGGAAATCAACGGCCTGGTGCAGGGGGCAGTGCGCTGCATTCCCGAGTTGGCCCAGGTCAACCTCAAGCGCTGCTGGGCGGGCCTGCGTCCGGGCTCGCCGGACGAGTTGCCGATTCTTGGGCCGATGGATGGGGTCGAGGGTTACCTCAACGCCTGCGGACACTTCCGTACCGGCATCCTGACCTCGGCGATCACCGGTGTACTGCTGGACAAACTGGTGAACGACGAAGCCCTGCCGCTGGACATCACTCCGTTCCTGGCCCGGCGTTTCGCCACCGCCCCGGTGAAGAAACAGCCCGAACCGGCCTGACAGATCCCCACGGAGATCTGTTGGACTTGCGTAGGAGCTGGCTTGCCAGCGAAAGCGTGTCCAAGAGCGCTGCACGGCTCGCGGGCCTCTTCGCCAGCAAGCTGGCTACGGTGATGGCGCTGTGTGGGTCAGGTGGCGGGGGTGTCGAGGAACACCGGCAGTTGTTCGGCGTATTCGGCAAAACCGCGCACCGCCGGGAATTGCTCGGGGCCGAACAGGTCCGCCACCATCATCTGGCTGAAACTCCAGGCCACCGCCAGGCTGATGCCGGCCTGGCTCAGGGCGCCGTCCTGAGGCAAGGGCTGTTTCTGCAGTTCCTGTTCCAACTCGGTATAGGCGGCCTGCAATTGGCCGCCGATCCGCTCCAGCCAGGGGCCGTGCTGTTTCTCCGCCGGACGCAACTTTCGTTCGTAGACAATCTGCACCGACTTCTCACAGGCCGCCAGGGCCAGACCGATCAACCGCAACTCATGCAAACGCGCTGGCAGGGCCACGGGCATCAGGCTCCTTTGCGGGCCGGCCAGGCTTTCCAGGTAGTCGAGGATCAGGCTCGAATCCATCAGCACTTCACCCCCGTCGCAGACCAGGGTGGGTGCCTTGACCACCGGGTTGATGGCCTTGAACTGCTCGAAGGTGCTGAATACCGAGACCGAATGATGTTCGAAGGGCAGGTCCATGCATTTGAGGCTGATGGCGACGCGGCGCACATAGGGTGAATCGAGCATTCCAATGAGTTTCATCGCGTATTTCCTTGTGTTGAACGGCGCAACGGATGGGGAAGGCGCGGTTAATGTAGCGGCATTGAATCGGCCTTGCACAGCTCCTTGCCATGGCTCAGCAGCGGCTACAGGCCAATGCCGATCCGAGGTTGGTGTAGCCGCTGCCGCAGGCTGCGAACGGCACGAAGGGCCGCGGCGTTCTTGAGGTCGCTGCGAGTT
>NZ_JAQQGK010000014.1:23745-132002 GCF_028550695.1 Pseudomonas sp. BLCC-B112
TTCGGCTGGAGATCGTCAAGCAAGGTCCTGCGGACCTTTGCGCAGCTTCGCCGTGGCTCAGCAGCGGCTACAGGGCCAGTGCCGATCCGAGGTTGGTGTAGCCGCTGCCGCAGGCTGCGAACGGCACGAAGGGCCGCAGCGCTCTTGAGGTCCCTGCAAGTTCGGCTGGAGATCGTCAAGCAAGGTCCTGCGGACCTTTGCGCAGCTTCGCCGTGGCTCAGCAGCGGCTACAGGGCCAATGCCGATCCGAGGTTGGTGTAGCCGCTGCCGCAGGCTGCGAACGGCACGAAGGGCCGCAGCGTTCTTGAGGCCGCTGCGAGTTCGGCGGGTGATCGTCAAGCAAGGTCATGCTGCAAGGGGTGATTGAACATTGCCAGCAGGTGCGCCGGGCGCCAGCGGTGATCATCGGCTATGCGGCCCTGAGCCTGGCGCAGATTCGCTTCAGCGGTGCGCGTCTGGCGGCGCTGCTGGTGGCCGAGGCGGGGCAGGAACATGAGCGGTGAGCCCTGACGGTCATCGAGCTGTCATCTCGCTCGGGCACCCTCGACGCCCCGGCCTTCGGCCTTTGTGGATTACACGGACGTCATGATCATTGTCACCGCCGGTGCGGCCTATCTGGATATCGACGCCTACGCCGGCTGCATCGCCTACGCCGAATTGCTCAACCTCAGCGGCCGCCCGGCCCGGGCCCTGAGCAGCGCACCGCTGAACGAGAGCATCCCGGCCCATTTCCGCCAGCAGCTCAAGGGCCTGGACCGCCACGTCCCGGAGGGCGCCGATCAGTTCGTGCTGGTGGACATTTCCAACCACCTGCACCTGGACCCGTTGGTGGACCTCGCCCGGGTGATCGAGGTCATCGACCATCACCCCGGGTTCGAGGCCTTCTGGGACGAGCGCCTGGGCAAATACGCCGATATCCGCCAGATCGGCGCCGCCTGCACCCAGGTCTTTGAGCGCTGGCGCGATTCCGGGTTGCTGCCCAGGATCAGCCGCGACAGCGCGCAATTGCTGGCGGCGAGAATCCTCGACAACACCCTGAACTTCACCGACCAGGGATGCACCGCAGCGGACCGCCAGGCCTATTCCGCCCTGGCCGCCCATGCAGGCCTGGGGCCGCAGTGGCCCGAAGCGTATTTCCAGCAATGCCAGCAGCAAATCGAAGCGCAACTGGCGCAGGCCTTGCTCAAGGACCTGAAGGTTCTTGAACCTTCCAGCAACCTGCCAAGGCGCTTTGCCCAACTGACCCTATGGAATGGCGAGGGTTTGCTGGCGCGCCAGCGCAGCCTGATCGAGCAGGTGCTGGGGCAGTGGGGCGATGACTGGCTGCTGAACCTGATCAGCCTCAGTGAGGGCAAAAGCTACCTGCTGACCGGCAGCCCGGGCAGTGCCCGCAAGCTGGAGCGGCTGCTGGAGTGCAGCGCCCTGGACGGCGTGCATTGCCTGGCCCGGCCGATCCTGCGCAAGGAGCTGCTGCGCAAGGGCCTGGCGCTCCAGGCCCCGTCCTGTCGGACGGGTTAGTCGTCGAAGCCGCCCTGTTCGTGGATCTCGTCCATCTTCAGTTCCAGGCGGTAGGCCACGGCGATGAACAGCGCCTGGCACAGGCACAGGGTGGCGCTCAGTGAGCGGAAGGCGAAGGAGCTGCCTTCATTGACCAGCAGCACGCTGTTGGCGCGCTTGGCCAGGGGTGACAGGGTGCTGTCGGTGATGATCAGGGTCTTGGCCTGGTTGTGCTGGGCAATGCGCAGGCAGTGCTGGGTCTCTTTGCCATAGGGGGTGAAGCTGATGGCGATCACCAGGTCGTTGGGGCGGATGCTGCGCATCTGCTCGCGGTAGCTGCCCCCCAGGCCCGACACCAGATGAATGCGCTTGTTGGTGTGCTGCAGGTTGTACACCAGGTAGTCGGCCACGGCGAAGGAACGGCGCACCCCCACCACGTAGATGTTGTCGGCGTTGACCACCAGGTCCACGGCCTTGTCGAAGGCCGTGTCGTCCAGTTCCAGGCCCAGGCGCTCGATCCCCGAGAGGGTGGCGTTGACGCATTCCCGAGCCAGGTCGCCGCCGCTGGCCTTCTGCGACTTGTTGGCAATCATGCTGCGGATGCGCTGCTGGTAGTTCTGTACCGGCGTGGCCTTGTGGGTGTAGGCCTGGCGAAACAGCGCCTGCATTTCACTGAAGCCGCTGAAGCCGAAACGCTGGGAGAAGCGCACGATGGCCGAGGGATGCACTTCGCATTCCCGGGCGATGTCGCTGATGCGGTCGACCATGATCCGGTCGCTCTGCTGGCTCATGTAGCTGGCAATGCGCTTGAGCTGGCGCGGCAGGCTCTCGTATTCCTCGGTGATCAGTTGCAGCAGGCGTTCGGCATTGATCGGAGGGCTGACGAGGTCGCTCTCGGGCGTGCTCTCGGACAAGGCCGGCTGATCGGTGCGGGACATAGAAAATCCTTCTGGCTTGTGCTTATGGGAACGGCCTGTGGCCCCGTCCCCTGACAATAGGTGGGCAGCCGGCAGTCTACAGGGTAGGGGCCCATAAAATCTTCGGGCTGATGCCGGCCGGCACCTTGCTGAAACGATGCATGACCTCTGGCTCAGGCTAGAACAAGTTTAATGGAAAAAATATTCCACGTAAAAAACTTATAGAAAAAATATTGATTGGTGCCGAGAGACGTTTTAGTCTGCATCCACCAAGAGTGTTCGGCGCCTGCCAAGGGCGGCGAGCACAGGCTGATAAAAATAACAGGAGCCAGCATGGGCCAGACTCGTTTTGCCAGTGGGCGTCAATTGGATCTGATTTGCCTCGGACGCCTGGGCGTCGATCTCTATGCACAGCAGGTCGGTGCGCGGCTGGAGGATGTCAGCAGTTTTGCCAAGTACCTCGGCGGCTCGTCGGCGAACATTGCCTTCGGCACCGCGCGCCTGGGCCTCAAGTCGGCGATGTTGAGCCGGGTCGGCGACGATCACATGGGGCGCTTCCTGATGGAGTCCCTGGCACGCGAAGGCTGTGACGTCAGTGCCATCCAGGTCGACCCGCAACGCCTCACCGCCATGGTCCTGCTGGGCCTCAAGGACCGCGAAACCTTCCCCCTGGTGTTCTACCGCGAGAACTGCGCGGACATGGCGCTGCGCGCCGAAGACATCGACGAAGCCTTTATTGCCTCCAGCAAGGCCTTGCTGATCACCGGCACCCATTTCTCCACCGACGGCGTCTACCGGGCCAGCCTCCAGGCCCTGGACTACGCGCAAAAGCACGGGGTCAAGCGGGTCCTGGACATCGACTACCGGCCAGTGCTCTGGGGCCTGGCGGGCAAGGCTGACGGCGAGACCCGGTTTGTCGCCGATCACCAGGTCAGCCAGCATGTGCAAAGCATCCTGCCGCGCTTCGACCTGATCGTCGGCACCGAAGAAGAATTCCTCATTGCCGGCGGCAGCGACGACCTGCTGACGGCCTTGCGCACGGTGCGCTCTTTGAGCGCCGCGACCCTGGTGGTCAAGCTCGGCCCGCAAGGGTGCACGGTGATCCACGGCGAGATTCCGCAGCGCCTGGAAGACGGGGCGATCTACCCCGGTGTGCGGGTGGAGGTGCTCAACGTGCTGGGCGCCGGCGATGCGTTCATGTCCGGCTTCCTCAGTGGCTGGCTGGAAGACGCCAGCGATGAGCGCTGCTGCCAGTTGGCCAACGCCTGCGGCGGCCTGGTGGTGTCGCGCCATGCCTGTGCCCCGGCCATGCCGACCCGCGCCGAACTGGACTACCTGTTCAGCAGCCCGGTGCCCATTACCCGTCCCGATCAGGACCCGGTCCTGCAGCGCCTGCATCAGGTCAGCGTGCCGCGCAAGGCCTGGAAGCAATTGTTCGTCTTTGCCTTCGATCACCGTGGGCAACTGGTGGAACTGGCGCAACAGGGCGGCCAGGACCCGACGCGCATCAGCGTCCTCAAGCAGCTGTTTATCCAGGCGGTGGAGCGGGTCGAGCAGCTGCTGCGCGAGCAGGGCGTGGCGGCCGATGTCGGCCTGCTGGCCGACCAGCGCTTCGGCCAGGATGCGCTGAATGCCGCCACCGGGCGCGGTTGGTGGGTGGCGCGTCCGGTGGAGGTGCAGGGCTCGCGGCCGCTGGCCTTCGAGCATGGGCGCTCGGTGGGCAGCAACCTGATCGCCTGGCCCCAGGAGCAGATCATCAAGTGCCTGGTGCAATATCACCCGGACGATGAACCGCTGCTGCGCCTGGAGCAGGAAGCACAGATCCGCGGCCTGTATCAGGCGTCCCAGGTCAGCGGCCACGAGCTGCTGCTGGAAATCATCCCGCCCAAGGACCTGCCCGGGGCCCATCCCGAGGTGCTCTACCGCAGCCTCAAGCGCCTATACAACCTGGGCATTTACCCGGCGTGGTGGAAGATCGAGGCGCAGTCGGCCGAGGAGTGGCAAAAGCTCGACGAGCTGATCCAGGAGCGTGACCCGTACTGCCGTGGCGTGGTGCTGCTGGGCCTGAATGCCTCGGCCGAGTGCCTGGCCGAGGGCTTCCGGCAAGCCGCCAACAGCCAGACTTGCCGTGGTTTTGCCGTGGGCCGGACGATTTTCCAGGAGCCGAGCCGTGGGTGGCTGGCGGGGGAGATCGACGACGAAACCCTGATCCGGCAAGTGCAGGGCACCTTCGAGCAACTGATCAACGCCTGGCGCAGCGCCCGCTCCCAGTAGGAGCCGGCTTGCCGGCGCCGTCGCTGGCAAGCCAGCTCCTACGAGTGCGAGGCCGTACTCCACGCTTTCATGAATAACAACAAAAGGTGCAGCCATGCCCGCTATCCGAATTGGCATCAACCCGATCTCCTGGAGCAACGACGACCTGCCGGCCCTGGGCGGTGAAACGCCCCTGAGCACCGCCCTGAGCGAAGGCCGGGACATCGGTTACCAAGGCTTTGAACTCAACGGCAAGTTCCCCAAGGACGCCAAGGGCGTGGGCGATGTGTTGCGCCCTTATGACCTGGCGTTGGTCTCGGGCTGGTACTCCAGCCGCCTGGCCCGGCGTTCGGTGGCGCAGGAAATCGACGCCATTGCCAGCCACGTCGAACTGCTGAAACGCAACGGCGCCTCGGTGCTGGTCTACGGCGAAGTGGCCGACTCGATCCAGGGTTCACCGGTGCGCCTGATCGAGCGTCCGCGCTTCCACAGTGAACAGGCCTGGCAGGATTACGCCGACAAGCTCACGGAGCTGGCGCGCTTCACCCTGTCTGAGGGTGTGCGCCTGGCCTACCACCACCACATGGGCGCCTACGTCGAGTCCCCGGCAGACATCGACAAACTGATGAGCCTGACCGGCGAGGAAGTCGGCCTGCTGTTCGATTCGGGCCACTGCTACATGGGCGGCGGCGAACCCTTGGAGGTGCTGCGCAAGCACATTCGCCGCGTCTGCCACGTGCACTTCAAGGACGTGCGCAAGCCGGTGGTGCAACTGGCGCGCAACAACCTGTGGAGCTTCCCGGACTGCATCGTCAACGGCACCTTCACCGTGCCCGGTGATGGCGACCTCGATTTTGCCGCCTTGCTCGACGTGCTGCTGGACGCGGGCTACCAGGGCTGGCTGGTGGTGGAAGCCGAGCAGGACCCGGCCGTGGCGCCGAGCTACGTCTATGCGAAAAAAGGTTACGACACCCTGTGGGCCCTGCTGGACGCCGGCCTGCACCGCAGGAGTACTGCCCAATGAGCCTGCTGGTGAAAAGCGCGGCCAAGGGCCGGACCCTGGTCCAGCTGCCAGAGGGCGCCCTGGAATACGTGGGCTTCAGTGCCTACCGCCTGAGCCTTGGGGAAAGCCTGCCGGTCAGTGCCGGCGACCAGGAGCTGTGCCTGGTGCTGCTCAGCGGCCGCATCGATGTGCAGGGCCAAGCGCCCCAGGGCGCCTTCCAGTGGGACAACCTGGGGGACCGGCAATCGGTGTTCGAAGACAAATCGCCCTTTGCCGCCTACCTGCCGCCGGGCAGCCAGGCCCAGGTCAGCGCCTTGAGCGAGGTGCAGATTGCCCTGTGCGCCGCCCCGGGTGATGCCGCCGCTGGCCTCGGCGCGCGCCTGATTCGCCCGGAGCAGTGCAAGCGCAGCGTGCGCGGCAAGGGCGCCAATACCCGTTATGTCTGCGACATCCTGCCCGACAGCGAGCCGGCCCATTCCCTGCTGGTGGTGGAGGTGCGCACGCCGTCCGGGCATTCCTCCAGCTACCCGCCGCACAAGCACGACACCGATGACCTGCCGCACCAGAGCTTTCTGGAAGAGACCTATTACCACCAGATCAACCCGCCGCAGGGCTTTGTCTTCCAGCGGGTCTACACCGACGACCGCAGCATCGATCAGGCCATGGCCGTGGAAAACAGCGACCTGGTGGTGGTGCCCAAGGGCTATCACCCGGTCAGCGTGCCTTACGGCTACGAGTCCTATTACCTGAACGTCATGGCCGGGCCCAAGCGCGTCTGGCAGTTCCATAACGACCCGCAGCACAGCTGGCTGCTGGATCTCTGAAGCGCCGAACTCAGACGGCAACCCTTTACGGAGAACAAGAACAATGAGCGACACCCCGGTAATAGGTCATTACATCGGCGGTCAGGTGCAGGACGCTGGCGAACGTTTCAGCCAGGTGTTCAACCCGGCCACGGGTGCGGTCCAGGCCCGCGTCGCCCTGGCCAGCCAGAAGACCGTGGACGAGGCCGTGGCCGCGGCGCTGCGGGCCTTTCCCGCCTGGTCCGAACAGTCCTCCCTGCGCCGTGCGCGGGTGATGTTCAAGTTCAAGGAGCTGCTGGACCGGCACCACCAGGAACTGGCGCAGATCATCACCCGCGAGCACGGCAAGGTGCTGTCCGACGCCATGGGCGAGGTGACCCGTGGCATCGAGATCGTCGAATACGCCTGTGGCGCGCCGAACCTGTTGAAAACCGATTTCAGCGACAACATCGGTGGCGGCATCGATAACTGGAACCTGCGCCAGCCCCTGGGCGTGTGCGCCGGGGTCACGCCGTTCAACTTCCCGGTGATGGTGCCGCTGTGGATGATCCCCATCGCCCTGATCAGCGGTAACTGCTTCATCCTCAAGCCGTCCGAGCGCGACCCGTCCGCCAGCCTGCTGCTGGCGCGCCTGCTGACCGAAGCCGGGTTGCCCGAAGGGGTGTTCAACGTGGTCCAGGGCGACAAGAGCGCGGTGGACGGTTTGCTCCAGCACCCGGACATCGAGGCGATTTCCTTTGTCGGTTCGACGCCGATTGCCGAGTACATCCACCAGCAGGCCAGCGCCCGAGGCAAACGCGTGCAGGCCCTGGGTGGGGCCAAGAACCACATGATCGTGATGCCCGACGCCGACCTGGACCAGGCCGCCGATGCACTGATCGGTGCGGCCTACGGCTCGGCCGGCGAGCGCTGCATGGCGATCTCCATCGCCGTGGCGGTGGGCGAGGTGGCCGATGAATTGATCGCCAAGCTGCTGCCGCGTATCGACCAGCTCAAGGTCGGCAACGGCTTGCAGGGCGACAGCGACATGGGGCCGCTGGTGACCGCCGAGCACAAGGCCAAGGTTGAAGGTTTCATCGACCAGGGCGTGGCCCAGGGCGCACAGCTGCTGGTGGACGGTCGCGGCTTCAAGGTACCGGGGGCGGAGCAGGGCTTTTTTGTCGGCGCCACCCTGTTCGATCACGTCACCACCCAGATGAGCATCTACCAGCAGGAAATCTTCGGGCCGGTGCTGGGCATTGTGCGGGTGCCTGATTTTGCCAGCGCAGTGGAGCTGATCAACGCCCATGAATTCGGCAATGGCGTGTCCTGCTTCACCCGCGACGGCGGCGTGGCCCGGGCCTTTGCCCGCAGTATCAAGGTGGGCATGGTCGGCATCAACGTGCCAATTCCGGTGCCCATGGCCTGGCATTCCTTCGGCGGCTGGAAGCGCTCGCTGTTCGGCGATCACCATGCCTACGGCGAGGAAGGCGTGCGCTTCTACAGCCGCTACAAGAGCGTGATGCAGCGCTGGCCCGACAGCATCGCCAAGGGCCCGGAGTTCAGCATGCCGACGGCCAAGTAACGGTCGCGACGCGATGGATTTTGGAGAACAAGAAGAATGAGCCAGCCCCTGCGTTTCGCCCTGAATCGTATGGTTGCACCGCGTTTGTCACTGCCGGCGTTTATCGACCTGGCGCTGACGCTGAAGGTCGATGCCATTGAGCTCCGTAACGACCTTGCGGGCGTGGAAATCGAGGACGGCACGCCGCCGCAGCGGGTCCGCGAATTGTGCGCGGCCCAGGGCATCAAGGTGTTGTCGATCAACGCCCTGTACCCCTTCGATGTGTGGAACGACGAGCGTCGCCAGCAGGCCCTGAAACTTGCCGCCTATGCCCGTGCCTGCGGCGCTGAGGGGCTGGTGTTGTGCCCGCTCAATGACCCTGCCGATCCGCGCACTGAGGCCCAGCGCAGCAGCGGTTTGCACAGCGCTTTGACCGAGCTGGCGCCGATTCTGCGGGATCACGGCCTGCTGGGGTTTATCGAGCCCCTGGGCTTTGAGGAATGTGCGCTGCGCCACAAGCGCACGGCAGTGGAGGCGATCCGTGCCATCGGCGGCCTGGATGTGTTGCGCCTGGTGCACGACACCTTCCACCACCACTTGGCCGGCGAGCATGAGTTGTTCCCCGAGCTGACCGGGCTGGTGCACATCTCCGGGGTCGAGGATCGCCAAGCGCCGCTCAACCGCATTCGCGACGGCCATCGGGTACTAGTAGGCGAGGCGGACATCCTCGGCAATGTGGCGCAGATCGACACGTTGTTGAGCGGTGGCTACCGCGGCTACCTGTCGTTCGAGCCTTTTGCCGAGAGCGTGCACGGGCTGGCGGACATCCAGCAGGCGCTGGCGGCGAGCATTGCCCACTTGCGGCAGGCCCTGGCCTGAGGTCATTTCCTTGTGGGTGCAGGCAAGCCGGCTCCCGCAGGGCGACATAACAAGATGAAGGTGCAAACCATGAGTACGACACGCTTGACCATGGCCCAGGCCCTGGTGAAATTCCTCGATAACCAATACGTCGAGGTGGATGGGGTCCAGAGCAAGTTCATCGCCGGGGTCTTCACCATTTTCGGCCACGGCAACGTGCTCGGCCTGGGCCAGGCCCTGGAGCAGGACAGTGGCGACCTGGTGGTGCACCAGGGCCGCAACGAGCAGGGCATGGCCCACGCCGCCATCGGTTTCGCCAAGCAGCACCTGCGGCGCAAGATCTACGCCTGCAGCTCCTCGGTGGGCCCCGGCGCGGCCAATATGCTGACCGCGGCGGCCACCGCCACGGCCAACCGGATTCCCTTGCTGTTGCTGCCGGGGGACGTCTACGCCAGCCGCCAGCCGGACCCGGTGCTGCAACAGATCGAACAGTTCCATGACCTGAGCATCAGCACCAACGATGCCTTCAAGGCCGTGAGCAAATACTGGGACCGCATCAACCGTCCCGAGCAACTGATGAGCGCGGCGATCCACGCCATGCGCGTGCTCACCGACCCGGCGGAAACTGGCGCCGTGACCCTGGCATTGCCCCAGGATGTGCAGGGCGAAGCCTACGATTACCCGGATTCCTTCCTCGCCAAGCGCGTGCATCGCATCGACCGCCGCCCGGCCACCGAGGCCATGCTCGGCGATGCCCTGGCGCTGCTCAAAGGCAAGCGCAAACCGCTGATTATCTGTGGCGGCGGGGTCAAGTATTCCGGGGCCAACCGGGCGTTGCAGGCCTTTGCCGAACGCTTCGGCATTCCTTTTGCCGAAACCCAGGCGGGCAAGAGCGCAGTGGTTTCCGAGCATCCGTTGAACGTCGGCGGGATCGGCGAGACCGGCTGCCTGGCGGCCAACCTGCTGGCCAGGGACGCCGACCTGATCATCGGCATCGGCACCCGCTACAGCGATTTCACCACCTCGTCGAAATGGCTGTTCCAGCACCCGGAGGTGGCGTTCCTCAACCTCAATGTCTGCCCTGGCGACAGCCTCAAGATGGAGGGTGTGCAGCTACTGGCCGATGCCCGCGCCGGCTTGCAGGCCCTGAGCGAAACCCTGGGCCGCAGCGGCTATCGGGCGGCCTGGGACGGACAGGTCAGTGCGGCCAAGGCGCAGTTGGAGGCCGAGGTGGACCGGGTGTATCAGGTGCAATACCAGGACGATGGTTTTGTCCCGGAGATCAACGACCACATGGACCCGGCGGTGCTGCGCGAATTCATCGAGCTGACCGGTTCCTGCCTGACCCAGAGCCGGGTGCTCGGGCTGCTCAACCAGGCCTTGCCCGAGGACGGCATCATCGTCGCCGCCGCCGGCAGCCTGCCCGGCGACCTGCAGCGCAGCTGGCGCAGCAAGGGGGTCAACAGCTACCACGTGGAATACGGCTATTCGTGCATGGGCTACGAGGTCAACGCGGCCCTGGGGGTCAAGCTCGCCGAGCCGGATCGCGAGGTGTACGCCCTGGTGGGCGACGGCTCCTACCTGATGCTGCACTCGGAGCTGGTCACCTCGATCCAGGAGCGGCGCAAGATCAACGTGGTGCTGCTGGACAACATGACCTTCGGCTGCATCAACAACCTGCAGATGGGCCACGGCATGGACAGCTTCGGCACCGAGTTCCGCTACCGCAACCTGCAGAGCGGCAAGCTCGACGGCGGCTTTGTGCCGGTGGACTTCGCCATGAGCGCCGCCGCCTACGGCTGCAAGACCTACAAGGTCAGCACTGAGGAGCAACTGCTGGCGGCCCTGGCCGATGCCCGGACCCAGACGGTATCGACCCTGATCGACATCAAGGTCTTGCCCAAGACCATGATCCACAGCTACCTGTCCTGGTGGCGGGTGGGCGTGGCCCAGGTGTCCACCAGCGAACGCACCGATGCGGCGGCCAAGACCCTTAATGAACGCCTGGCCCAGGCCCGGCAGTACTGATTGCTCTGCAACGAACAACAACAGGAGTATCTGCATGTCTTTGAAACTTGGCGTTATCGGGACCGGGGCCATCGGCCAGGATCACATCCGTCGTTGCAGCCAGACCCTGCTGGGCAGCCAGGTGGTGGCGGTCACCGACATCAACCTGGCCTCGGCGGCCAAGGTGGTCAGCGACCTCAAGCTCAGCGCCGAGGTCTATCCGGATGGCCACGCGCTGATCAAGGCGGCGGACGTCGAGGCGGTGCTGGTCACCTCCTGGGGCCCGAGCCACGAGGAATTCGTGCTGGCGGCGATTGCCGCGGGCAAGCCGGTGTTCTGTGAAAAGCCCCTGGCGGTGACCGCCGCCGGCTGCCGGCGCATCGTCGAGGCCGAAATCGCCCACGGCAAGCGCCTGGTGCAGGTGGGTTTCATGCGCCCCTACGATGCCGGCTACCAGGCCTTGAAGGCGGTGATCGACAGCGGCCAGATCGGCGAGCCGCTGATGCTGCACTGCGCCCACCGCAACCCGCGGGTGGGGGAGAACTACAAGACCGACATGGCCATCACCGACACCCTGATCCATGAGCTGGACGTACTGCGCTGGCTGCTGGCTGACGACTATGTGTCGGTGCAGGTGGTGTTCCCGCGCAAGACCAGCAAGGCCCTGGCCCACTTGCGCGACCCGCAGATCGTGCTGCTGGAAACCGCCCGTGGCACGCGCATCGACGTCGAGGTGTTCGTCAACTGCCAGTACGGCTACGACATCCAGTGCGAAGTGGTGGGGGAGAGCGGTATCGCCAGGCTGCCGGAGCCGTCCCAGGTGCAATTGCGCAGCGAAGCCAAGCTGTCCAACGCCATCCTGATGGATTGGAAGGAGCGTTTTATCGCCGCCTATGACGTGGAGTTGCAGGCCTTTATCGACGGCGTGCGCGCCGGCCAGGTAGGCGGGCCCTCGGCCTGGGACGGCTTTGCCGCCGCCGTGGCGGCCGATGCCTGCATCGAAGCGCAGGGCAGCGGCCAGATCGTCAAGATCGAGCTGCCTGAGCGCCCGGGCTTCTACGCCTGACCTTGTACCGGGCCCGCCCGGGGGGATTTGCGGGGGGCGCCTCCGGTTGGGCGCCGCTGAACCGCCGCCCGGGTTTTCCCCGGGCGCGCCCCCATTGCGCTTGGGCGCACATTCGCCACGGGGCCAGGATTTTCAAGGCTTTAACTGATTTAGAATAAAATTCTAAAATGAGTTGATGTGGAAATTATTTTCCAATAAAGTCATTTTCAGGTTGCCGACTCGCTAGGTCGCACGCCCTCAAGCAAACCATGAGAGGCGTGCGGACCGACCCACAAAAACAACAGGTACCGTCGATGAAAACCTTCACTAGCACCATCCTCGCTCTACGTTCGCGGTTTCGCAGCTCGCCCGCGCCAACCTCCGCTTCGCCTCGGCCCAGCCGCTCTGCCGTCCTCCTGACCTGCCTCGGCTTTCTGTGTGTAGAACGCAACGGTTCACTGCTGTGCTGCGTACCCGGTGCCCCCATCGTGCATCTGTCGCTCTGAGTGGTTTCTGCGCTTTATCCATAAAACCTACAAGAATGTGGAGAAAGACCTGTGATGAACACCAAGATCCGTTTTGCCTCGCTTGCACTGTCGATGCTGCTGGCCAGTGGGGCCGCCTTCGCCGACATCAAGATCGGCGTGAGCATGTCGCAGTTCGATGACACCTGGCTGACCTATCTGCGCGAGTCGATGGATCAGAAAGCCAAGTCCCTGCCCGATGGCGTCAAGCTGCAGTTCGAAGACGCCCGCAGCGATGTGGTCAAGCAATTGAGCCAGGTCGAGAACTTCATCAGCCAGAAGGTCGACGCGATCGTGGTCAACCCGGTGGACACCGCCGCCACTAAGAAAATCACCGAGGCTGCGGTGAAGGCCGGCATCCCCCTGGTGTACGTCAACCGCCGCCCGGATGACCTGAACCTGCCCAAGGGCGTGGTGACCGTGGCTTCCAATGACCTGGAAGCCGGGAAAATGCAGATGCAATACCTGGCCGACAAGATGGGCGGCAAGGGCGACATCGTGATCCTGCTGGGCGACCTGGCGAACAACTCCACCACCAACCGCACCAAGGGGGTCAAGGAGGTGCTGGCCCAGTACCCGGGGATCAAGGTCGACCAGGAACAGACCGGGGTCTGGCTGCGGGACAAGGGCATGACCCTGGTCAACGACTGGCTGACCCAGGGCCGCAAGTTCGACGCGGTGGTGTCCAACAACGATGAAATGGCCATTGGTGCCGCCATGGCGCTGAAGCAGGCCGGAGTCGAGAAGGGCAGTGTGCTGATCGCCGGTGTCGACGGCACTCCGGATGGCCTGCGTGCGGTGAAAAAGGGCGAATTGGCGCTCTCGGTGTTCCAAGACGCCAAGGGCCAGGCGGACGGTTCCATCGATACCGCGGTGAAGATGATCAAGCATGAGCCGGTAGAGCCGGCGGTGTGGGTTCCGTATCGGCTGATCACCCCGGACAACGTCGACCAGTTCAAGTAACGCCGCTCACCTTCCAGAGCTGTTCCAGAAGAACAGGCTCTAACAACAATAAGTAATAAGTGGCAAGGCGGCCTCGGGCGGCCTTGCCGATGGAGTACCTGATCATGTTCTCTAGCGCGACTGCCTCGAGCACCCCGCTGGCGGGTATCTTGCCTGCCGCCACATCGATTGAAGAACCCTATCTGCTGGAGGTCATCAATGTCAGCAAGGGCTTTCCCGGTGTGGTCGCCCTGTCCGATGTGCAACTGCGGGTACGCCCGGGAACGGTGCTGGCGCTGATGGGCGAGAACGGCGCCGGCAAGTCGACCCTGATGAAAATCATCGCTGGCATCTATCAGCCGGACGCCGGCGAGCTGCGCCTCAAGGGCCGGCCGGTGGTCTTCGAAACGCCCCTGCAGGCCCTGCAATCGGGCATCGCCATGATCCATCAGGAGCTCAACCTGATGCCGCACATGAGCATTGCCGAGAACATCTGGATCGGCCGTGAGCAGCTCAACGGCCTGCGCATGATCGATCACCGCGCCATGCACCGCTGCACCGCGCAGTTGCTGGAACGCCTGCGCATCAACCTCGACCCCGAGGAGCAGGTGGGCAACCTGAGCATTGCCGAGCGGCAGATGGTGGAGATCGCCAAGGCGGTGTCCTACGACTCCGACGTGCTGATCATGGACGAACCGACCTCGGCCATTACCGACAAGGAAGTGGCGCACCTGTTCTCGATCATTGCCGACCTCAAGGCCCAGGGTAAGGGCATCATCTATATCACCCACAAAATGAACGAAGTGTTCGCCATCGCCGATGAAGTGGCGGTGTTCCGCGACGGTGCCTATATCGGCCTGCAACGGGCCGACAGCCTGGACGGCGACAGCCTGATCTCGATGATGGTGGGGCGCGAGCTGAGCCAGCTGTTTCCCCAGCGCGAGAACCCCGTCGGCGATCTGCTGCTCCAGGTCCGCGACCTGCGCCTGGACGGGGTGTTCGACAGGGTGTCGTTCGACCTGCACGCCGGGGAGATCCTCGGCATCGCCGGGTTGATGGGCTCGGGCCGGACCAATGTCGCCGAGACCCTGTTCGGCATCACCCCCTGCGACGGCGGCGAGATGGTTCTCGACGGCCAGGCCCTGCGCATCAGCGACCCGCACCAGGCGATCGAGAAGGGCTTTGCCCTGCTGACCGAGGATCGCAAGCTCAGCGGGCTGTTCCCGTGCCTGTCGGTCCTGGAAAACATGGAAGTGGCGGTGCTGCCGCATTACGCCGGCGGCGGTTTTGTCCAGCAGAAGGCCTTGCGTGCCCTGTGCGAGGACATGTGCAAGAAGCTGCGGGTCAAGACCCCGTCCCTGGAGCAATGCATCGATACCTTGTCCGGGGGCAATCAGCAGAAGGCCCTGTTGGCGCGCTGGCTGATGACCAACCCGCGCATCCTGATCCTTGATGAGCCGACCCGGGGTATCGACGTCGGGGCCAAGGCCGAGATCTACCGCTTGATCTCCTTCCTCGCCAGCGAAGGCATGGCGGTGATCATGATTTCCTCGGAGCTGCCCGAAGTGCTGGGCATGAGCGACCGGGTCATGGTCATGCACGAAGGTGAACTCATGGGCACCCTCGACCGCAGCGAGGCGACCCAGGAACGGGTGATGCAATTGGCGTCAGGAATGTCGGTGGTGCACTGATTCTTCAATCGATGGCGGCCGGTGGCGCTGTGATTCGCCGCGGCCAGGCACTAACAAAGGTGAGTGGTTATGAACGTGATGTCTGAAAACAAACCGGCCGCGGCGCCCGCTAGAACGCGCCGGCGCCTTCCCACCGAACTGAGTATTTTTCTGGTCCTGATCGGCATCGGCCTGGTCTTCGAGCTGTTCGGCTGGATCGTGCGTGACCAGAGCTTCCTGATGAACTCCCAGCGCCTGGTGCTGATGATCCTCCAGGTGTCGATCATCGGCCTGCTGGCCATCGGCGTGACCCAGGTGATCATCACCACGGGCATCGACCTGTCCTCGGGCTCGGTGCTGGCGCTGTCGGCGATGATTGCCGCCAGCCTGGCTCAGACCTCGGACTTTGCCCGGGCAGTGTTTCCGTCCCTGACCGACTTGCCGGTGTGGATACCGGTAGTGGCCGGGCTGGGGGTGGGCCTGCTGGCGGGGGCGATCAACGGCAGCATCATCGCCATCACTGGTATTCCGCCCTTTATCGCCACCCTGGGCATGATGGTCTCGGCCCGCGGCCTGGCCCGCTATTACACCGAAGGCCAGCCGGTGAGCATGCTGTCCGATTCCTACACTGCCATCGGTCACGGGGCGATGCCGGTGATCATCTTCCTGGTGGTGGCGGTGATCTTCCACATCGCCTTGCGCTACACCAAGTACGGCAAATACACCTACGCCATCGGCGGCAACATGCAGGCGGCGCGCACCTCGGGGATCAACGTCAAGCGCCATCTGGTGATCGTCTACAGCATCGCCGGGTTGCTGGCGGGGCTGGCCGGGGTGGTGGCCTCGGCGCGGGCCGCCACTGGGCAGGCGGGGATGGGCATGTCCTATGAACTGGATGCGATTGCCGCGGCGGTGATCGGCGGCACCAGCCTGGCCGGTGGCGTGGGGCGGATCACCGGCACGGTGATCGGCGCGCTGATTCTTGGCGTCATGGCCAGCGGCTTCACCTTTGTCGGCGTGGATGCCTACATCCAGGACATCATCAAGGGCCTGATCATCGTGGTGGCGGTGGTCATCGACCAGTACCGCAACAAGCGCAAGCTCAAGCGCTGATCCACCAGTCTGTTGTCGGCGCCGGCTGGCCAGCGAAGGCGCCCAAAAGATGAGGTACAACGGACGGGGCTGTTCGCCGGCACGTTGGTTTTTGCGGCGGAGAAACGGGGAAAAAGGCTCCGAATCCGCCGTCCGGTACTGCCGTTTGTCTTCTAAAAGACCTGCTCGTATGGAATTTTTTGTTATAAAAGCACTCTGACAAGCGCCACCAAAGCCCGCAATTGCGGGCTTTGTGCGGTTTGTCAGACAGATTCGCTGTCATTTCAGTTGCTGCGCCCTCAAACCGGCCTTAGACTGCCGCCCCTCGTAAATTGAGTGCCGGGTGGCGCTTGGAAGGTATGGCGCCTTTCTGATGACCTGACGGGTCAACCGGAAACAGTTTGAATTCGCCTTAATGCACGTATTTTTTATAGAGAAATCAATGACCAAGGAAAAGTTGCTGGCCATGCCGGCGGATGACTACATGAATGCCGAGCAGCACGCTTTTTTCAGCGACCTGTTGCAAGCCATGAAGGTGGAAACCCACGAGCGCATCGAACAGAACCGGATCGCCATTGAAAGCCTGGACACCCCGGCTGACCCGGCCGACGCCGCTTCCGTCGAAGAAGAGCGCACCTGGTTGGTCAACGCCATTGATCGTGACCAGCGCATGCTGCCGCAATTGGAGCAGGCCCTGGGCCGGATCAGTGACGACAGCTTCGGCTGGTGCGATGACAGCGGCGAGCCGATCGGCCTCAAGCGCCTGCTGATCAGCCCGACCACCAAGTACTGCATCGAAGCCCAAGAGCGCCACGAGCAGATCGACAAGCATCAGCGTCAAGCCTGATCGCCAGCCCCCGCCACAGCGGGGGCTTTGTTTTTTCGGGTACGACTCCATACCCGCTCATTCCCTTGATCTACTGCAAACCCCCGACTAAGGGACCATGGATAATGGCCTTCTAGTGGCGTCTAATGCCGAAAATAATTAGAACGATGTGGGGTGCTAAACATGTCAAGAGAAGGATCTCTAGCGGTGCCGATCGCGCAACCGCTGGCAGCAACACCCGCCGTCCGTTGGTGGGCGCCGACTTTGCAGAGCGCGGCCTTAATGGGCTTGCTGGGTGGCCAGGCACTGGGTGACTGGCCGCTGTACCTGTGCCTGCCCCTGGCGGTGCTGGTGGTCTGGCTGCCTCGGCTGAGAAGCCGCAAGGTGCCCGAGGCGCCGGCGACAACGGCCGACAGCGAGCTGTCCTCGCTGACCCGCGACCTGTCCTACAGCACCACCCATAACGCCCTGTCTGCCGCTGGCGTGGCCTATTCGGTGACGCAACTGGCGGGCAAGCTGCAATCCCAGCTGGATGCCGCGGCGCGCATCGTCGGCAACGCCGAAGTGATGATCAAGACCGAACAGGCCACCTCGCAACTCAGCCGACAGGCCCTGGAGGCGGCTAGTGAGGCCCACGCCAGCAGCGCCGAAGGGCGCACGGTGCTCGGGGAGTCCATCAGTCGCATGCACTCCCTGAGCGAGCGGGCCAGTGGCAGCCGCGAGCTGATCGAGGCCTTGAGCCAGCGCAGTGAAGAGATCCAGCGGGTGACCCTGGTGATCCAGTCCATCGCCAGCCAGACCAACCTGCTGGCCCTGAATGCCGCTATCGAGGCCGCCCGGGCCGGGGAGCACGGACGGGGTTTTGCCGTGGTCGCCGACGAGGTGCGCGGGCTGGCCGGGCGCACCGCTACGGCCACCGATGAGGTCGGGGTGATGGTGGCCGATATCCAGCAACGCACCAGCGATGTGGTGGAGCAGATCCGTCAACTGTCCGACGACCTGAACCTGGGGGTGGAGCAGGTGGAACACACCGGTCGGCACCTGGACAACATCGCCCGTCTGGCAGCAGGGGTGGAAGGCCAGGTCAGCGAGATCGCCCGGGGCGCCGAGACCAACCGCGAACAGTTGGACAGCCTGTTCCATGCCGTGGAGCAGATGCGCAGCGACCTGGCGGTCAGCGATCAGCAGACCCGCAGCCTGGCTCAGGCGGCGGTGCAGATGGAAGGGCAGGCGGAAACCATCAGTGAGCGTCTGGCGGCTGTGGGGCTGGATGACTACCACCAGCGCATCTATGACCTGGCCCGTGAAGGCGCCCGGCGTATCGCCGAGCAGTTCGAGACCGACCTGGCGCAGAACCGCATCAGCCTCGACGACCTGTTCGACCGCCATTACCAGTTGATCGCCAACACCGATCCGGCCAGGTACCAGACCCGTTTCGACCGCTACACCGATCAGGTGCTGCCGCCGATCCAGGAATCCCTGCTGCCGCGCCACGACGGCCTGGTGTTCGCCATCGCCTGTACCCAGGAGGGTTATGTACCGACCCACAACCTGGCCTTCTCCCAGCCGTTGACCGGCGATCCCGTGGCGGACAACCTGCATAACCGCAGCAAGCGCAAGTTCGCCGATCGCACCGGCATTCGTTGTGGCAGTCACCAGCAACCGCTGTTGCTGCAAACCTATACCCGCGATACCGGCGAACTGATGCACGACTTGTCGGTGCCGATCTGGGTCCAGGGACGGCATTGGGGCGGGTTGCGCCTGGGCTACAAGCCCGAGCAGGCGCCGCCCCAGCGCAAGGGCTGAGAACATTGTTACCAGGGGCGTAAGACTGCTGTGCAGGATGTGACTGTTTCAGACGCCGGGAACTGACTAGTATGCTCACATCGTTAGGGAGCTAACTAATTCCTGGAGGTTCTCCATGCACAGCAAAGTTGATGTAGCCGTGATGATCGGCAGTGGTGTTCCCCCCATGCTGCGGGACCTGGGACGCAAGGCGTGCTGGGTGGTGCTGGTCAATGGCGAACAACGTGGCACTGCCTTTGCCAGCCGCGTCGAGGCCGAGGAGTGCCGGCAGGCCTGGCAGGCGAAACTGGCGCAGTACCGGCCTGGGCGCCATGCATTCCAGCATTCGGCTTGATGCTTGGGCGGCAGATAGAGGCTTGATCGGTTGGGGCGGATGTCTGGATTCAGGCTGTTGCAGGCAAGGCCCGAAGGCGAGTCGCTGGTGTTAAGTTAATCATCATGATGCTCTTAAACGGATCTCGCCTGGGTCACGGGGGCGCCGCTGGGTTCCCGGGCGGCGCGCTGTGGCAGGTATCAGGCGTTCAGGGCGCCCTGGTCAATGGCCAGCTTGAGGGCCTTGGCGGATTCCCTGGCCGCCGCTGCAGCTTCTTCGGAGGTCTTGAACCAGCGGTCGCGTTCCACCTGGTGGAAGGTGATCTGGGTCAGTGGAGGTTTGGCGCGCATGGCAATCACGGCCTGGAATTCGCCTTCGACTTCTCTGCACTCGCCACGAATGAAAAACTCGCCAATATCTAGTTCGGTCACTTCTAGCCTTCCCTTGGAGATGAGTGAGTGCTTGAGCGCCCGTACCGCGAGCGCTCAACCAGCGAGGGAGTATGGCAGTTGTTGCGTTGCGACGGGCTGAGTTATGTCATTGCGGTTTTAGGTAGAGATTGTTCTGAGGCACTAAAGTGAACTTTCTTACGCTTCAATCCGCCAATCCAGATCACTGCACCAGAGTGTTACTGGTTAGAATGCCGGGCCTTGTGTGACGACTGCGGGCAACATACCCGCTGATGAGCAACATTAGTCTTTGTACTAATGAATGGCCGTGCAGTCATGAATCGCTCGCTTTAAATGGTCGAAATGCACAAAGTTGCTCTAGAATTGCTTCTGCAACCCGAAGTGGCTGCCGATCCGGGGATTCAATCTCAGGGTATATCCGGCTTTCCGGCCTGTTTCAGTACCCGCCCCAGATAGCTCGCCGCCACACTTTTCGGGGTGTCAGAGCCTACTCCTACAGCCTTTGACCTGTGCCTGATGCTTCGGCGAAATGCCCGCTGCTCAGCGCCGGCGTTAACGCCGTGGCCTGGAGTACCCGCTGCATTTGAGTGTTTTTTTGGGGTAACTGATTGGGGTGATCACGCCGTCATGGCGGTTTTTTGTGCTGTCCGTTTTTCCTCGGACGGCACCCTTTTGAGTATCGGGGAGTGTTCCTTGGCAGTAAGTAATCTTGAAATGCATGCGTTGTTCGTTTTGGGTGATTTGCGCGCAAAGCTGGTCAAGCAGTTCCAATCTCGTTTTGTCTACATCACCGAACAGTCCGCCGAAGGCATCTACATCGCCGAGATCGATACCGAGAGCGCGTTGGTGGTGGACGACAAGCCTCGGCTGGAGCTCAAGGTGGGCGATCATTTTCGCGCTGCTGTACTGCCCAGCCGGGAAGGCGGCAAGCTGGAGATCCGCTTTCGCGAGATCAAGCTGACGGTATACGGCCTGGGCGACTATGCCTTTGTCAGCAGTCCCCTGGGGCAGGGGATCGTGTTCAAGGAAGGTCACTCGGTGGTGATGGTGTTTGCCGCCAACGAGCAATTGCAGGAAGGCTTGAGCAAGACGCTCAAGGCGGTCAGCGCCAAGGCGGCCAAATTCCGCAAGGGCGAACTGGTGAGTTTCAAGGCCAGCGAGTAATGAGCCAGAGCCGCGCCGAGTTTCACCAGCAGCACCAGCAGGCCGCGTGTGACGAAGCTCAACGCCTGTTCGCCGAGAAGGCGCGCTTGCAGGGCGCCTGGCTGAACTGGGTGGCCGGCCAGCTGTACCACCTGCGCCCGGCGGCATACGCCAGCATGGTGCGCCGCGAGTTGCAGCGGCTGCAGGAGCCGGCGGACCCTTGATGGTCGATCCGGGCCGCGCCCCCGGTTGAAAATATGGAACCTCTACTACAGTCAGTTGACTGAATGCTTCAGGGGCCTGGCAGCTTTGCGTGGCGTGTCCCTTTGGTCCTGGTCCTGATCCGAGAGGTGCACCCATGAAAGGAATTCGAGCGCTGCTGGCCAGCAGCCTGTTGGCCCTTGCCGCCTTGAACGCGCCACCGGTGGCGGCGGCTTCCGCGCCAATTCACTTCGCCGACCTGAACTGGGAGAGCGGCAGCCTGATCACCGAGATCCTGCGGATCGTGGTCGAGAAGGGTTATGGCCTGCCCACCGATACACTGCCTGGCACCACCATCACCCTGGAAACCGCCCTGGCCAACAACGATATCCAGGTGATTGGCGAAGAGTGGGCGGGGCGCAGCCCGGTGTGGGTCAAGGCCGAGGCCGAAGGCAAGGTGCTGGCCCTGGGGGACACGGTCAAGGGCGCTACCGAAGGCTGGTGGGTGCCGGAGTACGTGATCAAGGGTGATCCCGCCAAGGGCATCGCGGCCCTGGCGCCGGAGTTGCGCAGCGTCACCGACCTGGCGCGCTACAAGGAGGTGTTCAAGGACCCGGAGAGTCCGACCAAGGGACGTTTCCTCAACAGCCCGATTGGCTGGACCTCGGAGATCGTCAACCAGCAGAAGCTCAAAGCCTATGGCCTGGAGGACAGCTACGTGAACTTCCGCAGTGGCTCCGGCGCAGCCCTGGATGCGGAGATCAGCTCGGCGATCCGTCGGGGCAAACCGATCCTGTTCTACTACTGGTCACCGACTCCGCTGCTGGGGCGCTTCAAACTGGTCCAGCTGCAAGAGCCGCCCTTTGATGCCGAGGCCTGGAAGACCCTGACCGACGCCAGCAACCCTAACCCGCGTCCCAGCCGTTCCCTGGCCTCGAAACTGTCCATCGGCGTGTCTGCGCCATTCCACAAGCAGTACCCGCAGTTGGTGAGCTTCTTCAGCCAGGTCGAGCTGCCCATCGAACCCCTCAACCAGGCCCTGGCGCAGATGAGCGAAAACCACAGCACGCCCCGTGACGCGGCCCGGGCCTTCCTCAAGCAGCATCCTGATCTCTGGCGCAACTGGGTGCCCCAGGACGTCGCCGCCAAAGTCGCCGCCGCCCTGTTGTAGGAGCCGGCTTGCCGGCGAAGAGCCCCCCAAGGCGGGTCAGAAGCGGGTCTGCACCGCCAGTTCGAAGGTGCGCGGGGTGCCCAGGTAGTAAGCCGGGGAGACATGGGCGAACTTGCCGTAGACCTCGTTGGTCAGGTTGCGTACCCGGCCGGTGACGGTGGTGTGGCTGTCGACCTGGTAGCGCAGGAAGCTGCCGTACAGGGTGTAGGCCGGCAGCGTCAGGGTGTTGGCGTTGTCGGCGTACACCGAGGCCACGTAGCGGGCATCGACGCCGGTCTGCCAGCTTGGGGCCAGGTCGTAGGTCAGCCACAGGTTGGCCACCCGCTCGGGGACGTTGGTCGGGGTGTTGCCCTTGCGCGAGACCACCGCGCCGCTGGCCACCTTCTCATTGAACGCGTCATATTCGGCGTCGACCCAGGCGAAGTTGGCTTCCGCCAGCAGCTTGGGGGTGACCCGCAGGGAACTGGCCAGCTCGATGCCCCTGGAGGTCTGTTGGCCCACGGGAATGCTGTTGGCCGGGTCCAGGGGATCGGTGACGGCAAAGTCCTTGCGTTCGATGCGGTAGGCCGCCAGGGTCGCCGAGCCGCGTCCGTCCAGGTAGTCGAACTTGCTGCCCACTTCCCATTGCTTGCCGGTGGACACCTCGAAGTTCTGGGTGCCGCTGGGCTGTTCGGCGGCCGTGCTGTATTGCACGTAGACGTTGGCGCTGGGCAGGAACTGCCAGGTCAGCCCCAGGCGCCCGGTGACCGGCTCCCAGCTGCGCTTGAGATGCCGCGGGTTGCTGGCGGTGATCACGCGGTGGTTGGTCACGTCCAGGTCGATGGCGTCATAGCGCAGGCCGCTGAGCAGGGACAGCTCGTCGGTCAGGGCCAGGCGGTTCTCGACGAACAGGGCGCGGGTGGTGACCTGGTTGGTCTTGTCCTTGACCCAGCTCTGGCGGGTGCCCTTCAGGTCGTAGAAGTACCCCGGCTGGAAGTTGCCGGGGTCCACGCTGTTGTTGGCCGGCACGTTCCACGGTGAGTTGGTGGTGCTGTTGACCTTGTACTCAAAACCCCCGGACCAGGTGGTGTCGAGGCCGAACAGTTGATCATCATGGCGCAGTTCGAACTGGTTGCCGTCCTGCTGGCCCTGGTGCCGCACCAGATAGGCGGTGGAGCGGTTCACCCGGCTGTTGTCGGGGCTGTACTGGTAGGTCTCCAGGTTGCGGTAGTCGCGCTGGCTGTCCAGGTGATAGAGGGTGTTGCGCAGGCTGGTGCTGGGGTTGATCCGGTAGTCGATGATCGAGCGCAGCCACACTGTGCGCTGTTCATACAGGCCGTCGGCGACGTTGTAGTTGTTGAAGCGGTGGTGCTTGTCGATCTTCAGCTCGCCGGCCTTGGGGTTGCGCACCGGGGTGCCCCAGTAGGGGCTGTCTTCGTGCTCGTCCTGGTATTCCACCGCCAGGGTGTGGGACAGGTCAGGGGTCAAGTCGCTGAGCAGCGAGAACGCCAGGCTCCAGGCATCGCGCTCCTGGCGGTCGATGTAGCCGTTGCTGGTGTTGTGGCTGACGTCGAAGCGCGCGTAGTGCTGCACCTCGGCACCCGCCGGGCTCAGGGCGTGATTGACCCCGAAAGCGGTTTGCGTGGTGTCGTAGCTGCCGTAGCTGAGCAGGCCCTCGGCCGCCTGTTCGCGGCGGTCCGCCAGCTTGGTCACGTAGTTCAGCGAGCCGCCCACGGAGCCGGCGCCATTGATCAGCGACGAGGGGCCGCCCACCAGTTCCACCCGGTCATAGATCCAGGCGTCCACCGGCCGTGCCAGGCCGGTGGCGACGTTGATGCCGTTGAACATCTGGGTGATCTGGCTGCTGGTGAAGCCGCGGTAGGAGATGAAGCCGCCGAACCCCGGTGGTGCACTGGCATTGACCCCGGGCAGGGCGTTGGCGGCGTCCTGGAAGGTCTGGGCACCCCGTCGCTCGATGTCCTGGCGGCTGGCTATCGCCACCGAGGCCGGGGTTTCCCGCAGGCTCAGGCCCAAACGCGAGGCCATGCCGCTGGACTGCTCCAGGGACAGGCCGAGTTCAACGTCTGCCTCTTCGGCGTTAACGGTGGTAGGGGCCAGCTCCAGGCCGGATTTGCCCCAGGCGTTGACGGACAGGCAGGCCAGCAGGCTCGCCAGTAAAGGAAGGTGTTTCATGCATGCATCCTGAATTCTTGACTAGGAAAAGGCCCACGAAAGCGCGCCGCGCAGCAGCGCAGTGGGCGGGTCGAGCACGAGCAAGAATCAGGCGTAGGGCGGTGCCCGAGGATGGGCGGCAGGCCAGGTGAAACGGGCCGGGAGGTGGGTCTGAAGCTGGCGCGCCAGCGGCGGCGCCTGGGGTTGGGGCAACAGCGCCAGGGTGACGCTGGAGTTCAGTGCCGGGCCCATGCCGCCGGTGGAGCACAGCGGGCAACCGAAGGCCTTGGACAGGGTGGGCAGGGAGTCCTGGTCAGCCGGCTGTTGCAGGGGGGCTTGGGTGTTGGGATCGATGCTGCAGAACTGCCCGCCGATGCCGTTGAGCTGCATGCCGAGCATCTGCCCGTGGCCGATGCTGCAGGCAAACACGTTGAACAGGACGCAGCAATAAAGCATCCAGGCAACGAGCGAGCGATCGGAACGGGTCAATTTCATGGGGCGGCACTTTATCATCGAAGGCGACGAACGTACTTACAAAAACCAGCAATCGGGTCCATTCTCTTTACGACTTTTTTACAAGGACGTCTGAACATGAATCTTCTGCTCGCTCAGGGGATGTCCGGCACTTTTCTGTTCATCAGCCTGATCCATCTGTACTGGGCCGCCGGTGGCAAGCGCGGCAGCGACGCGGTGATCCCCCAAGTGCCGGGACCGGTTCCCGGGCAGAGCCAACCGGCCTTTCACCCTCCGGCCCTGGCCACCTTGCTGGTGGCGGTGGGGCTGTTGCTGGTGGCGATGCTGGTTTGCCTGCGGGTTGGGCTCTACCTTCCGACCGTGACCCATCCGTCCCTGCAATGGGTGATCAGCGCCATTGCCTTGCTGATGTTCGCCCGGGCTATTGGCGATTCCGAGCTGGTTGGCTTCTTCAAGCAAGTGCGCGACTCGAAGTTCGCCCGTCTCGACACCCTGTTCTATTCCCCGCTGTGCGTGGTACTGGGTGCCGGATTGCTGGTGCTGGCCTGGGCCTGAAGGGCAAGCCCGCCCACTGTGGGCGCTGGCTGGTGTAGGAGCTGGCTTGCCAGCGAAGGCGCCAGCCGATTCGCTGCAAGGCTCAAAGGCCTCTTGGCCGGCAAGCCGGCTCCTGCATGGGGTGGTGTGCTCAGTTGCCGCTTTCGTTGCGTTTGCTGCTGACCTCTGCCGGCACATCGTCACCGGCCATGCGCTTGCGGAACAACGCCGCGCGGGCCAGCAGCAGGGTGGTGACCGGCACCGTGATCGACAGCAGGATCGGAATCAGCCAGGCATGCAGCACCGGCCCGGACTTGAGCGCTGAAAAATACAGGATCGAGGCCAGGGCCACGGTCCAGGAGCCCATGGTTGAGGCCAGGGCCGGCGGGTGCATGCGCTGGAAGTAGCTCTTCATGCGCAGGATGCCCAAGGCACCGATCAAGGCGAAGACGCTGCTGATCACCAGCAGCACGGCCACCAGGACCTCCACCCAGAGGGGCAGTTGTTCCAGGCTGTTCATTCGATCACCTCGCCGCGCAGAAGGAATTTGGCCAGGGCGAAGGAGCCGACAAAGCCGAACAGGGCAATCAGCAGCGCCGCCTCGAAGTAGGTGTCACTGGCGTAGCGGATGCCCAGCACCAGCATCATCAGCATCGCCAGGATGTACAGGTAGTCCAGGGCCAGGACCCGGTCCTGGGCCGAGGGGCCCTTGAACAGGCGCACCAGGGTCAGGACCATGGCCAGGGAAAACAGGAACAGGCTCAGCAGGATCGCGTTGGTCAACAGCACGCTCATTCGAAAATCTCCATCAGCGGGCGCTCGTAGGTCGCCTTGAAGTGCTGGATGAATTGCCCTTCGTCCTGCAGATCGAAGACGTGCAGCAAGAGGATGCTGCGGTCCAGGGACAGCTCGGACCAGACCGTGCCCGGCACCACCGTGGTGATGGTGGACAGCGCCGCCAGGCCATTGGCGTCGCGCAGGTCCAGGGGGATCTTGACGAAGGCCGAGCGCACCGGCCGGCGCCCGTTGTTGAGCACGCCCCAGGCCACGATCAGGTTGGAGACCAGCACATCGCAGCCTACCCGCAGCAACAGCCGCAGGATGGTGCCGGGGCGGCGGATGCGGATCGGCAGCGGCCGCAGCGGGCGCATCAGCAGCGGTGCGAGAAAGCCCAGGATGGCCCCCAGCAGCAGATTGCCGGGGCTGATGGACAGGTTCAGCACCAGCCACAGCAGCCACAGCGCCAGGGACAGGAAGGGGGCAGGGAACAGACGCTTCATGGTTGCACCTCCGTCGCCTGGGTGGCCTTGGACTCAGGGCTGAGCACGGTGCGGGTGCCCAGTACCGCCATCACATAGTGCTCCGGATGATTGAGGCTGTCGGCGGTGGACTGGGTGAAGCGCAGCAGCGGCTCGGCCTTGAAACTGAGCAGCACGCAGAGCCCCAGCAACGCCACGATCGGCACGCATTCCAGACGCCGCAACACCGGTGAAGGTCGCTCCTCCGGGCTCCAGAAACGCTGGATGCCCAGGCGCGCAAAGGCGATCAGCGAGGCCAGGCCGGAGAGGATCAGCAGCACCAGGAAAATCCAGCCCGCCAGCGGGATCGGCGTGTCGCTGCTGGTTCCCAGGCCCGTCGGGTTGAGCAGGGCGGCGATCAGGTTGAGCTTGCCGATAAAGCCCGACAGCGGCGGCATGCCGATGATCAGCAGGGCGCAGGCAATGAAGCTCAGGCCGAGAAAGGCCATGGTCCAGGGAATCACCTGGCCGACCACCACTTGCTGTTCGTCGTCGAGGTTGCTGCCCCGGGGCGGGGGAAGGGTTTCCATGGGCCGCGGAAGGATTTCGCCTTCGTCTTCCAGGGGCACTTCCACCGCCGAGCGCGAGCGCTCGATCAACTCCGCCAGCAGGAACAGCGCGCACAGCGCCAGGGTCGAGCTGAACAGGTAGAACAGCGCCGCGCCGGTGAGCGCCGGCTGGGCGAAGCCGATCACCGCGATCAGGATGCCCGCCGACACCAGGATGCTCAGGCTGGCCATGCGCTCCAGGCGCTGGGCCGGAAGAATCGCCAGGGCGGCGCAGAAAATCGTCGCCAGGCCGCCGTAGATCAGCCACTGGTTGCCGAAGTAGGCCGAGGCCCCGGCCTGCCCGGAGAACAGCAGGGTCCACAGGCGCAGCACGGTGTAGATCCCGACCTTGGTCATGATCGCGAACAGCGCCGCCACCGGGGCGCTGGCCGAGGAATAGGCCGGCACCAGCCAGAAGTTCAGTGGCCACATCCCGGCCTTGGCCAGGAAGGCGATGGCCAGGATCGCCGTGCCGGCATGCAGCAGGCCGCGATCGGCTTCCGGCACCAGGGGGATCTTCATCGCCAGGTCGGCCATGTTCAGGGTCCCGGTGACCCCGTAGATCATTGCCGTGCCGATCAGGAACAGCGACGAAGCCAGCAGGTTGATGGTGATGTAGTGCAGCCCCGACGACACCCGCGCCCGTCCAGAGCCGTGCAGCATCAGGCCGTAGGAGGCCGCCAGCAGCACCTCGAAGAACACGAACAGGTTGAACAGGTCTGCGGTGAGGAAGGCGCCGTAGAGGCCCATCAGCTGGATCTGGAACAGCGCATGGAAGCTGGCCCCGGCGCCGTCCCAGCGGGCCATGGCGAACAGCAGCGCGCTGACCCCGATGATCCCGGTGAGCACCATCATCAGTGCCGACAGGCGATCCACCACCAGCACGATGCCGAAGGGCACCTGCCAGTTGCTCGGCAGGTACACGCCGAAGGAGCCGGTGGCGCCCTGGACCTGGGTCCAGTACAGCAGGTACGCCGCCAGGGCCAGCCCCAGCAGGCTGGAGAACAGGTTGATCCGCGCCTTGAGCGGGCGGTGTTTCTCCCCCAGCAGCAACATGATGGCCGCCGTCAGCAGCGGCAGGAGGATGGGGGCGACGATCAGGTGGGACAACGAACTCATTCCTTGGGCTCCCGGCCGTCGACGTGGTCAGTGCCGGTCAGGCCCCGGGACGCCAGGAGCACCACCAGAAACAGCGCGGTCATGGCGAAGCTGATGACGATGGCGGTGAGCACCAGGGCCTGGGGCAACGGGTCGGTGTAGTGCAGCAGGTCCTGGGGCACGCCGTCCTTGACGATGGGTTCCTTGCCGATGAACAGGCTGCCCATGCTGAAGATGAACAGGTTGACCGCGTAGGACAGCAGGCACAGGCCCATCACCACCTGGAAGGTCCGCGGGCGCAGGACCAGCCAGACTCCGGAAGCGGCGAGGACCCCAATGGCGATTGCGATGACTTCTTCCATCAGGCGGCTCCGCTCTTGATCAGGGATTTGGACTGGCTGGCCGGCTTATGGGCCCGCACCGACTGGTGCGCCAGGGCGGTGAGGATCAGCAGGGTCGCGCCCAGCACCACCGCGTACACGCCGATGTCGAAGAACAGGGCGCTGGCGATATGGATATCACCGAACAGCGGCAGGTCCACATGCACCGTGTGGGTGGTGAGGAACGGGTAGCCCCAGGCCAGGGCGCCGAGGCCGGTGGCCAGGGCGAACAGCAAGCCGGTGCCCATCCAGCGCAGCGGCCGCAGGCTCATCTGGGCCTCGACCCACTGGGTGCCGGCCACCATGTACTGGAGGATGAAGGCCACCGACATCACCAGCCCGGCGACGAAACCGCCGCCCGGCAGGTTGTGCCCGCGCATGAACAGGTAGAAGGACACCACCAGGGCAATCGGCAACAGCAGGCGCACCAGCACCGCTGGCACCATCATGAAGCCCAGGGCGGTGTCGCTGGCCTGGCGCGGGTTGACCAGGTCGGTGACCACGTCCGGGGCCAGCAGGCGCTGTTGCGCCGGCAATTGCATGCTTTCCTTGGGCGGGCGGAAGCGTCGCAGCAGGGCGAACACGGTCAGGGCCACGGCTGCCAGCACGGTGATTTCGCCCAGGGTGTCGAAGCTGCGGAAGTCCACCAGGGTCACGTTGACCACGTTGGTGCCGCCGCCTTCAGGCAAGGCACGGCTGAGGTAGAACGAGGAAATATCGTTGGGAGTGGGGCGGGTCAGCATGGCGTAGGACAGCACGGCCATGCCCAGGCCGACGGCGATCGACAGGCTCAGGTCGCGCAGGCGGCGGATGCGCGCCTTGGGCACGCTGCTGGGCAGCGGCGAGACATCCTCGATCCGCCGTGGCAGCCAGCGCAGGCCGAGGAGGATCAGCACCGTGGTCACCACCTCCACCACCAGCTGGGTCAGGGCCAGGTCCGGCGCCGAGAACCAGACGAAGGTCACGCAGGTCATCAGCCCGCAGACGCTGACCATGGTCAGGGCCGCCAGCCGGTGGTACTTGGCCTGCCAGGCGGCGCCCAGGGCGCAGGCGATGGCCAGCAGCCAGAAGGTCACGAAGACGATGGAGCCGGGGATCTTCGGCCGGTCGCCCCAGGTCAGCTGGCTGTAGAGCATGGGAATCAGGCCGGTGATCACCGCCGCCAGAATCAGCAGAAACAGCTGGGTCTGCAGGCGCTTGGTGCTCAGCCGCCGCTCCAGGCGCCGGGCCAGGCGGGTCATGCCCACCAGGCTGCGCTCGAACAGCAGCTTGCCGTTGAGTCGGCCCACTCCCGGCGGGTAGGCGAAACGCCCCGCCACCAGCGGTTTGTGCAGCAACAGGTAAAGCACGATGCCGCAGGACATGGCGATCAGGCTCATGATCATCGGCGCATTGAGGCCGTGCCAGATGGCCAGGCTGTATTCGGGCAGGGTGCCGCCCACCACCGGCCGTGCGGCGGCGGCCAGCAGTGGACCAATGATCTGCGCCGGGAAGATCCCCACCAGCAGGCAGGTGAACACCAGCAGTTCAACCGGGGCACGCATCCAGCGTGGCGGCTCGTGGGGCGTGTGTGGCAGGTCGGTGGCCGGTTCGCCGAGGAACACATCCACGGTAAAGCGCAGGGCGTAGGCAACGCTGAAGGTCCCGGCGATGGTGGCGATCACCGGCAGGGCGATTTCCACCCAGGCGCTGGAATTGATGAACACCGTCTCGGCGAAGAACATTTCCTTGGACAGGAAGCCGTTGAGCAGCGGCACCCCGGCCATCGAGGCACTGGCGACCATGGCCAGGGTCGCGGTGTAGGGCATCAGCTTGATCAGGCCATTGAGCTTGCGGATGTCGCGGCTGCCGCTCTCGTGGTCGATGATCCCGGCGGCCATGAACAGCGACGCCTTGAAGGTGGCGTGGTTGAGAATGTGGAACACCGCCGCCACCGCCGCCAGGGGGCTATTCAGGCCCAGCAGCAGGGTGATCAGGCCCAGGTGGCTGATAGTGGAGTAGGCCAGCAGGCCCTTGAGGTCGTTCTGGAACATCGCGCAGTAAGCGCCCAGCACCAGGGTGCAGGCCCCGGCGCCGCTGACGATGTAGAACCATTCTTGCGTACCGGACAGCGACGGCCACAGGCGGGCCAGGAGAAACACCCCGGCCTTGACCATGGTCGCCGAGTGCAGGTAGGCCGAGACCGGCGTCGGCGCGGCCATGGCGTGGGGGAGCCAGAAGTGGAAGGGGAACTGCGCGCTCTTGCTCAGGGCGCCCAGCAGGATCAATGGCAACAGGATCGGGTAGAGCGCATGGGCGCGGATCTTGTCTCCGGCAGCTAGCACCTGATCCAGGTCGTAGCTGCCGACCACATGGCCGAGCAGCATGACCCCCGCCAGCAGGCACAAGCCCCCGGCGCCGGTGACCATCAGCGCCATGTAGGCGCCACGGCGGGCGTCGGAGCGGTGATGCCAATAGCCGATCAGCAAGAAGGAGAAGAGGCTGGTGAGCTCCCAGAAGAACACCATCTGGATCAGGTTGCCGGAAATCACCAGGCCCAGCATGACCCCCATGAACGCCAGGAAGAAGGCGAAGAAGCGCGGCACCGGGTCTTGCGGCGACATGTAGTAACGCGCGTAGAGCGCCACCAGACTGCCGATACCCAGCACCAGCAATGAGAACAGCCAGGCGAAGCCGTCCAGGCGCAGCACGAAGTTCAGGCCCAGGCTCGGCAGCCAGGTATATTCCTCGCGGATAATCCCGCCATCGGCGATCTGCGGGTACAGCAAAGCCACCTGGACGGTGCCAATGAGTGCCACCAGGCCGGCCAGCAGGGATTCGGTGTTACGTGCGTTGTGCGGCAGCACGGCCGCCAGACAGCTGCCTATGAATGGCAGAAGCAGTAGAACTATCAGGGACATAGGCTTCTAATCTGCGGAAAAGTATGACGCATAATACGTGCCAGGCCCTGGATCACCAACCGCCATGCGCGGCCCGGCCCCCCAAAGAAATGTTACATACGCTTTCAAAGGTAGGAGACAAATGCCTGATGCGCCCGTTCACCGGGCGCTGCAGGGCCAAGGTCCTGCCCAGGTCAAATCGCCACAAGGATCGACAAGGGTGCACATGATTAAAGGATCGGCCATGGGCCGGCTGTTTCGACGGGGCTGTTTCGCCTTGCTGTTCACTGCCTTCGGCGCCGGGTTGGGGGTGGGTGTGGAGCATTATTTCGACCGACCCGACATGCTCAAGACCCGCCAGGCGCTGATCATCGAAGGCCCGATGGGGGATGATCGGACCTACCAGCTGCCAGCGGGCACGGTGCTCTACTTCGACCGCGCCTTTGCCGAGGGGCATGTGCTCTACCACGCCTATTTCTACTATCACGGCGAGCCCGAGGGTGACCGGGTGCTGCTGGAGCCCAAGCACAAGGGGGCGTTGACCGTCCCTACCTGGCTCTACGCCCCCGGCGACCCCGCGCTCTAGGCGCTGGCTTGCCAGCGAAGAGGCCCGTCAGACCGCCTTCGCCGGCAAGCCGGCTCCTACAGGCCGTCCGCTGCCTGCCCGGTCAATGGCGCTTGATCAGCATCCGCGGCCCGGCCCTTGGGTTTCCATTCGCTGATGATCACCGCCAGCACGATCAGGGCTCCCCCCAGCAGCGCCAGTGCGGGCAGGCGTTCCCCGGCGATCCGCCCGACAATCCCGGCCCACACCGGCTCACCGGCATAGATCAGGGTGGCGCGGGTCGGCGAGACGCTTTTCTGCGCCCAGTTCATCGCCACCTGGATCGCCGCACTGGCTGCCCCCAGGCCCAGGGCACTGGCCAGCAGCAGCCAGGAAAACCCCGGCAACGCTTCCCCGGTCGGTAGCACCATGGCAAAGGCCAGCAGTGAGGTGACCGCCAGTTGCACCACCGTGACCCGGCGCACATCCACCTGCCCGGCGAAGCTGCTGATCAGAATGATTTCGGCGGCAATGGCCACTGTGCTGATCAGGGTGGCGATCTCCCCGGGGCTGAAATCCAGCGAGGCGCCATTGGGGCCGGACAGCAGCATCAACCCGGTAAACGCCAGCATGATGCCGATGCTTGGCAGCAGTCCCGGACGCTTGCCCATGAACAGCCATTGCAGCAGGGGAACGAAAGGTACATAGAGGGCCGTGATAAACGCCGATTGGCTGCTGGGAATGCTTTGCAGGCCCACCGTCTGCAAGCCGTAGCCGAGCATGATGGCGGTGCCGATAAAGGTCCCGGCACGCAGCTCGAACAGGGTCAGCCCGCGCAGGTGGCGCAGTGAAAACAGGGCGACGATGCACGCCGCCGCGGCAAAGCGCAGGCCGACGAAGAACATCGGACCGCTGACGCTCATGGCCTTCTGCACCAGCAGGAAGGTGCCGCCCCAGATCATGGTGATCAGCACCAGCACCGCTTCGGCCCTGCTGAGTGGGAAGCGCATTGCGCGGGAGGGCGTTGAAGTCATGGCCTTGCGTGCTACCTGAGGGGGGACGCACAATGCGCCGGAAGCTGGGCAGTATACTGCGCAGGCCCGGAGAGCGAGCAATATAGTGCACAAAGATAACGTCCAACGGGCTTCGGTCCTGCAACATGTCAGCCTCAACGTGCGACGCCTGCGCCATGCCGCAGGCTTGAGCCAGAGCGCCCTGGCGGAAAAATCCGACGTCAGTCGGCGGATGCTGGTGGCCATCGAGGCCGGGGAGAAGAACGTCAGCCTCGGCACCCTGGACCGAGTGGCCGAGGCCTTGAACGTGGCTTTCAGCGACCTGATCCAGGCCCCGGATGCCCGAGACCCGAGCCGTATCAACGAGCTGGCCTGGGCCGGCGTCATCCCCGGGAGCAAGGCGCTGCTCCTGGCCAAGGCCGAGGCCAGCCGTGAAGTGGAACTCTGGGAGTGGCAGCTCGAGCCTGGCGAGGTCTATCACTCGGAGTGCGACACCGTCGGCTGGAGCGAGCAGATCTATGTCGTCGAGGGCTGCCTGACGCTGTTCTTCGGCGACGCCGAGCGGCGCCTGGAAAGCGGCGACTTCTTCATGTTCGCCAGTCATGTGCCTCACGGCTATCGCAATGACGGCGCCCAGGCCACGCGCTTCGTGCGCAACGTGGTGTACTGATTGCCCAGGCGTGCCGGCCACTGTTGGCCAGTCAACAGCGGTTGAACATTCTGCCTGTTTTCAGTTGATGCCTTTTCTCCGAAGTAATCTTCAAGCTGTTGAAATAAAAGGATTTTATATTTAGGCACGACTCCTGCAATTGTCCTGATAGCGAGCACCCGAGCGGTGTTTATCTTGATCTTCAGGACGTGGAGTCGGCCCATGACAGCCCCAGCCCAACCCTCACCCAGTGCCCACCTCATCCGCAGCGATGCCGAGGCCATCAGCGTGGCCCAGGCCCTGGCCCAGCGCTTTGCCGTGGAGGCCGCGGTACGCGACCGCGAACGGCGCCTGCCGGTGGCGGAACTCGACGAGTTCTCTGCCAGCGGCCTGTGGGGCATCACCGTTCCCCAGGCTTACGGCGGCGCCGGGGTGTCCTACGTGACCCTGGCCGAGGTGATCAAGCTCATCTCCGCCGCCGATCCCTCCCTGGGCCAGTTGCCACAGAACCACCTCGGCGTGGTGGACATTCTGTTGCAGACCGCCAGCGAAGAGCAGAAGCAGCACTACTTCGCCAAGGTGTTGCAGGGCTACTGCTTTGGCAACGCGTTTTCCGAGGCCGGCAGCAAGCACGTCGGTGCCTTTGAAACCCAGATCCGCTTTACCGGCGAGCAGGCGCAGGTCGACGGCGAGAAGTTCTACTGCACCGGCGCCTTGTTTGCCCACATCGTGCCGACGGTGGCGGTGGATGAGCACAATCAGGCGCACATCGCCTTTATCGAGCGCGACAACCCCGGCCTCACGGTGATCGACAGCTGGGACGGCTTCGGCCAACGCACCACCGCCAGTGGCGGGGTCAGCCTCAAGGCCGTGCAAGTGCCGCGCAGCGCGGTGATCCCGGCCCACCGGGCCTTCGACCAACCCACCGCCGACGGCCCGATCTCGCAGATCATCCAGGCCGCTGTGGACACCGGCATCGCCGTCGCCGCCCTGGAAGACGCCAAGCATTACGCCCGGCAGTCCCGGCCGTGGATCGACAGTGGCCTGGATCACGGCTGGCAGGACCCTTTTACCCAGGCCGCCATCGGTGACCTGGAATGGCGGGTGCACGGCACCGAGGCGATCCTGGTCAAGGCCGCCGAGGCGGTTGATCAGGCCCTGGCCAGCCCCAGCGAAGACAGCGTCGCCCAGGCCTCGCTGGTGGTGGCCCAGGCCAAAGTGCTGTCGGCGGAAAGCGCCTTGCTCGCCGCCAGCAAGCTGTTCGAGCTGGCCGGCACCCGCTCGGTGTCGGCCAAGTACAACCTCGACCGCCACTGGCGCAACGCTCGCACCCACACCCTGCACGACCCGGCCCGCTGGAAATACCACCTGATCGGCAACTTCCTGCTCAACGGCGTCAAGCCACCCCGTCACGCCTGGAACTGAAAGGACACCGCCATGAACGCATTGACCCAACCCGACAGCCCCCAGGCCGCCCTGGCCGCGATCGGCGAGCAACTGCAAAGGGCCCGCGACCTGTTGCAGCGGACCCTGGAGTTCGTTCGCGACCAGGCCCGGCCCTGGTCCGGCAGCGGCCTGAGCAAGGCCAGCGACGACCCGTATGTGATCAGCCGCTTTGGCGATCTGCAGATCCGCATCGAGGTGGCCGCCGCCCTGCAGGAGCGGGCCCAGTACCGGCTGCAAGAGGGCAAGGACCCGGCCGAGATCGCCATCGCCCTGGCCGAGGCGGCGATTGCCGCCGCCGAAGCCCTGGCGGCGGCCGGCAACGCCGAATTCGAACTCACCGGCCAGCGCACCCCGCAGCCACAGGCCCTGCAAGACCCGCTGCGCTGGAAGTATCAACTGATCGGCAACTACCGCCTCAATGGCGTGCTGCCCCAAGGTTTCAGGAGTGCTGTGTGATGTCCCGTGAAATCCGCCTCAATGCCTTCGACATGAACTGTGTCGGTCACCAGTCACCGGGGCTCTGGGCCCATCCTCGGGACCGTTCCTGGCAGTACAAGGACCTGGAGTACTGGACCGATCTGGCGCGCATCCTTGAGAAGGGCAAGTTCGACGGGCTGTTCATTGCCGATGTGCTGGGCATCTACGACGTCTACAACGGCAATGGCGAGGCGGCGATCCGCCAGGCGGCCCAGGTGCCGGTGAACGACCCGCTGCAATTGATTCCGCCCATGGCCCTGGTCACCGAGCATCTGGGCTTCGGCCTCACCGCCTCGCTGTCGTTCGAGCATCCGTACCCCTTTGCCCGGCGCCTTTCGACCCTGGATCACCTGACGAAGGGCCGTGCCGGCTGGAACATCGTCACCTCCTACCTGGAGAGCGGGGCGAAGAACATCGGTCAGCAGGCCCAGACCGAACACGATGCGCGCTACGACTACGCCGAGGAATACCTGGAGGTCTGCTACAAGCTCTGGGAAGGCAGTTGGGAGGAGGGTGCGGTGCTGCGTGACCGTGAGCGGCGGATCTTCAGCGACCCAAGCAAGATCCACGAGATCCGCCACGCAGGCAAACACTTCCAGGTGCCGGGGATTCACCTGTGCGAGCCGTCACCGCAACGCACTCCGGTGCTGTACCAGGCCGGGGCGTCCAGCCGCGGCAAGCAGTTCGCCGCCGAACAGGCCGAATGCGTGTTCGTTGCCGCGCCGTCCAAGGTGCTGCTGAAAAAGACCGTGGCCGACATCCGCCGCCGCGCGGCCGAAGCCGGGCGCGACCCGTCGAAGATCCTGATCTTCAACCTGCAGACGGTGATCCTCGGCGAGACCGATGCCCTGGCCAAGGCCAAGTTCGAGGAATAGAAGTCCTGGGTCAGCTACGAAGGCGCCATGGCGCTGATTTCCGGCTGGACCGGCATCGACTTCAGCCGCTTCAAGCCCGACGAGCCCCTCAAACACGTGCACACCAACGCCATCCAGTCTGCGGTGGAAGCCTTCTCCACCGCAGACCCGAACAAGGTCTGGACGCCCCACGAGCTGGCGGACTGGGTCGGCATCGGCGGCTTTGGCCCACTGTTCGTCGGCAGCCCGGAAACCGTGGCCGACCTGCTCCAGGAGTGGGTGGAAGAGACCGATGTCGACGGCTTCAACCTGGCCTACGCCCTGACTCATGAAACCTTTATCGATGCCGTGGAGTTGCTGGTGCCCGAGTTGCAGAAACGCGGGGTCTACAAGACCGAATACGCACCGGGCACCCTGCGAGAGAAGCTCTTTGGCGCCGGCCCGCGGCTGCCGGTGAACCACCCCGGCAGCGCCTGGCGCGACCTCGCAACCCGGCTTCAGCCGCAACGCGCCAGCGCCTGACCCCGCGCCTCTCGTAGGAGCTGGCTTGCCGGCAAAGAGGCCCGCAAGACCTGCGCCCGATTTGCCGGCGCCTTCGCCGGCAAGCCGGCTTCTGCACAGACGCCGCCGACCTGCATGTAGGGGCTGGCTTGCCAGCGAACAGACCTGCAATCACTGCCCCGATTGGCCCCGGGCTGGCCCCCGTCACTGCTGTCGTTCGCTGCCCCGGCTGCGGGGGGCGCCTGAAGTTCATCTGGCAGCCGCCCCAGGCCACAACTCAACCTACAACTGCGGCCTGGGTCGCCGAATTCAAACGGAACAGCGCATGACGCCAACCGCGCCCATCCTACTTTGGTACTGCTGGATGAACCTTCCATGGGCTTGGCGCCTATCATCGTCCAGGAGATTTTTCAGATCGTTGCCCAGCTTAATCGCGAGGCGGTAGTGAGCTTTCTGATCGCCGAGCAAAGCATTAACCTGGCGCTCAAATACGCTCCCCATGCCTGCCTGCTGGACACCGGCCGAGTGGCCCTGTCCGGCACCGCCGAGCAACTGCTGGCCCGGGGCGATCTGCAGGACTTCTACCTGGGCAAACACTGAGCGTGAGTATTCCATGAGCCAAAACCACTGCGGACAGGCAACCCCAGCCACCCGTGATGCTGAAATTCTGATTGTCGGCGGCGGCCTCAGTGGCGCCTTGCTGGCAGCGCAGTTGCTGCGCCTGCCGGGGCGGCGGCGGATGCTAGTGATCGAGCCCCGCAGCGAGCTGGGTCGCGGCGAGGCCTACAGCGCTGTCGAGCCGGGGCACACCCTGAACGGCAACGCGGCACGGATGAGCGTCGATCCGGACAATGCCGATGACCTGACCCACTGGCTGACCCAGCATATTGCCGGCGGTGGCTGGCCCGAATCGGGCCGCCAGTCGGTGCCGGTCAGCGAGCTGTTTCCACCTCGGGGGCTGTTTGGCGTCTATGTGCAGCAACGCCTGGCCGAGGCGCTGCAGCTGGGCCTGGAACAGGGCTCCAGCCTGAGCCATGTGCGCGGCGAAGCGGTGGACCTGGAAACCGACAGTGACGGTGTCTGCCTGACGCTGGCGGACGGCCGCCAGCTGCGCGGTGGTGTGGCGGTACTGGCCACCGGCATGTTCCCGGCGGCGCGCACACCGCAAACCCGGTCCAGCGGCCTCAATGCCGCAGCCCTGGACCCTTGGGACGTGGCTGCCATGGCCCGCCTCGACCCGCAGGCGACGGTGCTGATCATCGGCTCCGGGCTGACCATGGTGGACGCCGTGGTGTCCCTGGAGCAGGCCGGGCATCGCGGGCCGATCAAGGTGTTTTCCCGGCACGGCCTGCTGCCCCATGTGCGCCGCCAGCCGCCGGCCTGGGTGGACTTTCTCGCCGCCGACCTCAAGCTGCGCAGCCCGCGACAACTGCTGCGGGAGGTGCGGCGCCAGTGCCGCGAGGCCCAGGCTCAAGGCATCGACTGGCAAGCGCCGCTGGACACGGTGCGGGTGCATATCGGCCGGTTGTGGAGCCAAGCCAGCGAGGCGCAGAAGCGCCAATTCGTGCGGCATGTGCGGCCCTGGTGGGAGAGCCACCACCATCGCTCGCCGCCCTTGAGCGCCGAGCGGGTGGCGCGCCTGCACGCCGAGGGCCGCTTGCGCATTCATGCCGCGGCCTACCAGGGACTGGAACCTTCGGTGGAGGGTCGCCTGACGATCCGCCTGCGTTATCGCGGCACCGAGCACAGCGAGCGCCTGGAGGGGGACGCACTGATCAACTCCAGCGGCATTGAATACGACTGGCGCCGGGTCGCCCGGCCTTTACCGCAGCAACTGCTGGCCCGTGGTCTGGTCATCCCCGGGCCGTTGGCCCTGGGCATCAGCGCCACGGCAGAGGGTGCCGTGCACAACGCCCGTGGCCAGGCATCCGAGCGCCTGTTCGCCATGGGCCCGCCGTTGCGCGGCCTGTGGTGGGAAAGCACCGCCGTCACCGACGTCGCCCTGCAGGCCAAGGCCCTCGCCGCGCGCCTGGCGGCATTGCCCTTGTAGCCGCTGCCGCAGGCTGCGAACGGCCCGCTAGGGCCGCGGCGTTCTTGAGGTTGCTGCGGGTTCGGCAGGCGATCGTCAGGCAAGGTCCTGCGGACCTTTGCGCAGCTTCGCGGGCTCAGCAGCGGCTACAGGAGGGTGACCCAGCGCTGTTCCTGGGCGGCAGCGCGGATCGCTGCGGCCAGGCGCTCTATTTCCCAGGCCTCGGCGAAATCCGTGCCGTCCCGACCCTGGCCGCACAGGGCCATGATCAGTTCATGCACTTCCAGGGTCTTGAGTTCGTTGTAGCCCAGTTGATGCCCGGGGGCCGGGCTGAAGGCGGCGTAGCCGGGCAGGTCCGGTCCGGCCAGCAGGTGCTGGAAGCCTCTCTGCCCGACCCGGTACAGGCGCAGTTCGTTGAGCCGTTCCTGGTCGAAGGCGAGGGTGCCCAGGGTGCCGCTGATCTCGAAGCTCAGGTGGTTTTTGTAGCCATGCTTGATCCAGCTGCTGCTCAACGTGCCCCGCGCACCATTGGCGAAACGCAACAAGGCGTGGGCCTGATCGTCCACGGCAATATGGCGCCGTTCCTGGCTGCCGGCGTGGGTCGGTCGTTGCAGATGCACCGTCTGCACATCGGCGCACACCGCCTGCACCGGCCCCATGAGAAAGCGCGCCATGGCCAGCAGGTGGCTGCCCAGGTCGGCCAGGGCGCCGCCGGCGTGCTGCGGGTCGCAACGCCAGGACCAGGGTGAATCCGGGTCGGCCATGAAGTCCTCGCTGAACTCGCCCTGGAAACTCACCAACTGCCCCAGCTCGCCCTGGCCGATCAACTGCCGGGCCAGGGCGATCATCGGGTTGTGCTGATAGTTGTAACCGACCCGGGTCACCAGCCCGGCAGCTTGGGCGGCGTGGTGCATCTGCCGGGCCTCTTCGACGCTGATGGCCAGGGGTTTTTCACAGTACACCGCCTTGCCCGCCGCCAGGGCCGCCATGGCCATGGGGAAGTGCAGATGGTTGGGGGTGGTGATGGCCACCAGATTGACCCGGGGATCGGCGATCAAGCCTTGCCAGTCGCTATGGGCCCGGGCGAAGCCCCAGGCCCCGGCACAGTGCTCGGCGCGCTGCGCATCGGCATCGGCCAGGGCCGCCAGGTGCAGGCGCACCGGCAGTTCGAACACTGCGCTGACACTGCGAAACGCCAGGGCGTGGGCCCGGCCCATGAAGCCGGTACCGATCAAGCCAATGCCAAGTTCATCCATAGCCGCACCTGCAGAATTATTGTTTTAGGAAGGGCTAGTTATGGAATAAAAATTCTCTAATTGCAATTGCTGGAATTAAAATTTCGACTGGCGCTGTAGGAGCCGGCTTGCCGGCGACAGGGCCCCTGTGGCTTGCGCTGGGTTCAAGGTCCTGTTCGCTGGCAAGCCCGCTGCCAAGGGAAATGAAAAAGGCAGCCCGGAGGCTGCCTTTTCGGTGGTGCAAGCGGGCCTCAGGAGAGGAAGCCGCCATCCACGTTCAGCGAAATGCCCGTGGTGTAGCTGGAGGCGTCGCTGGCCAGGTAGAGCACCGCGCCGGCCATTTCGCTCGGGTCGGCCACGCGCTTGAGGGGGATCTGCGCCAGGGCGGTCTTGAGGATGGCGTCGTTCTTCACCAGGGCCGAGGCAAACTTGGTGTCGGTCAGGCCCGGCAGCAAGGCGTTACAGCGGATGCCGAACTGTGCGCATTCCTTGGCGAAGACCTTGGTCATGTTGATCACCGCCGCCTTGGTCACCGAGTAGATACCCTGGAAGATCCCCGGCGAGATGCCATTGATCGAGGCGACGTTGATGATGCTACCGCCGCCGTTGTCGCGCATCAGCTTGCCGGCTTCCACCGACATGAAGAAATAGCCGCGGATATTGACGTCGACGGTCTTCTGGAAGGCCCCCAGGTCAGTGTCCAGGACGTTGCAGAATTGCGGGTTGGTGGCGGCGTTGTTGACCAGGATGTCGAGGCGGCCGAACTGCTCGCGAATCCCGGCGAAGACCTGGCTGATCTGCTCCATTTCGCCGATGTGGCAGGCAATCGCCGTGGCCTTGCCGCCGGCGGCGATGATGGCGTCGGCCACGTGCTGGCAGCCTTCGAGCTTGCGGCTCGACACGATCACGTGGGCCCCTTGCTGGGCCAGGAGCTTGGCAATGGCTTCACCGATACCGCGGCTGGCGCCGGAGACGAATGCGATCTTGCCGTCGAGGTCGAACAACTGAGTCTTGGACATGGTTTTTCCTTGCTGGGCTGTCGGGCGCCGAGGGCGCGGTCAGAGGCTGGATTTTTCGATGACCTGCAGGCTCATCTGCTCCAGCAGTTTGTTCATGTGAATGAACTGCGCGAAGCGTTTGTCCTGGGTCTGGCCGTGGTAGAAGCGGTAGTAGATTTGCTGCACGATGCCGGCCAGGCGGAACAGGCCGTAGGTGTAGTAGAAGTCGAAATTGCCGATTTCGATTCCCGAGCGTTCGGCGTAGTAATCGACGAATTCCTGGCGAGTCAGCATGCCCGGGGCGTTGCTCGGCTGGCGCCGCATCAGTTGCACTGGCGCCGGGTCGGCGGCCTCGATCCAGTAGGCCAGGGTGTTGCCCAGGTCCATCAGCGGATCGCCCAGGGTGGTCAGTTCCCAGTCCAGCACGCCGATGATCTGCATCGGGTTGTGGGGATCGAGGATGACGTTGTCGAAGCGGTAGTCGTTATGCACGATGCTTGAGGTTGGGTGATCGGCGGGCATCTTGTCGTTGAGCCAGGCCTTCACGGTTTCCCAGTGCGGCGCATCGGGGGTCAGGGCTTTCTCGTAGCGCTCGCTCCAGCCCTTGATCTGACGCTGCACATAGCCTTCAGGCTTGCCCAGGTCGCCCAGGCCGCAGGCGTTGTAGTCGACCCGATGCAGTTCGACGAAGCGGTCGATGAAACTCTTGCACAGGGCTTGGGTCCTGCCGGCATCCAGGCCCAGTTCCGCCGGCAGGTCGGAGCGCAGGATGATGCCCTTGACTCGTTCCATGACATAGAACTCGGCGCCGATCACCGACTCGTCGGTGCAGTGCACATAGGCCTTGGGGCAGTAGGGGAAACCGTCCCTGAGCTGATTGAGAATGCGGAACTCGCGGCCCATGTCATGGGCGGACTTGGCCTTGTGGCCAAACGGCGGGCGGCGCAGGACGAATTCCTGGTCCGGGTACTCCAGCAAGTAGGTGAGGTTCGAGGCACCGCCCGGGAACTGGCTGATTTGCGGTGTGCCGCTGAGGCCGGGAATATGCGCCTTGAGGTACGGATCGATCAGGTTGGCATCGAGCTCCTCGCCGGGGCGAGTACGGGTGGATTGGTCTGTAAGCGCCATGCTTATCCCTTCTGCTTATTCTGGAGGCCAGAGATTATTGACTAATCTAATGCGCCTACCGGCCCCTCACAATCGCGGCGAGCCTTTATAGGTGCGCGTGTTGCCGGACAATCATTGCTTTTGATACAAGCGTTTGAATTTACCCCCGTATGTCTACGACCCGGTGAGACCAAGCCCTCGTAGGAGCCGGCTTACCGGCGAAGAGGATGTCATGATCGGCGCTGGCTTTCGCTGGCAAGCCAGCTCCTGCACAAGCCATGCAGGCCAGAGGTTGTCCGCCCCACGAGCATAGGCGTTGACTCGGGGATGGGTCAGTTCGGTGCCGGCAGGGGAAGGGGGGTCAGCAGGGGCCGGCCCTCGAAGTGGGCCAGCAGGTTCTGGCCGACCATGTCCACGGTGTCGCGGCTGGCCTGGGGCGAAAGGCCGGCGACGTGGGGCGTCAGCACCACATTGTCCAGGCCCTTGAAACCGTCCGGCACTTGCGGTTCGTCATCGAACACGTCCAGGGCCGCGCCGGCAATCCGCCGCTGTTTCAGGGCCTGCAGCAGGGCGTTGGTGTCCACCACGCTGGCCCGGGCGATGTTTACCAGGAAACCTTCGGCGCCAAGGGCTTCCAGCACCGGCTGGTCCACCAGATGCCGGGTGTCGGCGCCGCCGGGGGTGGCAATCACCAGGGCATCCGAGTCCCGGGCCAGCTCCAGCAGGGTCGGGCAAAAGCGGTAGGGCTGGTCCGGCCGGGGCTGACGGCTGTGATAACTCACGGTCATGTCGAAACCCAGGGCGCAACGCCGGGCGATGGCCTTGCCCACGGCGCCCAGCCCGAGGATGCCCAGGCGCATGCCCGCCACGGAAGGGCGCAGGACTTTTGGCCATTGCCCCTGGCGCACGGCGGCATCTGACTGGGGAATGCCTCGGACCAGCGACAGCAGCAGGGCGAGGGCATGATCGGCCACCGACGAGGCATTGACCCCGGCGCCATTGGTCACGGCAATCCCGCGGTTGCTCGCCGCTTGCAGGTCCACCTGCTCATAGCCGGCACCGATCACGCAGATGATCTGCAGCCGGGGCAGGGCGTTGATTTCCGCCGCTGTCAGCCCCAGAGGGCCTCGGGTCAGCACGGCGTCGATCTGTGGGGCGTGGGTCTTGATGGCCTGGGCCCGTTCGGCGGGCGTGGGGGCCAGGATCAGGTTGAAGCCCAGCGCTTCGAGCAAGGGCAGGTAGGCGTTGACGTTCTCGACCAGGACCAGGACGGTGGCGCGCATGACGGTTCCTCAGCAGTTAATGGGGCAAGGGCTGGCGCAATTGAAAGATGTTGCCTTCCGGGTCGACGCCGTCGCAGACCTGCGCCCCCATGAATGACCATTCGCGCTCGGCCTCGTACAACCGGCCCCCGGCGCTGGCGGCCCGTTGCCTGGCCTGTTGCAGATCGGCAACCTGGAACAGCGGCTTGCACGCGCCATCGCTACGGGGCAGTGGCGGTTCCTGCACGACGATGCGCGCGGCAATCGCCGCAGGCACCTGGACCAGTGTCAGCTCGAAGCCCTGATGCATCAGTTGCTGGTAATCCGCCTGTTGCTCGGTGATGGGCCAGCCCAGCAGGTCGGCATAGAAGCGGGCGAGTGACGGCGGGTCGAGGCTGTAGAGGATGCAGCCGGCGATCGTGGTGGCGCTCATGGAGGATTCCATACAGGCGGGGACGAAGGCTCAAGGGTGCGGGTTGCGAGGGATTTTGGCAATGCTCGCCGGCACCGTTCCCGGGGGAGTCACGCCATGTTCGGCGTGCCCGGGGCGGTGTGGGGACTATGGGGTCAGAAGGTCACATCGGCGGTCGTGGCCAGGCGCACGAAGGGGCCGTTGAGGGTGGCGTTATGGTGGGCGATGATTTTCTTCGCCCCCAGCACGGGTGTGTCCATGCAGGTATGGGCGTCCTCCACCAGCACGGCGGCAAAGCCCAGGTCGCCGGCGGCGCGGCAGGTGGCATCGACGCAGTACTGGGTCTTCATGCCGACGATCACCAGCTCATTGACCTGGGCTTCCTGCAGGCGCTCGGCCAGCCCGGTGCCGACAAAGCAACTGGGGCGGGTCTTGTCCAGCACGCAGTCCAGTTCTTCATCCACTTCCAGGGTCGGCAGCAGTTGCCAGAGCGGGCTACCGGCGGCAATCGGCGATTCGGCGGGGCCGGTATGGCGCACGGCGAAGATCGGCGCCCCGGCCTGGCGGGCGCGGCGGATCAGTTGGTTGATGTTTTCCAGGGTCTGTTCGCGCTTGTAGGGCTTGTCCGGTCCGTTGAACAGGCCGACCTGCATGTCGATGACCAGCAGGGCACGCTTGGCGTTGGATAAAGGCATCTTGTCTCTCCTTGTAGTGCCAGCGGGACGGAGAAACAAAAGGCCCCGTCCATTGCTGGCGGGGCCTTGGTTTTACTGTGCTTGCATCATCCCGCACAGCTACCACACGACCCGCCGTAGGCAGTCGTGGTGCTAGAGGTAGGGTTGAGCGCGTAGATATTCATGGGGTCCGATCATGCCGCCTGGCCGTGAATCTTGTCAACGCAGCCCAGCGCGCGTCGGCTTGCCGAGGAACAGGTGCGTGGGATGTGCATCGCCTTCGCGGACGCTTGCGCCGGCAAGCCGGTGCCAGGGGACGGCGGGAGAGGGCCGGGCCAGACGCTTCGCCACGGCAAAAAAATAAATCTGCACCGTACAAACCGTTCCTCAGCTAAGTCTATGCAGCGCTCGCGGAATCCCGGACAATCGCGCCCCCTCTGTTTCGGTCGGGGCTCTGTCTGTCGGGTACTCCGACGCGCCCTGATCGAATGGCAAACGACCGGAATGTGGAGATCCCACCGGATGAATGATCAGGCCAACAGCGTTGATCAACGCTTTGAAACGGCGACCCCAGCGACCCTGAGTAGCTGGAACCGCCAAGACACCACCTGGATGCTGGGCCTGTTTGGCACTGCCATTGGTGCCGGTACCCTGTTTCTGCCCATCAATGCCGGCATCGGCGGTTTCTGGCCGCTGTTGATCCTGGCGCTGCTGGCCTTCCCCATGACCTTCTATGCACACCGCGGCCTGACCCGCTTTGTGCTCTCCGGGCGTGACGGTGCGGACATCACTGACGTGGTGGAAGAGCATTTCGGTCTCACCGCCGGTGCCCTGATCACCTTGCTGTACTTTTTGGCGATCTTCCCGATCCTGCTGATCTACAGCGTGGCCCTGACCAACACCGTCGACAGCTTCATGACCAATCAACTGCACATCGCGCCGCCACCGCGGGCGATCCTGGCCCTGGTGCTGATCTTCGGCCTGCTGGTGGTGGTGCGTTGCGGCGAGCAGGTGATCGTCAAGGCCATGAGCCTGATGGTCTATCCGTTCATCGTGGCCCTGCTGTTCCTCGCGGTGTTCCTGATCCCGCACTGGAATGGCGGCATCCTCGCCACCGTCAGCGATGTCCCGGCGCCTTCGGCCTTCCTGCATACCCTGTGGCTGGCGATTCCGGTGATGGTCTTCTCGTTCAACCACTCGCCGATCATCTCGGCCTTTGCCGTGGACCAGAAGCGCCGCTATGGCGTGCATGCCCAAGAGCGCAGCTCGCAGATCCTCTCGCGTGCCCACCTGCTGATGGTGGGCATGGTGCTGTTCTTCGTCTTCAGCTGTGTGCTGACCCTGAACCCGGCGCAACTGGCCGAAGCCAAGGCGCAGAACCTGTCGATCCTGTCCTACCTGGCCAACCACTTCCAGAATCCGACCATCGCCTTCGCCGCACCGTTGATTGCCTTCGTGGCCATCGCCAAGTCCTTCCTGGGGCACTACATCGGTGCCAGCGAAGGCCTCAAGGGCCTGATCGGCAAGAGCGGCCGGCGTCCTGGGGCGAAAACCCTGGACCGGGTTACCGCTGCCTTCATGCTGGTGATCTGCTGGGCCGTGGCGACCCTCAACCCGAGCATCCTGACGATGATCGAGACCATGGGTGGCCCGGTGATCGCGGCGATCCTGTTCCTGATGCCGATGTACGCCATTCGCAAAGTGCCGGCCATGGCCCGCTATCGCGGCCAGGCCTCCAACGTCTTCGTGACCCTGGTGGGCCTGGTGGCCATTACCGCCCTGGTGTACTCCCTGGCTTCGTGATTTGTGCGACGCGCTGGCGGCTGCCTTCGCCGGCATTCCACACCTGCGCGACGCTCACCGCCTGGAGCCGGCTTGCCGGCGGACAGGCCCTCAAGCCTGACGCGATTGCTGGCAACACAACCAACGCCGCCGGTGCTCACAGCACCGGCGGCGTTGTCGTTCAAGGCATTGATCAGGATCGTTTGCTGCCTTGAATAAAGGGCTAAGCTGGTGCTCTTATTGCTGCCCGGAACCCGTCAATGGCCACTCCCGTCACACGGGCTGCAATCTGGCCCAAAGGCGTTGATGCCGTTGGGCGACACCCTCTGAATTCGAATCTTGCCTTGTCACGGACGAACCCGATTGGCCACTGAACCCCTCACCCAGCCAACTGTTGTCCCCAAGCGCAGCCGTGACCTGCTGGCCGGCTTGTCCATCGCCGGCCTGTTGCTGCCCGAGGCTGTGGCCTATTCCGGTATTGCCGCCTTGCCGCCTCAGGCCGGGGTCATTGCCCTGTTCGCCGGGTTGCTGTGCTACGGCCTACTGGGCAGCAGCCGCTTCGCCATTGTCTCGGCCACGTCCTCATCGGCGGCGGTGCTGGCCGCTGCCACCTTGTCCCTGGCAGAGGGCGACGTGCAGCTGCGCCTGAACCTGGCGTTCGCCCTGGTGCTGCTGACCGGAGGCTTCTTCGTCCTGGCGGGGCTGTTTCGCCTCGGCGGCGTCACCGCGTTCATTGCCAAGCCGGTGCTGCGCGGCTTCGCCTTCGGCCTGGCGGTGACCATCATTCTCAAGCAGTTCGCCACCGTGGTCGGGGTGCACCTGAGCACCGGCAACCTGGTGCGGTTCCTGCCGCAGTTGCTGGAGCAATGGCCGCAGTGGAACTGGGCCGGCGCGGCGGTGGCGGCATTGGCCTTGCTGGTGCTGGCGATCTGTTCGCGGATTCCCTACGTGCCCGGTGGGCTGGTGGCGGTGGTGATCGGCATTGGCGCCGGGCAATGGCTCGACCTGCCGGCTCATGGGGTGGCCCTGATCGGGGTGATCGAACTCAAGTTGCAGGTGCCGAGCCTGCCGGACCTGCCCTTTGCCGACTGGCTGCGCCTGGGGGAACTGGCGTTTGCCCTGGTGATGATCCTGTATGCCGAGTCCTATGGCTCGATCAGCTCCCTGGCGCTCAAGCATGGCGACCGGGTTTCGTCCAACCGCGACCTGCTGGCCCTGGGCGCTGGCAATCTGCTCTCCGGTCTGTTCCATGGCATGCCCGTCGGCGCCGGCTATTCGGCCACTTCCGCCAACGAAGCGGCCGGGGCCCGCTCGCGGCTGGCCGGGCTGACCGCTGCTGCGGTGATGCTGATCATCGTTCTGACGGTGCTGCCCTATATCGCCCTGACCCCGGAGCCGGTGCTGGCGGCGATCGTCATCTATGCCTTGGGCCATGGCCTGAGCCTGCAACCGCTGGGGCGCTATTTCATCTGGCGCCGGGATCGGTTGCTGGTGATCTGTGCGGTCACCGCGGTGCTGGTGCTGGGGGTGCTGGATGGTTTGCTGCTTTCGGTAGGGGTGAGCATTCTGTTGATGCTGCGCCAGTTGTCGGCGGCGGATATCCAGATCCTCGGTCAATTGGGCAGCGGACATGATTTTGTCGACCTCAGCCGCCACCCTCAGGCGCGGCAGGTGCCGGGGGTGCTGATTCTGCGTCCGGGGGAGGCGCTGTTCTTCGCCAACGCCGAGCGCATCCTGGGCGGTGCCTTGCACCTGATCCGGCATGTGCAGACGCCGATTCACACGGTCATTCTCAGCCTGGAGGAGTCGCCGAATCTGGACGGCACCAGCATCGAGGCCCTGGACGACTTCTTCCGTCAGGTCCGCCTGGAGCACAAGCGCCTGGCCCTGGCCCGGCTCAAGCACAGGGCCAAGGAAGCCCTGGCGGGCCTGCCGTCGACTGCCGAGCATCAGGTGTTGCTCAGTGGCACCAGCGTCGACGATACGCTGCAGGAAAGCCTGCAGATCTGGAGCGGTCAGGCTCAGGCAGGACTCTGGCATTGAGTCTTGGCGCTTGGGTGTATCGCGCCTGGCCTGTGGCAGCGTAGCTCAGGGCGAACTAGCGGGCAGGGCAGTCAGCAAAAGTTACAGGCATAAAAAAACGCCGCGTATCGTGGAATACGCGGCGTTCTTTTTTACAACGCTAGAGCCTTAGGCTTGCACCACCGGGATCTTGGCGTTGGCCGCCGCTTCACGGAACTCGGCGATCTGGTCGAAGCTCAGGTAGCGGTACACGTCCGCTGCCATGCTGTCGATCTTGCCGGCGTATTCCATGTACTCCTCGACGGTCGGCAGGCGACCCAGGATCGAAGCCACCGACGCCAGCTCGGCCGAAGCCAGGTAGACGTTGGCGCCATCGCCCAGACGGTTCGGGAAGTTACGGGTCGAAGTCGACACTACGGTCGAGTTCGGCTCTACACGTGCCTGGTTACCCATGCACAGCGAGCAGCCCGGCATTTCCATGCGCGCGCCAGCCTTGCCGTAGATGCCGTAGTAGCCTTCTTCGGTCAGTTGGTGAGCGTCCATCTTGGTCGGAGGCGACAGCCACAGACGGGTTGGCAGCTGGCCCTTGACCTGATCCAGCAGCTTACCGGCGGCGCGGAAGTGACCGATGTTGGTCATGCAGGAACCGATGAACACTTCGTCGATCTTCTGGCCAGCGACGCTGGACAGCAGGCGAGCGTCGTCCGGGTCGTTCGGCGCGCAGAGCACAGGCTCCTTGACGTCGGCCAGGTCGATCTCGATGACTTCGGCGTATTCGGCGTCCTTGTCGGCTTCCAGCAGCTCAGGGTTGGCCAGCCAGGCTTCCATCGCTTGAGCGCGACGCTCCAGGGTACGGGCATCGCCGTAGCCTTCGCCGATCATCCAGCGCAGCAGGGTGATGTTGGACTTCAGGTACTCGGCGATCGATTCTTTGGACAGCTTGATGGTGCAACCGGCAGCCGAACGTTCGGCCGAGGCGTCGGACAGTTCGAAGGCTTGCTCGACGGTCAGGGTTTCCAGACCTTCGATCTCCAGGATGCGGCCGGAGAATGCGTTCTTCTTGCCTTTCTTCTCGACGGTCAGCAGGCCTTTCTGGATCGCGTAGTAAGGGATGGCGTGGACCAGGTCACGCAGGGTGACGCCAGGCTGCAGCTTGCCCTTGAAGCGAACCAGGATCGATTCCGGCATGTCCAGTGGCATGACGCCAGTGGCGGCGGCGAAGGCCACCAGGCCGGAACCGGCCGGGAACGAGATGCCGATCGGGAAACGGGTGTGGGAGTCACCACCGGTGCCGACGGTGTCCGGCAGCAGCATGCGGTTCAGCCAGCTGTGGATGATGCCGTCGCCCGGACGCAGGGACACGCCGCCACGGGTCATGATGAAGTCAGGCAGGGTGTGGTGAGTGGTGACGTCGATCGGCTTTGGATAGGCCGCGGTGTGGCAGAACGACTGCATCACCAGATCGGTGGAGAAGCCCAGGCAAGCCAGGTCTTTCAGTTCGTCACGGGTCATGGGACCGGTGGTGTCCTGGGAGCCGACGGTGGTCATCTTCGGTTCGCAGTAGGTGCCTGGACGCACGCCAGTCACGCCGCAAGCCTTGCCGACCATTTTCTGCGCCAGGGTGAAACCCTTGGTGCTTTCGGCTGGAGCTTCAGGCTTCTTGAACAGGTCGGACGGTGGCAGACCCAGCTCGGCGCGCGCCTTCTCGGTCAGGCCACGGCCGATGATCAGCGGGATACGGCCGCCAGCACGGACTTCGTCGAGCAGCACCGGAGTCTTCATTTCGAAGGTGGCCAGGACTTCGTCGCTGTTGTGCTTGGTGACTTTGCCAGCGTGCGGGTACAGGTCGATCACGTCGCCCATGTTCATCTTCGACACGTCGAATTCGATCGGCAGGGCGCCGGCGTCTTCCATGGTGTTGTAGAAGATTGGAGCGATCTTGCTGCCGAAGCAGAAGCCGCCGGCACGCTTGTTCGGCACGTAAGGAACGTCGTCGCCGAAGAACCACAGCACCGAGTTGGTCGCCGACTTACGGGACGAACCGGTGCCGACCACGTCGCCAACGTAGGCGATCGGGAAGCCGTCGTTGCGCATCTGCTCGATCTGTTTCATCGGGCCGATGGAACCTTGCACGTCAGGCACGATGCCGTCACGGGCCATTTTCAGCATGGCCAGGGCGTGCAGCGGGATGTCCGGACGGGACCAGGCGTCAGGGGCAGGGGAGAGGTCGTCGGTGTTGGTTTCGCCGGTGACCTTGAACACCCGCAGGCTGATCTTGTCGGCCAGTACCGGGCGGTTCTTGAACCACTCGCCGTCGGCCCAGGATTGCAGTACGCCTTGGGCGTGAACGTTGCCGTTCTTGGCTTTTTCCGCGACGTCGTGGAAGGCGTCGAACATCAGCAGGGTGTGCTTGAGTTGAGCGGCAGCAACAGGCGCCAGCTCGGCGTCGTCCAGCAGGTCGACCAGGGTCACGATGTTGTAGCCGCCCTGCATGGTGCCCAGCAGTTCTACGGCGCGCTTCTTGTCGATCAGAGGGGAGGAGGCTTCGCCTTTGGCCAGCGCGGAGAGGAAACCGGCCTTGACGTAGGCGGCTTCGTCGACTCCTGGTGGAACGCGATTGGTGATCAGGTCAACGAGGAAAGCTTCTTCGCCAGCCGGGGGATTCTTCAGCAGCTCGACCAGGCCTGCAGTTTGTTCGGCGTTAAGCGGCTGGGGAACGATACCCAGTGCTGCGCGCTCTTCGATATGTTTGCGGTAGGCTTCAAGCACAGTTATTACCCTCATCAGTGGTCCCAAATGGGTGTCCGGGACGCTCATCCCGAAATTGCCGTACTCATGCGCTGCGTGGCGTTGTGGGCCACTTAGCCAGAATTACCGACAATTCCTTACAGAAGCTGCTTTCAAAGTTTTACGCCTGCAGAACGGGGAGCTGATGAGGGTTGGCGCTGGATTTTTCCCCGCTGGAAAAATCCCTCGCCAACACCGCTCTGAAGGAACGACTGTGCTCGTGACGCTTTGAAAACAGCTTCAAACGGACATTGGCGCCTAAAAAGGCTGGCTGATTCTACGGCAAAAAAAATCTAAACGTAAGTTGCTGTATTGAAGTTTGAGGGGTGATCAATCTTAGACAAAGGGCTAACATTGCCGACTGTTTTGCCTTTGCGTGTGTTGTTTTTCTATGCCCAATCAGACCATCAAGACCCCTTGCGTCGGCCTCTGCTCCACCGTCTACGGCGACCTGGTGTGCCGCGGCTGCAAGCGTTTCCATCACGAAGTGATCAACTGGAACGGTTACAACGAGGAGGAGAAACGCGCGGTCTGGTTGCGTCTTGAACAACTGCTGGTGCAGGTGATGGCGGCCAAGCTGGAAGTCTTCGACCCGGCGCGTCTGCGCGGGCAACTGGAGCAGCGCAAGATCCGTTTCGTGCCGCACCAGTCCGAGTATTGCTGGGCCTACCAGCTGATTGCCCGGGGCGCGCGGGTGATCAACCAGCTCGACGCCTACGGCATGGCGCTGTTGCCGGAGTTCCGCGACTGGGGCCTGCCGGAGTTGCGTGACGCCATCGATCGGGAATTCTTCCTGCTGTCGGAAGCCCACTACCAGCGCTACATCGCCCCGGGGTTTCTCAAGGACGCCCTGGGCTGAGAGGTTCGTCGGCCAGCCACTTCCTGCGCAAAGGGTGCTGCAGGCGTGGGCTTGCCAGCGACAGCGTCGTCATGGGCGACGCAGGTTACGCGCTGGCGTTGCGGGGAAGGGTCTCAGACTTTGGCGGCGAGTTCTTCCAGGTGGTCCATGATGTCCGCCGGCTTGAGCACCAGCACGTCACTGTCCAGGGAGTCGAGCACCACTTCGGCGGTGTTGCCGATCAAGGCCCCCGACAACCCGGTACGGGCCACAGTGCCGATGATGGTCAGCACGGCCCCCAGCTTGTGGGCCATATGGGGAATCAGCACGTCCGCCGGACCTTCCTCGATATGCAGGTGCGCATCGTCGATATCGAACTCGGCCTGGAACGCCCTGCATTCCTCGCGATAGCGCTTCTCGATGGTTTCCTTGAGCTGGAACACCGGGTCGGATGCCGAAAGCATCGGTGATGGATGGGCGCTGATCACATGCAGTTGGGCCCTGGCCAGGCTGGCGATGTCGAAACCATAGTCAACGATGCTGGCATGCAGGGTGCGGTGTTCGCCGTCCATGTTGCCGACATCGATGGCCGCCATGACCACGCCACCGGCCCAAGGGGTGGCGGTCTTGACCAGCAGCACCGGGGTTGGGCAGTAGCGCAGCAGCTTCCAGTCCGCCGGGGTCAGCAGGACTTTCTTCAGCGGATTGTCATGGGAATGCTGCTTGATCACCAGGCCGCAACCCTCGGCCTGCTGCACGTCGATGATGGTTTCATGCAGGCTCTCGTTCCAGGCCTGCTCGGTGGTAACGCTGTAGCCTTCGCCGGTCAGGCTGCTCTTGAGCACGCTGAGCAGCGCCGAGTGTTCGTGCTTCTTGTCGCAGACCAGCAGATGCAGGTGGGCCTGGGTGACCCCGGCAATCAGCTTGGCGCGCTTGAGGGCGAGACTTTCGCCAGGCGTGGGATCGATGACCACCAGGATGCTGCGGATACTTTGCATGATCGGGATCTCCAGGAAAGGGATGAATGGTTAGGGTCTGTTCCCGTTTGGCCCAGCAACGCGGCTCGTCACCAAACGGGAACAGACCCTAGCGTGCACAACTATAGTTGCTGGCGCCCGCGCCGCATGTTGATGCATATCAAGCGCGGTCGCTGGTGGTCTGCGACGTGGCCGGTATAATCGCCAGCCTTTCGCTGTGAAGCCTTATTTGTCTCGTGAGCCTCATGTTATCGATCACTGATAGTGCCGCCATTGCTCGCCTTGCTGTGGCGGATTGCTCGGAAATGCGCCGATGAACTTTTTGGAAATTCATGACTTCCTCGGCTGTCGGACTCCCGACGCCTGGGTCCAGGCGGCCCTGGCCGACCAGGAAACCCTGCTGATCGACCACAAGAACTGTGAGTTCAAGGCCGCCAGCACCGCCCTGAGCCTGATCGCCAAGTACCATTCCCATGTCGACCTGATCAACATGATGTCGCGCCTGGCCCGGGAAGAACTGGTGCACCACGAACAGGTCATGCGCCTGATGAAACGACGCAAGGTCGAGCTGCGCCAACTGCATGCCGGGCGCTACGCCTCGGGCCTGCGCAAGGTGGTGCGCAGCCATGAGCCGGTGAAGCTGGTGGACACCCTGGTGGTCGGTGCTTTTATCGAAGCCCGCAGTTGCGAGCGCTTCGAAGCCCTGGTGCCACACCTGGACGAAGAACTGGGCAAGTTCTATTTCGGCCTGCTCAAAAGCGAGGCCCGGCACTATCAGGGCTACCTGAAGCTGGCCTACCAGTATGGCGACGCCAAGGACATCGCTCAGGTGATCGACAAGGTGCGGGCCGCCGAGCAGGAGCTGATCGAGTCCCCGGACCCGGAATTCCGCTTCCACAGCGGCGTACCGGCCTGGTAAGGCACAACCCTTGTGTCGCTGCCCTTGTGTAAAAGCAGGGGCAGATTGTTAAAAACTCTTAAAAGAATGAAACTTTGCGCAAAACCGCGATAAGTCGCTGGTTTTGCCGCGACCTTAGCCTTTTTTTAACCTGGGTCCTTCTATAATGCGCGCACTCAAAATTGTGTGCTTGCGAACGGGAAGGTATGGAAAACCTGGGTCTTGGCAAAGTCCTGCTGGTGGAAGATGACGAGAAGCTCGCCGGGCTGATTGCCAGCTTCCTGTCCCAGCATGGCTTTGAAGTGCTGACGGTACACCGGGGCGATGTGGCCTTGGCGGCGTTTCTCGAATTCAAACCGAAGCTGGTGGTGCTCGACCTGATGTTACCGGGCCAGAGCGGCCTGCACGTGTGCCGGGAAATCCGCGCCGTGGCCGATACCCCGATTGTCATCCTCACCGCCAAGGAAGACGACCTGGACCACATCCTCGGCCTGGAGTCCGGCGCCGACGACTATGTGATCAAGCCCATCAAGCCGGCGGTGCTGCTGGCGCGGCTGCGGGCCCTGCAGCGGCGCCAGGTGCCGGAGTCGACCGCCTTGCGCGGGGCCCTGGAGTTCGGCGTGCTGAGCATCGACCGCAGCAGCCGCGAGGTGCGTCTGTCCGGCGAGCCGATCGAACTGACCACCATGGAGTTCGAGCTGCTCTGGCTGCTGGCCAATGCGGCAGGCAAGACCCTGTCCCGGGATGACATCCTGAACCGCATGCGCGGTATCGAGTTCGACGGTCTGAACCGCAGCGTCGACGTCTACATCAGCAAATTACGCGGCAAGCTCAAGGACAACCCGCGCGAGCCGGTGTGCATCAAGACCGTGTGGGGCAAGGGCTACCTGTTCAATCCATTCGCCTGGGAGATTTGAATGCTGCGGCTGTTTCTGGGGCTCTACCTGTTCCTGGCCCTCGGCTTTGCCGGAGCCATGACCGCGGTGCAACACATCTTCCTCAACTACCTGGCGGTGGACCTGATCGAGGCCTACAACCGCGATGCAGTGCGCGGGCCGGCCTATAGCCTCAGCGAGCAACTGCGGCCCTTTGACGAGGCCGGGCGTCAGCATCAACTGGAGTTGCTCAAACCCCATTACGGGCTGGGGCTCAAGCTGGTGCAGGCCGGCGAGCTGGACCTCAACCAGAAGGAGCGGGCGCTGCTGAGCGCCAAGCAGCTGGTGGTCCGGGATGATTTCAACGAATTCATTTCCAGCATCGACGACGGTCCCCAGTTACTGAGCATCAAGCTGCCGGAAGACCCACCCCTGACCCTGCTCTACAACATCGCCGCCTATGCCTTGCTCGGCACGCTGCTGGCCATCGTCCTGTACTTCTGGGTGCGCCCGCACTGGCGCGACCTGGAGCGCCTGCGCCTGGCCGCCGAGCGTTTTGGCGGCAATGACCTCAGCACCCGCCTGCAACTGTCCCAGCGTTCCAACATTCGCGACCTGGCCCAGCACTTCAACCGCATGGCGGCGCGCATCGAGGGCCTGATCGCCAACCAGCGCGAGCTGACCAACGCGGTGTCCCACGAGTTGCGCACGCCCATCGCGCGGCTGTCATTCGAGCTGGACCAGTTGCAGCAGCAACCGGACCCGGAGGAAAACCGCGAACTGATCGCCGACATGTACGCCGACCTTGGCGAACTGGAGGACATGGTCTCCGAGCTGTTGTCCTACGCCAGCCTGGAGCACGGCGCGGCCACCATCAGTCGCGAGAATATCCAGGCCCAGAGCTGGCTCGACAGCGTGGTCGGCAGTGTCGCCCTGGAGGCGGAAGCGGCGGGGGTGCAGTTGCTGATCCGCTCCTGCCAGGTCGAGTACGTGCGGATCGAGCCACGCTTCATGGCCCGGGCGGTGATCAATCTGCTGCGCAACGCCATTCGCTACGCCGACCGGCGGGTGGAGGTGTCCCTGGTGCGCCTGGAGCAGGGCTACGAAGTGCGGGTCAATGATGACGGGCCCGGCGTGCCGGTGGACGGACGGGAGAAAATCTTTGAACCCTTTTCCCGGCTCGACGCCAGCCGCGACCGGCGTACCGGTGGCTTCGGCCTGGGCCTGGCCCTGGTGCGACGGGTCTCCCAGTGGCATGGCGGCAGGGTCGAGGTGGTGGATTCGGAGTGGGGCGGGGCCTCGTTTCGCCTGACCTGGGCCCATGTCGATTAGCGGCAGCGGCAAGTTGCAAGCGGTAAGCGGCAAGCTTCAAGCCGCCAGTTCGCTGCTTGCCGCTTGCCGCTTGCCGCTCGAAGCCTACCGCTTAAAAGCTGTACTCAAGCTGGGTGCCCAGCACCGTCTGCATGCGCCGATCGACGATCGGGCTGTCGCCGGCTTCCTTGCCCAGGTACTGCAGGGACAGCAGGGTCGAAAGCTTGGTCTGCTCGTTGAGGGGCAGGGTCCATTCCAGGTCCAGGCCATTGCTCACCAGCCCGCCCTTGGCGCGGTAGGCGCTGAAGCGGCTGTTGGCGGCCTGGGTGCCGCTCACGCCGTACCAGGTCTGCATGTAGTCGGCATTGCCGAACAGGCTGTTGAGGCTGGCATCGAGGCTGCCCAAACGGCCCTCGTACAGGTTGGTGCCAATGCTCAGCTGCAGCTGGCTGTACGCCGAACCGGTGTCCTTATTGTCATTCTTCTTCACGGCGTGGGTCACCGTGGCTCCCAGTTCGAACGGGCCCAGGTCGTAACCCAGGTGTGCGCCGAACTGCGCACGTGACTTGATCTGGCCCATGCCCTTGAGCCGCTTGGAGCCTTGGCCCAGGTGGTTCTTGTCGCGCCGTTCTTCGCTGGGGCCGACCCAGGTGCTGAACGACAGGTCGCCCCATTCATGGCCCCAGCCCAGGCCCTGGTCGGTGTTGAGGAAGAGGCCATAGGGGCTGATGATTTCGCCGCCGAAAATCGGCGCCACGGTGCGCTCGTCACTGCCGCTGTAGCGCGGCACGCTGGCCACACCGCCGCGCACGCCATATTTCCAGTCCTCGGCATGCAGCGCTGCAGACCCTGTGGCCAGGCCGAGGGTGCCCGCCCAAAGGGCGACGGTGGTGCAGCGTTTCAGGCTTTTCATAGTGTTTTAGAACCTCAGGTAGTGGGGGGTGTAGATACGTTTGAAGGAGTAGCCGAGGACGTTGACCCCGTTGACCTGGCGGCGCACGGTGTCGCCCAGCCCGGGGCCATGGCCGGCAATCACCGCATGGGCGTTGTCCACCGGAGCCAGGATGTAATCGGTGAGGGTGCGGCCCTGTTGCAGGCTGCGGATCATCAGGAAGCCGTCTTCCAGGGCGATGCTGACGCCGTTCAAGGGGGCGTTGGCTTCGTCATCGTTGAGGGCGTGATAGGTGCCGACCATGGCCAGCCAGTTGTCGGGCAGGGGCACCGGGTCGATCCGTTCCCCCATGGCCAGTAGCTGGCCGTGGCGCTTGGCGGTAAACACCCGGTTGCCCTGAACGTTCATGACGTCCAGTTGCACCCGTCCCAGGTCGCCCAGGTCCTGCTGCCACAGGCCGAGGATTTTCTTCTGCGCCCGCAGCCAGCCGTGTTCGTCGCGCAGCAACTCGAAGCGCGTGCCGGCCAGTTCGCCAAACAGCCGCTGGTCCTGGTCCTTGATGCGCAGCACGCCCCAGGTCGTGGCATAGAACCCCGCCAGATGCTGGCGGTCGGCGGCTTCCGGCACCCGGCGCCGCGGGCTGGGCTGGTCGGAGCCGTTCTGGTCTGAGCCCTTCTGGTCAGTGCGACCCTGGACGGAGCTACTCGGTACGGGGCTTCTCAGTACGGTGCTATCCACTACGGGGCTATCCAGTACGGAGCCATTCGGGACGGAGCCATCCTGGCCGGAATCGTGCTGAACGCAGCCCTGCTGAACAGGGCCGGCTTGCATCCCTTCGGGGGCGCCATGGGCCTGCTGCAGCATGCGCAGAATCTGCGGCACCAACGGCTGGGCCAGGGCTGCGCCAGAGCCGGAATTGCTCATCACGATCACCGCCAGTTGCTGCTCCGGGAGCACGCTGATCCGGGCGTGGAAATCATCGCCGGAGCCACTGCGCTGCCAAGTGCCAATCCCCGGGTTGACCCACTCGTCGCCACAGGGCGAGAGGAACCAGCCCAGGCCCACCTGACAATCGAAATCCAGCGGGTTGCCGCTGTTCTGCGGACGCACCATCTCCTTGATCGAGGCCGGTGAGAGCAACGCCTGATGCTTGTAGCTGCCCTGGGCGAAGAGCATGCGCACGAAGTGGCTCAGGTCCCGTGGATTGCTCCACAAGCCAGCGGCGGACAGGTCGCGCACCAGGACATCATTGCTGCGGGAGCCGTCGGTATAGCCTTGGGTGCGGTAGGGTTGTGCGCCGCTGCCGCCTATGAAACTCGACTGGCTCATGCCCAGCGGGCGCAGCAGGCTTTTTTGCAGTTGCATCTCGAAATCCAGGCCGCTGCTGCGTTCCACCGCCGCGCCCAGCAGGGCGTAGCCCAGGTTGGAGGGGGCGGTCCGGGTACCCGGGGCATTGTTCAGCCAAACCCCGCTGACCTTTCTCGGCAGCTCGTTGAGGGCCTGGGGCGTACGTGAGTCGCGCAGGTACTCGGCGGGCATCCCGGCCTGATGGCTGAGCAGGCGGCGCACCGTCACGGCCTGGTCGGCGGCGTTCTGGTCCTGGTGAAAGCGCGAGCGGACGTAGAATTCCTTGAGGCTGTCCTGCAGGGGCGCATCCAACTGCAGGCGTCCCTGTTCCACCAGTTGCATGACCGCCGTAGCGGTCAGCAACTGCGACAGGGCGCCGGCGCGAAACGCGGTGTTCTCGGTCACTTGCAGGCCCCGTGCCTGGTCGGCAAACCCGAAGCCTCGGGCCCAGATCAGCTCCTGGCCGTCCACCAGGGCGATGGACAGCCCCGGGACCTGGTGCTCGGCCATCTCCCGGGGGATGTACTGCTTCAAGTAGCTGATGATGCTGGCGTAGTCGCCGGGCGCTATGACCGGCGGCGCAGGTGGTTGGCCATTGCAGCCGAGGCTGCTCAGCAGGATGCCCAGCAGTGGCAGGCCGAGAAGTTTGGGGGACATGCAGCACCCGACCGGAAATTCGATGAGCGGATGCTAGGGAAGGGCGTCTGAGGAGTCTTTGGCAGCTTTGTCTGGAAACTGTCAAAGAGTGTTAAGCGAAGGTGGCCGCGCCTCGGGTCGAGGCGCGGCGCGAGGAGGTTACAGCTCCAGGCTGTGGATCACCTGGGTGGCATCGTCGGGGTCGATGGCGCTGCGCATACCGAGGGTCTTCGCCAGGCGGCGCATGCTGTAGTTGGCGGCGCTGTCCACCGAATACAGCTGCTGGAAGCCATTGGTACGGGCTTCGTCGATCAGATGCTGCATCAGCAGGGCACCGAGGCCCTTGCCTTGCCATTGATCGGCGATGGTCACGGCAAACTCGCAGCGCCAGGGCTGGTCGTCGACCTGGGCATAGCGGCTGATGCCGACTTCCCGCAGCTCGCCGTTGTCGTGGACCAGGGCCACGTAGGCCACCCGTTGCGGGGTGCCGACGTCCATCAGCTGATCCAGCAACTGATCGCCGACTTCCTTGACCTCACCGAGAAAGCGCTGGTGCCGGGTGACGGGGGAGAGGTTTTCGATAAAGGCCTTTTCCCGGCCCCGGTCTTCAGGGCGCAGCGGGCGGATCAGCACGTGGCTGCCGTCGCTCAGGGCGTCGATCCAGTATTGGCCTTGCTGGGCCGGAAATGGCGGTTGGGCGAGGACATCGAGGGCGCTGCTGGACATGATCAAGTCTCCGGGGAAGCAAAGGGCAGGTGATTGCCACAAGCTTTACTCCGCCGGCGACCCGGGCGCTTGATCGGCATCAATGTCCGCTGCTGTCGCGCCTCGGCTGGCGATCACCGGTCATGGCCCGATCCGGTGCCTATCAGGTGGACGGGCAGCTGGTCGACGCGCCGGTGCTGCAACGGGCCCGGCGTCTGCTGGCCCTGGCCTGAATCGGCCGGGTTAGTATGGCCGTAGCATTTTTTGCCGAGATCCGGAGCCACCGCCCATGAGTACCCTGGAACGCGCCATCGCCATTGCTGCCCGGGCCCATGCAGGGCAAGTCGACAAGGGCGGGGCGCCCTATATCCTCCATCCCCTGCGGGTCATGCTGCGGCTGTCCGAGCCCCGGGAACAGCTGGTCGCGGTGCTCCACGACGTCATCGAAGACAGCCCGGTGACCCTGGAGCAACTGCGCGGCGAAGGTTTCAGTGAAGAGGTGCTGCAGGCCCTGGCGGCGCTGACCAAGGTCGAGGGTGAGGACTATCCGGGGTTTATCCGCCGCGCTGCACAGAATCCTTTGGCGCGGCGGGTAAAGCGGGCGGACCTGGCGGAGAACAGTGACCTGTCACGCATCCCCGAACCCAGCGAGGATGACCGGCGGCGCCTGGAGAAGTACCGCCAGGCCATCGAGTACCTCGACAGCCTGGACCGGCCTTGAGCCGCTAGCCCAGGGCCAGCGGCGCCGGTGCGTTCAGTTGCTGTAGTTGGAAAGGGCGACTTCGGTGTTGCGCGCCGGTGGCTTGCTGCCCCGGGTGCGCCAGTGTTCGATCAGGGCGCGACCATGGGCCAGCCCGGCTTGCAGGGCGGCTTCGGTGCTGGCGTAGTCGTTGCCGTAGGGCGGGCAGGCAAAGTGCACGGAAAAGCACGGGTGCTGGCCATGGCCGGTGAGCCGCCCGACGTAGCTGAAGCTGGCGCCGGATTGATGTGCATAGAGGCTCGGCGAACTCGGCTCACGAATGATCATCACGTAGATGTCGTGGTCGAATTGAGTGTCTTGATACCAACTGCTAGAAGACTCCATGGTCCACCTCCTTGTCCGTAAAGCGGCGCGATGTTGCTGCGTCAGCGGGTTGTTCAGTGCAGTTCACGCCCGGGGGGGCGTCCAGCAGGCCGGCGGGATGAGCGAACACCCCGGCAGGCAGCAGTTTTTCCAGGGCCCGGGCGGCCCGCAGGACCCGTTCGTCATGGCCGAAGCGGGCGACGATCTGCAGGCCTATGGGCAGGCCGGCGGCGCTCAGGCCGCAGGGCATGCTCAGCGCCGGTTGGCGGCTGAAATTGAACGGGAAGGTGGTGGGCTGCCACATGGCGCTGATCTGCTCCGGCCAGTCGGGCGGCATCTGGCGCTCCACGGCGAAGGGCTCGACCACCGCAGTGGGGGTCAGCAGCAGGTCGTAGTCGCCGAGAAAGTCATGCAGTTTTTGTGCGACCCGATGCCGCTCCTGCACCGCGCAGGCGTAATCCAGGGCATTGAGCTGGCGTGCGCGGACCTGGGCCTGCTGGAGGAAGTCGCCGACCAGGTGCTGGCGCTCCAGCGGGATTTCCTCGGCCATGGCGCTGGCCACTTCCACCGGCCAGGCCCGCAGGTAATTCGCGGCCGGCTGGCCGATGTCCGGCGAGGCCTGGACCACGGTCGCCCCGGCCTGCTGCAGCAACTGGGCAGCGGCCAGGCAACGGGCGGCAATCTGCGGATCGACATGGGCGGCATGGCCCAGGTCGGCGCTGAAGGCGATGCGCAGGCCGCTGATGCCGTCCTCGATGCCGGACAGGAACTGGCCGGGAGCATGGGGCCAGGCGAAAGGTTCATCAGGCTCATGGGCGCTCATCAGCTCCATCAGCAGGGCGATATCCCGTACATGCCGGGCAATCGGGCCTTCGGCGGCCATGCCCCCCGGGTCGATGCTCGGGCAGGCGGACACCAGGCCATGGCTGGGCTTGAAACCGATCACCCCACAAAAGCTCGACGGGGTGCGGATCGATCCGGCGGCATCATTGCCGGTGGCCGCCGGGGCGTAACCGGCGGCCACGCCTGCGGTGCTGCCGCCACTGCTGCCACCGGCATGCAGGGCCAGGTTCCAGGGGTTGCGGGTGATGCCGGTCAGCGGGCTGTCGGTCAGCGGCGTGCTGCCCAGTTCCGGCAGAGTGGTCTTGCCAATGAAGATCGCCCCGGCCTCGCGCAACCGCGCCACCAGGCTGGTGTCGCGGGTCATGGGCGGTCGGTTGGCCAGCGCCCTGGAGCCGCTGCGGGTGTGCCAGCCCTGGATGTCGCTGTTGTCCTTGACCAGGATCGGGATGCCGTCCAGCCGGCCCAGCGGTTGCCCGGCGGCCCAGCGCGCGGTAGCCGCCTGGGCGGCGGCGAGGGCTGCTTCGTCCTGGCGCTCGCAAAGGGCATTGAGTTGCGACTCATGGCGTTCGATCCGGGCCAGCACGGCGTGCAGCAGATCCACCGGGGTGAACTGCCGGGCGGCAAAGCCGTGCAGCAATGCCTCGATGGACAGCAGGTGCAGGGCCGGTGGGCTGGACGGGGATAACGACATGGGCAGCTCTTCTATCAAGGCCGTGGGGCGCCGGTGGCGGGCCAACGGGCAAGGGCTGCGAACGCGCCGCTGGTGGCGGCCCGCAAACCCTTGAGGGTCAAAAACTCAGCGGCCACTGGTGACCTTGACCCAGGTCCGGGTCCGGGTGCGTTCGGCCTTTGCCGGCAGCGGTGCCAGGGGGTACAGGCGGGTCATGGTCTCGGCGCTGGGGAACAGGTCCGGGTTGTCCAGCAGCGTCTGCTGGATGAACGGTTTGGAGTCGGTCACGCCATTGGGGTAGCCGACGTAGTTGCTGATGGAGGCGATGACTTTCGGTTCCATCAGGTAATTGAGAAAGGCGTGGGCGGTGTCTACGTGCTTGGCGCCGGCGGGAACGGCCACGGTGTCGATCCACACCAGGGTGCCTTCCTTGGGAATGCGCATTTCAATGTGCACGCCGTTCTTGGCTTCGTTGGCGCGGTTGGCCGCCTGCAGGAAGCCGCCGGAGTAACCCACGGCCACGCAGATGTTGCCGTTGGCGATATCGCCCATCCACTTGGCGCTGTGGAAGTAGCGCACATAGGGACGCAGCTTGAGCAGCAGGGCCTCGGCCTTGCGGTAGTCCTCGGGGTTCTGGCTGTTGGGGTCCAGGCCCAGGTAGTGCAGGGCCAGGGGCAGCATCTCGGCGGGCGAGTCGAGGAAGGTCACGCCGCACTGGCTGAGCTTCTTCAGGTTCTCTTCCTTGAACACCAGGTCCCAGCTGTTGACCGGGGCATCGGTGCCCAGCAGTTCCTGGACCTTGTCGCGATTGTAGCCGATCAGGTTGGTGCCCCACATGTAGGGGATCACGTAGCGGTTGCCCGGGTCGCTCTGCTCCAGCAGCTTCATCACTGCCGGGTCGAGGTTCTTCCAGTTCGGCAGTTGGCCACGGTCCAGGGGCTGGAAGGCTCCGGCGCTGATCTGCTTGCTGACGAAACCGCTGGAAGGCACCACCACGTCGTAGCCGCTGTTGCCGGTCAGCAGTTTGGCTTCCAGCACTTCATTGCTTTCGAAGATGTCGTACTTGACCTTGATCCCGCTCTGGGCCTGGAAGTCCTTGATGGTGTTGGGAGCGATGTACTCCGACCAGTTGAAGATGTTCACCGTGCGCTCGGGGGCGGCGTGGGCGCTGAAGCTGGCGCTCAGGGCCAGGGCGCTCAGGGAGCAGCTCAGGGCCAGGCGGGTGAGGGCGGTATGCAGCGATTTCATGCGACAACTCCATGTCTGAAATGAGCGGGACCTTCCGGGTGGATCATTCTTGGCCGGATAGGTCCCTGAGAGAATGTTGGCAACGGTCAATAGGGGATATTTAGCGTCAATCTTCAGCGCAGTCCGAGAGCGGGCCGAGCTGGCCGGCCAACTGCCGGAAGCGCCCGGGAGCGACACCGCTCCAGCGTTGGAAGGCATGGCGGAAACTTGCGGTTTCCTTGAAGCCCAGGGCTTCGGCGATGCGGTAGATGGGCAGGCTGTGCTGGCCCAGCAACTGTTGCGCCCGGGCATAGCGCAGCTCATCGAGCAACTGCTGATAGCTGGTGTCCTGGGCCCGCAGGCGCCGGCGCAGGGTACTGGGGGAACAGTGCACCTGGCGCGCCAGGCTGTCGAAGTCCGGCACTGCGTGCAGCTGTTCATTGAGGATGCGCCGCACCTGATCGATCCAGGTCGGCCGGGCGCTGAGTTCCTCGTTGAGGCGGATGCAGCGTTGCAGCATGTCGTTCTGGGTGACCAGGTCCGCCAGGGGCAGGCGCCGGTCCAGCCATTCCAGGTCGAAGCCGATGGCATTGCGCCCGGCGTTGAACTGCACCGGGCAGTTGAAGGCCTGCTCGTAGCTGTCCAGGTAGGGTTGCGGGCCGTGCATCAGTTGCACCTGGCGCAAGGGCAGGGAGCAGCCCAGCAGGTCCTGGCAGGTGACCCGGTAGGACGACATGCAGAAGTCGGTGTTGAACACCTCAAGCTCGGTCTCGCTGTACTGGTCGGCGGTGAGCCAGGCCAGGCCGTCGCGGACCTCCAGGTCGAGGCGGAAGAAGGTGCCCAGCAGCAAGGGGTAGCGCAGCGCCAGGGACCAGCCTTTGCGCAGGGTGGCGCTGGTCAGCAGGGTCAGGCCGAACATGCCGTAGGCGCTGATATGCAGGTTGCGCCCCAGCACCAGCCCCAGGTCCTGGCGAAATTTCACGGCGTTGCTGAACACCCGCATTTCCTGGCTGATGTTGATCAGGCTGTTGGGCAGGTCCAGGTCGGCCAGCTGGATGCCACTGCCTTCGAGCAGCACCTCGGGCGATACATCGCTGTCGCGAAAGGCGTCCAGCACCGCTTGAGTGGTGTGCAGGGTAGTCAGGCGAAGAGCGGCCATCGGCGATCTCAGATTGATAGCGGGAGGCGTGACTTTAGGGGTTACGCGCGCGCGGTTCAATTGCCCACTTGCCGGCGCTGGCGCGCTGGCGAAGGCGTCGGCCTGGCCCACGCCAACGCCTGCGTCGGCCATATCCGCGGCAGCCTGGCGTTTGCCGCGGTACTGGCCTGCATGCTGTTCGCCGCGTTGTCCGGTTCGTCGCCGGCCACGGTGGGCTCGATTGCCGTGGCGGGTACCGCGACATGGCGCTGCGCGACTGCGCCAAGATGCTGCTGGAGTCGGGCCGACTGTCGATCATGCTGATGATCCTGATGACCTACGTCCCGCTGATCTCTCTGGCCTTGCCCAACTGGTTGCACTGGCTGTCTGTAGCCGCTGCCGCAGGCTGCGAACGACTGCGAAGCAGGCGCCGCTCTTGAGGTCCCTGAAGCCCCTTCGGGGCTTTTCGCAGCCTGCGGCAGCGGCTACAGGGTTACGGTTGGCCGGGCGGTACGCGCCACAGGTACCAGGCGGCGGTGGTGCGCCAGGGGCTCCAGGCCTGGCCGATCTGGCGCAGCTGGCGGGGGCTGGGCGGTTGCTCCAGGCCCTTGAGGCGGCGGTAGCCTTCGCGTACGCCAAAGTCGTCCACCGGCAAGATGTCCTCGCGCTCAAGGCTGTAGATCAACAGCATCTCCACGGTCCAGCGGCCAATGCCAGGCAGTTGGGTCAGGCGCTCTATGAGGTGTTCATCGTCCAGGCCGCGGGCGCTGGCGGCATCGGGGACGCGGCCGTCGAGGGTGGCCTGGGCGATGCCGTGCAGGGTCGCCACCTTGCGTGCGGAGAAGCCGCAGCCGCGCAGGCGCTCCAGGCTGGCATCGGCCAGTTGCCGGGGCGTGGGGAAGGCCTGCCCGGGAAACAAGGCGCGCAGGCGGCCGAGTATCGCGTCGCCGGCGCGGGCATGCAGTTGCTGGTAGGCCACCGCGCGCACCAGCGCCTGATAAGGCTCGCGCTCCGGGCGGGGCTGGTGCAGGCAGGGGCCGACGGCGGCGATCAGCGCGGCCCAGTCGGCATCCAGTGCGGCAAGAAAACGAGTGGCGGGGCAGGTGGGCATTGGCGATCCGGAACACGTGGCGGGGCGAGCGGCAGATTAGCCCGCCGCCCCAAGGCTTGCACCCCGTCTCTTGCGCTGGAACTCGCTGCCCGGGCCTTGCACCCGGGCGCAGGGTTTCAGTCCTTGGCCGCCGGCAGGTAGAGCTGCTCCAGCACGTAGTGCAGGGAAGCCGCCAGGGTTTGGCCATGGCTGAGTTTTTCGAAGCTGTGGTAGTCCAGGGCCAGCCCCGGCACCTGGGCCAGTTGCGCTTGCAACTGGCGGGCGCGCTGGTCGGCCTCGGGCCCCGCTGGCTGACGCGGGTTGCCCGGTTCGGCGCCGCCACGCATCAGCAACAGTTGTGCACGCTGGCCCTGCAGGCGTCCGGCCAGGCCCTGGGCCTGGGTCAGGACCAGGCCGTCGCCCCACCACAGCGAAGGGCTCGCGGCGGCGTAGTGGCGAAATTCCTGGGGCCGGGCGAACAGCGCTTGCAGCGCCAGTAAGCCGCCATAGGAATGGCCCCACAGGGTCTGCTGCGCCGGGTCGATCGGCGCCTGCGCCGCCACGGCCGGGCGCATGCGTTCGCGCAACAACTGCAGGAAGGCCTCGGCGCCGCCGCTGGGCTGCCCGGTCAGCGGGTCTTGCTGTGCTTCAAGGCCCGGTTGCTGCGGGGTGTAGTCATAGGTGCGGGCGTTGCGTTCGATGCGCAGCGGGGTCTGGTAACCCACCGCCACCAGCAGCGGCGCCAGGCCGCGGTCCAGCTGCTTGAGTTGCTCGGGGTCCAGAGCGCCGATGGCGGCATTGCCATCGAGCATCCACAGCACCGGATAACCCTGTGGCGGCGGTGCCTGCAGCGGCTGGCCGATCCACAGCTGGTAGTGGCGCTGGCCGTCGGCGGAATCCAGTTGCAGGCTGCTGAAGCGGTAGGGCAGGTCCTGGCGCTGTAGCAGGCTGCGGTCCATGGGCTGGTCCGGGGCGGGGGCGGCCAGGGCCGTTCCCGCAAGGCCCCAGGCCAGGGCCAGAGGCAGAACAAAACGTCTCATCAGGCGTTCTCGGCGGGGGCTGGGCGATGGCATTAGAACGATGCGCTCAGGCTGGTGTACAGGGTGCGCCCGGGTTCGTTGTAGGTGGCGGCGCCGGCCCCGGCGATATTGTTCACGCCCTGGGCATTGCCTTCACGGAACAGGCGCTTGTCGAACAGGTTGTCGACCCCGGCGGTGATGCTCAGGTGGCGAGTCAGGGCGTAGGTGCCGCTGACCCCGGCAATGGCGTAGGGCGCCAGTTGCTGGGTAGCGCTGCCGGTGACCCGGTCGCCGTGGTAGTCGTACTTCTTCGGCGTCTGCTGGCCATACCAGGCCACGCTTGCCTGCAACGACAGGTCCTGGGTGGCCTGCCAGTCGAGCATCGAGTTGAGGGTGTAGCGCGGGGTCACCGAGAGGTAGTCGCCGGTTTGCTTGTTCTTCGATTGCAGCATGTAGGTGAAGTTGTTGTTCCAGGTCAGCTGGCTGGCCAGGGGGATGGTCAGGGTGCCTTCCAGGCCTTCCACCAGGGCCTTGGGCACGTTCTCCCACTGGTAGATCGCCGCGTTGCGGTAAGCGCCGCTGCCACCGCTGGCTCGGCTCACTGGCGCCAGGCCGGATTCCACCTTGTTCTTGTAGTCGTTGCGGAAGTAGGTCAGGCCGGCGACCCAGCCGTCGGCCTTGTACTCCAGGCCCAGTTCCTTGTTGACGCTGGTTTCTGCTTTGAGCTTGTCGTTGCCCTGCAGGTAGCAGCTGGTGCTCTGGCCATAGCAGCCCTGGCCGCGGCTGTAGAGCAGGTAGTCGGCGTTGAGCTGGTACAGGTTCGGCGCCTTGTAGGCCCGGGCGATGCCGGCCTTGAGGGTCAGGGTGTCGCTCAGGGCATGGGACAGGTTGAGGGACGGGCTCCAGTTGTCGCCCACGATGTTGTGATGGTCGAAGCGCAGGCCTGGGGTGAGCATGGTGCCCGGGCGCAGTTCGATGTTGTCTTCGGCGAACAGCGAGAAGATCTGCGCGCTGGACTGGGTGCTGCGGTTGCTTGAACTCAGGTCGCCCACGGCGCCGCCTTCGCTGGTGCTCTGGGTGTTGGCGCTGGGGTCGTCGAGCTTCTGCTGGGACCATTCGCTGCCCAGGGTCAGGGTCTGCTCGAAACCTGCGTGCAGCGGCAGGTTGACTTCGCCATGGGCGGTCAGGTCGCGCAGCACCGCAGTGTAGAACTCGCTGTTGCTGAAGATGCCCTCGGTGCCGCCGGCCAGGCCTTCGTTGATCCGCGTGTTGCGGGTCTTCTCGTATTGCAGGTAGGCCATGGAGCTGCCGAAGTCCCAATCGCCGCGATGGGTCAGGGCGTAGGTTTCGCGGTAGCTGCGGTTGGTCTCGTGGCCCAGCAGGTTCTGCACATTCTTGTTGCTGTTGGTGTTCTGGGTATCGCCGGTGTAGATATTGCCCTGGCGGCTGAAACCGGCCTCGAAATCCAGGGTCTGGTCCGGAGTCATGCGCCAGCTCAACAGGCCGTTGAGGTCCTTGTTGCGTACGCCTTCGCGGCCAGCGGGAAGGGTGCCGACCTGGTTGCCGGTGCGCAGGGATTCATGGCCGGCGTTGATGTCGGCGTCGTCGGAGTCGGTCTTGGCCACGTTGCCGTAGACCCGGTAGCTCAAGGTGTCGGTCAGCGGGCCGTTGAGGCCGAAGCTTGCGCGCTGGGTGGCGCCTTCGTCCTTGTGGGTCGGGAACGAGCTGTAGAGCGTGGCGTTGCCGTGGGTCTGGCTGCCGGCCTGCTTGGTGATGATGTTGATCACCCCGCCAGCGGCACCGTTGCCGTAGCGGGCCGCCGCCGGGCCGCGGATCACTTCGATGCGTTCGACCTGATCGACCGGCACCCAGTTAGTGTCGCCGCGGCTGTCGCGCTCGCCGCGCCAGCCGTAGCGCACCGAGTTGCGGCTGCCCACCGGCTTGCCGTCCACCAGGATCAGGGTGTTTTCCGGGCCCATGCCGCGGATGTCGATCTGCCGGTTATTGCCGCGCTGGCCGCTGGTGGAGTTACCGGTGAGGTTGACCCCGGGCATGGTGCGGATGATCTGCGACAGGTCGTTGGCCGGCGGGCGCTTCTGGATGTCCTCGGCGGTGATCACCGAGACCCCCGGTGCCTGCTTGGTTTCTTCCTTGGCGGTGGCGATGACGCTCTGGGGTTCCAGCTCCAGGACCGGCGGGGTCGAGCCTGCATTGGCGGCCTGCACCGCGTGGCTGAGCAGGCAGCAGCCGGACAGCAGGAAGGGGGCGAAAGGACGCAGCGAGCGCATGGACATCGGTGATCTCCGGACAGAGGCAGAAACAGAAGATCACGAATGATAATGACTGCTATTTGCGAGTAAAGCGCATTAACTTTCTAAACACTTCCAGGTCGTGGGTCTAGGCGGCAGGCAGCAGCAGGTGCATGCACAACCCGGGGTGACTGTTGCTGGCCCAGATCCGCCCCTGGTGCAGTTCCACTGCGCGCCGGGCGATGGCCAGGCCCAGGCCGAAACCGTCGCCCTGTGCCGAGTCCAGGCGCTGGTAGGGCTGGAAGATCCGTTGCAGGTCATGCTCGGCCACGCCCGGTCCCTGGTCTTCCAGGCACAGGTGCCAATAGGCACCTTCGCGCCAGCCGCGCAGGCTCACCCGGCCGTCGGCGGGTGAGTGGCGGATGGCATTGCGCAGCAGGTTTTCCAGGGCCTGGGCGATGCTGTCCAGGTGCACCTGGACCCGGCACTCGGCGTCCAGCAGGCAGGGCAGGCGCTCGGCGTCCCAGGCGCTTTCAAAGCAGGCGTCCTCGCGCAGCGCCTCCCAGATCGACAGCACCTGCACCGCTTCGGTGGGCAGCTGCGGACGTTCGGTGTCGAGCCAGGCCAGGTCCAGGGTGTCTTCCAGCAGGCGCTGCATATCGGCGATCTCGCGGTCCAGGCGCTGGCGCAACTGCTCCGGCGGCAAAGGGCTGTCGTGGGCGATGCGCAACCGCGCCAGGGGCGTACGCAGCTCATGGGACAAGGTGCGCAACAACAGGCGCTGCTGGGCCAGGCTCTGGCGCAGGCGCTCGGCCATGTGCTCGAAGGCCAGGGCCAGTTCCCCCAGTTCGTCGTGGCGGTTCACCAGGGGCGTGCCCAGCCCCTGGCTTTCCAGGTCGTCGGCGCGCAAGGCATCGGCGCGGTCGCGCAGGCGGTTCAGTGGCAGCACCAGATGGCGATAGAGCAACAGGCCGAGCAGGGCGGCGAGCAGGGTCGGCACCACGCCATGGCTGAAGAGGTGGGTCCAGGGCGTCAGGCCGCTGGGCAGCAGGCGCTCGGGCAGTTGCAGCACCAGCCGGCCTTGTTCCGGGTGCTCGGGGAACTCGATGCTGACGTAGGGCAACTCGTCCTGCAGGCGCCGGCTCATGGGCCAGTCGAGCTTGCGCATGAAGGTCAGGTGGCTGGCGTCCTCGGCGCTCAGCGGCGTGCTGCCCAGGCGTTGCAGGCGTTCGCCGAGCACCGCGACCCAGGTGTCTTCCTCGGCCGCCAGGCGTTTTTCAAAGGCATCCACCGCCGCCGCGCCGCCCTGCTGCCAGGCGGCCTCGGCCTGCTGCGCATAGCGGGCCAGGTATTGGCGATCGGCGGGGTCGAGAAAATAGGTGCTGCGCTCGGCCGACAGGCCCCAGGTCCAGATGATCCAGGTCAGCAGCAGGCAGAAGCCGATCTGCAGCCCGGCCAGTTTCCACAGCAGGGGATGACGGCGCATCAGTGACGTTGCGCCTCCACCAGGATGTAGCCGGCGCCGCGCACCGCCTGGATCTGCAGGTGCTGCACCCCAAGGTCGGCGAGTTTGCGCCGCAGGTTGCACACGTGCACATCCAGGCCGCGATCCAGGCGCGTATAGATGCGGTGCAGCACGTGCTGATAGAGAAAGGGCTTGCTCAGGGTTTCTCCGGGGTGCTCGCGCAGGGTCACCAGCAGCCGGTACTCCGAACCGGTCAGGCCCGCGGCGCGGCCCTGGTGCAGCACATCCTGGGCCTGGTCGTCGAAGCTCAGGTCCGGGTCATGGCGTGTGGCCTGCTGCTGTTGCACCCGGGCCATGCGCCGCAGCAGGGCGTCGGCGCGGGCGTCCAGTTCGGCCAGGCTGAAGGGCTTGGGCAGGTAGTCGTCGGCGCCCCGGGTGAAGCCGGTGATGCGGTCCTGCTCGGCCCCCAGGGCCGACATCAGCATCACCGGCGTGTCTTGCTCCTGACGCAGGGTTTCCAGCAGGGCCAGGCCGTCCAGGCCCGGCAGCATGATGTCCAGCAGCACCAGATCGAAGCGGCCGGCGCGCACCGCTGCCAGGCCCTGGCGGCCGTCGGTGCAGGTGGTCACGGCAAAGCCGCGTTGGCGCAAATGCCGATCCAGATCGTCGCGCAGTCGGGCGTCGTCTTCCACGAGGAGCAGGTTGGGGGGCATGGGGGAGAGCACTTGAATGGAGGTCTCTAATGAGAATGTTTTACATTTGCGGATATTGCAGCAATGCCCCTGGCTGTGCAATTGCCACGATGGGTTGACAGGATTGAGTCGTTGATCGACTAAAAGTTGAATATTCAACAAGCTGTTGATATTTTTCCCGGCCACTTTCCTTGGTAACCGCCCATGAACCCGCCTTGCGATGCCCTTCTTGCCGAGCGCCAACTGGTCCTGCAGGTGCTGCGCAGCACCTTGCAGATGCTTGCCAGCGTGGTTGGCCAGCATGTGGAAATCGTCCTGCATGACCTGGACCGCCCGGAATCCTCGATCGTCGCCATCGCCAACGGCCATGTCACCGGGCGCCGGGTGGGCGACCCGGTGCTGGGCGGGCCGCGCCAGGACCTGGGTTTTGCCGCGGTGCTGAGTGCCCTGCAAGACCGCTCGGCGAGCACCCCGCTGGTGCTGGAAAACTACCCGACCCTGGCCCCCGACGGCCGTGAGCTGCGCAGCTCCACGGTGATCTTTCGCGACCGCAGCGGGCAGCCTTTCGCCAGCCTGTGCAGCAACAGCGACCTGAGCGGCATCGCCGCCGCCCACGCCTGCCTGGGCCAGTTGCTGGGCCTGGGCAGCGCGCCTGCGCCGCGCCACGATGAAACCCGCGACATGGAGCAGTTGCTGGCCCAGATCATCCAGGGCGCCTGCCCGGCAAACGCGACGCGCCTGAGCAAGCAGAACAAGCTCGACGCCGTGCGCCAGATGCAGGAGCGCGGGGTGTTCATCGTCAAGGGCGGGATCGAAAAGGCCGCGGCGGCACTGGGGGTGACCCGCTACACCATCTACAACTACCTGGAACAGATCCGCGCCGAAGGCGCCGAGGAATGACCGCGATGCAACTCGATATCTTTCAAGTGGATGCCTTTACCTCCCACGTCTTCGGTGGCAACCCGGCGGCGGTGTGCCCCCTGGAGGCCTGGTTGCCGGATGAACTCCTGCAACGCATCGCCCTGGAGAACAACCTGTCGGAAACCGCCTATTTCGTGCCCCGGGGCGAAGTCTTCGAGCTGCGCTGGTTCACCCCCACGGTGGAAGTCGACCTGTGCGGGCACGCCACCCTGGCGGCGGCCTGGGTGCTGTTCGAGCAGTTGGGCGAGCGCCGCGACGTGCTGCGTTTTGCCACCCGCAGCGGCGAGTTGCGGGTGAGCCGCGAGGGCGGCCTGCTGTCCATGGATTTTCCCGCCAAGCAGCCCGAGGCCGTGGCGATTGCTCCGGCCCTGCTGCAAGCCCTGGGGTTGCCGGCGGCCGAGGCCCTGTATCGCACCGACGATTATCTACTGGTGGTGGACGACGAATCTCTGGTGGAGGCGCTCAAGCCGGATTTCGCCGCACTGGCGGCCTTTGATGTGCGCGGCATTGCCGTGACGGCGCCGTCCCGGGAGTTCGATTTCGTCTCGCGCTGGTTCGGCCCGCGGGTCGGAGTCAATGAAGACCCGGTCACCGGTTCCGCCCATACCTCCCTGGCGCCTTACTGGGCCGCGCGCCTGGGCAAGCGTCAGTTGCGGGCGCAACAGGGCGGGGCGCGCAAGGGCCAGCTGGAGTGTCAGGTGCTGGATAACGGGCGGGTGATCATCAGCGGCTACGGCGCCTTGTACCTCAAGGGCAGCCTCTTCCTCTGAAGCAGCGGTGGCTTTAACGAGCCGGCCTGATACCCGCCGGCGGATTTGTCCGGGCACCGCCTGTGGGAGTAGAGTCGCGCCCTTCAGCCCGGCCAGGCCATGATCAGCTCGGCTTCTCCGGTATTGGGGTCAATGCCGTTGCCGATCACCTGGAATCCCTGCTGGCGGTAAAAGCCGATGCTCGGCAGGTTGGCGGCATACACCGCCAGTTCAAGGCGTGAGCGCCGCTCGCGGGCATCGGCCAGCAGCTGTTTGCCCACGCCCTGGCCCTGGTGCTGCACACTGACGAAAATCGCTGCCAGCTGATCCTCATGCAGGCAGTAGAAACCCAGGAGTTGGCCGTCGCGTTCGGCCACTCGGGTCTGGGCATGGGGAATGTAGAGGTTGCGCATGTCCTCGACTTTGGCGCGCCAGAAATCGGGGTCGACAAAGTGGTGGGCCTGGATCGAGGCGTCCAGCCAGAGCGCCAGCAACGCTTGCAGATCGCTGCTTTGAAAGTCCCTGATCAGCATGTTTGGGGGCCTGCCTGTTTGAAATGTGCGCCGCACGCTACCCAGGTGGCGGCGGTCTGTCCAATGGTTGAGAGTCAAGGAAGTATTCGATGCTGGAAAGCAACCGCACCATCACCCTCTCGGGGGAGCAGGCCCTGCAAGCCCTGGCGGAACTGGAGTTCGTGTTGATCTCGCTGCACAAGATGGGCGCCTACTACAGGGATAAACCCGTGGCCGACTACCAGCGCGCCACCACCGATTTCATCGATAACCAGCAGGTCACCCAGCGCCTGGCGCAGGTGCGCAGGATTCTCAGCGAGCCCTTCGACCGCACCCTGGGGGAGGACGACATGGACGACATCGAGCGTCATGTGCAGGGGCTCGAACTGTGGCGCCCCGAGTAACCGCGCTGTCATTACCTGTCGTTTTTCAAGGAACCTGCCATGTCCCGCATCAGCCTCGCCACGGCGACCCCCACCAGCAGCCTGGCGCTGGTCAAGTTTCTCCATCAACGCCTGGGCCTGTCCCTGAGCGTTGCCCAGGGCTATCTGCGCCGTGGCGCCGAGGGTTTCTTCTACAGCGCCAAGCTGTTTCACAACGACCATGTAGAGCGCGAGCAGGAACTGCGCGACATCCTCGCCTTCTTCAACAACGCCCAGGTGCCGCTGCTGATTGTCGAAAGCGACCCTGATGAGGAGTGGAACGGGGTTGCGCCCGAACCGTTGCAGGACTGCGCGATGCCCCAGGAGCACTTGTTCAATCTGCTCCAGGCCTATGAAGAGGATTATCAATAAGGCCCGGGAGCGGGCCTGTAGCCCCCAACTGAATGCGAGGTTTTCCTAAAGTTCTGGGCCCTGGGGTCGAGACGTTGGTGCTGTCCGTTGATCAATAAGGATATTTCGTGTTCAAAACCCTCCTCAGGGCCGCCGCCCTTATCGCCACCCTGGCGCTGACCGGCTGTGTCTCCTATAGCGTCACCGGCCCGCTGGGCGCGCCGCTGCATCCCGCGCCCATCAGCAGCCCGCGCACTGCGCAAATTGCCGATGTGCAGGTCACCGCTCCCGGTATCGACGAAGCCACACGCACCGCCATCAGCCGTTCTCTCACAGCCCAGCTGACCCCCTACGTCAAGAGTGCCGGCTACTTCCGTCAGCTCAGCGAATTCCCCACCCGCCTGGGCGAGGAGGACGTAGTGCTGAAATTCAACATGACCTCCCTCAAGGGCCACCGCGCGCCCCACCCGGGCTACCTGCCCGGAGCCTTGCTGACCCTGACCGTATGGATCTGGGTCAACGGCCCGATCTACGTCGACAGCTTCGACCTGGCCGGCGAGCTGTCGATCGTCGACCGCAACGGCCAGGAACTGGCCAGTGCCAAGGAGCAGCTCAAGTTCGAGCGCAACGTCGGCCTGTACGGCCGTGAGTACTGGGCCCCGACCCAGGGCGCCAAGCAACTGAATGAACTGGTTGCCAAATTGCTCGACAACGCCAGCGCCCGGTTGGCACAACGCTAAGATCAAGGAGAGACACATGTTGGTTTCCATCAAGCACGTCCTGGTGCTCGGCGCAGTGCTGCTGAGCGGCTGCGTGTCCTACTCGCAACACGAACTGACAGCCGTCGGCACCTGGCCTCCGGCGGCACAGACCACCGAGCAAAAGCCCAGCGCCTTTGTCCGCACCACCGCCATGTACCAGGTCAACGGCGGCCCGGCCAATGCCGCCGCCGGCGCTCCGGCGGCCGCCTGGGAAACCGTGGTGGCCGACGCCTACCGCCAGTCCGGGCGCTTTGCCCGGGTCAGCACCGACAAGGTCGAATCGGACCTGTATGCCGAAGCCACCCTGTACAACAACGAACAGTTCAGCATGGCCTCGGCCATCATCACCGGCGCCACCTTCTTCGTGATTCCGTCCACGGCCAAGAACACCTTCACCCTGGAGACGGTGTTCAAGGACAAGGACGGCAAGGAGCTGGGGCGGATTCGCAAGAGCGAGTCGGTGCGCACCTGGATGCAGTTGTTGCTGATCGTCGCCATTCCTTTCCAGGCGGATACCCGCGACGTGGTCCAGCAACTGGCCCGCAGCACCCTGGATGAAGCGGTGCAGCGCAAATTGCTGTAAGCCTCGCGTCGCTGGCAGGCCGCAAACAAAAACGCCGCGGGCTCTGATCGGAGCCCGCGGCGTTTTTTTTCGGATGCGGTTTACTTCAGCGCTGCGCCGCCCAGTAGGCATGCAACTGCCGCGCGGCAGGTTCGATGGCCGCGATCTGCTGGCGATGCTGCTCCAGGTTGAGGTCGGCGGGCAGTTCGAAGTTGTCCTGTTCGGCGCAGTCGATGATCAACTGCAGCGCCTGGACCTGCGGCGCCGGCATCTCCGGCCAGTTGCCCACGGCCACCCCGCGCAGGTAGCCGAAACACCATTCTTCGGCCAGCAGCAGGTCCTGGCCCTGGTGTTCGGTCTGTTCGAAGCGCGCCTTGAACGCTTGCGGGGCCTGGGTCAATTGCGCGGCCAGGGTGTTGATGTGACGCACGCACAGGTCGATGAACTGCCGGCATTGCTCCGGGGTTTCCCAGGCCGGGTTTTCGCCGCCCCAGATGCCCGGGAACCATTCGGCGATATCGACTTGAGCCGGGCCCGACACCAGCGCGGTGAAGTAGCCGTCCAGCTCGCAAGGATTGAGCACCGAGTGGTCGTCGCCGTACTGGAGCAGGGTGTCTTCGATCAGCTCGAAGTCGGCGGCGTTCAGTGGGGTGTTTTGCATGAGGGGAGTCCTGGAAAAAGCAGCGGCAAGTTTCCAGCTTTGAGCCACAAGCCGCAAGCCTGCTGCTTGTAGCTGAAACTTGCCGTCAGGTATCGCGCAGCAAGTCCTGGGCATCGAGCAGGCGGTAGGCGATTTCCGGGCGGTTCTCCATGGCCCGGCGGATGGCGGCGGGAATCGACTGCCGGGTCTTGCGGCACAGGCCGGGGTGCTCGGCCAGGGCGATCGTGATACCGCGCATGCTGCGCACTTCGTTGTCGCTGGGGGTGATCTCCACACGGACCCCCAGTTGCTGGTAGATCCTTCGCTGCATGTGCTCCAGGTCCGCCAGGTCCTTGAGATTCTCCAGGCGTTCGAGCAGGCGCTTTTCCTCCTGGCGCGTCAGATTGAGGATGCGCAGGTCGGCTCCGGGGGTGTCCAGCAACTGCTCGCGCTCGCAGATGCAGGCGCCGGGCGGACAGGGTTGGCGAAGGGCGAGGCTGGTGTTCATGGGAAAACATCATAGCGAGCCGGACGCGGCACGCAGAGAAAAATGTGCGCGAGGGCGCATCCGTTTCCTAGGCTCATTCGCAGGATTGTTGTCTCGGCGTTAAAGGGGCGAACTGATGAGCATGGAGATCCTCGACATGGAGTCTTTGCGGCACCTGCCGCTGGCCGCCCTCAGCGACGAATTGCAGTTATTGCCGCGTCTGCTGGCGGGCGAGCAGCGGGCCTTTCGGCAGCATCAGGCCGCCGTGGCCGGGGTTGAGTCACCGGATGCTGGATTGTCCTGGTCGGCCTGCCCCGCAAAGCCCTTGCGGTTGGCGTCATCTCTTTAGTTCTCCCAATCAACCAGAAGAGTGGTTTCGAAATCCTGGCCACCGTAAAAAAGGCCCAAGATGACAACCTTCCGGGTCTCGACGGCAAAGGCGATCACGACCCGCTTGCGATAGTGTGTGATACGCAGGCCGGGGCGTATGTCATCCCGCTGGTTTCCCCGTTGAGGAAAGGTCTGCAGCGTTTGGCAATGGCTCACGATGGCGTCGGTATAGCGCTGGGCAATGTTTGGCGAGGCTGCCGTGGCTATATAGCGATAGAGCGCGGTTAGCTGCTCCAGAGCTTCTGGAGCAAATTCGACGGTGTGCGTCATTCCAGTTTGTTGCGGGCGTTCTGGTGCTCTGCTGACAACCGAGCACGGACCTGATCGACACTGAGTGTGCGTGAAGCGTCCGCTTTCAAGGCATCGTAGGCGGTTGCCACTTGGCCGGTGAGCCAGCTTTCCATGGCTCGATCACGAGCCATCAATGCCCGCAGGCCATCGCGTATGACTTCACTTTCGCTGGCATATTCACCAGTAGCGACTTTGGCTTTCACCGCGTCGGCCATCTGGTTTGGCAGGGTGATGCTGAATTGCTGAGTGCTACGCATGGGGAGTTTCTCCAGCTGAGTAGGATTTAATCCTACCCTCGCGCCGAGCAAAATGCATAGAACCCCTCATGCATGGGCTGTACCCGTCCGACTGAAGGTTGTACTCCTCTAGCCGCGCCGCGCCATCAACAGCACCGACGCCGCCCCCGACAACAGCACCGCGCAGCCGCGATTGAACAGGCGCTTGCCCCGGGGTTCGGCGAACCAGCGGCGCAGGTGCTGGCCCATGTAGGCGTAGGCGCAGATGGCGATCCACTCCAGCCCCAGGAACAGTGCGCCCAGGGTCAGGAACTGCGGGCCCATCGGCTGCGCCGGATCGACGAATTGCGGCAGGAAGGCGGTGAAGATCAGGATCGCCTTGGGGTTGCCCGCCGCCACCAGGAATTCCTGGCGGGCCAGGGCCCACAGGCCGACGCGGGCCGGGTCATCGGCCACTTCATTGCCGGGGTTGGCACGCCACAGTTGCCAGGCCAGGTACAGCAGATACCCCGCACCGAGGATCTTGATGGCATGGAACAACAGTTCCGACGTCTGCAGGACCACCGCCAGGCCGGCGGCGGCCAGGGCGATCATGGCGGCGAAGGCCAGCAACCGGCCGCTGCCCGCCAGGCAGGATTGCCGATAGCCATAACGGGTGGCGTTGCTCACGGACAACAGGTTGTTCGGGCCGGGCGCCATGTTCAGGGCGAAACAGGCGGGGATGAACAGGCTCAGGGTGGCGAGATCCATACAGTCTCCGGGACAAGGCAAGGGAACGGGCCCACGCCATCGGCGACCTCGGGGCTGGCCGGGACGTTGTTGCGGCGGGGGTCGATAAAATACGGGCCGCGTCGGGCGGGAGGCAAGTGCCTGGTTCGCGGTGCATCAAGGCTTGGCCAAGGTTGAACGGGGAGGAGAGGCAGTGACAGTGATCGGGCAGGGCGATGGCAAGCCCCTCTCCCGGTGCCGACAGGGAGAGGGGCAAGGCACTCAGTTGATATTGATGTAGGGGTCCCAGTCGCAGTAACCCACCACCTGGTTGTCACTGTCGACAATCATGAAGGCCCAGGTATAGGTGATGCTGCCTTGGCGCACGGCGCGGCCTTCCCAATAGAAATTCTTGACGCTCTGGGCGATGGGCTGCGCGGATGGATTGCTTTGATTGATGATCGGCATGGGCGTGTGGTTCAAGACCACCGGCGTGATGTCTTGCACGTAATTGGGGTTCTGTTGCGTCACTACCGGCGACGTCTGGGTGTACTGATACAGCAGCACCGTGTGGTACAGCCCCTCTGACAGGCTGGTGCTGCGCCAGTGGATCAGGTCGCCCTCCTTGAGGTTGACCGACAGTTCATCCGTACCTTCGCCGACTGGGGCGTTGTTGCGTCTGGCGACCATGTAGATCGCCTGACTGGAGAGCCTTACCCCGCCGGTGGTGAAGTTGTAGAGGTGGCTGGGCTGCGTCGGGTCGCTTTTTTGCAGGTTGAATGTTTGGCCGCTGTCGAATTGTTTGCCCTGGCTATTGAGAATGGTGTCCACATCAATGGTGACCATGATGTCGATGATGTTGTCGTTCATGTCCAGCTCCCTGCTGTCGCGTTAGATGCCTGGAGTGCCCAGGCAAACAGGCAATCGAGTTTCCGGGCGCGGCCACTGAGCATCGGTACCCGGGCCCCGGTTTGCCGGGCTTCGAGCTTGATGCACTTCCGTGAAGTCGCGAGTGGAATCTAGATCCTCAAGACGCTTAGTCAAATGGCCTGCTGTAAAAAGAGCGAGCACAAGACGAGCGGTGCAAGGCCAGGGGCAGGCGCCCACTTGGGCGCCTTCGATCAGGCTGCGCCCAGGTGCTGGTCGAGCCATTGCGCCGCCTGAGTGGCATGGCTCAGGCCCAGGTCGTGGTCGGCCCCGGGCACGATGCGCAAGAGGGCTTGTGGCAACAGTCGGGCCAGACGCTGACCCACCGCCACCGGGCTGATGGGATCGCAGTCGCCCCACAGCAGCAGTACCGGCATGGGCAATTCCCCCAGGCGCGGGCCGAGGTCGCTGTGGTCATCGACAAACCAGCGGGGCAGTTGCGGATAGGCCGCGGTGTAATCCTTGCGCCAGTTACTGGCGCCCAGGTCGGACATGTCGACGCCGCCGGAGGTGACGCTCAACACCAGATGGGTGATCAACTGCGGCCGCGCCAGGGCCGCACGCACCGCGATGATGCCGCCCATGGACTGGGCCACCAGCGCGGTGGGCTGGTCGATGTGTTGCAGCACCAGGTCCACCAGATCGTCCATGCCCTGGACGTCCGCCCGGGCCGGGGTGTCGCCAAAACCCGGCCAGCCCAGGTGCACCTGGCGCGCCGGATGGCGCAGCTGCGCGGCCAGCGGTTGCCAGAATTGACGATTGCCCGAGGCGCCGGGCAGGAACAACAGTTGTTGGGGGGCTTGGGGCATGGCATCGCTCCGGGTCCATGGGCGGTGGATTGAACCCTCGCGCTGACGGCAGGGTCGCGCGCGGCGCTAGAAAGTACGGTGCTCGGGCTGCGCGAGCAAGCGCTGTATCAGGCGACCGCGGCTCGCCATGCCGCCGCCCCGGGATCGGCCGCCAGGGTTTATCATGCTGCGCTGCCGCCCGTTGCCCGCGCGACCAGGGGCTGCTCTTTTCGCCCACCGTGGAGGCGCCCGCCATGCCCGATCTGCAAAAGCCTGCTGCTATCCCTGAGTTCCCCGTGTGCCACGCCCGTGGCGGCACCTCCACCGGGCTGATCCTGGGCCGCGAAGCGCTGCCCCGGGACGAAGCCCTGGTGGAAGAACTGCTGCGCCACCTGATGGGCGTGCCGCTGCAGGGCGAGTGGCCGGGCAACACCCAGATCACCGGCCTGGGGCGCGGCGGGCCCACCAGCAACAAGGTGTTCATCGTCGAGCGCCGCCCCGGCGAGACACGGATGATCAGCACCCTGGCGCAACTGGCGGCGGGCAAGAGCGCCATCGACTGGAGCGTCAACTGCGGCAACATGTCCGCGGCCCTGCCGTTGTACGCCCTGCAACGCGGCTGGCTGCAGCCCGGGGAGGGCGGTGGGCAGATCGAGATCTACAACAGCAACACCCAGACCACGATGTATGCACGCCTGGGTTTTAGCGACGGACGCCTGCTCAGCGACACGCGGATTCCCGGGGTCAACGGGGTGTTTCCCGGTGTCGACCTGTTTCTCGACAAGCCGGTGGGGGCCAAGACCGGCGCGCTGTTTCCCACCGGGCAACGGGTCGACCTGCTGGACGGCATCGCCGCCACCTGCATCGATGTGGCGGTGCCCATGGTCATCCTGCGCGCAGCGGACCTGGGCCAGACCGGCGAGGAAACCCCGGCCGAACTCGACGCCGACCCGCAGTTCAAGGCGCGTCTGCTGGAACTGATGGTGCTGGGCGGGTTGCGCATGGGCCTGCGCCAGCGCGACGGCCGTTTGATGAGCGCCGACGACCTGCGGCGCAGCGAAACCATCCCGAAGATCTGCATCGTCAGCCCGGCGCGAGAAGGCGGGGATATCGCCACCCGCTACTTCACCCCGCAGAACGCCCACCCGTCCCTTGCGGTGTCCGGTGGCTGCTGCCTGGCGGCGGCCTGCCTGGCCGAGGGCACCGTGGCCCATGCCTTGTTGGCGCGGGCGCCGGTGCTAGGCGAGGACCCGGGCGAGTACCCGCTGGCGATTGAAAATCCCGCCGGGGTGCTGGAGACCCTGATCAATGCCCGACAGGTGGCCGGGGAGCTACTGATCGACGGCGCCGCCTACCGGCGCAGCGCGCAGATCCTGTTGCAGGGCAGCACACCGCTGTACAACGCCTCGCCCGAACTGACCGCCGCCCTTGGCGCCGCACACCGCGCATGACCCCACCCCGCATCCGCTTCATGTAGCCGCTGCCGAAGGCTGCGAACGAGCCGCAGGCTCGCCAGCGATCTCGCAAACCCATGGGGGCTTGCGCAGCTCCACCCGCAGCTCAGGCGGGGCCCTGAAGATCAGGGGCATATCAGCGACCCTCGCCGCCATCGGGAAGAAACGGCGGCACCTTCTGCCGCAACAACTGGATCAACTCCGGGTCCATGAAGTCGTAATCATCGGGAATGTTCAGGCACACAATCTGCTGCTCGCGCAGTTGCGCCTTGAAGCGCTTGCGCAGTTTTTCCCGGTGCCGGGTTTCCATCACCACAATCAGCCCGGCCCATTGCACCAGCTCCGGGCCCAGGGGCACTTCGGCATCGTGATTGAGCCCCGCCGAAGCGGTTTCGATCCCCGGCCAGTCGGCGAACAGTTGCTCGGCGGTGGGGCTGCGCAGCTTGTTCTGGCTGCAGACAAACAGGACATTGAGCATTGGGCCGAACTCCTTGGCACAGACGCCCGGCCCTTGGAGGGCGGGGCAAAGGTGCTGATTTTTCGGGGCTTTTACTGCACTGTCCAGCAACTTGTGGCGGGCCGGACCAATTGCATTGGTCGGCGCAAGTTGCCCGCCGTGGGCCGAGGCTGCGAAACTGCCGGCCCCTTTACTCGCATCGCCCAGGCCATGTCCGTAGCTCTGTTCACCTCACCCCATCTGGGCTTGGCCCTCAGGCGCTGGCGCCTGTTGCACCGGGTCAAGCAGCAGCACGCCGCCGAGCTGTTCGGCGTGGCGCAGTCGAGCATTTCCCGTTGGGAAAACGGCCAGCAGGCCATGGAGCCGACAGAGCGTGCGCGCCTGGAGCGACTGCTGGCAGCCAACCTCAGCGCCGCCGCCGATCAGGCCCTGGCGCGGCTGGTGAACGACAGCCCGCGCGCCGTGCACTTGGTGTGCGACCTGACCCACCGCCTGCTGGCCTGTTCAGCGATCCGCGCCGGGCAGTTCGGCGTGCCCTTGAGTGAGCTGCTGGGCCAGTCCCTGTGGGGCTTTTGCACCGAGGAAATCACCCGCAAGGAAGCCGCCCTGGATGACCTGGGCTGGCGCGAAGTGCTGGCGCCGTCGTCCGTGGAATTCTTCAGCGGCCACAACCATTCGGCCATCGTGCCCATCGCCCCCAGCCAGTGCCGCTGGACCCGCCTCAACCTCTCCGACGGCAACGCCGTGCGGCTGGTGGAAACCCTCTGAAGCGCCTGTCGAGGCACGCCACGCATATTTTATCCGTGGACCGGGCTCCGGCCGCTGACTAGTCTGGTAAGCCATCGCTCGCTGCCCAACGGCGCGGGCTTTTTTCACTTTCTGCAGGCTTGCTCATGACCCCCGAACTTCTCAGCGGCCGCCTTGAATTCCTCCGTGAAGCGGAAAAACTCAAGGACGTGCTGCGCAGCGCCCACACCTCCAGCGGCCGCCAGGAAAGCACCGCCGAACACAGCTGGCGCCTGTGCCTGATGGCGTTGCTGTTCGAAGACCAACTGGGCGAACTGGACCTGCTGCGGGTGCTGAAACTGTGCATCGTCCACGACCTGGGGGAGGCCATTCACGGCGACATCCCGGCGGTGGCCCAGGCTGGCCACCCACACAAGAGCCAGCAGGAGCGCGACGACCTGCAATTTCTCGCCCGATCCCTGGACGCCCCGGCCCGCCAACGTCTGCTGGACCTGTGGGATGAATACGAAGGCGCCGCCAGCGCCGAGGCGCGCACGGTCAAGGCGTTGGACAAGCTGGAAACCCTGCTGCAACACACCCAGGGCCAGAACCCGGCGGACTTCGACTACCGCTTCAACCTCGATTACGGTCGCCGCTACACCGATGCCAGCCCGTTGTTCCAGGCCCTGCGCCAGCAGATCGACATCGACACCCAGCGTCGCCTGAACGCCTAGGGCTAAGCCGCTGTTGACGATCTGCTGCGCTGAGTTCATGGGGCGTTAAACAAGCCTGAGCATCGCTCGCCAGAGGGTGAACAGGCTCCAGGGGGCAGGGCGCCCGCTGCGAGCCTGACACCTGTCATGGTTTTTTTCTGCCAGGGTCATCAAGCGAAGCTATTTTTACCTTCGCTTGTCCTTCACTACGCTGTTCACACGGTTGTCCAACCCGGGGCCAACGTCGAGCGGCAGGTTTCCGATGACCGAAGGAGTGACCCATGTCCAACGAATCCAAGTGCCCGTTCAAACACACCGCCGGCCAAGGCACCAGCAACCGTGACTGGTGGCCCGGCCAACTGAACCTGAATATCCTCCACCAGCACTCGCACCTGTCCGACCCCATGGCCGAGGACTTCGACTACGCCGCCGAATTCAAGACCCTGGATCTGGCCGCGGTGAAGCGCGACCTGCTGGCCTTGATGACCGACTCCCAACCCTGGTGGCCGGCGGACTTCGGCCACTACGGCCCGCTGTTCATCCGCATGGCCTGGCACAGCGCCGGCACCTACCGCATCGCCGATGGCCGTGGCGGCGCCGGGGGCGGGCAGCAGCGCTTCGCCCCGCTCAACAGCTGGCCGGACAACGTCAGCCTGGACAAGGCGCGGCGGCTGATCTGGCCGATCAAGCAGAAGTACGGGCGCAAGATTTCCTGGGCCGACCTGATCATCCTCACCGGCAACGTCGCCCTGGAATCCATGGGCTTCAAGACCTTCGGCTTTGCCGGTGGCCGCCAGGACGTCTGGGAGCCGGAAGACCACGTCTACTGGGGCAGCGAAACCACCTGGCTCGGCGACCAGCGCTACAGCGGCGACCGCGAGCTGGAGAACCCCCTGGGGGCGGTGCAAATGGGCCTGATCTACGTCAACCCGGAAGGCCCCAACGGCAACCCCGATCCGCTGGCGGCGGCCCGGGACATCCGCGAAACCTTCGCCCGCATGGCCATGGACGATGAAGAAACCGTGGCCCTGATCGCCGGCGGCCACACCTTCGGCAAGACCCACGGCGCCGGCCCCGCGACCCACGTCGGCCCGGAACCGGAAGCCGCCGGTTTGGAAGAACAGGGCCTGGGCTGGAAAAGCAGCTTCGGCACAGGCGTCGGTGGCGACGCCATCACCAGCGGCCTGGAAGTGATCTGGACCAGCACCCCGACCCGCTGGAGCAACGACTTCTTCGACCACCTGTTCGGCTTCGAATGGGAACTGACCACCAGCCCCGCCGGCGCCCACCAATGGCGGCCCAAAGCCGGCGCCGGGGCCGACAGCGTGCCCGACCCCCACGACCCGAATAAACGCCGCACGCCGTCGATGCTCACCACCGACTTGTCGCTGCGCTTCGACCCGGCCTACGAGGCCATCTCCCGGCGCTTCCACCAGCACCCCGAGCAACTGGCCGAAGCCTTCTCCCGGGCCTGGTTCAAACTCACCCACCGCGACATGGGCCCGCGCGCCCGCTACCTGGGCCCGGAAGTGCCGGCCGAGGAACTGATCTGGCAAGACCCGATTCCGGCGCTGAACCACCCGCTGATCGACGCCCAGGACATCCAGCAGCTCAAGGGCCAGATCCTCAACTCCGGCCTGTCGGTTGCGCAACTGGTGTCCACCGCCTGGGCCTCGGCTTCCACCTTCCGCGGCTCGGACAAGCGCGGCGGCGCCAACGGCGCACGGATTCGCCTGGCCCCGCAGAAAGACTGGGAGGTCAACCAACCGCAGCAACTGGCCCAGGCGCTGCGCAGCCTGGAAGCGGTGCAGAGCGCCTTCAACAGCGCGCAAAGCACTGGCAAGCGCGTATCCCTGGCGGACCTGATCGTCCTTGGCGGCTGCGCGGCGGTGGAACTGGCGGCGAAAAATGCCGGCTACAGCATCAGCGTGCCCTTCGCCCCGGGGCGCATGGACGCCAGCCAGGAACAGACCGACGTCGAATCCTTCGCCGTGCTGGAACCGGTGGCCGATGGCTTCCGCAACTACCTCAAGCCGGTTTCCGGCGTCACCGCCGAAGCCCTGCTGGTGGACAGAGCGCAACTGCTGACCCTGACCGCCCCGCAACTGACCGTGCTGCTGGGCGGCCTGCGGGTGCTGGGGGCCAACGTCGGGCAATTGCCCCACGGCGTGTTCACCGCGCGCCCGGGCACCCTGAGCAACGACTTCTTCGTCAACCTGCTGGACATGGGCACCCAATGGAAACCCCAGTCCGAGGCCCGCGACCTGTACGAGGGCAGCGACCGCGCCACGGGGCAATACAAATGGAGCGGCACCCGGGTCGACCTGCTACTGGGTTCCAACTCGCAACTGCGGGCCCTGGCCGAGGTGTATGCGGCGGCGGATGCGGGGGAGAAGTTCGTGAAGGACTTTGTCGCCGCCTGGGACAAGGTGATGAACCTGGATCGGTTCGATCTGCGCTGAGGAGGTTTTAGGCCGGGTAAAACGACAACGCCTCCCTAGGGAGGCGTTGTTGCAGAGCGCTCGCGGCACGAGCGCTGCAGATCAACGAGCACCGCACCTGCAGCGCCCGCCCGACGCTCTACTTGGCCTTGAGGTACTCATTGAGAAACGCCTGGGCATCGCCATAGCTGGACAGGTTGCTGTCATAGCCCACCTTCAGCGGCTTGGCCTCACCCGGCAGATGCAGCTCGCCATAGCCTTCCTGAAGCAGCAGCACCACGAACTTCTGCCCGTCCACCTGAGTGAAGTAACGGGTGTCGCGGTCGGTTTGCTCCACGTTCATTTTCTGAATGCGCATGTTCCAGTCGTGGTCGGCGTCTTCCACCTGCACCAACGCCTGATGGGCGCTGCGCTCACCAATGCGCAAGGTCCAGACCTTCACCCCGTGCGGCCCGGTGTAGGCCAGGATCTTGTCCGCCACCTGTGGTCGTTCCTCGGCCTGCGCCAGCCCGGTTCCCAGTACCCACGCCATGACCCACGCGGCCGCCCAACGGTAATAAAGCTGCATCCTTCTAGCTCCTGAACATGAAAAGGGGCGGTTATTGAAGCCGACCCATGCGGCGCTGCCAAGCACCCAAGGCAACAGGCGGGATAAAAAACCTTGGTGCACAACCCACGCCGTGCCACCCGCGAGTGGGTTACCATCCGCCGCCTCGGCGCCAAGGCGTAACGCACGCACCGCGACCGGCTTGCCCGGCAAGGCCGCCGGTACACCTCACGCCTCATCAGGCCCCAGCCCCATGAGCCAACTCACTGCATTGATTGCCCAAGCCCGAGCCGAGCTTTCGGTCCAGATCAGATCAGGTGGCGGTTGGCGTTGAGCCGTAGCCGACTGCATTGCACTGCACACCAGCTCGGCAGGCATGTTCACAGCCATGGAGCAGCCATGATCTTGCGTATTCACAAGCCCAGCTATAGCCAACCGCTAGGGCGTCGGATGTAGGCAATGCCAGCCAGGCCTTTGACAATCTCGGGTACGAATTGACGGTTCAACACATTCTCGGCAACCGGCAGATCATGCTTGTTACAGGTCGCATCCGCAAACTTGCGCTTCCAGGCCGAAGGCAGGCCATTGGTGCGCATCAAACAATGCACTTTCACCTACCGACACATTCCACTGAACAAGCCTTCTGTTGCAGTTACCGAACCCAGCGATACGACATCGTCACTTCAGCTCAAATACAAAACCATATAACTTAATAATTATTTAAATAGATAAAGCCTTGCCTAATAACTTGGGTCTCACGCTTTTTCGCACACCGCCGACACCCCTTTACCTTCGACTACTTTATTCTTCCCTGCTTAACTCGACGCTTTCTTCTAGATCCGGACAAGAACTTGAAAATACCCATGTTGCAGTTTGCACAAAAAAACAATATTGACTAATATTAAAATATGCTACTCCCTTAAAGACTCGCCTTGGAGGGATAGACAGGCGTACATAGCTTTATGAGCGATACTGAAGAAGCCAAGTTTATACCAACAAGGACACGTATAGATGCCAAACACCGAAAAGATAAGAAACATAGTATACGTTCCGGCGCGAATCGTGCACGCAGTAGGCCTCATCGCCTGGGCAGCAAGTTGGTACTTGAATCCGTTCATTGAAAAGCAACTAAACTACGCGATATTGGTATATATATCGCTAGCCATTTTCTCATCCAGCATGGCCTATATAACCAGCAACACCGCCACTTGGCGAATAAGTGGAGTTTTTTACGTACTTTTTTTATCGCTACTCTATTCCGAAGAAGTCTCTAGGATGGAGCAAAATAAAGCCATGTGGGGGATTTTGGTAACTGCACTCATCATTACAGGCATGAGTGTTTTTTTCATAAAATTCATCGATTACGCGATTTCCATAATACTGGTTTGGGTTGTAATGTGGGACGTGAGCTTTTTAGAAATCGATCCTCACCACTACAATCTTTGCGCCATTTACATATTAGCCTCCACTTCGATTGGTGCCTGCCTGAATATCATGGTAACCACCTCTCTAATAAAGCTAATAAAGTTTGCGGAGGACTTTCGCACCTTGTCCGAAACAGACCCGTTAACCGGAGCTAAAAACCGACGAGCGCTGATGAATTTTCTTAGCGCTGAAAAATCAGCAGCACATAAAAAATGCCTATGGTTCGTCATGATCGACATAGACTTTTTCAAACGCATCAATGACCTTTACGGCCACGATACAGGAGACAAAGTTTTAATAGACTTCACAAGAAAACTGGAAAAATACGCTGATATTATTTTTTTTGGACGACTCGGCGGCGAGGAATTCGGCTTGATCATAAATTCAGTCGACCTGACGGCGGTAATACGCTTGATAAACTTAATTCTCGAATCAGTAAAATCAGACAACAGCATAAACTATTCCTTTAGCGCAGGACTGGCCAATATTTCCACTGACAAAAGCATTGACGCCATTTTGTCAGAGTCTGATAAAAATCTTTACAATGCAAAAAACAACGGAAGATCCTGCACAAGCTTTCAGGGCGTTATTTACAGGGCGAGCTATATCCAGTAATCAAAAAATCAGAACTATGCCCGAGTCCGCATCACCTAATTAAACAGGTGCCCTGCGCAGTGCGAGGGGCTTCTAAGATGAACGTTCGGACATATCCGTTCGACGCGACTGATCGTGAAAAAATATCTCACCTCCAATCACATTCAAAAAAACTGAACTATCAACGACGCCGGTTCAGTTTGCCCCGGCAATCTTTCCATGCAGACATGTTTACATAACAAAACTAGATTCTGAGCCTCACAACCTTCTAGGATGAAACCTCATGCCTATAACTGTAAATGTGGGTGAGCTGCTTGAATGTGATGGAGCGAACGAGATCAGAACACGCGGCTGCGACCCTTGCGTCGGACTAATTGTTATCTATCAAAACGACCCGAATGGCGTCGTAACAAAGCGATGCGCTCACTTTTCTGTTGGTTTTGCTGGCCCATACACCGAGGCCAAAGTGAACGCGTCGCTAAACCCTGTGCTCGCCGCGTACTTTCCACTCAGCAACATCATTGCAGTAGGGTTCACTTGGGGAGGATTTAGCCCAGGCTTGGGCGCAGAACAGATTTGTAGCAGGCTGACTCAGTACTTCAACGGACATAACGTTCAGAGTTCAAACAATCATGACAGCATCACCACGAACGGTAACGCAATTCAACTCTTGCCCGTTCAAGTATGGGATTTTACGAACAATCCAGCGGCGAATTTATTAGCAGAGTTAAATAACCCCGTTTGATGGGCATGAATAAGGGGGGGCGTGCCGCACTCACCTGCGGCACACTTACTTCGTTCAGTACTCCTATTTCCTGATGCACGCTCAAATATCAAACTGGCGCTCGTAGCGTTCGAAATGCTCAGGAAAAAAATTCGCCATATGCTGGGTACTCAATACCTAAAATGACGAGTTCTATCGCATCAGCCCCGCAATTAGACGAGTAGTCCGCAATGGATGCACCAGAAGCGTGAAGCTCCTAATACGCACCGTAAAGTTGAAGTGCCCCTGATCACGCTGAGTAGAGGCTCGAACTTGTTCCTGGATGCGGGAAATGAGCCAAATGTGCAGTGCCCGGATGTGAGCACGCCGAGTTTATCCAGGTCAGGATGTCGGGGCGCTACTGGGAGTGCGAAGCGACGTGTCACGTTGTTGGCACCCTAGGGGGGAGACGCCAGCAACCAGTTCTACAGTTACATGCAGGAAATTGGTTTAGTTCAACTTTTGAGTTCTTTATATAGGCTTGAGCCAGATAAAGTGATCAGCGCTCACAGTGCTTAGTTCTTTGCTGTCGATTGGTCCGATTACCAGCGATTGAGTCGAATGAGGTTGCTTGGTCGCTGGTGTCCATCGGAATGTTGCACAGGCTCAATGGTGGCTCCGAAAAATATGTAGTGAAAGGCAGTTGGAGCCTTTTCGGTGACAGCTCAAGCAGGCGTGATCGCTCAGATTCAACAACACAAGATTGCTGGAATTGCTTGACGCACATGCCGCGCCTCTGCACATTCCTGCCGCGATCCGCCTGATCGACAGGCCGCTTCTTCAGGACGAATACCCCATGAGCCAACTCACCGCACTGATCGCCCAAGCCCGAGCCGGGCTGTCGGTCCAGCAAAACATTCCCCAGGAACGCTGGGAGGCCATCGCCACCCAGTGCGGCGCGGCGGAAATCGCCGAGATCAAAACCCGCATCGCCTCACTCAAGGCAGACAGGGAAGCCGTCGAAGACTGGGACGGCGACACCCGCGATGACCTGTATTTCGCCATCGCCAGCTTCACTCGGCTGCTGGAACTGGCCAGCGCCCACGTACAAGGTTAATGAGCATGCCGATTGACCGCACAACGGATTATTTCGAGAGCAGCGACGGCGACGTGCGCCTATGGATAGAGCAGGGCAGTGCCATTCATCTCAAGGCCATCAGCCCACACAACGACCCGGTGGAACTGACGGCAGAACAGGCCCTGGAACTGGCCCAGGCACTGCAACGTTTGGCCAGCCGCCTTGCGGACTAAAGCAGCCCCAAGACCAGTGCCCACGCAACCACCTGGGCAACGGCACACCTGAGAGGAACAGCCCCTGTTTAACGAACTAGTGTTTTTGCACGAAGACCCCGATCAGGACTCCGCCTACCTCGGCGGCAACCCCTACCTGCCTGAGTCCATCCCTTGGCCCACTGACTCGATGGGCGCCCCTTTGCTGCACCTCGCCAGTCTGCCGGCCAGCTTTATCAATCGATACGTCGCAGGCATGCAATTGAATGACGAACTGGTGGTTTCGCTGTTTACGCCTTACTCGATCGTCAGCGATACCTACATCGACCAAGCCATGCAAGAGGGCGGCAAGGTGCTGGCCTACAGACCCGCGGCGCGACAGGTGGATGGTTACGGACAGCCCATCACCCCGGCGCGGCGAATCGAAGTGGTTGAAAATCCGGGGCAGGACAGCGACGAAAACGGCCTGGCCAAGATCGCCGGAATACCCGCCTGGATTCAGGATCAAGAGACCCGCCCAGGCTTGAACTATGTGCTGCAGATCAACAACTCCCGGCTGAACAGGGCCGCTCCAGGGCACAAGGGCATCTTGGTCGGCGGAACCGGCTATCTGTTATTGAAGCAAGGCATTGATGACGAAGACCTGATGGCCGGGGCCCTGATCATCCAGAGTTCATAAGAAAGGGGGCAGCCCTCAGCCCACGAGGGCAAAATCCTTGGGATCGAAGCGCTCGCGGGTGTCCATCTGAACATTGCGCAGGCTCGCGGTTTGCTGCTGGCTGGCGTACAGCGACTCGGCACAATAACTGATCAGCAGCGAACGCCGGCGCGCGCCACTGGGGTTGCGGCAGGCCCCGTGCACCAGATCAGCATCGAACAGCAGAATGTCCCCCGCAGCACCGGATAGCTGCACCACACGGGATTCATCACTGAAATCAAAGGGCGCCAACTGCTCCCCGGGGCGATGACTGCCGGGCACGATACGCGTCGCGCCATTGGCCGGCCCATAGTCATCGAGATAGACCAGCGCCGTGACCCGATCACCGAGGCGCTGCTCCGACAGATCCCGGTGCAATACCTGATGACCGCCCCCCGCCAACGGCTCGCGGCCCTCCACCTGCGCCAGAAAAAAGCCTTCCCCGATCAACTCCCCGGCCACCGCCAACAGCGCCGGCAAGCGACACACCGCCTGCACCCGTGCATCCAGATCCACCAGCGCATGCCGCCAGTCCAGCCCCCGAGGCACCGGCCATTGCTCCGGCTCAATCACCCCCGCCTCGAACGTGGCCCGCAGCTCATCCAGCCAGTCGGCGGGCACCGCCTGACGCAGCAACAGGTAACCGTTTTGATGGAGTTGTTCGCGGTCGATCATGAGGGGGCAGATGTCCTTATCCGGGGAGGGGGAGAGCATAACGGCTCGCTAATCCGAGCGACATAACCGGCTACGGTTTAGCGGTTGCCCCAGCGTGAGCAGACCGCCTAGTCTGCTGCGGTCGCTGCAAAATCAGCGACCGGGCCTGAGAACCCGGTAAGATGCAGGCGCACAAGCGCCCGTCCATGAATGCAGGCGCATTTTTGTGCCCGTCTGTTCGTGTTATGGCGGCTGTGCGTGGGAGACCTTCGGGTCTGCCGGGTTCCTGTATCTCCGGTTTCTCAGCCCGCGCACAGCTGCCACCCACTCGCCTGAGAACGAAGGTGGCAGCTCTCATTACTGATATGGGAGTTTCAATCATGTACGCCCGTAATCTGTGTGGACATTCCCTTCGTAGTACCCGTCTTCTGGCTGTTGTAGGAGGTGTCCGATGAGCAGTTCAGCATCAGTCAAGACACTGGGTTTCGTCACCTTTGGCAGTTGTGCCGATCCTGAACTAGAGCTGTTTCGCGTGAATGCTGACGTGCCTTTGGAGCTTGCGTTGGAGTACGCCTCTACTTTGCTGTACTACGCCAAGAAACTTGCACTTGATGCCGCTATGGAAGAGCAGGGGGAACGCTATGCTTGGGCCTCGCACTTTTTGGCGGAGATGGGTAAGGCGGTGATTGATGATGTGTGTTTGGGGTTGGGGGGGGAAGAGGGGCTGAGGGAGGGGCTCTGAGTTAGGGCAGCATCGCATGAAGTTGAGAGAGACACCGCTTATCGCTGCTTGATAAGCGGTGTCTCTGTTACTTGAGAGGGTGTTTTTGATCCAAAGCTGCCCTTCGCCACGAGCCGCTAGCTACAGCTACACATTGCGGTAATCGAAGCACGCTAGGGCATATCCAGCGAAGCTCATTTCGGATTAAATTCTCCTATTGACTACGCTTTCGGTAGAAATGGACTACATCCGTTAAAGGATACGAGGCTAACCCCACATGACGATCGAGCACCATCTTACCCAAATTCTAAAAGACCGAGCTGCTGGAGCATTTCTTTTCATCGGCTCAGGTTTTTCTCGCCGGTATATTGGACTGGAAAGCTGGGAAGGCCTTCTATCCCGATTTTGTGAAATGGGGAAACCATATGAATTTTATCGAGGAAGTGCCGATGGCAATACGCCTGTCGCTGCCAAAATTCTAGCAAACGATTTTCATAATTACTGGTGGGGTTCGCCAACTTATTCAGAAAGTGTCAGCCTGAATAAAGACAAGATAAAAGACAGTAGTTCTGCATTGCGAATTGAAATCTGTAACTACCTAGCTAAGCTAGACCCTAGCGCAGCACTCAATGACGGCTACAGGGAGGAGGTAGAACTATTATCAAGCCTAAATGTCGACGGTATCATAACCACGAATTGGGATCTTTTTTTAGAGGAGCTCTTTCCAGACTACAAGGTTTTTATTGGGCAAAATGAATTGCTGTTCTCCAATCCCCAGGAAATATGCGAAATCTATAAGATTCATGGGTGTGCCACTGAGCCACAATCACTCGTACTTACGTCTGACGATTACACCACCTTTAATGAACGCAACGCTTACCTTGCCGCTAAACTGATCACCGTATTTGTGGAGCATCCTGTAATTTTCTTGGGCTACTCACTATCCGATCCTAATATAACAGGCTTGTTACGTGCTATTTCTCTTTGTATCGGCGAGGACCAAATTGAGCAACTACGTAGCAATTTAATTTTCGTCCAACGCCCTAAAAACGGCGAGAGCCTTGGTGTATCGGATACGTACCTCACAATAGATAAGGTTCAAATTCCTCTGATTCTTGTCAAGACAGACGATTTTACCGAAGTTTATAAAGCACTTTCAGCAACTCGAAGAAAGATCCCCGCACGAGTTCTCCGCTACTGCAAAGAGCAACTCTACGAATTGGTTCGCTCTCTTGAGCCAGAAAAGAAGCTATGCGTTGTAGGTATAGATGAAATTGAGAACAAAGAAGATGTTGAGTTTATCGTTGGTGTCGGGCTAGCCGCAGGCGAACCAAGCGAAATCGCCAAGGTTGGCTATGATGCACCTGAAGTGCGGGATTTGATCCATGATGCACTATTCGAAGATCGTAACTATGACCCTGCACAGATTCTCCATTCAACAATTCCGCGGGCTGGGCGGAACACTCCTTATGTTCCTGTTTACAAGTATCTGAGAGAAATAGGGATCACTAATGAGGAGAGCTATAAAGCTAGTGAGCTCAAGCTAAACAAGTGGGCCAAATATAATCGTGAAAATTTACGTCTAAAAACCTTCAAGTCTGCCTTCACTAAACGCCAAGGGCAGACCATGGAAGAAATAATCAAAGGCTGCCCGCCTGAAAGTGCTGCAACATTAATCCCCTTCCTGCCTGAGGATCAGATCAACCTAGATCAACTCAGAGATTTTTTGGTCGCCAACGAAGATAAATTTGAAAGCCACCCCTATGCCTCATATTTTAAAAAATTAGTTTCATTATATGATCGCCTCAAGTGGGGTTGGTAAAGGTGACTTGCATCTATCTATAAAACAGCCTTCTGCTGCTCAGGTATGTTGAGTTGGCCGTGCGTGTGTGACCTCGCCCATGGCGAGCACGAATCACCAAGAGTTTTGGTGATGCGTCAGAAGACGCAGCGGCCAGTGCAGTTTGAGATCACCGAACAAACACGGTTTGCTATCGCGGCCTGGATATGTCAGGCCCAAGTCCGCAGCGAGGACTGCCTTTTTTCGAGCCAACTGCATACCTCAGACCATCTATCCACACGTCAATATGCTCGGATTGTCAAAGGCTGGGTGGAGGCCGTTGGCCTAGATCTAGCTATGTATGGCACTCACACAATGAGGTGTACGAAGGCATCGTTGATCTATCGCAGGAGGCAGAATCTGCGAGCAGTTCAAGTGCTATTGGCCATACGAAGCTGGAGAGCACCGTTCGATATCTGGGAATTAAAGTTGATGACGCCCTGGAGATGGCGGAACGACTGAGGTTTGAATATGTATAGCGACGGTCGAGGCCGGCCGTCGCTAGCCTGCCATTAGTGGGCGGTGGATGGTCGAGGGACGAGGGGACAAACCGGTTAAAGCTTGTCCTCAAGTTTTCTGCAAAGAACTGTGCGTGGCCGATCGCAAGGGAAGATCCTAGCCTTTGTCGTTTCTACAGAAAAATTTAAGGCGTATCTAGCATTAAATTGACTCAGCGCCGGGGCTCCGTTCACCTATTAGTTCAACCTGTTGATGGTAAGGAGTGGCTGGCGCCGCCCGTCGGCTGTCTTGAACAGGGGAGTTACCATAGCCTCCCCATTTACGTGATGGAAAAGTTTCATCGCCGGCTCGAAAGTCTCCAAAAATTGTGCTAGGAATAGCAAATGGCCATGCAGTCCTTCAGTCGGTGTTAATTAATTGTGGGGAGAACCAATGAAGTACAGGGAAAGTAATTTAGATAAGAAATTACGAAATTGGTTCTGCAAGGATAATACCAAAGCCTTACTTCGGAGTATTCAAATCTCAACGGGCGGCATTCGCGGGCTGACGTCATTCAAGGTGAATTTCGACTACCCGATAACTGCGTTTGCCGGAGTTAATGGGTCCGGGAAGTCAACTATGCTGGCGCTCGCCGCTTGTGCTTATCATAACAAGCTGGATGGTTTTAAACTTCCAAAGCGAAGTAGGAGCTATTACACTTTTTCTGATTTTTTTGTGCAGCACTCGGAGGAAATTGCTCCTCCTGGAGTAGAGATCTGGTATAGCTTTGCTCACAATAATTGGAAAAGTGCGCCTGATGGGATCGCGTCCCAAGTAAGAAAGAAAAAGGCAGGTGGGAAATGGAACGACTATGACATTAGAGTAAAACGGACGGTAGTTTTTTTGGGTATTGAACGAATTGTCCCTCACGCTGAACGCAGTCAATCAAGATCTTATTCGCGAGCCTTTAAAGATTTGAGAGTTCACGGCTGGGAGCAGCAGGTTAAAGACGCTGTTGGTTATATCCTTGGTAAACGTTACGATGATTATCGACAGTTAGAGTACAGAAAATACGGTCTTCCGATTGTTAAGGTTGGTGATGTAGTTTACTCTGGCTTCAATATGGGCGCAGGTGAAAACGCGCTTTTTGATATTTTTTCTACCATATATGCTTCTGGCGAGGGAGCTTTGTTGGTTCTTGATGAAATTGAGCTTGGTCTACATGCAAGAGCTCAAAGGTTGTTTATGGAGCGTCTTAAAGAAGTATGTATGAGTACGGGGACTCAAGTTATATGCACCACGCACTCAAAGCAAATATTTCAATGTTTGCCTGATGATGCCAGGTTTTTTATTGAAAGAGCCGGGCTTAAGACAAAAATAACTCCCGGTATATCAGCGGAATTTGCGTTCTCAAAAATGGGAGCTATTGGTGAGAAAGAACTTGAGATATTTGTTGAGGATCCAGTTGCAAAAGTTATAATTGAAACAATTTTAAATGGAGGCGTACGCAGTCGAATAAATATCACTCGGATAGGCTCCGCCGCTGCAGTAGCTCGCCAGTTAGCAGCAAATTTTTTGAGAGATGAGAGTGCAAATATATTAGCTATATATGATGCTGATCAGAAAAAATTGCAGGCGAAGAATATCGAGCACGCCAAAAACATGGCAGAGAGGAAAGATGTTGATATTAATAATTGGTTGCTTGCGCGCACAGGTTATCTTCCTGGCGACACATGGCCAGAAGCCTGGCTTTTGCAAAAGTGTAGCGAAATCCCGCACGAACTAGGAGTTGAGCTAGGCGTTGAACCTCAGCGCGCTACCGAAATCGTCGAATACGCATTACAGGCAGGTAAGCATGAAGAATTTGTCGAAGTGGGTGAGCAAGTAAATCTAGATCCTGAACGTTGTTTAATACTGGTCTGCGGTATTGTTTATAAAAATTTTCCTGAAGAGTTTGACGACTTAAAAAATAAGATATCACGCATGTTGCCTTAAGCTTTTTAGCGCAAAGCTCGAAAAATCGATTGGCAGTAAATCCGCTGCTGGCTGGTAGCAGCCGTTCGGTTAACCCCACTCAACACCCTCTCAAAACGTCGGCGGCGTAATCACCCACAACACCACCGCATCCTCCTCCCCAGGATTTCCATACTTATGCGGTTCCTGGCTGGAGAAACTAAAGCTATCCCCCTCACTCAGCTGAAAATACCGTTCCCCCACCCACAGCTCAAAGCTCCCCGACAGCACATACCCGGCTTCTTCTCCCTCATGGCTATAACTCTCCTTGCTGTACGTCCCCGGCGGAAACCGCGAGTGCAAAAACTCCAGCTGCCGGGTCGGTTGCGGGGTCAGCAGCTGATCGATAATCCCGTTCTCATAATTCACCTGCAGCCGCTGTTTCTTGCGCACCACGTACCCCTGATCCTCGGGTGCGGTCTGGGTTTCGCTGGCGAAGAACCATTGGATGGTCACGCCCAGGCTGCGGGCGATGTTGAACAGGGCGGGGATGGAGGGGTAGGCGAGGTTGCGTTCCAGTTGGCTGATGTAGCCGGCGGTGAGTTCGCTCTGTTGCGCCAGTTCGCTCAGGGTCAGGCCGCGGCGTTTGCGCAGGCCGCGGATGCGGGTGCCAAGAAACTGCGGGCCGCCAGGGGCTTGGTTGTCGGTGCCGGGCTCCGGTGCGGGAGGGCGGCTCGCGGGCGGCGTCTTGCTGCTGGGGTTCATGGCGGGCTCCGGACCAGGTGAACGGGCGCGTCCGGGCACCCGTCCTGCAAAAGGCCTGGAGTATAAAGCAGCCTCAAAGCGCCCAGGCGACTTTCAAGCCTTCGTGGATGGCTTCTTCCACGGTGCGCGGTGCCAAGCAGTCGCCGATGCGTTGGAAGGGCACCAGGCCTTTGAGTTGCTGGCCGAGGTCGTCCACGGATTGGTGGCCTTGGCACAGGACCAGGCTATCGACGTTTTCCAGGAGCATGGGTTCGCCGCTGGCGGTGTGTTGCAGGTACACGGTGCTGTCGTCGCAGCCGTAGAGGCGGGCGTAGGGGATGATCGGGATCGCCAGTTTGTGCAGTTCGCCGGCCATCTGGTCGCGCACGTACAGCGGCAGGCTTTCGCCGCAGTGGGTGCCGTTGACCGCCAGTTGCACTTGGTGCCCGGCGCGCACCAGCCGCTCGGCGATGCCAGGGCCGATCCAGTCGCAGCGCCAGTCGGCCACCACGACGCTGCGGCCCAGTTGCACTTCGTCGCGCAGTACTTGCCAGGCGTCCACCACTTGCAGGTCGCCGCCGCGTTCGAAGTTCGGCCAGTAGGGTTGGGCGCCGGTGGCGATGATCACGTGGTCGGGGTTTTCGCGCTCGATCAGGGTGCGGTCGACCCGGGTGTTACGTACCACTTCGATACCGGCCAGTTGCATTTCCCGTTGCAGGTTGGTGCTGGCGCCGCCGAACTCGCTGCGCCGGGGCAGCAGTTGTGCCAGTTGGATCTGGCCGCCCAGTTGCGCGCTGGCTTCGTAGAGGGTCACGCGGTGGCCGCGTTGGGCGGCCACCGCAGCGGCTTTCATCCCGGCCGGGCCGCCGCCCACCACCAGGATGCGTTTGCCGCGGGCGCTGGGCTTGGGCTGGCCGTAGAGCAGTTCGCGACCGGTTTCCGGGTGCTGGATGCAGGAGATCGGCAGGCCCTTGTGGAAGTGGCCGATGCACGCCTGATTGCAGGCGATGCAGGCGCGTACGTCTTCGGCGTGGCCGCTGTCGCTCTTGTTGGGCATTTGCGGGTCGCAGATCAGCGCGCGGGTCATGCCGCACACATCGGCCTGGCCCTTGGCGATGATCGCCTCGGCTTCCTGGGGCTGGTTGATGCGCCCGGTGACGAACAGCGGGATCGACAGCCCGGCCTTGAAGGTGCCGGCTTCCCGGGCGAGATAAGCCGCTTCCACCGCCATGGGCGGGACGATGTGCACGGCGCCGCCGAGGGAGGCGGAGGTGCCGGCGACGATGTGCACGTAGTCCAGTTGCCCTTGCAGCAATTGCACGGCGGCCAGGGATTCGTCTTCGGTGAGGCCTTCGGGGTCGCGCTCATCGGCGGAAATGCGCAGGCCGATGATGAACTCGGCATCGGTGCTGGCGCGCATGGCGCCGAGGATTTCCCGGATAAAGCGCAGGCGCTGTTCCAGTTCGCCGTTGTAGCCATCGGTGCGGCGGTTGACCCGTGGGTTGATGAACTGCGCCGGCAGGTAGCCGTGGCTGGCCACCAGTTCCACGCCGTCCAGCCCGGCCTGATGCAGGCGCCGGGCGGCGTCGGCGTAGCCCTGGATGATCTCGTCGATCATGTCCTGGTCCAGGGCCCGGGGCATGACCCGGAAGCGTTCGTTGGGCACCGCCGAAGGGGCGTAGGCCACGGCCAGCAGGCCGTCGGCGGACTCCATGATTTCCCGCCCCGGGTGGAAGATCTGCGACAGCACCACCGTGCCGTGGGCGTGGCAGGTTTCGGCCAGGCGCCGGTAGCCGTCGATGCAGGCGTCGTCGGTGGCCATCAGCACGTGGCTGGTGTAGCGCGCACTGTCGTGGACCCCGGCCACCTGCAGCACGATCAGGCCCACGCCGCCTTCGGCCCGGGCGCGGTGGTAGGCAATCAGCTGTTCGTTGACCAGGTTGTCGGTGGGCATCGAGGTGTCGTGGCCGCTGGACATGATGCGGTTCTTCAGGCGTTTGCCACGGATCTGCAAGGGTGCGAACAGGTGCGGGAAGGCGCTGGTCATTGCGGTGACTCCAGGCGGGCCAAGGGCAGGGGAGCACAGCCTTGGCGTTGTTATTGTTGGTCTATCAAAATTTACCTCCAGTAAAAAATCAACTTGTTTTTTTACTAAGGCTTGCAGTAGCTTCGACCTGCGCCCGCTTTTGGCGCGAACCTCACAACAATAAAAAAGGGCTGTGCCGGCGCCTGCCGGTGTGGCACCGCGACGAGGATTCACAGATGAAAGCGCTCACCCGCAAGCACGGTTGTTCTTTCCTGGCCCTGAGCCTGGCCTTGGGTCTGACCCTGGGCCAGCCGCTGATTCACAACAAGGCCCAGGCAGCCCCCGACATGGTGGTCGTGGCGTACGGCGGAGCCGGACAAAAAGCCCAGGATGTGGCGTTGTTCCAACCCTTCAGCAAGGCCGATGGCAGCAAGCTGATCCAGAGCGAATACAACGGCGAAATGGCCCGGATCAAGGTCATGGTCGACACCGGCAACGTCGATTGGGACCTGGTGCAGATCGAAGGCCCGGACCTGATGCGCGGCTGCGACGAAGGCATGTACGAACCCCTGGACTGGAAGGCCCTGGGCCGCGCCGACCAGCTGATTGCCGACGCCGCCCAGCCCTGCGGCTCGGCGGTGCTGGTGTGGAGCGTGGCCATTGCCTACGACCGCAACAAGCTGGCCAAGGCCCCGGCGTCCTGGGCGGATTTCTGGGACGTCAAGCAGTTCCCCGGCAAGCGCGGCCTGCGCAAGCGCGCGGTGTACAACCTGGAATTCGCCCTGATGGCCGACGGGGTCAAGGTCGAGGACGTGTACAAGGTCCTGGCCACGCACCAAGGGGTGGAACGGGCCTTCGCCAAGCTGACCGACCTCAAGCCCTACATCCAGTGGTGGGAAGCCGGCGCCCAGCCGGGGCAGTGGCTGGCCGCCGGTGATGTGGTGATGACCTCCAGCTACAGCGGGCGTATCGCCGTGGCGGCCCAGGGCGGCGCCTCCCAGGCGGTGGTCTGGCCCGGCAGCCTGTACGGCATGGACTACTGGGCGATCATCAAGGGCTCGAAACACGTGGATCAGGCCAAGCGTTTCATCGCCTTCGCCAACCGCCCCGAGGTCCAGGTCGACTACGTCAAGCAGATCCCCTATGGCCCGACCAACACCCTGGCCGCGGCCAAGCTCGACCCGGCCCTGGCGCAGTGGGTGCCGACCTCGGAACAGAACCTCAAGGACGCCCTGGCGATGAACGTGGAGTTCTGGGTGGATCATGGCGAGGAGCTGGAAGAGCGCTTCAACGCCTGGGCCAGCAAGTAAGCGCAACGGGCTGGACGCCTGCGGGCGTCCGGTCCTATTGTTTGCCGGCTCTTTTTACCGACCCCGTTTGCCCGCCCACCCGCCTGGAGGACTCCAACAATGAACAATATCGCTCCCAGCCCCCACGCCCTGACCGAGCGCAGCGCCACGGAACAGCGCCTGCGCGAAGAGCTGGCGGCCTGCTACCGGTTGATCGCGCACTTTCGCATGACCGACCTGATCTTCACCCACATCTCGGTGCGCCTGCCCGGGCCCGAGCATCACTTCCTGATCAACCCCTACGGCCTGATGTTCGAGGAAATCACCGCCTCCAACCTGGTGAAAATCGACCTTAACGGCGAAGCCGTTGAGCCGTCGCCGTACCCGGTGAACCCGGCGGGTTTCGTGATTCACAGCGCGATTCATGGCGCCCGCGAAGACGCCCAATGCGTGCTGCACACCCACACCAAGGCCGGTTGCGCGGTGGCGGCGCTCAAATGCGGCTTGCTGCCGGTGAACCAGATTTCCATGGAGTTCTATGGCCGCGTGGCCTACCACGATTACGAAGGCGTGGCCCTGGACCTGGGCGAGCAGCAACGGCTGGTGGCTGATTTGGGCGACAAGAGCGTGCTGATGCTGCGCAACCACGGCTTGCTCACCGTGGGTGAAACCGTGAGCCAGGCGTTTTTGCGCATGTACTACCTGGAGAAAGCCTGCGAGATTCAGCTGGCGGCCCAGGCAGCAGGGGAGATCGTCCTGCCGCCTGACGCGGTCTGTGCCCACACCGAGCGCCAGTTCAACGACCCGGGGCGGCCGCTGCAGGAAGGTGAACTCAACGACCCGGACGCCATGCAACTGGCCTGGGCAGCGTTGCTGCGCCTGCTGGAGCGCATCGCCCCCGACTACCGCGCCTGACCCCCTGTGGGTTTGTATCTACCTGTAGCCGCTGCTGAGCCCTGGCGAAGCTGCGAAAAGGCCCGCAGGGCCTTGCTTGACGATCTCCAGCCGAACCTGTGTCGTCTTAAAGATCGTTGCGTCCCTACGGGCCGTGCGCAGCCTTCGGCAGCGGCTACAGGGACCGCGCCGTTTGTTGTTTTTGTCACGGTGCTCCCGGCTTTGTCATGTGTAGCCGCTGCTGAGCCACGGCGAAGCTGCGAAAAGGCCCGCAGGGCCTTGCTTGACGATCTTCAGCCGAACCTGTGGCGCCCGCAGGATCTTTGCGTCCCTACGACGGAATGCCGCCCAGACCGTTCGCAGCCTTCGGCAGCGGCTACAGGAAGCGGTGCGGCTTGGGCGGCCACACAAACGCTGGATCGCCACGAAAGGCCTGTTGTACAGTCGTTCAGTTTCAATTTCCCGCCACTCTCCAAGGAACCCGCCCCATGAGCCAGGAAGCGCGCTTTTCCCGTTTGGAACCCGACCTGCGCAAGGCCGAGCTGATCGAGGCGACCCTGACCTGTCTCAAGCGCCACGGCTTTCAGGGTGCGTCGATCCGCAAGATCTCCGCCGAGGCCGGGGTGTCGGTGGGGCTGATCAGCCATCACTACGCCGGCAAGGACGAGTTGGTGGCCCAGGCGTATCGGGCGGTCACCGGGCGGGTCATGAGCCTGCTGCGCGAGGCCATGGAGCAGGCCGCGCCCACTCCTAGGCAACGGTTGTCGGCGTTCTTCCGCGCCTCGTTCTGCGCCGAACTGCTGGACCCCAAGCTGCTGGACGCCTGGCTGGCGTTCTGGGGCGCGGTGAAGACCGCCGAGGCGATCAACCTGGCCCATGAACATTCCTACGGCGAATACCGCAACGAGCTGGCCAGCCTGCTGACCCGGCTGGCCGGGGAGCAGGGCTGGGCGCAGTTCGACGCCGATCTGGCGGCCATCAGCCTCAGTGCCTTGCTCGACGGCCTGTGGCTGGAGTCCGGGCTCAACCCCGGGACCTTCAGCCCGCAGCAGGGCGTGCAGATCTGTGAAGCCTGGGTCGAGGGCTTGCTGGCCAGCCAGGGGCGCGGGTTTATCAGGCCGACATAGGGCTGTTGATCGGTTGTTCAGTAATGGCTAGGCTGCTGCGCACAAGGTTTCTTTTCTAATAAAAATAATCAGGAAACAGGCGATGACTCCTCGGGTTTTGATCGTCGACGACGATCCGCTGATTCGCGAACTGCTTCAGGCTTATCTCTCTCAGGAAGGCTACGACGTGCATTGCGCCGCCACCGCGGAGCAGGCGGAGAGCTTTCTCGGCCAGCACACGGTGGACCTGCTGATGCTGGACATCCGCCTGCCGGGCAAGGACGGCCTGACCCTGACCCGGGAACTGCGGGTGCGTTCGGAAGTGGGGATCATCCTGATCACCGGGCGCAACGACGACATCGACCGCATCGTCGGCCTGGAATGCGGCGCCGACGACTACGTGATCAAACCCCTCAATCCGCGCGAGCTGGTGTCCCGAGCCAAGAACCTGGTGCGTCGGGTGCGTCATGCGCGCCAGCCGCAACCCCAGGCGTCGAGCCCGAGCCCGGTCAAGCAGTTCGCCGACTGGGCCCTGGACACCGACCGCCGTCGGCTGATCGATGCCGGGGGCGCTGAAACCCTGCTGACCCATGGCGAGTACCAGTTGCTCAGCGTGTTCCTGCGCAACAGCGGCCACACCCTGAGCCGCGACCAGTTGATGGACCAGATCCGCAACCGTGAATGGGTGCCCAGCGACCGTTCCATCGACGTGCTGGTGGGCCGCCTGCGGCGCAAGCTGCACGACGACCCGGCCGAGCCGGAGCTGATCATCACCATCCACGGTGCCGGTTACCTGTTCACCGCCAGTGTGGCCGCCTGAATTGCTGCGCCGCGCACTGGGCCTGTGCCTGAGCCTGTGCTTGATCCTGCTGGCCGGCCCGACGTTCGCTGAACCCCGGCCCGTGCTGCGTTATTGCGACTACCCGGTGTACCCGCCGATTTCCTGGAGCGACGGCCAGCAAGTGCGCGGGCTGGCGCCGACCCTGGTGCGTCAGGTGCTGGGGGACCTGGGTTATCAGGTGCAGGTGGTGGTGCTGGGCAACTGGAAGCGCTGCCTGCTGGACGCCGCCGCAGGCCGGGTGGATGTGGTGCTGGCCTACAGCACCAGCCAGCGCCAGCAGGAGCTGCTGTTTTCCCAGGTGCCGGTGCTGCGCGAAGAAGTCGCGCTGTTCGTCAACCGCCGCCATCTGCCGCGTTTTACGCACTTGCAGGACTTGCGGGCCTATCGCGGCGGCCTGCTGTTCGGCGAGAGCTACGGCCAGGATTTCGACCGCGAAGTGGTGCAGCACGGCAACATCGAATGGGTGTCCAGCAGTCAGCAGAACTTCGGCAAGCTGATCCGCCAGCGCATCGATTTCATCCCCCATGAACGCCGCACCGGGCAGCTGTATATCGAGCAGTTGCCGGGTGCCGAAGACATCATCGCCTTGCCCCAGGCGGTGAGCGTCGACTACCTGCGCCTGGCGGTGTCGCGCCATTCGCCCCTGGCGCCGCGCATGGCCGAGATCGACGCCCGCTTGCAGCAGCAGGTGGACAGCGGCGCGGTGCAGCGCTGGCTGGCGCAAAGCCAGGACGACTACCGCGCCATGCTCAAGGCGCAACGGGGGACGGCGCCATGATCTCCCTGCGTTCCGCCGGCCTGTTGCGCCGCCTGCTGCTGTTTATCTTGCTGTTCAGCCTGTGCTTCACCGTGCTCGCCAGCAGCGTGCAGCTGTACTTCGAATACCGCCGGGAAATGCGCGAGATCGACAGCCGCATGGAGCTGATTCGCGCCGGTTACCTGGGCAGCCTAGAACGCAACCTGTGGGACCTCAACCAGGAGCAACTGACCGTGCAGTTGCAGGGGCTGGTGGACTTTTCCGACGTGGCCCGGGTGCACCTGATCAGCAACGATTTCGACTTGCAGCAGGGCAGCGCCGAGCTGATCGGGCCGCTGCGGGTCGAGCGTTTTCCCTTGAGCTATCAACCGCCATCCGGGCCCTTGCGCCAGTTGGGCGAGTTGCAGGTCAGCACCGACCTGGGGGCGGTGTATCGGCGCCTGTACGCCACCGGGCTGGCCAGCCTGTTGTGGATGAGCGTGTTTCTCTGCGGGTTGGCGGTGGCCTTGTCCGGGCTGTTCTACCGTCTGGTGACCCGGCACCTGCAAGTGATGGCCGATTTCGCCCGGCGTGTGGCGGCCGGCGAGCTGCACGAGCCCCTGCATCTGGACAAGCGCCAGCGCCCCGGCGGCGACGAGATCGACACCGTGGCCCGGGCCCTGGACGACATGCGCCGGGCAGTGCTCGACGATGTGCAGCGCCGAGAAGCCGACCGATTGGCCTTGCAGGACAAGCGCGACGAATTGCAGAAAATGGTCCAGCGCCGCACCGCCAGCCTGATGCACGCCAAGGACGAGGCCGAAGCCGCCAACCTCGCCAAGTCGCGCTTTCTGGCGACCATGAGCCATGAACTGCGCACCCCGTTGAACGGCATCCTCGGCATGGCCGAACTGCTGCGTCAGGCGCCCCTGGACCAGCAGGACCGTCAGCGTTTGCAGGCCTTGCATCAGGCCGGGGAGGGCTTGCTGAGCATCCTCAACGAAGTGCTGTCCTTTGCCCGCCTGGAAGAGGGCGAAAGCCGCCCGGAACTACGGGACTTCTCCCTGCGTCAGTTGTTGGAAGAAGTCACCACCCTGTTGCAGCCCCGGGCCGAGGCCAACCGCACCCGCCTGGAGTTGCACATCGACGAACAACTGGCGCCGCGTCAGCAGGGCGCCGAGCAGTACCTGCGCCAGGTGCTGAGCAACCTGCTGGCCAACGCCATTCGTTTTACCGAAGACGGCTGGGTGCGGGTCGAGGTGCATGTGCTGCACAGCGCCGCCGAGGGCCAGCGCCTGCGCTGCTGCGTGCGCGACAACGGCATCGGCATTGCTGCGTCGATGCGCGAGAAGATCTTCGAGCGTTTCGTCCAGGCCAGTGACGAGGTGACCCGGCGCTATGGCGGCACCGGCCTGGGCTTGGCCATCTGCAAGCATCTGCTGCAGCAACTGGACGGACGCATCGGCGTCGACAGCGAGCTGGGGCAGGGCAGTTGTTTCTGGTTCGAGCTGGCGTTGGGCATCGGCCAGGAGCCCTTGTCGGCGCCCGCGCTTCAGCTGCCGACGCAGGCTTTGAAAATCCTGGTGGTGGAAGACGTGGCCCTGAATCGCGAAGTGGCCAGCGGACTGCTTGAGCGTGACGGCCATCAGGTGTGGCTGGCGCAAGACGGTGAAAGCGCTCTGGCCCTGTGTCAGCAGCAAGCCTTCGACCTGTTGCTGCTGGATGTGCACTTGCCGGGCATCAGCGGAGTCGAGCTGTGCCGCGAGATCCGCCAGCGTCCCGGGCCCAACCGGCAGGTGCGCATTGTCGCCCTGACCGCCAGCGTCCAGCCGTCCGTGGTGCGCGGTTATCTGCAGGCCGGGATGCAAGGCATTCTTGGCAAGCCGTTGCAGCTGGAGAGCCTGCGTCAGGTGCTGGCCGGGCAGGCGCAGTTGCCGCAGGCCGACACAGAGGAGGGCTTGCTCGACCAGGGCTTGCTGGACACCCATCGCAGCCTGTTGGGCGAGCAGAAATTACACAGCCTGCTTCAAGTCCTGGCCGATGCCCTGGATCAGCAACTGCCCCTGCTGACCGATGCCCTGGCCGCCGAAGACTGCACCGAAGTCCAGCACCTGGCCCATCGCCTGGCGGGCAGCGCCGATTCCCTGGGCTTCTGCGCCCTGGCCCGGGTGCTGCGGGAAGTGGAGGAGGCGGCGCAGCAGACGGATCGCTCGGCGCTGACGGCCCTGGCGGCGCGCCTGCATCCGTCCTGGCAACAGTCCCGGGCCTTGCTGCAACAGCTGTTGGCGGCCTGACGTACAAAATCCTTACGACTTTTTACATCTTCGATCCTGGCGTTCAATCCGAACTTACATGGCTTTCCAATAATCGCTTGAGCCGCGCCCGCCGCGGTCTTCGAAGCTTATTGGAGATAATAATAATGAACTGCCTGCAAGCTGCTTCCGCCTTCCGCCACACCCCTTCGCTCCGCGCCCCGCGCCTTACCGACTGCTGAGGTGCGCCATGACAACCACCACTGAACGTAAAGGCATCCACCTGACCCGCTCGTTGAAGAGCCGGCACATTTTCATGCTGTCCCTGGGCGGGGTGATCGGCACCGGGCTGTTCATGGGCTCCGGGGTCACCATCAACCAGGGCGGCCCCTGGGGGGCGATCCTCTCTTACCTGGTGGCCGGGTTCCTGATGTACCTGGTGATGGTCTGCCTCGGCGAGCTGTCGGTGCAGATGCCGGTGTCCGGCTCGTTCCAGGCCCACGCCACCAAGTACATCGGCCCGGCCACCGGCTTCATGATCGGCTGGGTCTACTGGATGAGCTGGGCCACCACCGTGGGCCTGGAATTCACCGCCGCCGGCATGCTGATGCAGCGCTGGTTCCCCGATGTGCCGATCTGGTACTGGTCGGCGCTGTTCGTGGCCTTGCTGTTCGGCATCAACGCCCTGGCCACCCGGGCCTTTGGCGAGGCCGAATACTGGTTCGCCGGGATCAAGGTGCTGGCGATCCTGAGCTTCATCGTGGTGGGCGCGCTGGTGATCTTCGGCGTTATCGACCTGCCCAGCGGCGCCCCGGCGCCGATGTTCGACAACCTCAAGGGCGACTCCCTGTTCCCCAACGGCCTGCCGGCGGTGTTCGCGGTGATGATGACCGTGGTCTACGCCTTCCAGGGCTGCGAGATCATGGGCGTGGCCGCTGGCGAAACCGACCAGCCGGAAAAAAGCATTCCGCGTGCCGTGCGCAACGTGGTGTTCCGCGTGCTGATCTTCTACGTCCTGGCGGTGATGGTGCTGGCGGCGATCATTCCCTGGCAGCAAGCCGGGCTGGTGGAAAGCCCCTTCGTCCAGGTGTTCGACATGGTGGGCATTCCCTACGCTGCCGACCTGATGAACTTCGTGATCCTCACGGCGATTCTTTCGGTGGGCAACTCCGGGTTGTATGCCTCTACGCGCATCCTCTGGGCCATGTCCAAATCCGGCATGGCGCCCAAGGCCCTGTCGCCCCTGAGCAAACAGGGCGTGCCCCTGCGTGCCCTGTTCATCACTCTGTGCTTTGCCCTGATCTCGTTGATGACCAGCTTTATCGCTGCCGACACCCTGTTCATGGTGCTGATGGCCGTGAGCGGCATGGCCGGCACCGTGACTTGGATCGTCATCGCCCTGGCGCAGTACCGTTTCCGTCGCCAGTTCCTGCGCGAGGGTGGGCAACTGGAGCAGCTCAAGTACCGCGCGCCCTGGTTTCCCCTGGTGCCATTGCTGTGCATCGTGCTGTGCAGCTCGTTGTTTGTGTTTCTGGCTATGGATGAAACACAGCGGCCGTCGTTGTATTGGGGGTCGGGCTTTATCGCTCTGTGCTATGGCGCCTATTACCTGATGCAGCGCAAGCGTCAATTGCAACCTGCCGCCGCCTTGTAGGAGCGGCTTGCCGGCGAAGGGGCCCGTGAGGCGTGCAGCGTCTGGGTGGATGCCTTTGCCGGCTTTGCGGCTAGAAGGACGGGGTAGATATTCATTCCTGTGGTCATGGCCGCTGATGGTTTCGCCTTTACAGCCATCCCTTTCAAGGTCTTCTCGTTTTAGCTGCCTTGATGACCCGATCGGTTGAAACATGTGCATTTATTG
>NZ_JAQQGK010000015.1:0-112018 GCF_028550695.1 Pseudomonas sp. BLCC-B112
TCGTTCGGATCTTCCTGAATGAGTTTTAGCGGATTTTACTCAAGACCTTGAAAGGGATGGCTGTAAGAGCGAAACCATAAGTGGTCGTTACCGCAGCAACGGACATGCCCACCAACAAGACCGCCCCCTCATGCTCCACGACCACCACGCCCCCCAACAGGAACACCCCCCCTCACCACAACAAGCCACCCAACAGAAATGCCGATCGCCCGCCTATGTGCCCCAACGCACAGACACCCTCCCCCACGCCCGCCACCGTCAAGGTTGCAGCTTTTTGCCTGAAACGTTCGTCGCGACGGTGCATCGATTTGACCGCACGCCCCGCTCCCGGCCCTCCCTCGCACCCCGTGCCGAGGGACGGCTCTGTTATGCCAAGGAAAACATGGACAGTCATTGGACCCACACATTCCTGAGGTTCTGCCGTCTGCCCGCCGCCAGATACGGCCAATGGAAGGCCTCGCGCAACAGCGTCGAATACGAAGCGCCGCTGCGCTCGGAATTGTTCAGCAGTGAACAGATGGCCAGCCACGGCACCCTGCTGGCGCACCAGCACCGCCTGAGCCAAAGCCGCAACCCCGACTGGCTGCTGGCACGCCTGTCGGACAACGCCAGCGCCCTGGCCAGTTGCTGCAAAAGCCTGACCGCCGCCACCGGCAGCTCGCCCCGAGCCACCCCCGCCGCCGAGTGGCTGCTGGACAACTACTACCTGCTGGAAGAACAGATCCGCATCACCCGCACTCACCTGCCCCGGGGCTACAGTCGGCAATTGCCGCGCCTGGCCAACGGCCAGTCGGCGGGCCTGCCACGGGTCTACGACATCGCCCTGGAAACCATTTCCCACGGCGACGGCCGGGTCGACAGCGAAAGCCTGGGGCGTTTCGTCGACAGCTACCAGAGCGTCACCCCGCTCAAGCTCGGCGAGCTGTGGGCGATTCCCATCATGCTGCGCCTGGCCTTGATCGAGAACCTGCGGCGCGTGGCCTTCCGGGTCATGGCCAACTGGAGCGAGCGCAATCTGGCCAACGACTGGGCCGACCGTCTGATGGAAACCGCCGAGCAGGACGCCAAGAGCGTGGTGCTGGCGGTGGCCGACATGGCCCGCTCGGCACCGCCCATGAGTGCCGCCTTCGTCGCTGAACTGGCGCGGCGCCTGCAGGGCCAGAACGCCGCCCTGGTGCTGCCCCTGGCCTGGATCGAGCAACTGCTGGGGGAAACCGGGCTGAACATCGAGCGCCTGGTGCAGCTCGACGCCCAACAGCAAGCCGCCGATCAGGTGTCCATCAGCAACAGCATTTCCAGCCTGCGCCTGCTCTCGGCCAGCAACTGGCGCGAGTTCGTCGAACTGATGAGCCGGGTCGAACAGGTGCTCCAGGACGACCCGGCCAAGGTCTACCGGCGCATGGATTTCGCCACCCGCGACCATTACCGGCATGTGCTCGAACGCCTGACCCGCCACTGCCCCCTGAGTGAAGACCAGGTGGCCCGCCAGTGCATCGAACTGGCCCGGGCCCACTACCGCGCCGAGGCCCCGGAAGCCGTGGCCGGCCATGTCGGGCATTACCTGATCGGCGCCGGACGCCGCACCCTGGAACAACAGATCGGCGCCCGAGTGCCCCTGGCCGAACGCGGCCGGCGCCTGCTGACCCAGGCGCCCCTGGGCTTTTTCCTGGGGCCGGTGATGCTGCTCTCGGCGCTGTTCGCCTGGCCGTTTCTCGATGCCCTGTATCAGGAAGCCAGCCCCGGCCATTACTGGCTGGCACTGTGGGCGGTGCCGGCGTTGCTGCTGGCCAGCCGCCTGGCCATCGGCCTGATCAACGGCCTGGTGACCCTGACCGTGGCCCCGGGCATTCTGCCGCGCCTGGACTACAGCGAAGGCATTGCGCCCCGGGCCCGGACCCTGGTGGCGGTGCCCTGCCTGTTCGGCAACGCGGCGGATGTCGAAGAGCTGGTGGAAGGCCTGGAAGTGCGCTTTCTGGCCAACCGCGATGCCCAGCTGTACTTCGCCCTGCTCAGCGACTTTCTCGACGCCCCCAGCGAAACCCAGGACGGCGACACCGCCCTGCTGGCGCTGGCCCGACAAGGCATTGAGGCGCTGAACCTGAAGTACCCCGAAGAGGCGGTGGACCGCTTCTACCTGCTGCACCGGCCACGGCTGTGGAACGCCGCCGAACATTGCTGGATGGGCCACGAGCGCAAGCGCGGCAAGCTCGAAGACCTCAATGCCCTGCTGCGCGGCCGGGGCCAGGAACGCTTCTCGCTGATCGTCGGCGATATCCAGGCCCTGCCCGAGATCACCTACGTCATCACCCTGGACAGCGACACCCAACTGCCCCGGGACGTGGCCCAGCAATGCGTGGGCGCCATGGACCACCCGCTGAACCGCCCACAGACCGACCCGCTCAGCGGGCGCATCGTCAGCGGCTACGGGATTCTCCAGCCGCGGGTCGGCATCAGCCTGTCGAGCACCGCGCGCAGCGCCTATTCCCGGCTGTTCGCCAGCGATGCCGGGATCGATCCCTATACCCGCGCGGTGTCGGACGTCTACCAGGACCTGTTCCAGGAAGGCTCCTTCGTCGGCAAGGGCATCTATGCCCTGGACACCTTCGAGCAGACCCTGGGCGGGCGCTTTGCCGACAACCGGATTCTCAGCCACGACCTGATCGAGGGCTGCTACGCCCGTTCCGGGCTGCTCAGTGATGTGCAGCTGTTCGAGGAATACCCGGCGCGCTACAGCGCCGACGTCAAGCGCCGCCAGCGCTGGATTCGCGGCGACTGGCAACTGCTGCCCTGGCTCCTGCCCTGGTCGCCCAAGGCCGCCGGCGGCCTGGAAAGCAATCGCCTGAGCCCGCTGGCACGCTGGAAAATCCTCGACAACCTGCGCCGCAGCCTCGAACCCCTGGCCTTGCTGAGCATGCTGCTGTGGGGCTGGCTGGGCTCCACCCAGCCCCTGGCCTGGACCCTGGCGGTACTGATTGTGCTGCTGGTGCTGCCCCTGTCCGCCGCCTTGCGCGAGCTGGTGCACAACACCCCGGAAGTGCCGTTGCTGCAACAACTGAACGCCGCCCTGGGCAGCGCCGGCCAGCACCTGTCCCGGGCCCTGTTGCCCCTGGCCTGGCTGCCCTATGAGGTCGCCTACAGCCTGGACGCCATGGCCCGCGCGTTGTGGCGCATGGGCATCAGCAAAGCTCATCGCCTGCAGTGGCAACCGTCCCGGGAAGCCGAGCGCGGCCCGGATGACAACCTGCTGCAGCTGTACCGGCGGATGTGGATCGGCCCGTTGCTGGCCCTGCTGCTGACGGCGCTACTGTGGCCGCGGCCGCAACTGCTGATGGCCGCGCCCTTGCTCCTGGCCTGGCTGGCCGGCCCGGCCCTGGCCTGGTGGCTCAGCCGCCCGGCAAGCCAGGTGGCGTTCGAGCCTTCCAGCGGCCAACGGCGTTTCCTGCAGAGCCTGGCCCGCCGCACCTGGGGCTTTTTCGACCAGTACGTCGGCCCCGATGACAACTGGCTGGCCCCGGACAATCTGCAGGAACAGCCCCAGCAGCGCATCGCCCATCGCACCTCGCCGACCAACCTCGGGTTGGCCCTGCTGGCCCATCTGGCGGCCCACGACTTCGGCTACCTGAGCAGCCGCCGGCTGATGCACCGCCTGGAGCAGATGCTGGCCAGCATGGGCCGGCTGGAACGCTATCGCGGGCACTTCTACAACTGGTACGACACCCAGAGCCTGCAACCCTTGCCGCCGCGCTATGTGTCCACCGTGGACAGCGGCAACCTGGTGGGCATGCTGCTGACCCTGCGCCCCGGCCTGCAAGCCCTGGTGGACAGTCCTCCGGCGCTGCTGCAGATCGCCAACGGCCTGCTGGACAGCCTCGATGTGTTCCAGGACGCCCTCACGGCGGCCGGCCAGGACACCGCCCCAGTGCTGCGCTGGCGCCTGGAAACCCGCGCCGTGCATGAGCACCTGAGCCTGCATGCCGATGTGGCTCCGGATGCCTTGCTGGGGCTGCTGCAACGGATTGCCGACAGCGTCGAGCAGGCGCAGACCGGCACAACGGACGATGTGGACTTCTGGCGCCAGGCACTGGCCGCGCAATGCCGTGACCTGCATGACGAACTGCAATGGCGCTGCCTGCCGCCCATGGCCGATGGCCGCCGCTTCGGCACCCTGAGCTGGCGCCAGCTGGCCCAACTGGACGCCGGGTATTGGTTGCCGATGCACCATGAGCGGATCGCCGCCGTGCGCGAGCTGGCCCTGGAGCGCATCAGTTGCCTCAGTCGATTGCTGGAAGCGGTAGCCAGCATGGCGCAGATGGACTTCGGCTTTCTCTACGACACCCGTCGTCACTTGCTGGTGATCGGCTACAACGCCGATGAGCACCGCCTGGATGCCGGTTACTACGACCTCTTGGCCTCGGAAGTGCGCCTGACCCACTTTGTCGCCATCGCCCAGGGACAGTTGCCCCAGGAAAGCTGGTTCGCCCTGGGCCGCCTGCTCACCAGCAGCGCCGGCACCCCGGTGCTGCTGTCCTGGACCGGCTCGATGTTCGAGTACCTGATGCCGATGCTGGTGATGCCCAGCTACCAGGGCACACTGCTGGACCAGACCTGCCGCGCCGCGGTGGCCCTGCAGATCGAGCACGGCCAGCAACTGGGCCTGCCTTGGGGCGTGTCCGAGTCGGGCTACAACACCCTCGACAGTCAGTTCAACTACCAGTACCGGGCGTTCGGCGTACCGGGCCTGGGGCTCAAGCGTGGCCTCGGCGCGGAACGGGTGGTGGCGCCCTACGCCAGTGTCCTGGCGCTGATGGTGGCGCCCCAGGCCGCCTGCCAGAATCTGCAGCGCCTGGCACAGCTGGGGCTGGGTGGACGCTTCGGCCTCTATGAAGCCGTGGACTACACCGAGTCGCGCCTGCCCCGGGGCCAGGACCATGCCGTGGTGCGGTCGTTCATGGCTCACCACCAGGGCATGAGCCTGCTGGCCCTGGCCTGGTTGCTGCTGGATCAACCCATGCAACGGCGCTTCGAATCCGATCCGCAGTTCCAGGCCATCGCCCTGCTGCTGCAGGAACGGGTGCCGAAAACCGCCGCCCAGTACCTGCACGCCGCCGGTGCTCCGGAAGCCGACGAAGCGGCCCGGGCCCATGAAAACAAACTGCGGGTATTCGCCGACCCGGACCGCAAGCGCCCGGCCGTGCAACTGCTGTCCAACGGTCACTACCACCTGATGCTCAGCAGTGCCGGTGGTGGCTACAGCCGCTGCAACGAACTGGCAGTGACCCGCTGGCACGAAGACCCGACCCGCGATCACTGGGGGCAGTTCTGCTACCTGCGGGACGTGGCCAGCGGCGACTTCTGGTCCGCGGCCTACCAGCCAACCCGCCACCGCCCAGAGCATTTCGAGGCGATCTTCACCGATGCCCGGGCCGAATTCCGGGTACGTGAACGGGACTTCGACAGCCACCTGGAAATCGTCGTGTCCCCCGAGGACCCCATCGAACTGCGCCGCCTGCACCTGTGCAACCGGGCCCGGGGGCGCCGCAGCATCGAGCTCACCAGCTACGCCGAGGTGGTCCTGGCCCCGGCCCAGAGCGATGCGGCCCACCCGGCCTTCAGCAACCTGTTCATCGAAACCGAACTGCTGCCCAGCCTGCAGGCCATCGTCTGCAGCCGCCGGCCACGGGCCCAGGAGCAGCCAGTGCCGTGGCTGTGCCACCTGCTGGCGGCCCACGGCGTGGACATCGACGCCATCTCCTATGAAACCGACCGCGCACGCTTTATCGGCCGCGGCCGGGATCTGGCCGCGCCCCAGGCCCTGGACCCGCAGGTCGAACGGCTCTCGGGGAGCGATGGACCGGTGCTCGACCCGATCGTGGCGATCCGCTGCCGGATCACCCTCGACCCCGGCCAGAGCGCCACCATCGACCTGGTGACCGGGGTCGCCGAGAGCCGCGAACACTGCCTGCAACTGATCCACAAATACCGTGACCGGCACCTGGCGGACCGGGTCTTCGACCTGGCCTGGACCCACAGCCAGGTGCTGTTGCGCCAGCTCAACGCCTCGCTGGCCGAAGCCCGACTGTTCCAACAGATGGCCGCCTCGCTGCTCTACGCCAACGCCAGCCTGCGGGCCGACACCAGCCTGCTGCTGGCCAACCGCCGCAGCCAGTCCGGGCTCTGGGGCCAGGGCATTTCCGGCGACCTGCCGATCGTCCTTTTGCAAGTGGGCGACCTGGCCAACATCACCCTGGTGCAGCAACTGATCAAGGCCCACGCCTACTGGCGGCAGAAAGGCCTGGCGGTGGACCTGGTGATCTGGAACGAGGATCAGGTCGGCTACCGCCAGCAGCTCCAGGACCTGATCATGGGCCTGGTGACCTCCGGCAGCGAAGCCAGCCTGATCGACCGTCCCGGGGGCATCTTCGTGCGTCCGGCCCAGCAACTGTCGGGCGAAGACCGCGTGCTGATGCTGGCGGTGGCGCGCCTGGTGATCAGCGACAGCCGCGGCAGCCTCGCCGAGCAGGTCCACCGGCGCCGCGCCGATCCGTCGCTGCCGCGTCTGGAAGCGCCCCTGGTGCGCCTGCCACAAACGGCCAGCAGTGCCCCGCCAGCCCCGCTGCCGGAACTGATCCTGGAAACGCCCTACGGCGGCTTCAGCAGCGACGGCCGCGAATACCTGATCACCCTCAACCCCGGGCAACCGACCCCGGCGCCCTGGGCCAACGTGCTCGCCAACCCGCTGTTCGGCACGGTGATCTCGGAAAGCGGCGGCGCCTACAGCTGGCGCGAAAACGCCCACGAGTACCGCCTCAGCCCCTGGCACGACGACCCGGTCAGCGACCCCAGCGGCGAAGCCCTGTACCTGCGTGACGAAGACAGCGGCCAGGTCTGGTCGCCCACTCCCCAGCCCTGCCCCGGCAACGGCAGCTATCGCACCCGCCATGGCTTCGGCTACAGCGTGTTCGAGCATGAGGAGAACGGCATCCACAGCGAGCTGACGATCTATGTGGCGCAGCAGGCGCCGATCAAGTTCTCGCGGTTGAAGATCCGCAACCGCAGCGGCCGGCCACGGCGCCTCACAGTGACCTGCTACGTGGAATGGGTGCTGGGGGAATTGCGCGGCCGCTCGGCCATGCATGTGGTCACTGAAAGCGATCCGGTCAGTGGCGCGCTGTTCGCCCGCAACCCCTACAACATGGAGTTTTCCGGGCATGTGGCGTTTCTCGACACCGACTCGGCGGTGCGCAGTTTCACCGGTGACCGCAGCGAGTTCATTGGCCGCAACGGCAGCCTCGCGGCGCCGGCCGCGTTGACTCGGGGGCGTCTGTCCGGGCGTTCCGGCGCCGGTTTCGATCCGTGCGCGGCGATGCAGGTGGCGCTGGAGCTGGCGGACGGCCAGAGCCAGGAAGTGCTGTTCCGCCTGGGGGCCGAGGTGGATGCCAAGGCCGCAACCCGGCGGGTCCTACAGTACCGCGGCACGCAGATGGCGCAGAGCGAACTGGCCGCCGTGCACCAGCACTGGCAGCAGAGTCTGGGCACACTGCAAGTGCATACCCCCGACCCGGCCGTCGATGTCATGGCCAACGGCTGGCTGATGTACCAGACCATCGCCTGTCGCTTCTGGGCTCGCAGCGGTTTCTACCAGTCCGGTGGCGCCATCGGTTTTCGCGACCAGTTGCAGGACAGCATGGCAATGATCCACGCCGAGCCGACCCTGGCCCGCGAGCACCTGCTGCTCTGCGCCGCCCACCAGTACCCCGAGGGCGACGTCCAGCACTGGTGGCACCCGCCACAGAATCGCGGGGTACGCACCGGCTGCTCCGATGACTTCCTCTGGCTGCCCCTGGCCACCAGCCGCTACGTGCAGATCACCGGCGACCGCAGTGTGCTGGAGGTTGAAGTGGGTTACCTGGAAGGTCGCCAGCTCAACCCCGGGGAAGAGTCCTACTACGACCTGCCCCAGGCCAGCGGACTGCGGGAAAGCCTCTACCGCCACTGCCAACGGGCCATCGAGCACGGCAGCCGGCGCGGCGTCCACGGTTTGCCGCTGATGGGCACCGGGGACTGGAATGACGGCATGAACCGGGTCGGCGAGCGGGGCCTGGGGGAAAGCGTGTGGCTGGGGTTCTTCAGCCACGAGGTGCTGCAGCGGTTCGCCGTCACCGCCGAACAGCACGACGACCCGGCCTTCGCCCGGACCTGTCGCGAGCAGGCCCTGGCCTTGCGCGCCGCCCTCGACAGCCAGGCCTGGGACGGACAGTGGTATCGCCGGGCCTGGTTCGACGACGGCCAGATCCTGGGCTCCGCCGACAACCAGGAATGCCGCATCGACTCCATCGCCCAGAGCTGGTCGGTGCTCTCCGCTGCCGCCAGTGACGTCCGCCAGCATCAGGCCATGGAGTCCCTGGACCGGCATCTGGTGCGCCGCGACAGCGGCGTGGTGCTGCTGCTGGACCCGCCGTTCGCCCACAGCCCCCTGGACCCGGGCTACATCAAGGGCTATGTGCCCGGGGTGCGGGAGAACGGCGGCCAATACACCCACGCGGCGATCTGGGCCAGCATGGCCTTCGCCCGCCTGGGGGACAGCGCCCGGGCCTGGGAGCTGCTGCACATGATCAACCCGGTGAGCCGACGCAGCGCCGAGCAGGTGGCCACCTACCGGGTCGAGCCCTATGTGATGGCCGCCGACGTCTATGGCGTGGCGCCCCACACCGGACGCGGCGGCTGGAGCTGGTACACCGGCTCGGCGGGCTGGATGTACCGGCTGATCGTCGAGTCGTTGCTGGGGCTGCGCCGCGAAGGCGAGCAGCTGTACATCGAACCGGTGATCCCGGCCCACTGGCCGGGCTACAGCCTGGACTACCGGTTTGGCGCGACGGTCTACCACATCGAGGTGCAGCAGACTCCAGGCGCCAACCTCAGCCTGAGCCTGGACGGCCGCCCCCTGCCGGGGCTGGCCATCCCGCTGCTGGACGACGGCACCACGCGCCGGGTGTTGCTCACCTGGCCCGTCAGTGTCCCACCGCCGCAGACCGGGCATTCCCCGACAGCGGCCATCACCGAGTCGGCGCCATGACAGACACCGGGCAACGCCCTGGACTACCCTGAGTGAGCGCTGACGCCTTGCCATCCGGTGGTTCTGAGATGTTCGACAACCTTGGGCTCGGGCCCAATCACTTGCTCAACGCACTGCCGGCCGAGGTGCAGGAGCGCCTGCTGCCCCACCTCAAGCCGGTGCCCCTGGCCCTGGGCCAGGTGCTCTACGAGTCCGGGGATATCCCGCGCCACGTGTATTTCCCCACGGACGCGGTGGTGTCGCTGCTGTACCTGATGGAGAACGGCGCCTCGGCGGAAATCGCCGTGGTGGGCAACGAAGGGCTGGTGGGCGTGTCCCTGGTCATGGGCGGCGAGAGCACCACCAGCCGAGCCATCGTGCAAAGCGCCGGGCATGCCTTGCGCCTGCCCGGGCAGCGTCTCAAGGACGAGTTCAACCGCCACGGCGAGATGCTCCTGCTGATGCTGCGCTACACCCAGTCGCTGATCACCCAGATGGCCCAGACCGCGGTGTGCAACCGGCACCACTCCATCGACCAGCAACTGTGCCGCTGGCTGTTGCTGTCCCTGGACCGCCTGCCGGGCAACCAACTGGTGATGACCCAGGAGTTGATCGCCAACATGCTCGGGGTGCGCCGTGAAGGGGTCACCGAGGCCGCTGGCAAACTGCAGCGCCAGGGCATCATCGAGTACAGCCGGGGACGCATCAACGTCCTCGACCGGCCTCGCCTGGAACAGCACAGCTGCGAGTGCTACGCGGTGGTGCGCAAGGAGACCGCGCGGCTGCTGCCGTACCTGCCGGGCAGCCAGCGCGACGAGCCGGGCTGAGGCTCGTCGCTGACGGGGTCAGAGCGGGGATTTCAGTTCGGGCTCAGCGCCTTCACCGCCAGGATGCTGCCCGGCATCGAGTACAGGGCACGCTCGGTGGTGCTGCCGATCAGCCGGCCAAAGCCGGTGCGGTGCACGGTGCCCATGACCACCACGTCCACCAGGTACTCGTCGACGAACTGGGCGATGCCCGGCACCGGCGGCCCCATGATGAAGTGACGGAATTCCTGGGGCACGTTGTGTTCATCGCCCAGGCGCTCGAATTCCTTGTGCAGGGAGTCGCGCAACTCGTCCAGGCAGTTGACGCTCCAGGCGGTGGATGCCACCGGCGCGACGCCATCGAGCATCGGCATCAGGTCGTAGGCATACAGCAGGTGCAATTGCGCATCGCATTGCAGGGCCAGGGCGTTGGCGGTCTGGATGATCAGGCCGTTGAGGCCGCTGATCTGGGTGTCGGACTGGGCCGGGTCGACGGCGGCGACAATGCGCCGGGGCAGTTTGTGCGGGGCGTCGTTGACCAGGTGCACCGGCACCGGGGCTTCACGCAGCAGATGGCAATCCAGGGGAGTGACGAAAACGCGCTTGAGGGCCGATTCCAGGGTCACGTCCTTGATCAGCAGATCAGGCTGGAATTCGTTGATGTAGGCCAGCATGTCCTTGAGCACCTGGGTGCTCCAGATCACCTGGGTGGTGACTTCCACCCCCTGCTCGCGCATCCATTCGGCTTCCACCTGCAGCCAGCGCTCATGGCGTTGCAGGTAGGCCTGGCGTTCACTCTCTTCCAGGTGCTCTTCCCACAGGTAGGTGCGCGCCGGTGGTTCGACGAACACCAGGGCATGCAAGGCCGCTCCGCTGGCCTTGGCCAGGGCGGCAGCGCGGCGCGCCGCGGGAGACTGATGCTGTTGGGGATCGGCAATCAGCAACAGACGCTGGTACTGGCTCATGGTTGACCTCCTTGGACGTTGATGGGCCTGAGTGTCGAGGCAGACGGCGCCGGGCGCCTTGATATGCATCAAGGCCACCCGGTACGCGGGTCATGGCGTGATGGCGATCTTCATTACGCCGTCGCGCTGGCTGGCGAACAGTTCGTAGGCGGCTTCGATGTCATCCAGCTTGAAGCGGTGGGTAACCAGGGGCTTGAGGTCCACCTGGCCACTGGCGACCACCTCCATCAGCCGGCGCATGCGCTCCTTGCCGCCGGGGCACAGGGTACTGAGGATGCTCAGGTCGCCGAGGCCGGCGGCGTAGGCATCCAGCGGGATGCGCAGGTCGGAGGAATAGACCCCCAGGCTCGACAGCTTGCCGCCCGGGCGCAGCACCCGCAGCGCCGATTCGAAAGTGCCCTGGGTGCCCAGGGCCTCGATGGACACATCGACCCCGCGGCCGTCGGTGAGGTCCATGATCTGCTTGACCACGTCGCCCTGCTTGAAGTCCACCACATGGGTCGCTCCCAACCCGCGCGCCACGCTCATGCGCGCGGCCACGGTGTCGACGCCGATGATGGTGGTGGCGCCCTTGAGCCGGGCCCCGGCCACCGCGCACAGGCCGATGGGCCCCAGGGCAAACACCGCGACGCTGTCGCCGATGTTGACTTCGGCGCGCTCGGCGCCGGAGAAGCCGGTGGACATGATGTCCGGGCACATCAGTACTTCTTCGTCACTCAGACCGTCGGGAATCGGGCACAGGTTGGCCAGGGCGTCCGGCACCCGCACGTACTCGGCCTGACAGCCATCGATGGTGTTGCCGAACTTCCAGCCGCCCGTGGCGCGAAAGCCATGGCGGGTGTCGGGCCCATCCTGGGAGCCGCAGCCACAGAGGCAGGCGTAGCTCTGGCCGCTGGGGGTGATGGCCCCGGCGATCACCCGCTGGCCTTCATGGAAACCACGGACCTGGGAGCCGAGGCGCTCGATCACGCCCACCGGTTCATGGCCGATGGTCAAGCCCTTGGCCACCGGGTATTCACCGCGCAGGATGTGCACGTCGGTGCCGCAGATCGTCGTGGTGGTGATGCGCACCAGGGCGTCCAGCGGACCGATTTCGGGGATGTCCTTGTCTTCCAGGACGATGCGGTTCTTTTCCACGAATACCGCGGCTTTCATCTTGGCCATGTTGCCGATCTCCATTTCCGGGAAGGGGCTGCGCCGTTGCACAGATCTGCCAACAGGCTGCGCGGATGCGCCGGGCAACGGCTTGATCATGGTCAAACAATGGACCCTTCAGGGACGGTGCGGCGACCGCGTGTCGCAAACCCGGCTTTCATGTGCGGTGGCGCGCATCCAGGCACAGCAACAGGGCCGCCGCGCCGCACAGGCAAAGGCTCGGGCCCAGGGCCTGCCCCCAACCCACCAGCAGCAGGCCGGCGCCGATCAGCAGGTAATAGAACAAACCGAACCAGGCCCCGGCGCTGCCCAGCCGGTCGCTGTAGGCCGCCAGGGCCGAGCCGAGAATGTTCGGGATCGCCAGGCCAAAGCCCAGCACCACGCCGAGCATCGGCAGCACCAGCCACAGGCTGTGCTGCAAGGCCAGGACACCGCCGCCCCCGGCCAACACCGCCAGGGCTGCCAGCATCAGTAGCCGCTCGCTGCACCAGCCCCGGCCCAACAGCCGGCGATTGAGCCAAGCGCCCAGGCCGGACCCCAGGGCCAGCAACGCGCCGCTGTAACCGAACCATTGCGCGCCTTGCCCCAGGCTACGGAACACAAAGGGCCCGAGGCTGTAATAGCTGAGCAAGGCCAGGTTGAACACCGCCACCAGCAGCGCCGAGCGCCAGATCGCGGGGTCCCGCAGCATCTGCCACAAGGTGCCGGCCAGGGGCGCCAGAGGCTGCGCAGGCGGACGGGTTTCCGGCAAGGCCCGGGCGCACCAGCCGAACAACGCCAAGGCCAGCACCAGCAACCCCGTCAGTGCGCCCTGATAGCCAAAAGCGCGGCTCAGGGCCGCTCCCGCGAACAGGCCGATAGCGGGACTGGCCGCCAGCACCATGCCCATCAGCGAGAACACCCGGATCAGTTCGCGGCCCTGGAACAGATCCCGCAGCAGGGTCTGGGTCACCACCGAACCGGCAGCCACGCCCAGGGCCGCCAGGCCCTGGCACAGCAACAGCTGGGCAAAGCTGCGGACCTGCAACTCCAGGACCAGCGCCAGGGCATACAGCGCCAGCCCGCCAAGCAAGGCCGGGCGCCGCCCCCAGCGATCGCTCAGGCGTCCCCAGAGCACCACCCCCGGCGCGAACCCCAGGATAAACACCGACAGGCTCTGGGCCGCCTGCTGCGCCGGGACGCCAAAGGCCCGACCGATATCGGTCAGGGCCGGGCTGAAGAGGGTCTGGGCGATCTGCGGGAACATCAGCAGGGCCATGGCCAGGGGTAACAGGGAACGGGGATTCATCAGGTGGGTGCTCGGCAAAAAAAACATGCCGGCGATTCTAGGCAGGCGCGGCTGGCGTATTATCGCAATCCCGCCAACAAACAGTGGAAATCGGACAAAGATGGCATGGCTCGATCCCCAGGCACGCTTCGACCCGGACCCCTTCAGCGCACCGGTGATCGGCGTTGCCGCCACCCTCGGCGATCATGACTCCGGCCTGCACCGGCACCGTCGCGGGCAACTGCTGTACACCCGCCAGGGCTGCACCCGGATCACCCTCGCCGACCGCCTGTGCCTGCTGCCCCCCTCGCGGGCGGCCTGGATTCCCGGTGGGGTGCAGCACCGGGCGCAAATGCAACAGAGCGTGGATTACCGCTCGCTGTATTTCAGTGTCGAACTCAGTCCGCGCCTGCCGGCGGACGTGGCGGTGATCGATGTCAGTCCCCTGCTGCGCGCCGTGCTGGAACCCATGGCCCTGGCGGCGTTCGATTGCGACTGGAGCCAGGGCCGCTACCCGCACCTGCTGGGCCTGTGCCTGGAGGAAATCGGCGCTGCGCTGCATCAGCCGCTGTCCTTGCCCCTGCCCCGGGACAAGCGCCTGCAGCCGCTGCTGGAAGACCTGCAGCACCTGCCACCGGAGCTAAAGGTGCTGGCCACCCGGGTCGGCGCCAGCAGCCGCACCATCGGCCGCATCTTTCAGCGCGAGACCGGCCTGGGTTACCAGCAATGGCGTCAGCAATGGCGGCTGATGCGCGCCATCGAGTTACTGGCCACCGGCCGCAGCATCGGCTACACGGCCTTCGAACTGGGCTTTGCCAGTGACAGCATCTTTATCGCCTTCTTCAAGGCCACGACCGGCACCACGCCCCGGGCCTACTTCAAATGAGGAACCGCGCCTTCAGACCTGGGGGCTGCAGAAGGTCTTCGCCGAGAACTGCGCGATCGTGGCCCTCTCGGCCACCGCGCCCGCTTCGCCAATCACTTCACCCGGGCTCATGGGCCCGGCTTCGAAGGGCTGGCCGTCACGCTGCATGGTCACCGACACCACGCCGGACTCGATGATGAACAGGTGATCGCTGGCCGCCCCTGCCGCCAGCCGATCTGCAAACCGATGGCCGCCAGGTGCAACGGCACATCGTCCGGCCAGGGCGCCGTCTGCATGGGGCTCAGGCCATGCCACGCAACAGCGGGCGCGATGCCCGCCGCTGCCGGGGCTTTACTGGCCTTGGGTCAGGGTGTTGTAGCTGGTCATCAGGTTGCGGTAGTCGGGGATATGGTTGGAAAACAGAGTGCCCAGGCCTTCGACATCGTTGCGCCAGTCACGGTGCAGCTCGCACGCCAGGCCAAACCAGGTCATCAATTGCGCGCCAGCGTTGGACATGCGGTTCCAGGCCGAGTCGCGGGTCAGTGCATTGAAGGTACCGGAGGCATCGGTGACCACAAAGACTTCAAAGCCTGCTTCCAGGGCCGAGAGTGCCGGGAACGCCACGCAGACTTCGGTGACCACCCCGGCAATGATCAGTTGCTTCTTACCGGTGGCCTTGATCGCCTTGACGAAGTCTTCGTTGTCCCAGGCGTTGATCTGGCCGGGACGGGCAATGTACGGCGCGTCGGGAAACAGCGCCTTGAGCTCCGGCACCAGCGGGCCGTTGGGGCCGGTTTCGAAACTGGTGGTGAGGATGGTCGGCAGCTTGAAGTACTTGGCCAGGTCGGCCAGGGCCAGCACGTTGTTCTTGAAGCGATCGGGCTCGATATCGCGGACCAGCGACAGCAGGCCGGCCTGGTGATCAACCAGCAGAACAGCGGCATTTTCCTTGTCGAGACGTTTGTAGGCGTTAGTCATGGTGAGTCCTCGTTAATGATCGATGCCGGGTAACCCGGCTGGGGTTAAACCCATGGCCGCGCCTGCAGCGTGAGGGCGGACATGGGGGTAGCACGCGACTCGCAGAGCCTAGTCGGCCAAGCGCGCCGCGCCAGCGCTGCCGGTCAGTGACCGGTAGCGTCCATCTGGCCGAAGCGTCCCGATTGAAAATCGACGAAGGCCTGATGAATCTCCTCTTCGCTGTTCATCACGAACGGGCCGTGACCGACGATGGGTTCGTCGATGGGCTCGCCGCTGAGCAACAGCACAATCGCGTCGCTGTCGGCTTGCAGGCTGATCAGGTCGCCCTCGCGTTCCAACAGTGCCAACTGTCCTTGCGCGACCCGCTCCTGGCCATTGACCTGCAGCGTGCCACGCAGCACCACCAAAGCGGTGTTGCGCCCCGGGTGCAGGGGCAGCTCCAGGTGTTTGCCGGCCAGCAGGCGCATGTCCCAGACGTCAATGGGGGTGAAGGTCCGCGCCGGGCCGCGCTGGCCGGCGAACTCACCAGCGATCAGGCGCAGGCTGCCGGCATGGCCGGGCAGCGGGAGCTGCGCAATATCCGCCGCGACGAGGGTCTGGTAACCGGGGGCTGCGAGCTTGTCCTTCGCCGGCAGGTTGACCCACAGTTGGACCATTTCCAGATTGCCGCCACGCCGGGCGAAATCGGCGGAGTGGAACTCCTCGTGGAGAATCCCCGAAGCGGCGGTCATCCACTGCACGTCGCCCGGACCGATCTTGCCGCCGCTGCCGGTGGAATCACGGTGTTCCACTTCGCCGTCGTAGACGATGGTCACTGTCTCGAAGCCGCGATGGGGATGTTCACCGACCCCACGGCGGGTGCTGGTGGGGCTGAACTGGGCGGGGCCGGCGTGATCCAGCAGCAGGAACGGGCTGATGTGCTGACCCAGGTTGTCGTAGGAAAACAGGGTGCGGACCGGGAAGCCGTCACCGACCCAATGAGGCCGGGGGCTGGTGTAGATGCCGATGATGTTTTTCATGTCGTCCTCCAGAACTATCTGATGGACACACCTTAAAACTCACACCTTTGCCGCGCTAGACTGCAAAAATCGCCCTTAGCGTTCTATTTGGAGAACGATCTTGGAAGACCTGAACACCCTCTACTACTTCACCCAAGTGGTGGAGCACCGAGGATTCGCCGCCGCCGGGCGCGCCCTGGACATGCCCAAGTCCAAGCTCAGCCGACGGATTGCCCAGCTGGAGGAGCGCCTCGGCGTGCGCCTGATCCAGCGCACCAGCCGCCACTGTTCGCTGACCGAGATCGGCCAGGAGTATTACCAGCGCTGCCTGGCCATGCGGGTGGAAGCCGAGGGCGCGGCGGAAGTCATCGAACGCAATCGCTCCGAACCTCAAGGCCTGGTGCGCGTGGCCTGCCCCACGGCCCTGCTCAATTCCTGGGTCGGGCCGATGCTTACCCGCTTCATGCTCAAGTACCCCTTGGTCGAGCTGTTCATCGAAAGCACCAACCGCCGGGTCGACCTGATCCACGAGGGTTTCGACATTGCCCTGCGGGTGCGCTTCCCGCCCCTGGAAAACACCGATCTGGTGATGAAGGTACTGGGCAACAGCACCCAGAGCCTGGTGGGCCATCCGGACTTTCTCCAGCGCCTGTCGAGCCCGGCCACACCGGCGGATCTCAGTGGCCTGCCGAGCCTGCACTGGGGAGCGGCGCAACGCGAATACCAATGGCAGTTGCTGGGGCCCGACGGCGCCGAAGCCTTGATCCGCCATCGGCCGCGGATGGTCACCGACGACTTGCTGGCCCTGCGCCATGCGGTGCTGGCGGGCGTCGGCATCGCCCATCTGCCCAAGGTGGTGGTCCGCGAGGACCTGGACGCCGGGCGCCTGCTGGAACTGGTGCCCGGCTGGGCGCCGCGCTGCGGGATCGTCCACGCCATCTTCCCGTCACGCCGCGGTCTGCTGCCTTCGGTACGCAGCCTGATCGACTTTCTCGGCGAGGAGTTCAGCCACAGCGACATGGCCTGAACCCGGCCTCGCCTGCTCAGCGACGCCTTGCCCGAAGCGCAACGTAAAACGGCATCCCCTGGGGATGCCGTTTTTTATAGAGCGCGGTTCAATCAATTGGCACTGACGCGCCAGCCGCCGTGCTGCAGTTCCGGCAGCCACTGAATGCCTGATCTGGCGCCCCTGAACACCGGGGGATCGATCTGCAGCATCAAGCGGCGGATCGCCTCGCTGTCGGGCAACTGGGCGCGGCTGGCCTGGATCCGGTGCCGCAGGCTGCTGGGGATGGGCGGAAAGCGCTGGCTGTCATAGATCAAGGCGTGACCGAGCTGAGGGTTGTCCAGGCAGAAGTCCAGAAGATCGAAACCGCTGTGGATGGCCAGGCTACCGTTGATGATCAGCAGGTCGAACGGATCGCAGGCGTACTCCACCAGCGAAAGCAGCTCCTCCAGCGTGTGCACGGGGGCAATGCGGTAATAACTCAGTTGATTCAAGGTTCGTTCGATCTGCATCCGATGAAAATGTTGATCATCGGCAATCAGTATGCGCAGCGCTCTATTGGACATTTCTGGATCCTGCTTTTGAGACTACGACCGGCGGCTGCCGGCCTTTCCTCCTAGGTCGGTAGAAGGCTAGGGAAGTGCCTGTAGGTTTTCTCTAGGAGTATTCTGAAAACCATGTCCAGCGTGCTCTTGCCGTAGTTTTTTTCGGACAAGTCAGCTAGTGCACAAGCACAACCGCTAGCTCTTTCTAAGTCGCTGACTACCTTAATCGCCGCCCGTTTTTTTTAGCAGAGGGGTAGGAGACTGAAAGGTCTTGTTGTTTTGTAAGGCTTTTCCCAGAACCCACTACAGGTCTCTGAGAACAGCAAAAGACAACAGGCTAGCCATCATCGAGCCCCTATCACTCGGTGGTGCTCGGGCTCCAGAATGCCTGCTGCACCAGGGCCGAAGTGGACAGCCGCGCCACCAGCGCATCCAGTTCTTCACCGTCCACCGAGGTGCTGGCCAGAGTCGCCTCGATTTCCACTTCATCGTTGCCAAAAGCATGCACATCGACATCGCTGGCCGGGTAATTGCTGCGCGTCAGCTCGGCTTCCAGCAAGGCGAACACGGCCTTCTGGTTCGAACGCTGGGCAATGACGTAGACGATGTTGGTGACCTCGGCGGAGATCACGTCCAGTGGCTGGCGGTTGATGTTGTTGACGATGGGCCGCAACAGGGTATTGGCGGCCAGCACGAACAGGGTGCCCAGCAGGGCTTCGAGAACCAGATCGGCACCGGCACAGGCGCCCACCGCCGCCGAAGCCCAAAGGGTGGCGGCGGTGTTCAGCCCGCGGACGTTGCCCTCCTCGCGCATGATCACCCCGGCGCCGAGAAAGCCGATGCCCGACACCACGTAGGCCACCACCCGCACCGCGCCGTCGGCACCGCCCAGGCGGTTGGCCATGTCGACGAAAATCGCCGCGCCCACCGCCACCAGCACGTTGGTGCGCAAGCCCGCGGTGCGCTGCCGGTACTGGCGTTCAAAGCCGATCAGGCCACCAAGGATAAAAGCCGCGCTGAGGCTGACCAGGGTATCGATCAGCGAGTCCAGGTTGATGTTGTGCAGGGCCTGCATGGCGAAAATCCTCTTGGCGACTAGCGGCAAGCTACAAGCAGCAAGTTACAAGCAGTACGCCGCAAACCCGAAACTTGCCGCGGGCCACCACGACGCGGCAAGAGGAATCGAAAAGTTCTCAAGCCAAGGTTCAGGAACGCCTTCGCCGGCAAGCCGGCTCCTGCAAAAAACACCCGGGATAACCCCGAACGGCAGGAGCCGGCTTGCCGGCGAAGAGCTCTGCAAGAATGCCTTGGCGCCCGTCCGCGCAGGCCACGCAAGAGCGGCCGTGGCGCCTCTCAGCTGGCGGTGGCCAGCAGCAGGTCGCGGACCGAGCGGCTGTGACCGCGGGTCTTGCCATGTTCGTACAGCGAATCGGCAATCTCCTGGGCACGAATCGGCAGCACCGACAGCAAGGTGTCGCTCAGGCCATGGCTGGCCTGGCTGAAGCCCTGCATGTAGATACCGGCCTTGCAGCGTTCGTCGGTGATCACCCGATAGTTGCGGTCCACTTCGAAGTCGCCCAGGTATTCCTGCAGAGGCGCCAGCAACTGCCGATGCATCTGGCGCTCATAACCGGTGGCCAGCACTACCGCGTCGTAGTTTTCAGTGGTGCAGGCGCCGGTGGCATTGTTGCGCAGCACCAACTCGATGCCTTGATCGGTAGCCACGGCTTTTTCCACCAGGGTCAGGGTGCGGAATGCGTGACGGGCGATCCCCGAGACTTTCTGGCGATAGAAGATCCCGTAGATGCGTTCGATCAGGTCGATGTCCACCACCGAATAGTTGGTGTTGTGGTACTCGTTGACCAGGCGCTCACGTTCACTGCTGGCTTGCTGGAACACTAGGTCGGTGAACTCGGGCGAGAACACTTCGTTGACAAAGGGACTGTCGTCGGCTGGCTTGAGTGCCGAGCCACGGATCATCATGTCCACCTGCACCGACGGAAAACTGTCATTCAGATCAATGAAGGCCTCCGCCGCACTCTGACCGCCACCAATGATGGCGATTTTCATCTTCTTGCCGGCGACACAAGGTTGTTCAGCCATGCGCTCCAGGTACTGAGAATGGTGGAACACCCGAGGGTCGCCCTTGAGCGCCTTGAAGGTCTCGGGAATCCGCGGTGTTCCACCGGCGCTGACCACCACCGAGCGAGTGCTGCGGATGAACTCTTCCCCCTGGGCATTGCGCGAGATGACCCGCAGCGCCTCGACGTGCTGGTTGTGCAGCAGCGGCTCGATGGCCAGAACCTCCTCGCCGTAGCGGCTCTGGTCCTTGAATTGAGCGGCGACCCAGCGCAGATAGTCGTTGAACTCCATGCGGCACGGATAAAAGGTCCCGAGGTTGATGAAGTCCACCAGGCGTCCATGGTGCTTGAGGTAGTTGACGAACGAGTAAGGGCTGGTGGGGTTGCGCAGGGTGACCAGGTCCTTGAGGAAGGAAATCTGCAGTTCACTCTGGGTCACCAGGGTATTGCCGTGCCAGCGATAATCGGCCTGTTTGTCGAGAAACAGCACGTCCAGAGGACCCTGAACCTGGCCGCGCTCCTCCAGCGCAATGGCCAGCGCCAGGTTCGAGGGACCAAAACCGATACCAATCAAATCGTGAACGATGGCCGATGCCATTGCCTGTGTCATGTCCAGTGTCCTCTGGAGAAGCCCCTCAACGCGGGGAATTACGCCGGTGACCTGGCCGGCCCCTGAGGGCCAACAGGTCGTCTGTTGAGTAGGAACGAGGACGATGAAAAAAAATTTAACCCACTGCCCCGGCGGTCCGGCAAACAAAAGTCAGCCGCCACTACACCAGGCTCAGTGCCACCAGCGTGCGCCGCTGGTCACTGAGCTTCCCACTGACGCAGGCGCACCCGGCAATGCTTCATGGCATTGACGATGTGTTTTTCCACCAGGCTGCGGGAAATGCCCAGATGCTCGGCAATCTGCACATGGGACAGACCTTCAAGCTTGCGCAGCAGAAAACTCTCGCGGCACAGCCGGGGCAGTTCCGCCAGGGCTCGCTGGAGCATCTCCAGGCGCTGCCCCTGATCCAGGCTCGCCTGCGGTGACGGACTGAAGCAGTGCTCTTGCTGGTCGAGTGCTTCCAGGGGTTCGGATTGACGCAGCTGGTTACGCCGATGGTCGTCGATCACCAGATTCAGCGCCGTGCGATAAAGGAAGGCCCGCGGCTGCTCGATGGGAGGAGCGCTGGGGCGCTCCAGCACCCGCACAAAGGCGTCATGGGCAACGTCCTCGGCGACCTGGCGGTTGCCAAGCCTGGCGTTGAGGAAGCCCATCAGCTCGCGGTAGTAACTTTCCAACATGACTCCCGACCCAGGTGGGTGATTTCTGTCCTTGAACAAGATCCGTGGCAAGGGGACTGATCCAGTCATTCAATGATGGCAGTTTAGGAGCGACGTAATTTATAGTAATTCTCATATAGATTTAAAGTACTGCTGCTGCGATACGCTGATATTTCGTGTTCAAGCAGCTGTAACCCCATGTGTCGGGAGTTAAATTCCCCCACGCGCTTCTCGTTTACCTGACAGCTCCCCGTATCTGCCGCCCCGACGGCAGCGCCCGGCCTTGCCTCATGAAGCAGCAACGGCTGGATGACGGGCCGATTTCCCCTGGCCGGAACCCTGCATGAAACGTCCCCGACATACCCGACGCGCCCTGCTTGCAGCACTCTGCTTGATTCCCGTTGTAGCCATCACTGCCTGGACCTTCATTCCCCCTGGACGGGATCAGTTCGCGACGGTGCAAGTCAGCCGTGGCGATATCGAAAGCAGCGTCACCGCCCTGGGCACCCTGCAGCCCCGACGCTATGTCGACGTCGGCGCCCAGGCCTCCGGGCAGATCCGCAAGATCCACGTCGAGGCCGGCGACACCGTCAACGAAGGCCAATTGCTGGTGGAGATCGACCCCGCCACCCAACAGGCCAAGCTCGACGCCAGCCGTTTCGCCATCGAGAACCTGCAGGCCCAGTTGCAGGAGCAGTACGCCCAGAACCAGCTGGCCCGGCAGAAATACCAGCGCCAGCAGAACCTGGCGGCCGGCGGCGCCACTCGCGAAGAGGACGTACAGACCGCACAGGCCGAACTCAAGGCCACCCAGGCACGCATCGACATGTACAAGGCGCAGATCCGCCAGGCCCAGGCCAGTTTGCGCAGCGACCAGGCGGAGCTGGGCTATACGCGCATCTACGCCCCCATGTCCGGCACCGTGGTGGCGGTGGATGCCCGCGAAGGCCAGACCCTCAACGCCCAGCAGCAGACGCCGCTGATCCTGCGCATCGCCAAACTCTCGCCCATGACCGTCTGGGCCGAAGTCTCGGAAGCCGATATCGGCCACGTCAAACCCGGCATGCAGGCCTACTTCACCACCCTGAGCGGTGGCAACCGGCGCTGGACCAGCACCGTGCGGCAGATCCTGCCCATTCCGCCCAAGCCGCTGAACGAAACCAGCCAGGGCAGCGGCAGCCCCACCAGCACCAGCAAGAGCGGCAGCGGCCGGGTGGTGCTCTACACCGTGCTGCTGGACGTGGACAACGCCGACAACGCGCTGATGGCGGAAATGACCACCCAGGTGTTTTTCGTCGCCAACCAGGCAAAAAATGTCCTCACCGCCCCCATCGCCGCCCTGCAGGGCAGTACTGAGCCGGACCTGCAGATTGCCCGGGTGGTGGCCAAGAACGGTTCGATCGACGAGCGCAAGGTCCGGGTCGGTATCAGTGACCGCCTGCGCATCCAGATCCTCGACGGCTTGAACGAAGGTGATCACCTGCTGATCGGCCCGGCCAACAGCAGCGAGGGTTGAATGCAGACTCCGCTGATCGACCTCAGAGACATCCGCAAATCCTATGGCGGCGGCGACAGCCCGCAAGTCGATGTCCTGCGCGGCATCGACCTGTCGATCCACGCTGGGGAATTCGTCGCCATCGTCGGCGCCTCGGGCTCCGGCAAGTCGACCCTGATGAACATCCTCGGCTGCCTGGACCGTCCGACGTCCGGCGAGTACCTGTTTGCCGGAGAGAACGTCGCCCAGCTCGACAGCGACGAACTGGCCTGGCTGCGCCGCGAAGCTTTTGGCTTCGTGTTCCAGGGCTACCACCTGATCCCCTCGGCCTCGGCCCAGGAAAACGTCGAGATGCCGGCCATCTACGCCGGCACCCCGACCGCCGAACGCCACGCCCGCGCCGCCGCCCTGCTGGAACGCCTGGGCCTGGCCAGTCGCAGCGGCAACCGCCCGCATCAACTGTCCGGCGGTCAGCAGCAACGGGTGTCCATCGCCCGCGCCCTGATGAACGGCGGCCACATCATCCTCGCCGACGAACCCACCGGCGCCCTGGACAGCCACAGCGGCGCCGAAGTCATGGCCCTGCTGGACGAACTGGCCAGCCAGGGCCACGTGGTGATCCTCATCACCCACGACCGTGAAGTGGCGGCCCGGGCCAAGCGCATCATTGAGATCCGCGACGGCGAAATCATCAGCGACACCGCCCACCACGACCCATCGGTACAGACCAGCGCCAACGCCGGCGCCCTGCAGGCAGTGGACCTGCGCCAGCGCCTGGCCGACGGCAGCGAAGCCACCGGCGCCTGGAAAGGCGAACTGCTGGAAGCGGTGCAGGCGGCCTGGCGGGTGATGTGGATCAACCGCTTCCGCACCGCCCTGACCCTGCTGGGGATCGTCATTGGCGTCGCTTCGGTGGTGGTGATGCTGGCGGTGGGCGAAGGCAGCAAACGTCAGGTGATGGCACAGATGGGCGCCTTCGGCTCGAACATCCTTTACCTCAGCGGACACGCGCCCAACCCGCGCGCACCGCAAGGCGTCATCAGCCTCGACGACGTCGCCGCCGTGGCCACCCTGCCCCAGGTCAAGCGCATCATGCCGGTCAACGGCTCGGAAGCCGTGGTGCGTTTCGGCAATGCCGATCACATGAGCTACGTAGGGGGCAACGACACCAACTTCCCGCACATTTTCAACTGGCCGGTGGTCGAAGGCAGCTACTTCACCGAGGCCGACGAACGAGCCGGCGCCGCGGTCGCGGTGATCGGCAAGAAGGTCCGGGAAAAACTGCTCAAGGACGTTGCCAACCCCATCGGCCAGTACATCCTGATCGAAAACGCCCCCTTCCAGGTGGTCGGCGTACTGATGGGCAAAGGCGCCAGCTCCGGCGACCAGGACAGCGACGATCGCATCGCCGTGCCCTACTCCGCCGCCAGCACCCGCCTGTTCGGCAGTCGCAATCCGGAGTACGTGGCCATCGCCGCGGCGGACGCCAGCAAGGTCAAGGAAGCCGAGCAAGCCATCGACCAACTGATGCTGCGCCTGCACAACGGCAAGCGCGACTATGAGCTGACCAACAACGCGGCGATGATCCAGGCCGAGGCCCGCACCCAGAACACCCTGTCCCTGATGCTCGGCGCCATTGCCGCGATCTCGCTACTGGTGGGCGGTATCGGGGTGATGAACATCATGCTCATGACCGTGCGCGAACGCACCCGGGAGATCGGCATCCGCATGGCCACCGGCGCTCGCCAGCGCGACATCCTGCGCCAGTTCCTCACCGAAGCGGTGATGCTCTCGGTGGTCGGCGGCCTGACCGGCATCGCCCTGGCACTGCTGATCGGTGGCGTACTGATCCTCAGTGAAGTGGCGATCGCCTTCTCCCTGGTCGCCGTCCTCGGCGCCTTCGGCTGCGCCCTGGTCACCGGCGTCATCTTCGGCTTCATGCCGGCCCGCAAAGCTGCCCGGCTCGACCCGGTCACGGCCCTTACCAGTGAATGATCGATCGATGAAAACACCCCTGAGCCTTCTGGCCGCCTGCATCCTGCTGGCCGCCTGCAGCAGCCCCGCACCGCGCCCGGACAGCGGCCTGCAAGCACCCGCCACCTGGCAAACAGCCACCCCCCCCGCCGCCCAGGCCGACAACCGGCAATGGTGGAGCCAGTTCGCCAGCCCGGACCTGGACCGCCTGATCGCCCAGGCCCGCGATGGCAGCTTCGACCTCGCCGCGGCCATGGCGCGGGTACGCCAGGCCCAGGCCAGCGCCGTGATCACCGGCGCGCCACTGCTGCCCGAGCTCAAGGGCGGGCTCAACGCCAACCGGCAGAAACTGCTGCGCGGCAAGGGCTACAGCAAGTTGGACGCCACCAGCGACAACCAGGCTGTGGACTATTTCGACGCCAGCCTCAGCGCCAGCTACGAGATCGACTTCTGGGGCGGCCGCCACGCCGCCCGCGACAGCGCCCTGCTGGGGGTCAAGGCCAGCGAGTTCGACCGGGCCACCGTGGAACTGACCCTGCTCAGCGGCGTCGCCAACAGCTACACCCAGGCCCTGGCGCTGAGCGAACAAAGCCGGATCGCCCAGCTGAATCTGGACAACGCCCTGAACGTGCTCAAGCTGGTGCAGACCCGCTACGACTCGGGCTCGGCCACCGCCCTGGAACTGGCCCAACAACGCAGCCTGGTCGCCGCCCAGCAACGCCAGTTGCCCCTGGCGCAGCAACAGGCCGAGGAAGCCCGGATCACCCTCGCCGCCCTGCTCGGGCAACCGGTGCAGGCGCTCAACCTGGGCCACCAGGACTTCACCCAACTGCAATGGCCGAGCATCAATGCCGGCGTCCCCAGCGACCTGCTGAGCCGGCGCCCGGACATTGCCAGCGCCGAGGCCAAACTGGCCGCAGCCCAGGCCGACGTCAAAGTGGCGCGGGCGGCCATGTTGCCCAGCGTGACCCTGAGCGCCAGCCTCGGCTCCGGCGCCAGTCACGCCCCGGATCTGCTGCGCAGCCCCTTCTACAACCTCGGCGCGGGGCTGGTGGCGCCGATCTTCAACGCCGGACGCCTGAGCGCCGAACGGGACAAAGCCACGGCCCGCCAAGAAGAACTGCTGGAAAGCTATCGGGGGGCGATCATCAATGGTTTTGCCGATGTGGAAAAAGCCCTCAACAGCATTCGCGGCCTGGACCAGCAACGCCAGTGGCAGAGCGAGGAGTTGAATCAGGCGCAACGGGCCTTCGAGATTGCCCAGAGCCGCTACCAGGCAGGCGCCGAAGACCTGCTGACCGTGCTGGAAACCCAGCGCACCCTGTACGCCGCCCAGGATCAGAACGTGCAACTGCGGCTGTCACGGCTGCAGTCCAGCATTGCCCTGTACAAGGCCCTGGGCGGCGGCTGGAATCAATGAATCACCAAAGTCTCGCATGGCCGGCGGCATCACCACTGGCCATCGTCGCAGCGACGGCCAGGCCCCTGATGACCTAGAATCGTGCGACCACCAACAGACGCGAGCAACACCCCCACCATGCCCATCGGAACCGAGCTGGACGCCTCCCTGGCAGACGTACTGTCGATGCTGAAAAGAGCATTCCCGAACGGAGTCAGCCCAACCGATTACCGCCCTCTTCTGGCAGCGCTATATGAACATCTGTCAGATCGAAACCTGGCGAATGTCATCTCACAGCTCACCCACAAGGACCCGGATCTGGTCCTCAACGAGATCTACGAGGCCGTGACCAGCAAGAAACCGAAAGCTCAGGAGATAGCATCGCTAACTCGGCGCCTGAACCATCACGGAGCGTCTGAAACACTGGCCGACACCTGATGCCTCGCCCCTCAAGAAGACCAGGACAATGAACTTCAGTGAATTTGAACAACTGCTGAATGCCAAGAAGAACCTCCATCCGATCTGGTTTGAGCTCCCTTCGGACAGCGCCGCCACCGAGGAGGACATCACCGAGGCTCAAAATGACCTGGCGCTGCGACTTCCTGTCGAGTACCGCCAGTTCCTGCTGAAGCATGGGGGCGGCTACTTTGCCTTGGGAATCGTCTACTCACTGGACAGAGACAGCGATTTCAACCTGGCCAGAATCAATCGACAACACCCACTGATTGGCAAGTGTCATCTGTTGTTTTCAGAGAACGGCTGCGGCGACTTCTACGGATTCCGGATTGAAAATAACCAATGCCTGGCAGAGGTGTGCTTTTTTGATCATGAAACCCAAGCATGGCAGCAGACCGGATACCCAGAACTGTTCAGCTTCCTGGCCGAAGTGGCCCTTTCGATCTGAACACCCCTAGCAACGACCTCCAGACTCGAAGTTCGCGATCAGCCCGGCGCCACTACAACAGCCGCTGCCTGACCTTCAAATGCCGCGCATACCAGGGCCGGCGCGGCACCTTGCGCAGCAGATCGGCCAACTGCTTTTCATCCTCGATAAAGGTGATGCGCAGGGCCAGCTTCATGGTTTCCGGGTCCATCTCCACGGTCTTGCCGGTCTGCAATCCAGGGATAGTGCTGCAACCGTGGGTCACCGGCCCCAGCCAGGGATCGCCGGCCTCGACCCAGCGCCCCGGGGCGAACCAGGGCACGCCATTGACTTCCAGACGCTTGAGCTCGCCGGGATGGAAACGCTCGTGGGCGCGGAACCAGTCCTCCAGGCGGTCGTCGATCCAGCCATGGAAACGCCAGAACACCGGGCTGACATGGGAGGAGAACGGGTCGCCGAGAAAGTCGTTTTCCGGCTGGTACCAGCGCGGGGAAAAGTCCGCCGGATCGCGGGCCATGGGCACCGGTGCACCGCTGGAAGGATCACGCGGCACCGAGGCCCAGCGCATGTGCAGCCAGTCGTGCAGGCCCAGTTCAATCTCCGAGCCGAACTGGCCCAGGGTCAGGTTCGCCAGGTAGCGCGGGTTGCGATACTGCGACTCCCAGACCTGGAAGTTGCTGTGGTATGTCTCGCCGGCCTTGATGTCGCTGACCCACTGGCTGTAGTCGTCATCGTCATCGGCCAGCCACGCTGGCGGCAGGGAACCGCCGTCATGGTTGTCGAAATAGCGGGCGAAGCCCAGGCGATCACGCAGCAGTTCCGGCTGCGGCAGGGGGAAATGCTGCCAGGACGGCAAGTCCTGCATGGAACGCGCCGTGCCCAGCATGTGCCGGTGCATGAAGAAGAAATCGATGCCCGAGCCATTGCGATCCTTCTTCGGACCGCGCGCATCGCGCTCCTGCCCCCGAGGACCGGGCTGCCAGCCGATGCCGCGCAGGGCGTCACGCTTCTCTTCGGACAGCCGGTGCCACTTGTCCCGGGTCGCGTGCCACAGCTGGTGGAACAACCGATGCTCGGGCGACACCAGCCAGGCCTGCAGCGTCGGGTTCAGGCCGATACGCTGGCGGGCTTCGGGAAACATCTGCTTGGTGGCGACAAAGCGGTTGTCCAGGGCGGGCAGCGCCAGGGGCCGGTCCAGGCGCTCGACACGGCCGCTCAGGGTGCCGCTGCCGGCGTTGGCGAAATCGGCCCAGACTTCATCCAGGCTCATCTTGAACTCATAAGTGGCGGCACCGTCCACCGCCGTGGCAGGAATCAACCGCCAGTACATTTCACCCGGCTGCGGGCTCACCAGGTCGGCAACGATCCGGTAGCGCGGCTCGGCGGCGCCGCGCAGGCCCTCGGCGGTGTCCAGGTAACCGCGCAGGCCACGCCCGCGCTGGGCGATGTCGAGAAACACTTCCAAGTCCTGGCGCCCCAAGCCATCGAGCCCGGCATCGGCGCCTTCAAAGCGAATGCTCCAGATGCCCCGCAACTGGTCCGCCAGGCGTTGCCCGGCGGTATCCGCCAGGTCCACCGTGGCCTCGCCCGGGGTGATCGGGAATTCCTCACGCGTCAACTCGCGATGCACATAAAACGCCGCCGGCACGGCAGCGCCAGTCAGCGCCAAGCCCGCCATGAACCCTCGTCGAGAAATCGTCATTGCCCTACCTGTGTCAGCCCTGATGCAGGCTTTATCCAAGCTAGAACGTTTATTGCCCACGGAAATTTACCGCCCGCGCAGGGGGCTTAAATTTCCTCGTCACTGGCTCGTTCTTCCCAGATAGCAAAGGCCCCTGTGCCTGCACCTTGACGGCGAAACCGACTGAGATGGCAATGACAAAACCACGTTCGAAGAAGGCTCTTTACATTGGCCTGCCGCTGGCCCTGGCGATTGGCGCCGGCGCCGGCTTCCTGGCCTGGGACTACTGGTTCAGGGACAACCCCGGCTATCCGGTCAAGCTGATGAAGCAGGCAGAAGAACTGCAGGAGCGCATCCTCTCCTTCGACAGCCACATTACCGTGCCCCTGGATTTCGGCAGTGCCGGCAACGAGGCCGACAAGGACGGCAGCGGCCAGTTCGACCTAGCCAAGGCCGGACGCGGGCGCCTGTCCGGCGCAGCCCTGACGATCTTTGGCTGGCCGGAAATCTGGAACGGCGCAAATGCCCCTCATCGTCCCACGGCGGGCTTTGTCGACGCCGCGCGCAACGAGCAGGAAGCGCGCTACAAGATCCTCACCGGCATGGTCCGCGACTTCCCCAACCAGGTGGCCATTGCCCACACCCCGGAAGAGTTCCGCCGCCTCAACGGCGAAGGCAAGTTCGCGGTGTTCCTCAGCATGCTCAACGCCTACCCCCTGGGCACCGATCTCAACCAGCTCGATCTCTGGGCGGCCCGGGGCATGCGCATGTTCGGTTTCAGCTACGTGGGCAACAACGCCTGGTCCGATTCCTCGCGGCCACTGCCGTTCTTCAACGACACCCCGGATGCCCTGGGCGGGCTGTCCGACCTGGGCCGGCAGGCCGTGCGCCGGCTCAACGACCTGGGGGTGATCATCGATGTTTCGCAGATGTCGACCAAGGCCCTGGAGCAAGTCAGCCAGCTCAGCCGCGCGCCCTTCGTCGCCTCGCACTCGGCGCCCCGGGCCCTGGTGGATATCCCGCGCAACCTCAGCGACAAGGAAATGCAGCTGATCAAGGACAGCGGCGGCGTGGTGCAGATCGTCGGTTTCCCCACCTACCTGCGCCCCCTGAGCCAAGCGACCCGGGACAAGCTCAACGCCCTGCGCGCGCGTTTCGACCTGCAACCCTTGACCGGGCTGGAAATGGCCCTGATGCCCGGCGACGCCATCATCACCGTGTGGCCCGAACAGCGTTTCGGCGAATACGCCGGCGAGCTGTACAGCATTGTCGAAGCAGAACCCAAGGCCACCCTCAAGGACTTCGGCGACGCCATCGATTACGCCGTGAAGAAGATCGGCATCGACCACGTCGGCATCAGTTCGGACTTCAACGACGGCGGCGGCCTGGACGGCTGGAAGGATGTCAGCGAGGGCCGCAACGTCACCGCCGAACTGCTGCAGCGCGGCTACAGCGAAGCAGATATCGCCAAGCTCTGGGGCGGCAACTTCCTGCGGGTCTGGGAGCAGGTGCAGAAGTCCGCCAAGCCCCTGGCCAATCGCTGATCCCCCCTTTTGCCAACCAGTGAAATGAGCTCATGACCGATCGCCGTACATTTCTCAAACAGGCCGGCATCCTCGCCGCCGGCCTGCCTCTGGGCGCCAGTGCCCTGGCCGCGTCCGGCACCAGCGCTAGCGCCCCGGCGCCCACGCCCAAGGACCCATGGGCGCAACTGCGCCTGCTGTTCGACCAGGACCCGGACTCCATTCACTTTTCCAACTTCCTGGTGACCTCGCACCCAAGGCCCGTGCGTGAAGCCATCGAACGGCATCGCGCCAATATCGACCGCAACCCCGGGCTGGCCATGGACTGGGACCTGCAGGAACCCTGGAAACGCGAGGCCGAGGTGCGTCGATGGGCGGGTCGCTACCTGCAAGCCAAGCCCGGCCAGATCGCCCTCACCGGCAGCACCAGCGAAGGCCTGGCGATGATCTATGGCGGCCTTCACGTGCGGCCCGATCAGGAGATCCTGACCACGGTGCACGAACACTACGCCACCGAGTACAGCCTGGAATATCGCGTGCGCAAGCAAGGCACCCAGGTGCGCAAGATCAGCCTGTTCAAGGACCCGCACCGGGTGTCCAAAGATGAAATCCTGGACTCGATCAAGCGCAGTATCCGCCCCAATACCCGAGTCCTGGGCATGACCTGGGTGCAGTCGGGCAGCGGCGTGAAACTGCCGATCGGCGAGATCGGCCAGTTGGTGGACGAGTTCAACCGCAACCGCGACGACAAAGACCGAATCATCTATGTGGTGGATGGGGTCCACGGGTTTGGCGTGGACAACCTGGACTTCCCCGACATGCACTGCGACTACTTCATTTCCGGCACCCACAAGTGGATGTTCGGCCCTCGCGGCACCGGGATCATCTGTGCCCGTTCCGAGGAGCTCAAGGACGTTACCCCCAGCGTGCCGACCTTTTCCGAGGACAACAATTTCGCCACCAGCATGACCCCCGGCGGCTACCACGCCTTTGAACACCGCTGGGCCCTGGATGAAGCCTTCAAGCTGCATTTGCAATTGGGCAAGGCCCAGGTCCAGGCGCGCATCCACGCCCTCAACAGCTACCTCAAGCAACGTCTGCAGGAGCTGCCCCAAGTGGAGCTGGTCACCCCCCTGAGCCCCGAGCTGTCAGCGGGCTTCACCTTCTTCCGGATCAAGAATCAGGACTGCGACAAATTCGCCGCCTACCTGATGGCCAATCGGGTGGTGGTCGATGCCGTGGACCGCGACGTCGGTCCGGTGATCCGTACCGCGCCTGGCCTGCTCAACGACGAACAACAGATCGATCGCTTCATGGACCTGCTGCGCAAAAAGGTCTGAAACCGCTCCTCCTTGCGCCCTGCGTCACTTTTAAAAAGAGAGTCATGATGAAACAGCATTCACTGAGCACCGCCCTCCGCCCGCCCCTGGCCAGTCTCTCCCTGGCCCTGCTGTTGAGCCTGTTACTGCCGACCGCCGCCCAGGCCGCCGCCTCGCCCCAGCCGGGCAAGGTGTTCAAGGACTGCAAGGACTGTCCGGAAATGGTGGTGCTGCCCGCCGGCACCTTCATCATGGGCACCCCCGCTGACGAGGTCGGCCGCCAGGAGGACGAAGGTCCGATGCATGAAGTGACCTTCGCCAAGCCGTTCGCCATCGGGCGCTTCCAGGTCCTGGCCGGCGAATGGGCGACCTACCTGAAGGAAACCGGCTACCAGATGCCCGACGGCGACACGCGCCCTGGCCGCGAATGCAAGGCCGGCAAACCCCGCTACGAAGTCGGTCCGCGCCAACCGGCGGTATGCATGGACTTCAACGAAGCCCAGGCCTACACCGCCTGGCTGTCCAAGCGCACCGGCCAGCACTACTTCATCGTCAGCGAAGCCATGCGCGAATACGCGGCCCGCGCCGGCAGTACCGGCCCCTTCCCCTTCCCTTTCGACGAGGGCAAGGAGTACAGCATCGCCAAGCACGCCAACACCTACGGCCCGGAAGACGGCTTCAGCTTCACCTCACCAGCCGGCTCCTTCCCCGCCAACGCCTTCGGCGTCTACGACATGCACGGCAATGTCTACGAGTTCACCCCCGACTGCTGGCATGAAAACTATGTCGGCGCCCCCACCGACGGCAGCGCCTGGACCGAGCCCAACTGCAGCGTCCTGCAGATGCGCGGCAACGATTGGACCGAAGCGCCGATTTTTTCCCGCTCAGGCAACCGCAACAACATCTACCCCACCGATCGTGGTGACTGGCTGGGGTTCCGGGTTGCCCGCGACCTTTGACCTTCCCCCTCATCGACTGACGGAGACACACCATGAAAGCAGCTTTGTTCACCCTGTCGCTGAGCGACGGTTCCACCGCCAGCGTGCATGACGCCGAAGAGAACCAGGGCAGCCTGCACACCGAGGGCTTCGCGGCACTGACCTTTCGCAGCGATGGCGAACTGATCGAGATCGCCGGCGAGATTGCCCCCAACTACCCGGCCAGCGCGCTGCTGGCCTTGTTGGGCGGGCATTTCTGCTACAAGAAAAAGTCCGCCCAGGTGCGGGTTCGCCTGCGTGCCAGCCGCGACTTTGCCGTGTCAGCCATCCGCCAGGGGGTCTTTGACACCTTGCTCGCCGCCGATGCCCACCAGGTGGAGCTACAGTGCCGACGCGGCACCTTCTGGCAGCACCCGCTGCCCTGGCTCAGCGCTCCGGCCAGCGCCCACACCGCGCCCTTCTACCAGTTCAGCGGCGAGAAACGTCACCCACAACGCCCGCCACTGCCCCAGGGCGAGGTGTACCGCCGTCGACTGCCGGGGCTCAACACCGAGTTCAGCCTGCGCACCATCGATCCGGACCGTGACCTGCAAGCCTTCAATCGCTGGATGAACCTGGAGCAGGTGGCGTTCTTCTGGGAGCAGGCCGGCAGCCTCGACGAGCACGCCGCCTATCTGCAAGACATGCTCGCCGACCCGCGGGTCCATCCGTTGATCGGCTGCTACGACGACGAGCCTTTCGCCTACTTCGAAGTCTACTGGTGCAAGGAAGACCGCATCGCCCCCTACTACGACGTGCAGGACCACGACCGCGGCTGGCACGTGGTGGTGGGCGAGAACAAGCACCAGGGCATCGGCAAGCTCAAGGGCTGGTTCAATTCGCTGATGCACTACATGTTCCTGGATGATCCACGCACCCAGCGCATCCTTGGCGAACCGCGCATCGACCATGACCGGCAGATCGACTTCCTCAAGTCCCAGGGCTTCGGTCACTTGAAGGACATTCAACTGGCCCACAAGAAAGCCGCTCTGCTGCGCCTGGAACGCGAGTTCTTCTTCGATCGACCACTTTGAGCTGATCCAGCGGTCGCTGCAGCCTCCCTGCAGCGACCGACGCACGGCGCGACGCCAGGCCTGCGCTAAATCCCCCCAGCGCCACTTCGTCTTCTCTGCAACGGTCTTGAGTCAAGCCCCGTCCCGAACGCGACAGCCTCCTCAAGCCCGGCATTGAAGCGCACGGCACTGCACGCCGCGTCGCGCTGTGCACCCCGGCCCCTTGCCCGTATCTCGATCCATTCCAGAGGAAGCGCACCAGATGAACCCGACGGCTGCACCCCGGCCCCCATGCCCCAACGCAAACCGCCTCTCACCCGCCCTTATCCGTGCTTGAACCAGGAGTCATCATGAACAGCCCTCCGCGTAGCCGCAGCGCCATCCGTGACCTGCTGGGCCTGCTCAAACCTTTCTGGCCCACCGTGGCCGTATCGATCGTGCTGGGCATCATCGGCGGCCTGAGCATCACCGTCCTGTTGGCGACCATCAACCAGGCCCTGAACGGCGCCGACGGCCTCAGTCGCGGCGTGGTCCTGACCTTCGCCGGGCTGTGCCTGCTGGCGCTGCTGTGTTCGATTCTGTCGGACATCGGCAGCAACTACGTCGGCCAGCACATCATCAGCAAGCTGCGCAAAGACCTGGGGGAAAAAGTCCTCAGCGCGCCCATCGAGCAGATCGAACGCTATCGCAGCCATCGCCTGATCCCGGTACTGACCCACGACATCGACACCATCAGCGACTTCGCCTTCGCCTTTGCGCCACTGGCCATTTCCCTGACCGTGACCCTGGGCTGCCTGGGTTACCTGGCCCTGCTCTCATGGCCGATGTTCCTGCTGATGCTGGTGGCCATCGTGATTGGCTGCAGCGTGCAGTTTGTCGCGCAGACCAAGGGCATCAAGGGCTTCATGGACGCCCGGGATGAAGAGGACAACCTGCAAAAGCACTACAACGCCATTGCCGACGGCGCCAAGGAACTGCGCATCCACCGGCCGCGCCGCAACCGCATGTTCAACCAGCGGATCAAGCACAGCGCCGAGCACATCTGCAACAAACAGATCGAGTCGGTGAACATTTTCATCGTCGCCAAGACCTTCGGCTCCATGCTGTTTTTCGTGGTCATCGGCCTGGCCCTGGCCCTGCAGTCCTTCTGGCCCAACAACGACCGCGCAGTGATGAGCGGTTTCGTCCTGGTGCTGCTGTACATGAAGGGCCCCCTGGAGTTGCTGATCGGCAACCTGCCGATTGTCAGCCGCGCCCAGGTGGCCTTCCGCCGCATCGCCGAACTGTCCGAGCGCTTCTCCTCCCCCGAACCGCACCTGCTGCTCAGTGAAACCGCGAGCCAAGCCCAGACTGTGCACAGCCTGGAACTGCACGATGTGCGCTACGCCTTCCCGGCCGTCGAAGGCAGCGCGCCCTTTGCCCTAGGCCCGGTGAACCTACGAATCAAGCAGGGCGACATCGTCTTCATCGTTGGCGAGAACGGCTGCGGCAAGACCACCCTGATCAAGCTGCTGCTGGGCCTGTACCGACCCCAGGAAGGCGAGATCCGCCTCAACGGCCACGCGGTCACCGCCAAGACCCGCGACGACTATCGGCAACTGTTCACCACCATCTTTGCCGACTACTACCTGTTCGACGACCTGGTCCAGGGCGGCGAACAACTGCCCGAAGAGGCCGAACAATATCTGCGCCGCCTGGAGATCGGGCACAAGGTGAGCATCCGCGACGGGGCCTTCACCACCACCGACCTGTCCACCGGGCAACGCAAGCGACTGGCGCTGGTCAACGCCTGGATCGAAGAACGCCCGGTGCTGGTGTTCGACGAATGGGCCGCCGACCAGGACCCGACCTTCCGGCGCGTTTTCTACACCGAGCTGCTGCCGGACCTCAAACGCCTGGGCAAGACCATCATCGTCATCTCCCACGACGATCGCTATTTCGACATTGCCGACCAGTTGGTGCGCATGGAAGCGGGCAAGGTCAGTTGCGAACTCGAACCGGCTTGATTTTTTTCGTCTCGGCTTTCCGGTTTTCGGGAAGTCGAACGTCTCATAACAAGTTTGAGAAACATTCACATTTAAAACGAATTCCCATTGCCGCTTAATAAGAGCAAATGAACATGCCAGCACCTCTTGGACTCACCCCCCTGAAAACAGCCCTGCTCATGCGCCATGCGCTGCGGCCGAGCTTGCGTCCCTATCTGCTTGGGGCCGTATTGGCGCTGCCCTGTGCCGCCCAGGTACAGGCCCAGCAAGCCAATTTCGATATTCCTGCACAGTCACTGGGCAGCGCCTTGCAGACATTCGGCCAGCAAGCCGACCTGCAAGTGCTCTACAACCAGGACAGCGTCCAGGGCAAGCGCAGCACGGCGATCAAGGGCGCCTTACAGCCCGACCAGGCCCTGTCGCAACTGCTGCGCGGGACCGGGGTGAGTTATCAGCGCCAAGGCAACACCGTGACCCTGGTGCAAAGCAGTGGGGCTGTGGAGCTGGGGACCATGAACATTTCCACTCAGGGGCTGGGGAGCACCACTGAGGGGACTGGTTCCTACACCACCGGGCAAAGCAACTCGGCCACGCGCATGGACCTGTCCCTGCGTGAAACGCCGCAGTCGGTGAGCGTCATCACCCGCCAGCAGATGGATGACCAAGGGTTGACCGAACTGGCGCACGTCATGCAGCAGACCCCCGGGATCACGGTCAACCGCGAGAGCTCCGAAGGCTACGTGTATTACTCGCGGGGCTTTGAAATCCAGAACTTCCAGTACGACGGCATTCCCAGCCTGGGCACCGACGGCGGCAACATCCGCGACAACTACAGCATCGGCAACACCCTGATCTACGACCGCATCGAAGTGCTCAAGGGCGCCACCGGCCTGGTCAACGGCATCGGCTATCCGTCCGGGGTGATCAACATGGTGCGCAAGCGCCCCACCCGGGAATTCCAGGGCCACGTCGCCGCTGGCGCCGGTTCCTGGGACCGCTACACCAGCGAAGTGGACGTTTCCGGCCCGCTGGTGGAAGGCGGTGCGATACGCGGACGGATGGTGGCCGGCACCGGCAAGCGCAACAGCTTCATCGACTATCAGAAAGGTGAGCAGAACGTCTTCTACGGCATTCTCGAAGGCGACCTGAGCGACGCCACCACCCTCAGCGTCGGCTACGACTACCAGAAGAACAACAACGACGCCACGACCAACACCAGCTTGCCGGTGTTCTACAAGAACGGTAATCGGATCAAGTTCTCCCGTTCCACCAACCCGGCGGACAAGTTCGCCTACCGCAACCAGGAAACCCAGCACGCCTTTGTCGGCCTCGATCACCAGTTCGACAACGACTGGACCTTCAAGGCGACGGTCAACACACGCAAGTACACCTCGCGGGAAATCATTGCCGGCATGTCCAGCGAGCACGTCAACCTCGACAACAGCCAGGACTATGGCTACCTGCCGCCGGGCGGCGTGGCCAACTTCGGCTCCAACAGCGACGAGAAGTCCTTCGATGCCTACGCCAAGGGTCCGTTCGCGCTGTTTGGGCGCACCCACGAACTGGTGCTGGGCTACAACTATTCCCACGCCACCACCCGCTCCAAGCGTATCGACGGCACCACCACTGGAGTCATCGACGACGTGCTGAACTGGAACAACAGCATGCCCTACCCGACCGACTGGGCCTGGTGGTCGACCTTCGACATCAAGAGCACCCAGAAAGTCTCCTACGCAGCGGTGATCCTCAAACCCACCGACGCCCTGAACTTCATACTCGGTGCCCGGGTCACCGACTACGACTGGCAGATCGATCGGGTCAACGCCCTGCGCCAACTGCCGCGCATCTCCACCACCAACTCCGGGGAAGTCATTCCCTATGCCGGCATCACCTATGACCTGGACGACTACCACACGGTCTACGCCAGCTACACCGACATCTTCAAGCCACAGCCCTACAGCCTGGACGTCAGCGGCAAGTCCCTGGAGCCGCTCACCGGGCAGAGCTACGAAGTGGGGGTCAAGGGTGAATACTTCGACCGTCGCCTGAACGCCAGCCTGGCGCTGTTCCAGCTCAAGCAGGACAACCTGGGCGAGAATACCGGCGTCATGGGCGTTGACGGCTTCGAGGCCATGCGCGCGATCAAGGGCGCCACCACCAACGGCATCGAACTGGAAATGGCCGGTGAAGTGCTGCCGGACTGGAACGTCAACGCCGGCTACGTCTACCAGGAATCCTACGACGCCAAGAACAAGCGCGTGGCCACCACCCAGCCACAGCACTTGTTCAAGGTAGCCACCACCTATCGCCTGCCTGCCGAACTGAACAAAGTCACCGTAGGCGGCAACATGCAATGGCAGAGCTCGACCTCCTTCGTCGACAACAGCTTCGTCGATGCCGCCTACAACCAACTGCCCAGCCACAAATTCACCCGTGCCAGCTACGCCGTGGTGGGCCTGATGAGCAGCTACGACTTCAACCAGAACCTCAAGGCCACGGTCAACCTGAACAACGTCTTCGACCGCAACTACTACAGCGGTATCGGCACCTACAACTCGGTCTACTACGGCGACCCGCGCAACGTCATGTTCAACGTCAAATACAGCTTCTGATTCCCCTTGGTTGAACCCCTCCCCGCCCCGGTCACCGGTGCGGGGATTTTTTTGCCCGAGGCGCCAGCATCGACCTGATGTCTCGCCCTCAGTCTTCGGCATACGCATTGGTATTGGATTTTCGTAGGAGCCGGCTTGCCGGCGAAGAGGCTCGTGAGACATGCATTGCCCGGACGGACGCCTTCGCTGGCAAGCCAGCTCCTACACAAACGCACCCCACCCTTAGCTTCAGGCCGGCCGGCAGGCCGCCGTCACGCTCTTGATCTTGATCTGAACGCCCCGTTAACCACGATGGCTCAATGCCGGAGTTCGGGCATGCCGAGCCTAGGCGAGGCACCGAGTGGAGGGGCAAAGCCCTTTGGTTACTTTGGGGCCCCAAAGTGACTCGCCGTAAGGGCGAAACCGCCAGCCGCCGCACCCGCAGCAATGGATAAGCCCCCTAACCGCCAGCCACCACCCCCGCAGCAATGGATCTGCACTCCAACCCCCGCCGCAAAAGCCCAACCACCACCAGATTTCCCCCATCCAAAAAAAACGGGAGAACAGTCACCTGCCCTCCCGCCCTTCACTCCAATGTCCTGTACCTAAGCCCCCACCCGCACCTCCCGCTGAGACCGAGTCCCACCCAGCTGCGCCAACACCTGCGCCAGCGAGCGCGCCGGCGAACCATCTGCCAACACCCCAAGCAACTGCACCAGTTGCAGATTCACCCCCTGCACCGCCGCCTCGCTAAAGGCCTCAAGCCGATGGTCATAGTGGAACTGCAACTGCCCCTTGAGCTCGACATACAAGGTCAACGCCGAACTGGTCTGCTCGAAACTGTGCATGCTCTCCAGACGCAAATCACCGACATCACCACCGGCCGACGCCGCACTGACCGGATAGTTCTCGAACACGATCACCGTGTCGCTCAACTCCCCGCCCGGCAACCCGGCCCAGCGTTCGATATCGCTCAAGGCACTGTAGCCATGCTCACGCATCAGCAAGTTGCGTCCTTGCAGCGCCTGCAACCAGTCACCCACGCTCTGCTCTGGCTCGATACGGGCCACCAGCGGCACATCGTTGATGTACAGCCCCAACTGCTGCTCGATGCCCTTGAGCTGTGGCGGGCGTCCGGCGATGGTGGCGCCGCAGGCCACCGTCGACTGACCGCAATGCACATGCAGGAGCAACAGCCAGGCCGCCTGCACCAGGGTGTTGGCGGTGATCTTCTGCTGCCGGGCGAAACGAGTCAGTTGCTCGGTCTGGGCCTCGTCGAATTCGAAGTAATGCTGGCGATGCCCACCCCGCTGCCGATCACCCTGGGCCATCGCGCAGGCACTGAGCAAGGTCGGCACCTTCAGTGGCTTGAGCTGTTCACGCCAGAAGCGTTCGTCGGCCTGCTGGTCACGGGCCTGCAGCCAGGCAATGTAGTCATGGTAGCCAGCCGGTCGGTGACTGATGGCCTGCCCGGTGTAGGCCGCCAGCACATCGTTGAACAACTGGAACCCGCTCCAGCCGTCCAACAGGATGTGATGGTTGGTACAGATCAGCCGGTAGCGTCCCTCCCCCAGCTTGATCGCCTGCAGACGCAGCAACGGCGCCTGGGCCAGGTCGAAGCCCTTGAGCCGGTCAGCCAGGGCCAGACGCTCCAGCGCATCGCTGCTCAACACAGTGCCGTCGAGCTCCTGGAACGGCACCTCGACCTGCTTGTGGACCACCTGCAGCGGCTGCACCAGGGACCCGCCCCAGACAAAACGGCTGCGCAGGATCTCATGGGTATCCATGGCCTGCTGCCAGGCCTGACGCAGTCGCTGCGGGTCGACGCCTTGCACATCCATGCACATCTGGTTGACGAAATCCCCCGCCTCATGGTCCTGCAACTCATGCTGCAACAAGGCCTGCTGCATCGGCGCCAATGGGTAGATGTCCTCGATCTGCGCCGGCACCAGCGTCAGGGCGTCGAGCTGTTCCTGAGTCAGCCGCGCCAGCGGGAAGTCCGATGGCGTGACGCCGCCGCGGGCCTGGCAGCAATGCTCCACCAGTGCCTGCAGCGCCTGGACATAGTCCTGGGCCAGTGACTCGATCTGCGCACTGTCGAACATGCGCTGACTGAAGCTCCAGTCCAGGCGCAATTGACCGTCGTACACCTTGCCGCTGATGGACAGCCAGTTGCCCAGGGGCGCATCGATACTGGCATCCGCGCCATGGGCCTCGGGCGCCGGAATGAACAGCGCCTGAGGATCATCGAAACTGCCGTCGAACTGCCCCAGGTAGTTGAAGGTGACCCGAGGCTGGGCAAGCCCCTGCAACGCCTCGCGACTGGCGGTATCCCCCAGGTAACGCAGGGCACCGTAGCCGATCCCCTTGTTGGGGATCGCCCGCAGCTGTTCCTTGATCCGCTTGATCGAAGACTCGGCGCTGTCCGCGGCGCTCAGGCGCACCGGGAACACCGAGGTGAACCAGCCCACGGTGCGGCTCAGGTCCAGGTCCTCGAAGAGTTGCTCACGCCCGTGGCCTTCCAGCTGGATCAGGGTCGAAGGCTGTCCGGTCCACTGCCCCATGACCTGGGCCAGGGCCGCCAGCAACAGGTCGTTGACCTGGGTCCGGTAGGCGGCCGGAGCGCGTTGCAGCAAGCGTTGGGTGGTCGCGGCATCGAGCTGGACCTGCACGCTGCCGGCGTCGCGGCTCAAGGCCTGGGTGCCGGGTTCAACCCCAGGCAACGATGCCTGTGCGCCCGCAAGTTGCGCGTGCCAGTAGGCCAGTTCGGCCCGGGCCTCGGGCCCATGGGCATACGCTTGCAGGCGTCGGCCAAAGGCCTGATAAGAACTGCTCTTGGCAGGCAACTGCACCGCTTGCCCGGCCAGCGCCTGGGTGTAGGCACTTTGCAGGTCTTCGAACAGCAGCCGCCAGGACACGCCATCCACCACCAGGTGATGGGCCACCAGCAACAAGCGCTGAGTGGAGTCCGCCAGGGTCACCAACAGCGCCCGCAACAAAGGCCCGCGCTGCAGGTCGAGGCTGCACTGGACCTTCTCGCAGAGTTGCTCCAGCTCGGCGGCGTTGGCGGCTTCGGCCTGCCACAACAGGTCCGGACCGGGCCCGGACTGATCCAGCGGACCATGGCTGGCACTCCAGCCTGCGCTCCCCTGCTGGAACTGCAGACGCAATCCGTCGTGATGCTCAAGCAAGGCCCGCAAGCCCTGCTTCAGGGCCAGCGGGTTCAAGGGCGTGGCCGGAATCAGCAGCACCGACTGATTGAAATGGTGCCGCTGGGGTATCGGCTCGGCAAAGAACAGACGCTGGATCGGCAGCAGCGGCATGTCGCCGGTCACCGGTCCCTGGTCGATGTCGTCCTGCACCCCGCACTGCGCCACCGCCGCCAGCCCCCCGATGGTCTGTTGCTCGAACAGGTCCTTGGGGGTAAAGCGGATCGAGGCCTGACGCGCTCGACTGACCAACTGCAGGGAGATGATCGAGTCCCCACCCAGCTCGAAGAAGTTGTCGGTCAGACCGACCTGCGCCAGCTTCAGCACGTCCTGCCAGATCTGTGCAAGGCGCTTCTCCAGATCGCTGCGCGGTGCCACATAGGCGTGGCTGGCCTGGGCCATTTCCGGCATGGGCAGCGCCTTGCGATCCAGCTTGCCATTGGGCGACAGCGGCAAGCGTTCGAGGAACAGCCAATAGGACGGCACCATGTAGTCGGGCAGGCAGGCCTTCAACGTCTGGCGCAGGGTTTCACGCAACCTTTCCTGGTCTTGCTCGTCCTCAAGCGCGGTCGCGGCCGTCACCAGATAAGCCACCAGACGCCGGCCATGGGCGGTGTCCTGGGCCAGAACCACCGCCTCGCTGACCTGCTCATGGGCCATCAGCCGCGCTTCGATTTCACCCAGCTCGATGCGGAAGCCGCGGATCTTCACCTGGTTGTCGATACGCCCCAGGTACTCGAACACCCCGTCACTGCCCTGGCGCACCACGTCCCCGGTGCGATACAGGCGTCCCCCCAAGGGGCTGTAGGGATCGGGAACAAAGCGCTCGGCGGTCTGGGCGAAACGCTTCAGGTAGCCTCGCGCCAAGCCATTGCCGCCGATGTACAGCTCTCCGGCGACCCCCACTGGCAAGGGATTGAGATCGGCATCCAGGACATAGGCGCTGCGCTCGCCGACGCAATGGCCGATGGGCGCATAAGCAGCCTTGCAAGGCTCACCGGCAGCGGTTTTCCACACCAGCGGCGTGACCACGGTTTCGGTGGGCCCGTAACCGTTGATCATGTACTGGGGACGCAACACCTGCTGGACCAGCTCGAAGCTGGCCTGAGGCATGGCATCGCCGCCAAAGCTGTAGAGGCGCATGGGCGGCGGATTGCCGACCCGCTGCACATGCTCCGCCAACTGATGCAGGTACGCCGGCGGAAAGCCGGCCATGGTCACGCCATGGCTGCGAATCGCTTCACAGGTCTGCTCCGGAGTCCACAGGCTGTCGTCACGCAGCAGCAGGCTGGCACCGCAGACAAAGGCGGTCAGCCAGCGTTCATGGGCGCCGTCGAAGGAAAACGACAGGAAGTGCAGTTCACAGTCATCGGGCGTCATGCCATAGCGTTCGCCGGTGGTGCGACAGTGCATCGCCAGCGGACCATGGGCCACGGTCACGCCCTTGGGCTGCCCGGTGGAGCCCGAGGTGTAGATCACATACGCCAGGCTCTCTGGCGCCACCGTCACCGCAGGCGCGGTCAGCGGATGCTGCCCGACCTTGAGGCGCGACAGATCGAGCACCGCCAGACCGGCGGCCGAAGGCAGGCGCTGCAACGACTCGCTGTCACTGAGCAACAGGGCCATGCCGGAATCCGCCATGAGGTAGGCCAGGCGGTCGACTGGGTAGCTCAGGTCCAGCGGCACGAAGGCACCGCCGGCCTTGAGCACCGCCAGCAAGGCCACCAGCAGCCCCTCGCCCCGGGGCAGGGCCACGCCGACCCGGACCTCCTGGCCGACCCCGCGGGCCACCAGTTCATGGGCCAGGCGGTTGGCCCGGCGATCCAGTTCACCGTAAGTGAAGCGCTGCCCGGCAAACAGCACCGCCTGACGCTCCGGCCAGCGTTGTGCGAGGGCACCGATGCTCTCGTGTACCGCCGGCTCGATCCCCGGCGCGACGGGCGCTACGCATTGGCTCGCCGTCTCGGCCGGGGTCAGCAGCTCGATGGCGCCCAGTTGCAACTGGGGGTTATCAATCAGCTGAGCCAGCAGGTGCAGCAGATGGCCGTTGAGGCGCTCGATCACCGCCGCGCTGAAGGCCTCCCGGGCATAGCCGTAGCTGATGCTCAGGCGCTGCTCCAGCGCCACCGCCACCGACAACGGATAGTTGGTGCGTTCACGACTGTGCACGGCACCGAAGCGCACGCTGGAAGCCTCCTCCTGCTCCAGGGCCTGGGCCACCGGGTAGTTGTCGAAAACCAGCAGGGTATCGAACAGCGCTTCACCGCTGCTGCCGGCCCAGCGCTGGATATCGTTGAGCGGCGTATGTTCGTATTCGCGCAGTTGCAGATTGTGCGCCTGCACCTGTTGCAGCCACTGCGCCACGCTCATCTGCGCATCGGGGGTGGCGATCACCGGCAAGGTATTGATGAACAGACCGATCTGCTGCTCGATCCCCGGCAGCTCCGAAGGACGCCCCGCCACCGTCGCGCCAAAGGCCACGGTGCTCTGTCCGGTATAGCGCTGCAACAGCAGGAGCCAGGCCGCCTGCAACAGGGTGTTGGCGGTGATTTTCTGCTGCCGGGCGAAGGCCACCAAGCGCTCGGTCCACGGCTGGGTCCAATCATGGTGGAACTCGCCATGGCCGGCATCCGCGCCCGGGTTCTCCAGGGCGATGCTGCCCGCCAGGCGGGTCGGGGTCGACAAACGCCCCAGTTGCTCGCGCCAGAAACTTTCACAGGCGCTCAGGTCCTGGCGTTGCAGCCACTGGATGTAGTCGCGATAACGCCCCGGAGCCTGTGGCGGCACCACCCCGGCGTAGCGTTGCAGGACCTCGCTCATCAACTGCGAACTGCTCCACCCATCCATCAGGATGTGGTGGTTGGTGTAGATCAGTTGGTAGTCCTGGGCCGTGGTCTGTACCAGGCACAGGCGCAACAGCGGTGCACGATCGAAATGCGCACACAGGCTGCGCTCTTCGCCGGCCAGCGCTTCAAGGGCCGGCTCGGTGGCCTGCCCGGCCGACCAGTCGAGCACCCGGAACGGCAGCGCCAGCTGACGCTGGACAATCTGCACCGGTTGCTCCAGCTCCGCTTGCCAGTGGAAAGAGGTACGCAGGATGTCATGGGCCTGCAGGGCATCTTCCCAGGCCCGGCGGAAACGCTGCGGGTCCAAGCCCTGCACCGACACCCGGACCTGATTGACGTAATCGTCGCTGGCCTGCTCGTAGAGGGTGTGGAACAGCATGCCCTGCTGCATCGGCGACAAGGGATACAGGTCGACGATGGTTCGTGGGGCCACCGGCAGCGCATCCAGCTGAGCCTGGTTCAACCCGGCCAGGGGGAAGTCCGACGGCGAGACACCAGCCGAGGTGTCCAGGGTGCAATGCTCGATCAGTGCCTGCAGTTCCAACAGGTAATCATCGGCCAGGCGCTGAACCGTCTGCGGCTTGAACAACTGATGGCTGAAGCTCCAGCTCAGGGACAGTTCGCCCCCATAGACCTGGCTGTTGACCGTCAACCAATTGCTCAGTGGCGCCTCGCGGTGACGTTCGTCACCGGCCGCTTCCGGCGCCGGAGCCAAGAGTGACTGCGAGTCGAAGCTCTGGTCGAACTGCCCCAGGTAGTTGAAGGTGATCCGCGGCTGCGCAAGCCCCTGCAGGCGTTCGCGGACCGCGTCCTGCCCCAGGTAACGCAACGCGCCATAACCCAGGCCATTGGCCGGGACCCGACGCAAGTCCTCCTTGACCGCCTTGATCGAATCGGCGAGTAGCTGCGCCGGAGTCAGGCACAGCGGATAGAGACTGGTGAACCAGCCCACCGAACGCGACAGGTCGACATCGGCAAACAGTTCCTCACGCCCGTGACCTTCCAACTGCACCAGCATTTGCGAATGCCCGGTCCAACGGCAGATCACCCGCGCCAGGGCGGCCAGCAACAGATCGTTGATCTGGGTGCGATAGGCCTTGGGGGCTTCCTGCAACAGCTGGCTGGTCAGCTCCCGAGGCAGACGGGCATTGATCGCCGTGCCATGGCACGCCAGGTTCGCCCCGGCGGGATAGTCCAGGGGCAGGCCCTGAGGCGCCTGCTCCAGTTGCCGGCACCAGTAATCCAGTTCGTCGGTGTGCCCAAGGCGCTGCGCCCAGTCTTGCAGGTGCACGGCCCAATCCTGGAAAGCACTGGTCTTGGACGGCAGGACCGGCGCCTCACCCTCGGCCAACTGCCGATAAAGGCTTTGCAGGTCCTCCAGCAGAATCCGCCAGGACACGCCGTCCACCACCAGGTGATGAATGACCAGCAACAAACGCTGGCTGCCATCGTCCAGGTCCATCAGCACCGCGCGCAACAACGGTCCCTGTTCCAGGTCGAGACTGCTCTGGGCCTGTTGGCCCAGTGCCTGAATCGCTGCGGCATCCGCCACCCGCTGCCGCCAGAGGCTGACCGGCTCGGGATGCTCCTGGTGTTCGGCCTGCCAGAGGCCGGCGTGCTGCCGGTACCTCAGGCGCAAGGCATCGTGCTGCACCAGCAGTTGGTTCAGGGCGCGCTCCAGCAGCGGCACCTGCAGCGGCTCGCGTGGGGTCAGCAGCAGCGACTGGTTCCAGTGCTGGCGCTGGGGAATGTCACTGGCAAAAAACACCTGCTGGATCGGCGTCAGCGGCATCGGGCCACGCACCGGTCCCTGATCGATGAGCAAGGCCGTGCCTTGCTTGGCCACCGCTGCCAGTTCAAGAATGCTCTGGCAGCGGAACACGTCCCGGGAGGAAATCTGCAAGCCCGCCTGGCGTGCCCGGCTGACCATCTGGATGGCAATGATCGAGTCGCCACCCAGTTCGAAGAAGTTGTCGTTGATACCGATCCGCGGCTGGTTCAAGACCTCCTGCCAGATATCCACCAGTGTCTGTTGCACGGGGTTCTGTGCCGCACGGTAGAGGTCCTGCGGACGGCCCTGCTCAGGGCGCGGCAGGGCCTGGCGATCGAGCTTGCCGTTGAGGCTCAGGGGCAGCGCCGGCAGCAACAGCAGGTGGCTGGGCACCTGATGGGCCGACAGCTGCGCATTCATGTGCTGTTTGAGCCCTTCCTTGCACTGATCCGGGTCGAGCCCGGGCTGGCACACCAGATAGGCCACCAACTGCTTGCCCTGGGGTCCATCCAGAGCCAGTACCGCACACTCGCGCACCCAGGGATGACTGTGCAGGCAAGCCTGGATCTCTCCCGGCTCGACCCGGAAGCCACGAATCTTGATCTGCTGGTCGATGCGCCCGCAGAACTCGATGCTGCCGTCGCGGCGGTAGCGCACCTGATCGCCGGTGCGGTACAGACGGGCACCGCCCTGCGGGTCGAAAGGATCGGGGATGAAGCTGGCAGCGGTCAGCTCAGGACGCCGATGGTAATCACGGGCCAGTCCGGCACCGGCCAGATACAGTTCGCCCAGGCTGCCGACGGCAGCCGGCTGGCCTTCGCTGTCCAGCACATAGGCGCGGACATTGGTCAGTGGCCGGCCCAGGGGAATCGAGGCGGCCTGGGACCAGTCGCCCTCCACGGCCTGGGTCAGGGCGCCCACGGTGCTTTCGGTCGGCCCGTAGTGGTTGACGATCCGGCACTGCGGCGCCAGGCGTTGTATGCGCTCAACCAGGCTCACCGGGCAGGCTTCGCCACCCAGCACCAGGCACTGACGTGGCAGCACCGCGCCATTGTCCTCACCCAACAGCGCCGCCAGGTGCGAGGGGACAATTTTCAGCACATCGATCTGTTGCTGTTGCAGGTACTGGCCCAGGCCCGCACCGTCCACCGCCAGATCGGCGCTGATCACATGCAGCGCCTGGCCGCCGCACAGGGCACCGAACAGCACCGTGTGCCCAAGGTCCGCCGCCGGCGTGGACACCAGCGCCATGCTGCGGGCCGACGCCAGCGGCAGACGCTGATGAATGGCCGCCACGTAGTTGGCCAGGGCGCCGTGGCTGATGGTCACGCCCTTGGCCCGACCCGTGGAGCCGGACGTGAAGATCACATACGCCAGGTGCCCGGGAGCCGTCAGGGGTTCGAGGTTGTCGCCACTCAGGGCCTGGCGTGCCGGCGAATCCTCAAGGGGCTCGATACAGAGCCCGGGCAGATCGGCAAAACGCTCGATCAGCTGCTGTTGGGCCAGCAACTGGGTAATCCCGCTGTCCTCGATCATGCCGTTGAGGCGTTCCTGGGGGTATTCGGGGTCCAGAGGCACGTAAGCGCCGCCGGCCTTGAGCACCGCCAGCAGGCCCACGATCATCTCGATCGAGCGTTGCGCGGCAATGCCCACCAGCACATCCGGCCCCACGCCGCGCTCGCGCAGCTGACGCGCCAGGCGGTTGGCCTGCGTATTGAGCTGTTGATACGTCAGTTGCTGACCGGCGCAGACCACGGCCGGCGCATCGGGGCTGCGCAGCGCATGTGCCTCGACACAGGCCGGTACCGACAGGGGTGGACGCTCAAAGGCGCTGCCGAGGTTCCACTGCTCCAGTATCTGCGTGCGCTCTGCAGCATCGAGCATGGGCAGTTCGCCCAGGCGACGCTGCGGTTCGCGCACCACCGCCTGCAACAGGTTGTGCCAATGCCGGGCCATCTGCTCGATGGTCTGCGGGTCGAACAGGTCGCTGGCGTAGACCAGCGCCCCCTGCAGGCGCCCGCCTTCTTCATGAGTGTTGAAGGTCAGGTCGAAGCGCACGGCTTCGCTGTCGCTGGCCAGGGCCTCGATCTTCAGCCCGGGAATCTCCACCCGCGCGCCTTCATTGTCCCCCGCCAGGTGGTTGTAGAGCACCTGGAACAATGGGCTCTGGTTCAAGCTGCGCTCAGGCTGCAGGGCATCGACCAGTTGCTCGAACGGCAGGTCCTGATGCGCCTGGGCCTCCAGCACCCGGGTCTTGACCTGGGCCAGCAAGGCACTGAATGACTGCTGCGGGTCGATCTCGGCCTGCAGCACCTGGGTGTTGACGAAAAAGCCGATCAGCCCCTCGACTTCGGCCCGCGTGCGGTTGGCCACCGGCGTGCCCACGCGAATGCTGCGGGCACCGCTGTAGCGCTGCAGCAGCACCTGCAGGGACGCCAGCAGCACCATGAACAGGGTGCAACCGGTACTCGCGGCCAGTTCGCGCACACCGCGGTCCAGGTCCTGATCGAAGACCATGGCGTGACGCCCGCCCCGGGCACTGCGCACCGGCGGGCGCGGCCGGTCCAGAGGCAGTTCCAGGGTCAAGGGTTCGCTGCCCAGGCGCTCGCGCCAGTACTGCAACTGCCGCTCGGCTTCACCGGCTTCCAGCCACAGGCGCTGCCAAACGGCGAAGTCGGCGTACTGCACCGCCAGCGGCGCCAGGTCCGGCGCGCGCTGGTATTGGCGCCAGTGCTCATAGGCGCTGGTCACCTCGCCCACCAGGATCGGCAGCGACCAGGCATCACTGATGATGTGATGGGTACAGAACAGCAGCACATGTTCCTGGGGCCCGAGCTTGATCAGGGTCGCCCGCAACAGCAGGTCGTGCTCCAGGTCGAAGGGGCGTTCGCCCTGCTCCGCCACCTGTTCGGCCACCTGTGGGCCGGCGTCCTCAAGGTGGCTGTAATCCAGGCGCTGCAGGAGGAATTCACGCTGCGGATGAATCACCTGCATCACTTGCTGGCCGTGCAGGCTGAAGGTGCTGCGCAGCACTTCATGGCGGTCGATCAGGTACTGGATACTGCGTTGCAGATCGGCGTCCTGCAGGTCGCCCTGCAAGCGCAGCACCGCCAATTGGTTGTAGGCGCTGGAGGTCGGCTCCAGTTGCCAGAGAAACCACAGGCGCTGCTGGGCATAGGACGCGCACATCAGCGTCTGGTCCTGGCTGCGCCCAGGGATCGGCAACAAGTCCAGGGACAGCCCCTGCTCGATCATCTTGCGCTGCAAGGCGCTACGCTCCTGGGGGCTGAACGCGGCGAACCGCTTGGACAGCGCCAGCATGCGCTCGGGTAACGGATTCATCACTCCTGGGCCTCCGCAAACAGGGCTTCCAAGGCATCGACCTTGTCCCCTGTCACCCCGGAATCACGATGCAGCTCGACCTGTCGGGCCAGCAGCTCCACCGTTTCGCCCTCGAAGAACACCCGCAGCGGCAAGGACAGGTTGAGCTCGCTTTGCACCTTGGAGCGAATGCGCGTGGCCAGCAGCGAGTGGCCGCCCAGGGCAAAGAAGTTGTCATGCACACCGACCCGCTCCAGTTGCAGCGCCTCTTGCCAGATGGCGGCCAGGGTGGCCTCCAGCTCGTTGCGCGGCGCCACATAGGCGCTGCCTTGCAACTCCAGGGCGCTCAGGGCGTTCCGGTCCAGCTTGCCGTTGGGGGTCAGGGGGAAACGCTCCAGGACACTGAGGAACGACGGCACCATGTACTCGGGCAACTGCTCGCGCAGCTGGGCCAGCAGGGCCTGCTCCTGGGCCTCGCGGTCGTCGACCTGGGCCAGCACCACATAGGCCACCAACTGTTTGCCGGCCGCCGTGTCCCGGGCCACGACAGCGGCTTCGCGCACATTGGCAGCTTGCCCGAGCAGGCTCTCGATCTCGCCCAGCTCAATGCGAAAGCCACGGATCTTCAGCTGGAAGTCAATCCGGCCGAGGTAGTCCAGCGTGCCCTGGGGCAAGCTGCTGACCCGATCCCCGGTGCGATACAGGCGCGCGCCGGGGGTGCTGGCGAACGGGTCCGGGAGGAAGCGACTGGCGGTCAGGGCCGGACGCTTGAGGTAGCCACGGGCCAGGCCCGGACCGCCGATGAACAACTCGCCCTCGCGACCGATACCGGCCAGTTCGGCTTCTTCATCCAGCACCCGCAGGCGCGTACCGGCGATAGCGCCACCGATGGCCACCCGCTCATCCACAGGCGGCTGCTCCACCGCGAAGGCCGAACACCAGACCGCACTTTCCGAAGGGCCGTATTCATTGACCAGCAAGGTCTCGGGCAGCCGTTCCCGGTGCCGCAGGGCCAGCTCCACCGGACAGGCTTCGCCGGCCACGATCACACAGCGCAGTGATGGCTGCTGCAGGGCTTCGAGGATTTGCGCATAGAACGATGGCAGGGCCAGGAAGTGGGAAATCCGCTGCGCGTCGATGAGTTCGGCGACCTGCTGCGGGTCCTTGTGCTGCTCTTCGCTGGGCAGGTACAAGGTCGCGCCCTGGCTCAGGGTCCAGAAGATCCCCGCCACGGAGCTGTCGAAGGAGAACGAGGACAGCATCAGGAAACGGTCCAGGGGCGCCTGGTAGAACGCGCCACGGGCCAGGGTCGAGGTGCTGGCATTGGTGTGGGACACCATCACGCCCTTGGGTTTGCCGGTGGAGCCCGAGGTGTAGATGATGTACGCCAGGTTATCGCCTGTGCTGCGGCTCGGCAGCGCTTGGGCGCTGCCGCTCAACAGCTGCGGGTCCAGGCTGATCTGGGGCAGCTCGGCCGGCAAGACGATGTCCGGGTGCAAGGGTTGCAGGCTGATCAGGCTGCGCACCGCTGCGTCCTCGAGCATGAAGGACAAGCGCTCGCTGGGATAGGCCGGGTCCAGCGGCAGGTAGGCGCCACCGGCCTTGAGAGTCCCCAGCAGGGCCACCACGATCTCGATGGAACGCGCCCCATAGACTCCGACGATGGCATCGCTGGCAACCCCTTGCTGGCGCAAGCTGTGGGCCAGCTGATTGGCCTGACGGTCGAGCTCGGCGTAAGTGATTTCCCGGCCATCGACATGGATCGCGGCACGCTCGGGAAAGGCCCGGGCCGCCTCTTCGAACAGCTGGTGCAGCAGCGGTGCATCAGCGGCGCTCAGGTCCGCGCTGCGATCGAAATCCTGCAACAGGCGCTGCGCCTGATCAGCGCTGACCAACGGCAATTGCTCAAGGCTGAGACTGCTGTCCGCAGCGGCCGCTTTGAGCCACTGGGCGAATTGTTCGAGCCAGGCGGCTGGTAGGCCGTCGGGCAGCAGATGGGGCTGCCAGCTCAGTTGCAGCGACAGCTGGTCGGCCTCGGCCCGGGCCTGCAGGTGCAACTTCTCGAAGCACGCCTGATCGAGGAACAGCTCCTGCACCTCGGCGCCTTCGCTGTAGGAGCAACCCAGGTCCAGGGGACGGGGTTGCTCGGCGCCGAACGCTTCCAGCTCGTTCAGGCAATCCTGCCAGGAGCGGCTCAGGTCCAGCTGATGACGGAACGCCTGCAGGTTGTCCTGCAAGGTGGCTTGGGGCTGCAACGTGACGGCCACGGGCAGGCGCCGGCTGAAATGGCCCAGGGTCTGCTGCAACTGGTCGCTGCGACCGTCCACGGTCAGCGCCACCAACAGCGAGTCCTGCTGGCTCAGCCCGGCGAGGAAACCGGCCCAGAGGAACAGCAGGCTGTCCTCGACACTCAGCTCGGCCGCACTGGCCAATTGGCGCAATGCCGGTGCCAGATCGGTGTCCAAGCGGCATTCCTGCAACTGCGGCGTAAAGTCCAGGCGGCGCTCGAACGGCAGGCGCACGCCCGGCTGCTGTCCGGCATACAGAGTGCGCCAGAACTGCAGGCCTTCGCGACCGATCGCCTCCTCCCCCAGCTCGCTCTGCCAGGCGGCGTAATCGGCGTACTGCAGGCTGTCGAACGCTGGCAACTGCCCTCCCGCGCACAGTTGCTGCAGTTCGGTCATCAGCAATGCCAAAGACTGGCGGTCACAGCTGGCCAGGGCCACGCTGACCAGCAACTGGCGATCCAGCAGCGAGGCCACCAGGGGCACCTCGGTCAGGGCCAGGCGATCCTCGGCACGGGCCTGTTGCAGGCTGCGCCCCGTTTCCAGCGACAGGCGCAGGCGCACCTGGGGGGTGATTTCCTGCACCGGTTGCTTGAAGCCGGGCACCTGCCGGTAGCGGGTGCGCAGGATTTCGTGGCGCTGGCACACCTCGTTCAGTGCGGCCTCCAGCACAGCACGCTCGGGCGGCGTGTCGAAGGACAGGAGCGCCTGCGCCGCCAGCGGCTGGCCCAGGTACTGCTGCTGGGAAAGAATCGCGGCCTGCTGGGCCGAAATCTGAAACGTCTCTGCTGGGGAAAAGTCGGTCATGCTGATGTCCTTAACCAATGGCCACGTCGGTGCTTTTCAGCGGGACGGCCATGGCTGTGAGTATTTTGCGCGGGCCTGAATATTCGTTGCGGGCGTGCAGGGTGAGGATGTTGTCGAGCATCACGACGTCGCCCTTCTCCCAGGGAAACTCCACCATCACCTCGCGATAGAGCTGTTGCAGATGGGTGATGTAGTCATCGGGGATCGGGCTGCCATCGCCAAAGAAGGTGTTTTGCGGCAGGTCCTCGGGCGCGAACTCCGCCAGCAGGCTGTCGCGGATGCTCTCTGGCAGGGTCAGGGCATTGAAGAACGTCGCATGGTTGAACCACACGCTCTCGCCGGTACGCGGATGCCGGACCATGGCCGGGCCCTGTTGCCGGGTGCGCAGGCGGTTGCCGGATTTCCACTCCGGGGTCACGCCGATCTTCGCGCAATAGGCCTCGACCTCGGCGCGGTTGTCGGTCTGGAACACGGTCTGCCAGGGCAGCCCCATGCCGTCGCCATAGTTGCGCACATAGAGCACGCGCTTGTGTTGGAACTCTTCGCGCACCTGCGGATCGATCCGCGCCAGCAAATGCCGGGTGTCGCCAAATGGCGTCTCGCCGCCGGTGGTCGACGGCACGTCGCAGTAGAAATACAGGTGCAGCGGAAACACCGGGGAATAGGAGTGCTCGTTGTGGGGGAAGATCTTTTCCACGGCCGGGTAGTCGGTGGAGCTGTAGACATTGAGTTTCTTGGTGATCTGGGTCCGCGGCGAGGCCCGGAACAGGTACTCCAGGGCCCCACCGGAAATCGAATCGACGCACTGGTTGAATTCGGTGATGTCCTGCACCGCGAAGCCGCGGAACAACAACGTTGCGTGCCGGTCGAGCTTTTCCTGGAGCAGCTCGCGGTTTTCCCCGGCCCACTGCGCCAGCCCCACGCCAGGAACGTTCGGCGTACACAACAGGGGAATCGAGCTGTTCTCGAACAGCGGCGTAAACGTCACCAGGCTGGATTGGTCCAGGCTCAAGCTCTTGCGCCGTCCCTTGCCCAATGCCGGTATGGCTTGAGACTCGAATTTCGACATGACCCACCTCCGATTCGCGGTATCAGGCGCGGCGATCGCACGCGCCTGCATGATTCTTCAATATGGCTTCACTCGACCGGCACCCGTCCTGGACGGCGCCGCTGAATCGGGTGCTGTTGCTTGAGCAGGACCTGGCGCTGTTGCAGCTGGTCTCGCTCACGCAGGTATTGGATATCCCGTGCCTGGTTCAGCAACGCCGCCAGCGGCGCCTGGGTATCAATCACCATCAACTCGAACACCGCCTGCAACTGCTCGAACAGGCACGCCATGTCCGCGGCGGTGTAGAGCCCTGCATCGCACTTCAGGCCGAGGTAGATGCCCTGTGGCGCATTGACGAACTCGGCCACCAGGTCCAGCTCCGCCGCGGCCCTGCCGGCAGCCACCGGCTGCACGTCCAGGCCGTCGATCGACAAGGGCTGATCGAGGCTTTCCTGATAGATGAACTTGATGCTGAACAACGGCGAACGACCGGCGCGCCGGACCACACGCAGCGCCTCCACCAGGCGCTCGAAAGGCAGGTCCTGGTGATCCGAGGCACCGATGACCGTGCTCCGTGTCACCTGCAACAAGTCGCTGACGCACTGTTGTTCCTCGACACTTATCTGCAATACCAGTTGGTTAACGAAGAAGCCCACCAGATCTTCAACGCCGGCGTGATTGCGGTTGGCGATATCGGTCCCCAGACGCACCCGCGAACTGTCGCTGCGCTGCCCCACCACCAGGGCAAAACCTGCCAGCAGCAGCATGTACAAGGTCACCCCCTGGGCACTGGCAAAGGCACGCAGCGCCTGGCTCTGAGCCGCCGAAAAATGGAACTCGTGGAGATCGCACAAGGGTGACGGCGCCTGCCCTGGCTGCACCGTGGCACTGGCGGGCAAGCGTGTGAGGTGATGGTCATCGCCCAGGACATCACGCCAGTAATCGAGCTGACGCTGCAGTTCACCGCCTTCGAGCCATTGCCGCTGCCAGACAGCGAAGTCCACGTAATGCAGGGCCGGCTCCGGCAACGGGCTGGCCGTGGCGGTCCGATGGGCGTGATACAGGCTTACGAACTCGGTCGGCAGAATGCCGAACGACCAGTGGTCGGCGACGATGTGGTGCAGGGTCATGAGCAGCAGGTGCCGTTGCGGCTCCAGCCGCAGCAGGCGTACACGCATCGGCGGACCGGCGATCAGGTCGAAGGGCTCCGCGGCCTGTTGCTGCAACTGCTGCTGGGCCATGATCTCGCGCTCGGCCACTGGCAAGGCGCACAGGTCATCGAACACGAACGACAGCGGCAGGTGGCGATGGACGTGCTGCCAGCTCTCGCCTTCGACCTCGCTGTAGGTGGTACGCAATACCGAATGCCGCTGCATCAGCGATTCGAAGGCTTGCCGCACTGCCTCGATGTCCAGTTCGCCACGCAACTCCAGGGCCCGGGCGATGTTGTACATCGAGCTCTGCGGCTCCAACTGCCAGAGGAACCACAAGCGCTGCTGGGCAAAGGACAACGGCTGTGGCCGCGAGTCATCCACCCGGCACAAGGCCGGGGCCGCCTCCGGAGCCTCAGTGACGCCCAGGGCGGCGACAAAGGCCTGCAGGTCGGGCGCATCGAACAGGGTTCGCAGCGCCGCCTGCAAGCCCAGCTCATGCCGCACCCGGCTGATGACCTGGGTGGCCAGCAACGAGTGCCCGCCCAGGGCGAAGAAGTTGTCCTGCAGGCCGACCCGCTCGACTTCGAGCACGCCCTGCCAGATCGCCGCCACCTGCTGCTGCAGTTTGCTGTGCGGGGCCACATAGGCTTGTTGCAAGGCACTCAAGTCCAGCTTGGGCAGGGCCTTGCGGTCCAGCTTGCCGTTCGGGTTGAGGGGCAGGCGCGGCAACAGCAGCACGTGGCTGGGCAACATGTAATCCGGCAGCGTTTCCTTGAGCCCGGCCTTGATCAGCGCGCAACGCTCGGCCTGTGCCTGAGCATCGCCCAGGCCGTCGTCGGTATCCCCAGGCAACGCAGAGGGCACCACATAGGCCACCAGTTGCATGCCGTTGTTGGCCGGCACGGCCAGCACCACCGCCTCACGCACATCTGGCCGAGCCGACAGGCGCGCCTCGATTTCCCCCAGTTCGATGCGGAAGCCGCGGATCTTCACCTGATGATCGATGCGGCCGATGTACTCGATCGCCCCTTGCGGGTTGTAACGCGCCAGGTCGCCACTGCGATACAGCCGGGCGCCGGGCTGACCGGCAAAGGGGTCAGGAATGAAGCGTTCGGCAGTCAGTCCCGGCCGGTCAAAATAACCCTGGGCCAGACTCGATGCAGAGCCGATGCACAGCTCCCCGGTGCCGCCTTCGGGCAGCAGATTGAGGTCGCCGTCGATGATCCGCAGGGCGCGGCCGATGATCGGCTGGCCGATCGGGATGCCGTAGACCTCGCTGGCATCCTGCTCCCGGCAGTCGTGGACACTGGAGACCACGGTGGCCTCGGTCGGGCCGTAGGTATTGAGCAGGCGTACACCCCCAAGCCCAGCGGCGTGCCACAGGCGCAAGCCCTCCACCGACATCGCCTCGCCACCGACATGCACCTGGCGCAGGCGCCCCAGGCTGCGGATACCGTCGGCCATGCACTGCTTGGCCAGCAAGTGCCAGTAAGCCGCCGGCAGGTCAGCCAGGGTCACGCCCTGGCTGACGATCACCGCCGCCAGTTGCTCGACGGCCCAGGGCTCGTCGCCGCGCATCACCAGGGCCGCGCCGAGGCACAGGGCTGGGTAACACTGCTCGACGAAACCGTCGAAGCTGAAGGTGGCGAATTGCAGCACCTTGTCGGTGGCGGTGAGCGCCGAATAATCAGCCGCCGCTTCGCAGAACGCCGACAAGGCCCGGTGATCGATGGCCACGCCCTTGGGGACCCCGGTGGAGCCCGAGGTGTAGATCACATAGGCCAGGTCTTGCGGGCTGGCGCGGTTCTGCGGATCGGCGCCGGAGCAATGGCTCAAGCGTTGCGCCAGGCTCGGTAGATCCCAATGCAGCACGCTGTCGGGCAGCAGCGGCGCGGCCCAGGTGCCGGTGTCGCTGAGCAGCAGGCTCAGGCGGCTGTCGGCAATCATGAACGCCAGACGCTCTTGCGGGTATTGCGGGTCCAGGGGCACATAGGCCGCGCCACTCTTGAGCACCGCCAGCAGGCTGACGATCAGTTGCGGGCCGCGCTTGAGTGCCAGGCCGACCCGATCCCCCGGGCCAATCCCCTGGGCTTGCAGACAATGGGCCAGGCGGTTGGCCTGGGCGTTCAACTGGCCATAGTCCAGTTGCTCGCCATCGACCACCAGCGCCAGCGCCTCGGGCGTGGCCGCCGCCTGCGCCGCGATCCGCTGGTGCACCAGCGGCGCCTGGGCGGGCACCACCTCGGCCAGCTGGCTGTGCTGCAGCAAGTCCTGGCGCGCCTGTTCGCTCAACAACTGCAAGCCCCCCAGGGCCGCGTCGGGATCGGCCATGAACTGCAGCAGCAAATGCCGCAGCTGGGCACAGAAGCCCTGAACCTGATCGGCACTGAAACGACTGCGGTCATAGCTGAAGTCCAGGCTCAGGTGCTCGCTCAACTCGATGCCCAGGGTCAGCGGATAGCTGGTCTGCTCGTGGTTGGCCAGGCCGGAGAACTGCAGCCCGGCCGGAGCCCCCTCCTTGAGGGCCTGGGCCACGGGGAAGTTCTCGAACACCAGCAGGCTGTCGAACAAGGGGGCGCCCTGGTGCCCGGCCCAACCCTGGATCTCGTAGAGCGGCACGTGCTCGTGTTCGCGCAGGCCCAGATTGAGCGCCTGCATCTGCTCCAGCCATTGCCCCACGCTGCACTGCGAACGTGGCTGGCAAATGATCGGCAAGGTGTTGATGAACAGCCCCAACTGCTGCTCGATACCCGGCAGCGGCACCGAACGCCCCGCCACGGTGGCACCGAAGATTACGCACTGCTGCGCGCAGTACCGCTGCAGCAACAGCGCCCAGGCGGCTTGCAGCACGGTGTTGAGGGTGACCTTCTGCTGCCGGGCAAAGCTGCCCAGGCGCTGTGTCAGCGCCTGGTCGAACCCTTCCAGGTACTGCCCATGGCCGCTGCCCGACACCGGCCTGCGCACTCCGTCGGCGAGCAAGGTCGGCGAGTCCATGGCATGCAGGCGCTCGCTCCAGAACTGTTGTGCAGCCGGGGCCGACTGCTGCTGCAACCAGCCCAGGTAGTCGCGATAGCGGCCTTGGGGCGCCGGCAAGCGGGCCCCGCCGTACAACTGGATCACTTCGGCCAGCAGGCTGGCATTGCTCCAGCCATCGAGCAGCAGGTGGTGGCAGGTGTAGATCAGGTGCCAGTGGTTGTCGACGATGGGCACCAGCAGCAGGCGCAGCAAGGGCGCCCGGTCCAGCGCGAACCCCCGGGAACGCTCTTGCGCGGCCAATCGATCGAGATCCGCCGGGGCCGATGCCAAGACCTGCAACGGCACCTTGACCCGGTTCCTGACCAACTGATGGGCGCTGTCCAGCCCTTCCCAGTGCACGCTGCTGCGCAGGATCGGGTGGCGATCCAGGGCACTCTGCCAGGCATCGGCAAAACGCTGGGGATCAAGGCCGTGGATGTCCAGGCGCAACTGGTTGATGTACGCCTGTTCCTGGGGCTCGTAGAGGGTATGGAACAGCATGCCCTGCTGCATCGGCGTCAGCGGATACAGGTCCTCGATGGCGGCCGCCGGCACCGGCAGCGCGTCGAGCTGTTGCTGGGAGATGCGTGCCAGCGGGAAGTCCGAAGGCGTAGCCTGAGCCTGGTCCAGCCCGCAGCAGTGCTCGATCAGCAGGCGCAGCTCGGCGAGGTAGTCATCGGCCAGCTGCTGGATGCTGGCGTCGCTGAACATTTCCTCGCTGTAACCCCACTGCAACGCCAGTTCGCCGCCGTAGACCTGGCCCTCCAGGGTCAACCAGTTGGCCAAGGGGGCCTGTGGGTCCTGGGCCTGCCCGCTGCTCTGGCTGGCCGGCGTCCACAACGCCTGCTCATCGAACTGGCGGTCGAACTGGCCCAGGTAGTTGAAGGTGATGCGTGGCTGCGGCAATGCCGCCAGCGCCTGACGCTGGGCCGGGCTGCCCAGGTAGCGCAGCAAGCCGTAGCCCAGCCCCTTGCCGGGGATCGCGCGCAACTGCTCCTTGATCCCCTTGATCGCGGCCCCGGCTTGCTCGGCTGGCTGCAGACGCACCGGGTACAGGCTGGTGAACCAGCCCAGGGTGCGGGTCAGGTCCAGATCGTCGAACAGGTCCTCGCGGCCATGCCCTTCCAACTGGATCAGGGCCGAAGCCTGCCCGGTCCAGCGGCACAGTACGCGAGCCAGGGCGGTCAACAGCAGGTCGTTGACCTGGGTGCGATAGGCGCTCGCAGCCTGCTGCAGCAGTTTGCGGGTCAATCCCACATCCAGTCGCGACTCGATCTTGCGGCCATGACGGTTCTGCAGGCCGCCCGCCGGGTCGTCGCAGGGCAAGTCGCCGGCTCCGCTCTGCTGCGCCAGCCAGTACGGCATTTCGGTCTCGCGCTGCGGCGCATGCTCCTGCAAACGCCGGGCCCAGGCCTGATAGGCGCTGGTCTTGGGCGGCAGTTGCACCGTCTGAGCCTCCGCCAACTGCCGGTAGGCCTGTTGCAGGTCCTCCAACAGCACCCGCCAGGACACCCCATCCACCACCAGGTGGTGGATCACCAGCAACAGTTGTTGGCGACCCGACTCGCGCTCCACCAGGACCGCGCGCACCAGCGGGCCGGCTTGCAGGTCCAGACTGCGCTGGGCCTCGTCGCACACTGCCGCCAGGGCCTGGTCATGCTCGACCCGGCACTGCCACAGGTCGAAGTGGCTGGCAGGCTCGGCATAGGCCTGCTGCCAACCCTGCTGCGTGCCGACAAAGCGCAGGCGCAAGGCATCGTGATGATTGACCACCTGCAACAGCGCCGCCTGCAACAGCGCTGGCTGCAAGGGCTGGCGCGGGTCCAGCAGCAACGACTGGTTCCAGTGCCCCGGTCGAGGCACCTCCTGAGCCAGGAACCAGTGCTGTACCGGGGTCAACGGCACCTCACCGGTCACTGCTCCCTGGTCGATCTGCGGCTGATCGTCGAGGACCGCGACCTGGGCCAGGCTGCGCACGCTCTGGTACTGGAACAGGTCCCGGGGCGCCAGACGGACCCCGGCCTGACGGGCGCGACTGACCACCTGGATCGAGATGATCGAATCACCGCCAAGTTCAAAGAAATTATCGTCAAGACCCACTTGGGCCAGCCCCAGCACATCGCACCAGATGCCCGCCAGGGCCTTCTGCATGGCGCTTTCCGGGGCCACGTAGGCCAGTTGCGGCGCCGCCTCGGGCAGCGGCAAGGCCCTGCGATCGAGCTTGCCGTTGGCGGTCACCGGCAAGCGATCCAGGGCCAGCAGGTGATGGGGCACCATGTACTCCGGCAGGCTGCTGGCCAGCCAGGCCTTGAGTTCGTCGGTCCACCCCTGGGCCTGGGCGCCCTCTTGCAACACCAGATACGCCACCAGGTGCTTGGCGTTCTGCACCAGCACCACGGCCTCACGCACGCTCGGGTGCTGCATCAGCCGGGCTTCGATTTCACCCAGCTCGATGCGCAGGCCCCGCAGCTTGACCTGATGGTCCAGGCGGCCCAGGTATTCGATCACCCCATCGGCCCGCTGGCGCACCCGGTCGCCGGTGCGATACAGCCGCGCCCCCTGATGGAAGGGGCAAGGTACAAAGCGCTCGGCGGTCAGGGCCGGGCGCCGGTGATAACAGCGAGCCAACCCGAGGCCGCCCAGATAGAGCTCACCGGCAACACCCGCCGGTACCGGTTGCAACTGGGCATCCAGAACATGGGTGCGCAGGTTGGCGATCGGCTGGCCGATCGGCACGCTGCTTGCGCCTTCGTCGACACAGGTCCAGTGGGTGACGTCGATTGCCGCCTCGGTCGGGCCGTAGAGGTTGTACAGGCCAGCGCCCGGCAATCGGGCGAAGACCTGCTGCTGGGCATCCAGGGGCAAGGCCTCGCCACTGCAGACGATGCGTTTGAGGCTGGCGCAGGCCGACACGCCCTGCTCATGGATGAAGGCCTGGAGCATCGAGGGCACAAAGTGCAGGGTGCTGATGCCGTGGTCGATGATGGTGTCGATCAGGCGCGCCGGCTCACGGTGAGCCCCCGGGGCCGCCACCACAAGCCGGGCACCGGTCATCAGCGGCCAGAAAAATTCCCAGACCGAGACGTCGAAACTGAACGGGGTTTTCTGCAGCACCGCGTCACTGGCGTCCAGGCCATAGGCCTGCTGCATCCAGTACAGACGGTTGACCAGCGCCGCGTGGCTGTTGCCCGCCCCCTTGGGCTTGCCGGTGGAACCCGAGGTGTAGATCACATAGGCCAGGTTCAGCGGGTCGACCAGCGTCTCCAGCGGGCCGCTGTCATAAGCCAGCAGCGCGTCCTGATCCTGGTCCAGAAGGATGACCTTGAGCGCCTCTTCATCGGCTTGGAAATCCAGCAGCGGCAGCAGCGAACGCTGGCTCAGCAAAAGGCGGATGCCGCTGTCCTCGATCATGTAGGCCAAGCGGTCCCGGGGGTATTCCGGGTCCAGGGGCACGTAGGCGCCACCGGCCTTGTGGATCGCCAGCAGGCCCACGACCATTTCGATGGAGCGTTCGATGCAGATGCCCACCAGCACATCCGCCGCCACACCCTGCTCACGCAGCAAGCGAGCCAGCCGATTGGCTCGGGCATCCAGTTCGGCGTAGCTCAGTTGCTGCTCGCCGAACACCAAGGCGCAGGCCTCGGGGGTACGCCGGACCTGAGCTTCGATCAGTTGCGGCATGCTCAACCCGGTGGGGTAAGCCTGCGCCGTAGCGTTCCAGTCGTGCACCAGGGTCTGGCGCTCCCGGGCATCGAGCATCGGCAACTCGCCGATGCGCTGCTCGGCATCCTCCAGCATGCCTTGCAGCAGCGCGGTCCAATGCCGCGCCATGCGCGCGATGGTGCCGGCGTCAAACAGATCATCGGCGTAGGTCAGGGCGGCGTACAGCTTGCCGGACTTCTCGTAGGTGTCCAGGGTCAGGTCGAACTGGGTGGTGCGGCTCTGCCATTGCACCAGGCCCAGCTCCAGCCCGGACGCCGTCTGTACCGTGCTGATATCCGCCACCTGGGGCTGGTGGTTGTACATCACCTGGAACAGCGGTGTGTGGCTCAGGTTGCGCTCCAGCTTCAAGGCTTCAACCAGTTGCTCGAACGGCAGGTCCTGATGAGCCTGGGCACCCAGCGCCGCTTCTTTGACGGCCTGCAGCAGTTCGCTGACCCGGGTCTGGCCGGTGAGCTGGGTACGCAGCACCTGGGTGTTGACGAAAAAGCCGATCAGGCCTTCGACCTCGGCACGGTTGCGGTTGGCGATGGGCACGCCGACGCGAATATCGCCCTGGCCGCTGTAACGGTGCAGCAGCACATTGAAGGCCCCGAGCAACAGCATGAACAGGGTGACGTTGTGCTGTTTGGCCAGGGCCCGCAGCTGCTCGGCCAGCTCCGGCGCCACGGCAAAGTCATAGCGGGTGCCACGGTAGCTGGGCATCGCCGGGCGTCCATGGTCAGTGGGCAGTTCCAGCACCGGATGCTCGCTCCCCAACTGCGCCTGCCAGTACTCCAGCTGCCGTGCCTGCTCCCCCGCCTCCAGCCAGCGCCGCTGCCACAGGGCATAGTCGCTGTACTGGATTGGCAACGCCGGCAGTTGCGGCTGATCACCCCGTTCGAAGGCGTCGTAGCAACGGATGAACTCGTCGATCAGCACGTTCATCGACCAGCCGTCAGAGACGATATGGTGCAAGGTCAGGAGCAACACGTGCTCCTCGGCGGCCAGCCTGATCAGCTTGACCCGCAGCAACGGACCGGTTGCCAGGTCGAACGGCTGCAGCGACTGCTGCTGCGCCTGTGCCGCCACCGCCTGCTCCTGTTCCGATGCGTCGGTTGCACTCAGATCCAGGTATTGCACGGCCAGCTCGACCTCTGCCGCAGCCTGCTCCAGACGATCGTCGGCGTGGCGCTTGAACACCGTGCGCAGGGTCTCGTGGCGCGCCATCAGGGCGGCGAATGCCTGCTCCAGCGCCTGGTGATTCAGCGCCCCTGTCAGACGCACCGCCCCCGGTAGGTTGTAGGCGCCACTCTCGGGGTCCAGCTGCCACAGGAACCACATGCGCCGCTGCGCGTAGGACAGTTCCTGACGGTCCTCCACGGCCACGTCGGCCGGGATTGGAAACAACGAAAAGTCGATATTTTCCGCCCGCAGACTATCGAGGAACAACCGGCGCTTCTCCAGCGGCAGCTCGATAAATCGGCGTGCAAGTTTCAGGGACTTTTCAGCGTTCATCTGGATTCATCCGTACATGTTGGGTATCGAGCGTTGGCTCGGCTATCCCTACGAAACGGATGGGCCTGGTGAAAAATTAACCCTCTGCGCGACAGGCAGATCAGGGCTTGCACGGTAAATTCCAGCGCTTGCGGCTCGTCAAATCAGGACCTTCCCCTTAATAAGGTCGCGATCATGTCCTCAGCCACTTCCCTGGCCAGCTCACTGGCAAATGGCTTGCGCAAGCTGGTAGGTGCCGGCGCCCAACAACCCCGGAGCTACCGGCTGATCAACGTCGAACTCAAGCAACGCATCGACCTCAGCCCCTCCATGACCCGCCTGGTGTTCGGCGGCGAGGACATCGCCCAGGCCCGCACCCTGGCCCCGGACCAGCGCATCAAGCTGCTGTTTCCCGGGGCCGACGGCACGCCTGCGCAATTGCCAGTGGACGGCGACTGGCAAGCGGCCCGGCGCCAGTTGCCGGCCGAGCAGCAGCCACCGATGCGCACTTACACCATTCGTGCCTTGCGCATGCAGCCGGCAGAGATGGATGTGGATTTCGTGCTGCACGGGGTCAACGGGCCGGCCTCCGCCTGGGCCACCCACGCCCGGCGCGGCGACCGCCTGCAGATGGTGGTGCCGAACAAGGCCTACAGCGGCGACCCCGGCGGTTATGAGTGGTTGCCGCCGGCGGGGATTGGCAAGGTGCTGCTGATGGGCGATGAAACCGCCCTGCCCGCCATCGCCGGGATTCTGGAGGAGTTGCAGGATTACCCGGATTACCCGGACGTGCAGGTGTTCATCGAGGTGCCCTACGAAAGCGACTGCATCGACCTGCGCTGCAATCCGCAGACCCGGGTCAACTGGCTGCCTCGGGACGTGCTCAATGCCCAACACGGTGAAACCCTGATCCACGCCGCCCGGGAGCTGGCCGAGCTGCCGCCGGCCAATAGCGGCCGACGGCCGCTCAAGGTTTCCGAGCGCCACGACGCGCAACGGCTTTGGGACACCGCAGCGCCGGCAGACAACCATTTCTATGCCTGGGTAGCCGGCGAGTCGGCGACGGTGATGAGCATCCGCCGCCACCTGATCAACGAGCGCGGCCAGGAGCGGCGCAACCTGACCCTGATGGGTTACTGGCGCCTGGGTATGTCCCTAGGTTGAGCCCACCAACCGCCCCCTATTCCCTATAGCCGCTGCCGAGCCCGCGAAGCTGCGCAAAGGCCCGAAGGGCCTTGCTTGGCGATCGCCAGTCGAACCTTTGGAGCCCTCAGGTTTTTTGCGTCCCTGCGGGCCGTGCGCAGCCTGCGGCAGCGGCTACAGGAAGCCTGTCTGTAGCCGCTAGGAAAGCGCGGCTACCGGTTGCAGGTGGCGCCGGCGGTGCACTTCCAGATGGCCCTTGATCAGGCTCAGCACCTTGGTTTCCTGTTCGTGGATGAAGAAGTGCCCGCCCGCGAGCATGTCCACGGAGAAGCTGCCGCAGGTTTCCTGGCTCCAGCCAATCAGTTGTTCGGTGGTGGCGCGGTCGGTCGTGCCACCCAGCACATGCACCGGGCAATTGAGCAACGGGCGCTGCAGCGGACGAAAACGCCCGCACAGCAGGAAGTCGGCCCGCAGGATCGGCAAGGTCAGGCTCATCAGTTCCTGGTTGGCCAGCACCTCTTCGCTGGTGCCATTGAGGGTGCGCAGCTGCTCGATCAGCTGTTGGTCAGTCTTGGCCTCGGCAAACCCTCGGTCGTATTCGCTGCGCAAGGTCGGTGCCGCCGTCCCGGAAGCGAACAGCGCCACCGGTTCCGGACACCCCAGGGCGCGCAGGGCGTGGGCCAGCTCACAGGCCAGCAAGGCCCCCAGGCTGTGGCCGAACAGGGCATAGGGCGCGCGCAACGTGCTCTGGATTTCCCGGGCAAGCTGCATCGCCAGCACCCGCATGTCGGTGTGCAGGGGCTCGGTGTAACGGGCGCCGCGCCCGGGCAGTTCCACGGGCGTCAGGTGCAGCCACTGGGGCAGCTTGCGCCGCCAGCGGCTGTAGACCATGGCGCTGGCGCCGGAATACGGCAGGCACAGCAGGTTCAATTGGGTCACGGTTTATCCCTCGACAGATGATCTGTTAAGAACAACGCGGCACGGGGCGGACAAATTAGTCCGACGGTCGCTTCAGCGCAGGCGTCGATAACTTTGCAACGCCGCCCCCAGCACCACCGCGCCGCCGCCCAGGGCCAGCCAGAAGCCGCTGCGGGCGCCGAAATGGTCCACCAGGAGCCCGGACCCCGCCGCCCCCAGGGCCACGCCAATGCTCAGGCCGGTGACCAGCCAGGTCAGGCCCTCGGTGAGCTTGGCCGGGGGCACGATGCGTTCCACCAGGGCCATGGCGACGATCAGGGTCGGGGAGAAAAACAGCCCGGCGACGAACACCGCCAGGGACAGGCCAAAGATGTTGCTCGCCCAGAGCAGCGGCAAGGTGGCCAGGGCCGTGGCGATACCGCCGTACATGAACAGCCGGGGCAAGGGCGTGGCCAGTTTCAGCGCGCCGAAGGCAATGCCCGCCAGGCACGAGCCGATGGCGTACACCGAGAGCACGACACTCGCCGCCGCCGGCTGCCCCTGGTGCTGGGCGAAGGCCACGCTGACCACATCCACCACGCCGACTATGGTGCCCATGGCCACCATCAACAGGACCAGCAGGCGGATTTCAGCGGAGCGAATGATCGAGCCTGTATGCCCCTCCTCGTGGGGGTGCACCGGCGGCTCGGTGCTTTTCTGCATGACGAACACACTGACCCCCAGGGCCAGCATCAACAGCGCGGCCAGGGGCCCGGCCTCGGGGAACAGCCCCACGCACAGGCCCACCGACACCGGGGGACCGATGATGAAGCAGACCTCATCGAGCACCGATTCCAGGGCGTAGGCGGTCTGCAACTGCGGCTGACCACGGTACAGCTCGGTCCAGCGGGCGCGGACCATGGCCGACATGCTGGGCATGCAGCCGGCCAGGGCGGCGCAGATGAACAGGGTCCAGTGCGGGGCCTGCAAACGCGTGCACAGCAGCAGGGCCAGCAAGGCGCCACCTCCAAGGCCCGCGGCCAGGGGCAGCACCCTGCCCTGGCCGAAGCGGTCCACCCAGCGTGACACCTGGGGCGCGCAGAAGGCCGTGGCCAAGGCGAAGGTGGCCGCCACGGAACCGGCCAGGGCATAACCGCCATGGAGCTGCGCGAGCATGGTGATCAGGCCGATGCCGGTCATGGAGATCGGCATGCGCGCGATCATCCCGGCCAGGACGAACGCCCGGCTGCCGGGGGCCTTGAACAGTTCGCGATAGGGGTTTGCCATTTACAACGACTCCTTGGGGGGCTGCAACTTGCCACAAAGTGCTCGCGCAGTAGAAATACATACGCCGCGTATGTCAAAAATCATGTAAACATACGCTGCGTATGTCAACCCACCCTTTGTTGGAGAACTGTGATCATGAGCAGCCGCCCTCGCGCCGAGATGATCGAAGCCACCCGCGCCAGGCTGATTGCCAGCGCGCGCCAGGCCTTTGCCCGCCTGGGCTATGCCAAGACGTCCATGGACGACCTGACCGCCGAAGCCGGCCTGACCCGCGGCGCGTTGTATCACCACTTCGGTGACAAGCAGGGCCTGTTGGCGGCGGTGGTGGAGCAGATCGACGGGGAAATGGATCAACGCCTGGAGGCCATCTCCAGCGAGGTTGCCGATCCCTGGGAGGCTTTCTGCCAGCGTTGCCAGGCCTATCTGGAGATGGCGCTGGAGCCGGAAATCCAACGCATCGTCCTGCAAGACGCACGGGCGGTGCTGGGGGACGTCACCCAGGCCGGCGAGGATCAGTGCATCGACACCCTTGGCGCCCTGCTGAGCCGGCTGATCCAGGAGCAGGTGATCGAACCGGCGTCGCCCCAGGCCCTGGCGCGATTGATCAACGGCAGCCTGGTGGAGGCAGCGCTGTGGATTGCCGCCGCCGAGCAGCCTGAGGCCCGCCTCGATGAGTCGCTGCAGGGGCTTGAGCTGCTGCTGCGCGGGCTGCGGCGGCAGCAACCGAACTGAACGCTCTGACACCCTGAGCCCGGCTCCGGTGCTGACCGAAGCGCTCAGCCCTTTGTGCCCGCCAGAAACGGAATTGGCCCCATGCCCGACTCTCCGATCATCGCCGTGATGATCCACGCCGCCGACTGGCGCGCTGCGACCCTGTGGTACGCCCAGGCCTTTCCCCAGGCCCGCCGGGTGCTGCACGAGCCGGATGATTTCGGCCATTTGCAGCTCGATGGCCTGTCCCTGGAAATCGTCCCCAGCGACGCCAAGGTGGGCCAGGGCCCGGCGGGCACAGTGGTGTATTGGCAGGTCAGCGACCTGTCCGCCGAGGTGCAGCGCCTGGTGGCCCTGGGCGGGCACCTGTATCGCGGCCCCCTGGCCATCGAAGGCGGTGAATGGATCTGCCAGGTGCAGGACCCCTGGGGCAACTGCATTGGCCTGCGCCAGCCGGCCCGTCAGGGGCAAACGTCATGAACCAGGTGCTGTTGATCATCGATATAAAGCCCTGTTTCAACCCTTCGCGATGGTTGGTGAACGGCATAAACGGATTGCTCGGGCGACACAGCGTTAGAGTCCGAACCTCGCCCTCCTCCACAAGCCCCTCATGAGCGGATCTGCACCTTGAAGCTGACAAGCATCTGACTCAGGCGCAGCTCGGCCGTTTGCTGCAAGGCCTCCCGTGAACCGAGGTGCTCTGTCTGCCCGGCGCTATCCAGACCACGTACCCCTAAGCCTTGAGCCTGCACTGCGAGGATTCGGAACCTGCGCCACTGATCCGCGCCGAAGACCGCAAAAGCTGCGACTTCGCCGTCGGGCTGCGCTACTACTTGCGGATCAAGGCCCAAAAAAACCGGGGGCCACAGTTCCCTGGAGGGCATCCATCGGCTGCTGCAAACCATCGTCCAGCACTGCGATTTGACACCTACAGCTCTGGCGTTCCCGTGGAGACCATTGCGAATGGTGCTCAAGGAACTGCACAGGAGGAAGCGAGCCCTATCGCTTACAAACTGAAGGATCGACGCGACTCTATGTCAATTCTGACAGTCCCGCAGGTATTCACCTGTGACTTTTCAGATACCTCTTACAGAACAAATCCGGATCGACGCAACAATTAGTGCCAACTAATTAAAACGCCGAGGGATCGTATGCGTTTAATAAAAAGCTCTGATCCAGGAGCACACAATGCTGAGCCGTCACATTCTGCTGAGGCCACAGTCCGTAAAGCGTTGGAGAGTAATCGATCCAGTCTTGAAGGCCTGGATGAGTTGTTACGCGACCACTACACCATCAACAGCAATCGGGACATTCTCGATGCAGTCAGGAATGGTGACTGGGTGTTGGTCGAAAACAGCTCCAATGCAGGAGGGGGCGGCGGCTTTGCCCGCTCCACCTTTGAACCGGAGCCGGTCTACATTCAGGAAGACCCGTGGCCTGACCCCAAGCCCCGTACTGACCTGATTTTTGCCAAGTCCATCAGCTCTGCACCCTGGGGCACCATCAAGGCGGGCACCGACAGCGAACCTGCGGCGAACTTCGGTAAAACCATGGTCATGGCCTCCTCCACGGCAGAGGCCGGGCTGGGCAAAATCGCCGGAGACCTCATCCTAAGAAGTTTCGTTTGGTCACTGGAAGCCACTGGTACGCTGCTAAAAAATGCTGCAGGTCCCGTGGGGCGTGTCGTGATCCTGGCGATGACCCCGACCATGCTTGGCGACGGTTCGTTCTACAGCGAGAAACAGTTGCAGGACATGCGCGCTGCTACCACGCGGGTTCGCTTCCAGTTCCGCCGCGACAGCCAGGGCGCTCTTCAGATCTACGGCATCCACACCAGCGCCCAGTCAGGACAGGACGCCGTTCCGGTGATCAAAGCCAAGTGGAACGCAGACAAAAGCGCCATGGAGGCCCACCTCGGCACGATCACAATCATCTGGACGCCCAATCACGGGCCGTTGGTAACGACTCCCAGCGCTTATCCAGGGGTGACCGATGAACTGGCCAACATCATGGTCCACCCCATCAGCGAAGCGGGTGACAGCAAGCTCGAAGGGGCGCCCATCGATGAGTTCAAAGTCGAGGACTGCATCATCACCTTCCCGGCTGACTCCGGGATCAGGTCGCTGTATTTGGTGTTTGCCAAGCCGATGGTCAATCCGCTGGAGGTGGGGCCAGCCAATGATCTTTCCAGTAGAAGTGCGAAGGATGGGCTGGATATTGATCACATACCTTCGCAGGCGGCTTTGAGAGTTTTTCTGATGGCAAACACTCCGGACATCTCCAAAGAGCAAATCAAAGAAGCGCTACGCAAAGCACCAAGTATCGCAATTCCTCGCGATCTGCATCAAAAGTACAGCGAAACGTACGGAGGTAGAAACAACATGGTTCAGCAAAATAAGGACGCTGAAGACCTGCGCACGGCGGTAGACGCCAACTTTGATGTCATCAAGCCTTTCTTGAAAGAAGAAGGCTTTACCGAAGAGCAGATTGAAACTGCACGCACTAATCTACATAACCTGCATCAGGAACAAGGTTGGTATTGATATGAACGCAGCAATGATCGACGAGCTGGTTAAAAGCCTTGGGCGTACTTACCCCGAAATGATCTCTTCCGGAATGTATCTTCCAGGCGGTCCACCAGAGGGAATGTTTGGGAATAGTGACACCGTAGAGTTTTCACCTGAGCCGGGTATCGAGTTAAGATTTTGGGCCAGCACTAAACGTTTTGAAAAATTATTTGTCACTTTTCTAGAAGGCTTCGAAGGAGAACAAATTTACACAGGAAGCCTGCCCTATGAACTCAGGAACCGTATGAATCAGGCTTGGGTCAGATCCCAGTATGGCGAACCGTTGGATTCAGGCGCGCCCTATAGAATCCCTGTGCTTGGTATGACTGGAGGGTGGGATTCATATCGACTCCCAAGGATGTCCAAAGACATCAATGTGCTGTTTAAATACAACACTAAAATGGAAGTTGATGGAGTCGTCTTTAGGCTGAACGAACAATCACACGCCTGAAGAGAAGCGACAGATCTGCGTATAGCATTAGAACTTGCACAACCTCTATCAGAAACAAGGCCGATCAACTTGCCGCACGGTTGCGGCAAGTTGATCGGAGCTTCCCAAACAAGTTGGGCGGCACACTGACGAGCTTTTCACCCGCCCCCCCAAGGAGAAACGGCATGCATCAGGTGCTGCTGATCATTGATGTGCAACCCTGTTTCAACCCACCGCCATGGCTGGTGGAAGGCATCAACGCACTGCTGGGACAGATGCCCTCGGTGGCCACGGTGGAACGCCATGATGAAAGCCGCACGCCCTTCGCCCGGCAACTGGGCTGGCAACCGGCGGCGGACGACCAGAGCCTGGTGGCCGCCGATAAGGTTTTCATCAAGCACGGCTATGGGCCAACGGCAGAGATACTCGACTACCTGAAAAGCCTCTGTCCCGAACGCGTGCTGGTGTGCGGCATCCAGACCGACACCTGCGTGCTGGCCGCCGGCTTTGCCCTGTTCGATGCCGGATTGCAGCCGACCCTGCTCACCGACCTGACCGTAGGCTCATCCCTGGACCGCAGCGGCGGCCTGGGTATTGACCTGTGGCGACATCACTTCAAGCACCTGATCCGCAGCGACGAACTGTAGAAGCCGGCGTGCCGGAAGCGATCTTGCGGGTGACACCACGCTAGAATCCGCACCTCGCCCCATCGTACCGACAAGGAAACCCCATGAGCCTGGACCTGCACCTTGAAGCCGACCAACGCCTGACTTCGGCGCTGCTCGGCCGTTTACTGCAAGGCTTCCCGGGCACCGAGGTGCACTGTCTGCCCGGCGCGGTCCAGGCCTGGTTCCCCTCAGGCCTGAGCCTGCACAGCGAAGACTCCAGCCTGGAACCCGAGATCCGCGCCGAAGAGCGCAAGGGCTGCGACTTCGCAGTCGGCCTGCGCTGCTACCTACGGATCAAGAGCCCCGAACCCGAAGGCCACAGTTCTCTGGATGACACCCGCCGCTTACTGGAAGCCATCGCCCAGCACTGCGAGGCGCGATTCATCCTCTCGTTCCAATACGAATCCACCCTTTACTGGCGCGATGCTGACGGGCTGTGTGAAGCCTGAGCCGCGAAAACACAATGGAGTGATTGCAGCCCGATGAAAAAACTCTTCGCCCTGCTTGCCCTGCTGTTCTGCAACCCCGCCTTGTGCGCCTCGTTCAGCGATTCGCCCGAAGCGCTGGTCCGGCAATTCATTGCCGACTATCAGCAGTGGAGCGACAGGGCCAGTGCACGCCAAGCGGACAACGCGCCCATGCAATCGATGGATTTGGCGCAGCAGGAGTACGCCCGGTTGCTGGCCAAGTTCTGCCTGCCGGGCTTTCAGGGCCAGCCCATTGCCTTCAGTTCCCCGGCCAGCCACGGCACGGCGTATGAGCAGATCCTCTCCAGCAGCCGAACCGCGGATCGTGCGCTAGTGAAAACCCGGGCGATCAGCCCCGGCGAGGGCTTTGCCGCCGATTACCACTACCACCTGATCTTCAGCGGCCAGCGCTGGTACCTCAGCGAGGTGTTCTACGTCGACCAGGACGGCCAGTACGAGTCGCTCTAGATCAGCCGTAACCGTTTTGAGCTAGGGTGTTTCAAGCCACCGAACCCCGGAGCCACCATGCCCAGCTCAGTCTCCCTGCGTCAGGTCACTACCCCCAGCCTGCACCTTGCCTATGAAGAACACGGCCCGGCCAACGCCGAACCGGTGATCCTGCTCCACGGTTTTCCCTACGACGTGCGGGCCTACGACGAGATCGCCCCGCCGCTGGCCGAGCGCGGCTATCGGGTCATCGTCCCCTACCTGCGGGGCTACGGCCCGACGCGCTTTGTCAGCGAGCAGATCATGCGCTCCGGGCAGCAGGCCGCCCTGTGGCCGCAGCGGGTCAAGGGCCTGATGAGCGCCGACGGCTACAACATCCAGGACATCCCCGGGGCCTGCGAACCCAGGGCGCCAGAGACCGAGCACGGGTTGTGGTACCAGTACTACTTCAACACCCAGCGCGGGGTGGATGGGCTGACCGCCAATCGCCGGGCGTTCTGCGAGCTGTTGTGGCGCCAGTGGTCGCCGACCTGGAACCAGGGACCGCAGTGCTATGGCCTGAGCGCGCCGTCCTTCGACAACCCGGACTTTGTCGAAGTGGTGATCCATTCCTACCGCCATCGCTTCGGCTACGTACCCGGCGACCCCAGCCTGGAAAGCATCGAGCAGGCGTTGCAGGCACAACCGCCGATCCAGGTGCCGACCATCGCCCTCTGTGGCGCCGATGACGGGGTCGGCCCGGCCACCGAGCCGGACCCCGATATCGGCCTGTTCAGCGGGCCCTATCAGCGCAGTATCCTGCCCGGCGTCGGCCATAACCTGCCCCAGGAAGCCCCGCAAGCCACCCTCGACGCGCTGCTGGAGTTGCTCCAGAACGCCTGAGAAGAGCCGCAGGCTGCACGCCATGCCGGGGAAAAATCGGTACACTTCGCGCCTTTGATCCCCCACAGGACATGGAATGTTACCCGCCACGACTTCCCCCCGGCCCGGCCTGCGCCGGGCCCTGGTGCTTTGGCTGTACGCCGTAGGTGCCGGCCACCTGCTGGCCGGACTGCTGCTGACCTGGGCCGGCCACAGCGGCCTGTTCAACGACTACCTGGCCAGCATCGAACAGGCCTTCTGGGGCGCCGCCGCACCGGCGCCGGCCCGGGCCCAGCAGATCTGGTGGCTGGGTCTGTTCGGCGCCACCCTGCAAAGCTATTCGTTGTACCTGCTGGGCCTGGTGCACCTGGGCAACCGCCTGCGGGCCCCGGCGGCCTGGGCTTGGCTGATGGCCGGGATTGTGCTGTGGGCGCCCCAGGACATGTGGTTGTCGTGGCAGATGAACATGACCGCGCACCTGTGGATCGACAGCTTCGCCCTGCTGGTGCTGCTGCCACCGTTACTGTGGCTGCAGCGCCACGACCGCCGTACCTCTCGTCTTCCCTCGTAAAAGGACTTCACCATCGTGGCTGATTTGCCAATCCTGCAGTGGGCCATCGCCCTGTTGCTCGCCCAAGGCGTGCTCGGCGCCCTGGACACGATCTACCATCACGAACTCACCGTGGCCCTGCCGCAACGCCACGGCGCGCGCAAGGAGCTGGCGATCCATGCCCTGCGCTCGTGCTTCTACGGCGTGCTGTTCATGGGCATCGCCCACCTGGCGTTCCAGGGCATCTGGGCCCTGGTGATCGCCGTGCTGTTCGCCCTGGAAATCGGCCTGACCCTGTGGGACTTCGTGGTCGAGGACCGCAGCCGCAAGCTGCCGGCCATCGAACGCATCATGCACACCGTGCTGGCGATCAATGCCGGGGCCTTCTTCGCCTTGTATGGCCTGCAACTGCTGGAGTGGTCGCGCCTGCCCAGCGCCTTGAACACCATCGATCTGGGTTGGCAAGGCTGGGCCCTGAGCCTGTTTGCCGTCGGCGTGACAGCGTCGGGCATTCGTGATGGCCTGGCGGCGTTGCGCTTGCAACGCCAGGGCCAGGGCGCCAATCCCTTTGCCGGTGGCCGCGGCAAACGGGTGCTGGTCACCGGTGGCACCGGCTTTATCGGTGAAACCCTGGTCAACCAACTGCTGGATGCCGGGCACACCGTCAGCGTGCTGGCCCGCGATCCGCTGCGCGCCGCCTACCTGTTCGACGGTCGTGCCCGCTGCTTGCGCTCGTTGAGCAAGCTGGGCCACGGCGAGGCCTTCGACGTGATCATCAATCTGGCCGGCGCCCCGGTGGCCGGGCCGCGCTGGTCGGCCAAGCGCCAGGCGCAACTGTTGGCCAGCCGGGTTGGCACCACCGAAGCCCTGCTCAACTGGCTGCAGCACGCCCAGCACAAGCCGGAGCTGTGGATCCAGGCGTCGGCCATCGGTTTCTACGGGGTGCGCGACGCCAGCCAGAGCCTGGATGAAAACGCCGAGCGCGGTGAAGGCTTCATGGCCGATCTGTGCGCGCGCTGGGAATCCTCGGCGGAACCGGCGACGCGCTTCGGCGTGCGCCAGGTGGTGCTGCGCTTAGGCATCGTGTTCGGTCCCGGCGGCGCCCTGAAACCCCTGCTGCTGCCCTTCCATTTCGGCTTTGGCGGACGCATGGGCGATGGCCAGCAGATCATGAGCTGGGTGCACCGCGACGACGTACTGCAAGTGATGGCCCGGGCGATGAACGACGCGTCCCTGTCCGGCACCTACAACATGGTGGCGCCGGAAGCGGTGAGCCAGGGCACCTTCGCCACCACCGTCGGCAAGGTGCTCAAGCGTCCGGTGTGGCTGCATGTGCCGGCCGCGCCGGTGCGGGCCCTGGCCGGGGAAATGGCCGAGCTGTTCTTCGACGGCCAGAAAGTGGTGCCCGCGCGCCTGCTGCAGGCCGGCTACCGCTTCCGTTACCCGACCCTGGACGCCGCCCTGCGCGACCTGACCTGAGCTGAGGAATGCCCATGAGCAAGCCCCTGTTGTACCTGCTGGCGGGCAATGGCAGCGCCGCCGACTGGTGGGACGATGCCCTGCCGCACTTTCAGCGCTATCAGGTGCAGCCGCTGGAACTGCCGGGGTTTGGCGACAACCCGCTGCCTCCTTGCAATGACCTCGCTGAGTACGCCGAGGCCTTGCTGGGCATGACCGAGCCGGGCCAGGGAATTGTCGCGGTGGGGGTCAGCGCGTTGATCGTGCTGCACGCCTTGCAACGCCGCCCCGGGCATTTCTCGCGCAGTGTGCTGCTGTCGCCGGTAGGGGCCTTTCTCTGGCAACGGCGCCTGCCGGCGCTGATGTCGCCGCTGCCGGCGCGCCTGCTGATTCATGGCTTGCTCAGCCATAAACCGACTTTGTTCGCCGGTAAATTCTCGCGCCAGCCGTGGACGCCGCAGCAGTACCAGCGCATGGGTTCAGGCTATGCCCGCTGCCGGGCTTTCGTGCCCCTGTGGGAACAGCTGCGGGCCGACACCGCGCTGCCGCTGCTGGAGTGGATCAAGGACCCGGTGCAACTGGTCTGGGGCGACCAGGACCGACTGCTGGGGATGGCCCAGGCTGCGGCCTGGTCGGCGATCCTGGCCCGGGCCGACCTGCGGATCAGCCTCAAGCCGGGCTGGGGCCATTACCCCTGGATCGATGCGCCGGCGGCGTTCGTCGACTGGCTGGAGTCCGGCGACCCGGGTTTTGTCGCCCACACCAAGGGCGGCCGCCTGCGTCTGGCGGAACTGGCCGGGCAGCCAGTGCCCAGCGCACTGTCCCTGGACAGCGCCGGCGACCCGCGCCTGCCGGCCCTGCTCGCCAGCCAGCCGGAGGCCCTGTGGGCGGTGCGCTCTTCCAGCTACGGCGAGGATCAGGCCGACTCGGCCAATGCCGGGCTGAGCACCACTTACCTGCGGGTCCCCCGGGATCAGGTGGCAGCGCGCATCGGTGAACTGCGGGACGCCGGCGTCGAGGAAGTGGTGGTGCAGCGCTTCATCCAGCCGACCCTGTCGGGGATCGCCTTCGTGCGTCATCTCGCGGTGGAGCTGGAGTGGGTCGAAGGCCATCTGGAAAGCCTCGCCGACGGTCAGGTCAGCCCCCAGCGGGCGGTGCTGTCGCGCCTGGGCAGTGCCTGGGAAAGTGGCCACTTCGCAAGCACCCAGGGACTCGACGCCAGTGCCTTGTGGGACTTCCTGCAAGGGGTGCTGAAGGTCTTCCACTATGTGCCCGGCGATGTGGAGTGGGCCTGGGACGGCCAGCAACTCTGGCTGCTGCAATACCGACCCATCAGCGACTACGGCTGGCGCCGGCACCTGACCGCGGCCAATATCGCCGAAATCCTGCCGCCGCAACCCAGCCGCTTCGTCGAGTACGGCCAGCGCCGGGCAGCGGCGAGCATCCCGGCGATCATGGCCCGCTGGGACAGCCGGGTGCTGCAGGACAACGAACCCTTCACCGCGGTGTTCGGCGGCGCCTCCTATATCAACAACGACCTGTTCCTGGCGCGCCTGGCCGATTGGGGCCTGCCTTCCTCCAGCTACGCCGGGGAAGTCGGTGGCGCCACCCCGGAGCTGCCCCTGCGCCCGCTGCGGCTGCTGCGCTCGCTACCGCGTTTCCTGCGCATGCAGCACGTCGCACGAGGCCATCTGCTGACCCTGGAACGCGGCCTGCGGCGCTTCGATGACGAGTTGGCGCAGTTGCACCAGAGCGCTGCCGATGGCCAACAACTGGCGGACTGGTTCAGCCGTTTCTATGTGTTCGTGGTGCAGGGCAACCTGTGCATCGCCACCGCCCTGGCCAGCAGCGGCGGCGCGCTGTTGGGGCGCCCGCCCACCGCCTACGACAACCTGGACAACAGCCCCCATCGCCTGCCCTGGGAAACCGACCCCGGCACCCCGCGCCCGCCCTGCACCGAATTGCCACTGCAGGCTTTCCCGCACTGGAGCCCGGCCATCACCCTGGCCCACCGCCTGGGTTTGCCGGGCATGCGCGGCTACTACCTGCAAGTGCGCGAGTGGTACCGGGACAACCTGATGCGGATCTTTTTCCGCCTGCACCACGCCGTGCCCGAGGCCGATCGCGACTACTGGTTCGCCCCCCACGAGCATCCGCGCAGCCGCGGCGGCAGCTTCTGGCAGGACGGCCGCGAAGGCAGCGAGCAGGCCGCGGGCTTCATGATCTATCCGGGGCAGGTCCAGGGCGTGCTGGGGGTCGATATCCTCCTGGAGGACACCCTCGATCCCGGGCGCCACGCTCACTACCAAGCGGCCCGGGCCGTGATCGCGCGCATGGGTGGGCGCCTGTCCCACGGCTCCACGCTGCTGCGGGAACTGCGCAAGCCGTCGGCGGTGCTGCCGCAAGTGGACCCGGCCTGGGTCGGCCGCGAAGTGCTGTATAGCGACGGCCAACTGAGCCTGGTCGAAGGCTGAACCCCGCGCCCCGGGCTCAGGCCTGCTCGGTGCTGGCAAAACGTTCGCGGTAGGCCTGGGGCGTCACCCCCAGGGCTCGCAGCAGGCTGCGGCGCAGGGTCTCTTCACTGCCAAAACCGCATTGGGCGGCGATGCGCTTGATCGGCAGGCCGGTATCGGCCAGCAGGCGCCGGGCGGTTTCCACGCGGATCAGTTCGATGGCTCGGGCCGGGGTCTGGCCGGTGTCGGCGCGGTAGTGACGGACGAAGCTGCGCTCGCTCATGCCCGCCTGCTGGGCCAGGATCGGCAGGGTCAGCTCGCGACTGAGATTCTCGGCAATCCAGGCGTGCAGCCCATCGAAACGCCCGCCCTTGTTTTGCAGCGACAGGGTCACGCTGAACTGCGACTGGCCGCCCGGGCGCTTGAGAAACACCACCAGTTGCCGGGCCACATCCAGCGCCGCCTCGCGCCCCAGGTCGGCCTCCACCAGGGCCAGGGCCAGGTCGATACCGGCGGTGACTCCGGCCGAGGTCCATACCGGGCCATCGTTGATGAAGATCGGATTGGGCTCCACCCGCAGTTGCGGGTATTGCTCGGCCAGTTGATCGCAGCGGGTCCAGTGGGTCACCACCCGGCGCCCGTCCAGCCAGCCACTGGCGGCCAGCAAAAAAGCACCGGTGCAGACCGAGGCCACCCGCCGCGAGACCGTTGCGCGCTGCGCGACCCAGGCCACCAACTGCGGGTCCCGAGCCGCCTCGTAGACGCCCCAACCGCCGGCAATGATCAAGGTATCGCAGGCCACCTCCGGCGCCGGCAAGGCATCGGCCAGCAGCGCCAGCCCCGATGAGCTCAGGGTCGCCCCGCCCGGGTTGGCAATGACCCTGGGGTTGTAGGGCAAGGGCAAGCCCAGGCCACGGGCCCGGTCATTGGCCGAAGCGAACACCTGCAACGGGCCGGTGACATCCAGCAACTGAGCATTGGCAAAGGCCAGGACAAACACGTTTTTCGCGGAGCTGGACATGATTGGCGTAAATCGAGGGCAGGTTGGCGTATGCGCCAAATCCTAGAACGCTAGAGTCAAGCCGTCCACCCCACCCACACAAGGAACAGGCCATGACAGTGCAGATAGGTTTTCTGTTGTTTCCAGAGGTTCAACAACTGGACCTGACCGGTCCCTACGACGTGCTGGCATCGCTGCCCGACGTACAGCTGCACCTGCTCTGGAAGGAAACCGGGCCGGTGATCGCCAGCTCCGGCCTGGTGCTGCAGGCCACCACGAACTTTGCCGACTGCCCGCCCCTGGATGTGCTCTGCATTCCCGGGGGCGCCGGTGTCGGGCCCCTGATGGAAGATCCCCAGACCCTGGCGTTCATCCGTCGGCAAGCGGCCCGGGCGCGGTATGTGACGTCGGTGTGCACCGGCTCCCTGGTGCTTGGCGCCGCAGGCCTGCTGCAGGGCAAGCGCGCCACCACCCACTGGGCCTACCACGAATTGCTGGCGCCCCTGGGGGCGATGCCGGTGCGCGAGCGGGTGGTGCGTGACGGCAACCTGCTGACCGGCGGCGGCATTACTGCCGGCATCGATTTCGCCCTGACCCTGGCCGCCGAACTGTTCGACGCCGCCACTGCGCAGCGGGTGCAACTGCAACTGGAGTACGCCCCGGCGCCGCCGTTCGAGGCCGGCAGCCCGGACACCGCCCCGGCCAGCGTGGTGCAAGAGGCCCGCAGCCGGACAGCGGATTCCCTGCACAAGCGCCGGGAGATCACCCTAAGAGCGGCGCAGCGCTTGCATCAAGCAAGATAGCTTTGACCCAGCCTCTCGGCTCACGAGCTGGGAGGTTCCTGCGAATCCGTCTGTTGTGTCGAGACAGGTGCCTGCGGATCGAGCCAACGTCGCCAGATCGAGCGGATTTTCCGGGCAATCATCCATAGCGCCCCCAGCACATTGAGCCCGACAAACATCAGCACCAGATGAATCAGCGTCTCCATCAAGGTCGGACAATTCGGGCCTGTGCAACCCCCTCCCCCCAATCCCAACGCGGGCAGAGGCACGATGGTCAGCCCCCAAAACCAGCTGACTCGCCCCCAGTTGCGCACGCGCCCAGTTGTCTTGCCGGGCAGAAAAAAACTGACTACGGCGCTAAAAAGTGCAGCAAAGAAAAAACTTGTCATGGCCATATTCCGCTGTTCCAAGTAGCAAGCCGGCCATTGCCGAAAAGCACCTGGCCCGCCCAGACTGATCCAGTCTATGCGCCCCGGGACACCAAAGCACCCGCCGCACAACACCGCTGACAAGCCGCCTTGGCCGTTATCGACAGACGAAAAAAAACCCGCCGAAGCGGGTTTTTTCCAAGACCATCATGACTTCCTGTCTGCAGCATCCGTGCTAATGGTCGATCTTCCTTGATCCTGAGCGCTTCCTGCGCTGCAGTTGTGGGAAAGAAGATTAAACACAAAGCCCGGTGCGCAGAAGGCGCATTGAATTACAGCGCGTGTAGGAAATTCGCTATAGCTCACTTACGCAAACCCCTAGTTCAACACGCCAGTGCCTGAATGGCCAAAGCCGCGACTTTGAGCTGGTGGCGGGCTCCGGCCTGGTGGTCATCCTGGAGGAACCAGGCGGCGGACAGGCCACTGAATGCCAGCACCCATTGCACCAGGCGTCGAGGATCGAGCTGCGCCGCCGCGGCGATCACCTGCACCTGCCGGGCAAAGCGCAGTGGATCGGTGGCGCTGGGCAAGTCCGGATTGCAGATCAGGTTGGCAAAGTCGAAGGTACGCTCGCCGTATACGCGCTTTGGGTCAATCACCCGCCAGCCGCGCTCGCCGAAGTCCAGCACATTGTCGTGGTGGACATCGCCGTGCAGTACCACGAGGTCCCGAGGCGCAGCCAACAGTTGCTCGGCCATGGCCAGGCTATTGAGCAACAAGCCACCCTGCTGTTGCGCTGCCTCGCGCAGATCCTTGAACCAATGATCCAGGGGCAGCAACGCCGGCCAGGGTTGCGCACGTGGCGCATGCAGGCGCGCCAGCGTGGCGCAGACAATGTGGATGACGGCGTCATGCTCGCCCGCCAGGGCCATGCGCATCAATGAACGCGAGCCCTGCGCGCGCTCCATCAACAGCGCCTCATCCTCCTGGGCATAAACCTGCGCCGCGCCCTCCCCGGCCCACCAGGCCATCAGGCGGTTACCGCCCTGCTCGTCCTCATCCAGGGCGAGTTTCAGCATCGCTGGCGCGCCGTCTTCCAGGCGTACGGGCAGCAAACGGCTGCCCAAGGTGATGATGGCCTCGCCATCGGGCAGCAGACGCCAACGTTCGAGATAGGTTGCGAACAAAAGAACAGCTCCAAGCGGTAAGCGGCAAGTTTCAAACACCACGACTCGATCCGCAACGTGCCGCTTGCCGCAAACGACTTCAGCGCAGCTGCAAGTAATTTTCTATGTTGCTCATCTGCTCGTCCCAACCACGGCTGTTCATGCGAAAAGCCTTGAGCCGGCGCTCGCTGGGAATGCCGTCGAAGCCCGATTCGACCACCCGCAGCAAGGTGCCGCCGCCATGCGGTTCCAGTTCGAACTGCACCAGGGTGGTGGGCTCCGCCGAGTAGTCATGGGCCGGGTCAACGGGGTAGGGATGCCAGCGAAAGGAAAACAGCTCTTCGGGCAGCATCTGCTCCACCTGCACATCCCAGGTCAGGTGTTCATAACCTGGGTAAGTGACCGCCCCCCGGGTGCGTTGGCCGGGAGCGAAATGCTGGCCCTGCAGGGCCACGCCGAACCAGCGACCGAAGGTCTCGGCTTCACTCAGTGCCGCCCATACCTGCGCCGGGCTGGCATGCAGCAGGATCTTGCGTTCGATGCGATCTGAAGAGTTCATGGATCACCTCCAGTGATGAGCACTAGCTCTGTACGGAAACTACCTGATCTTCGTTCGGCGGGTTTTCGTACAGACCTTAGACCTCTGTGAGTCCAGCGCAACCTTTATCTGGCCGAAGGCGCGACTGATCGTCCCCAACGAAAAATGCTACTGTCGCCGGCGCCACTGCACCTCTACTTTGCAAAGGATCTGCCATGCCCCTCTCCCTTATCGACCGCTACCGCGGCAGCCTGCTGGGCCTGGCCTGTGGCGACGCCGTCGGCACCAGCGTCGAATTCAAGCCCCGTGGCAGCTTCACGCCAGTCACCGATCTGCTGGGCGGCGGCCCCTTCAACCTCAAGCCCGGACAGTGGACCGACGACACCTCCATGGCCCTGTGCCTGGGGGAAAGCCTGTTGCGCAAGGACGGCTTCGACCCGGCCGACCAGATGGGTCGTTACCTCAACTGGTGGCAATGGGGCTATTTGAGCGCCACCGGCGAGTGCTTCGATATCGGCATGACCGTGCGCCAGGCCCTGAGCGACTTCCAGGAACACGGTCAGCCCTTCGCCGGCGCAACCGACCCGCAAACCGCCGGCAATGGTTCGTTGATGCGCCTGGCGCCCGTGGTGCTGTTTCACTACCCCGACCTGGCCCGGGTCCGTGAGTTTGCCGGCGCCAGTTCCCGCACCACCCACGGCGCCGCCGAAGCCGTCGAATGCTGCCAGTTGTTCGCCGGGCTGATCGCCAAGGCCCTGGGTGGCGCCAGCAAGGTGGAACTGCAACAGCTCGATGATCAGGCTTTCAGCCAACCCAAGGTCACAGCCCTGGCCCAGGGCGGCTACCTGGAGAAAAGCCGCGAGCAGATTCGCGGCAGCGGCTACTGCGTCGACTCCCTGGAGGCCGCGCTGTGGTGCTTCCAGCACACGGACAGCTACGCCGAAGCGGTGCTCGCCGCCACTAACCTGGGGGACGACGCCGACACCACTGCCGCCATCGTCGGTCAGCTGGCCGGAGCCTTTTACGGGGTCCAGGGGATACCACCGCACTGGCTGGCCCGGCTGCACATGGGCGATGACATCCAGGCCATGGCCGACGACCTGCTACAGGCCTCGCAACGCCACGCATCTGCCCGACCACTCAACGGCAGCTGCCTGTGCCAGGGCGTGCAATATCAGGTGCAGCGCCTGGACATGCCCATCGGCCACTGCCATTGCCAGACCTGCCGCAAAGCCCATGCCGCGGCCTTTGCCTCCACCGCCGGAGTCATGCGCGAACACTTTCGCTGGACCCGGGGCCAGGAGCTGCTGAGGGCGTTCGAGTCCTCGCCGGGCAAGCTGCGGCACTTCTGCTCGGTCTGCGGCTCTCACTTGCTGGCGGAGCGGCCGGGCCAGCCCCACGTGATCCTGCGGGTGGCGACCCTGGACGATGATCCGGGGCAGACGCCACAGGTGCATATCTGGACCTCCCACGATGTACCCTGGCTGGCCGACGAAGCGCTGGAGCGCTGGCCCGAGTGGCAACCCAGCCGCGGCTAGACTGTTTTTTCTCATTGACCGATTGCGAGACTTTCCATGCGTCCGATCCTGCTTCTGGCCCTTGCGCCGCTGCTGCTGGCTCCATTGGCCCAGGCCTACGACTGCAACAGCAGCACCCAGACCGATATGACCCTGTGCGCCAACGCCCTGAACAAGGCCGCGGACAAGGAGCTGAATACCCTTTACCAACAGATCAACCAGCGCCTGAAAGACCAGCCACACAGCAAAAAGCTGCTGGTCAGCGCCCAACGCGCCTGGCTGGCGTTCCGCGATGCCGAGTGCCGTTTTTCCACCTCGGGGGTGGAAGGTGGCAGCCTGTATCCGGTGGCCTACAGCAACTGCATCACGGCCTTGACCAAGACTCGGGTGGAAAGCTTCAAGCAATACCTGAAGTGCGAGGAAGGGGATTTGAGCTGCCCGGTGCCTAGGCAGTAGGTGCGGGCTTACCCGCAAAGCATCGGTGAGGACGCCCCACAGCGTGCGGGCCTGTTCGCCGGCAAGCCGGCTCCTACCACAGGAGCCGGCGGCGGGAGACGCAGTCAGCGGATGAAGATCTGCGCGGTGGTGATCGCCATGTCGCCCCCGGGCAAGGTGATCTTGCCGATCTGCTGCATGCTCTGCACATCGAAGATCGCTACGTCGTTGAAGGTCCCCGACAGGTAGATCTTGGTCCCCGCCCGGTTGAACGAAATGCAGTAGTAGGAGTGTTCCAGGGTTGCGGCCTGGAGCAGCTTCTTCTGCTTGATGTCGTACTTGGCCAGGCGGTTGAGCACGCCGAACATCAGGTTCGGGTCCTTGGGCGAACGCATGCCGCTGAAGTAGATTTCGGTCAGGGGGCCGAAGTCGGTGGTCTCGGTCTTGCCGGTCGCAAGGTCGACGCTGAACAGTCCGTACAGCGGCTCGGCGGTGGCTGGGTCCTGCTGCTTGTCCTTGAACTTCGCGGCGGTGTAGAGCAGCGAGAAGTCATGCCGGTAGGTTTGCTGGTTCCACACGTAGAGCACGTCCGGAGCGCTGTAGTTGGGACGTTGCCAATGGCGGCTGGGGATCAGCACCTCGAACTTGCCGGTCTTGACGTCAACCTTGTACAGGTCCGGCCCGGCCACATACAGGGTGCCGTCATCGCCGCTCTGCATGATGGTCAGCTGGCGCGGCGCGGGGAAGCTGCGCACCGGCTTGGCATTGAGCCCAGCGTCGGTGGCGTAGACATCCAGCCGCGGTTCCTTGACCTCGTAGCGATCATTGAGCAGCAAGGTCGGGTTGGCCACGGTGTACAGCTCCTTGCCGTCGTGACTGACGGTGAAGGCGAACATCGAGCGCGCCTTCTCCCCCGGGTGCTGGGTGATGCTGGCGTGGAACACCTGCTTGCAGCTGTCGAGCTCGACGCCGTAGACATCCGCGTAGTGGTTGTTCAACACGTAGGCGATCTTGCGGTCCGGCGACAGTTGCACGGTGCCGGGGCCGAAGGCGTCGGGCATCTTGCAGGTCTTGTACAGGCTGTCGCTGGCCAGATCGATGACGTGCAGGTTGTTCGGGTAATTGGTGGTCACCATGTACTCGTGACCGCTGTTGAGGGCCAGGCCTTCATCGGCCAGAACGCTGAACGAGCAGGCGCCGAGAACCGCGAGTGCGACCAGGCCGCAGGCTTTGATGCTGTGCATGCTGGAATCCTTCTTCTTGTTCATCACTTGTCTTTGGGGAAGACAGTGCCGAGGTTGCGCCAGTTGTCGTTGGAAGCCTGGGCGTCCTTGTTCCAGTCGGGGTAGGTGCTCATCATGTCGGGCACCTGGGCCGGCCACCAGCACGGGTCGGAGCAGCCATAGAGGTCGGCCTCCATCGGCTGGCACAGGGACGAGACGCCACCAAAGGCGTCGATTTCCCAGCCTGGGTCGGTGGTGGAAGCGCAACCGGCCACGGAGTTCATCGCCAGCACGTCTTCGATCCGGTCCTGGGCCGCAGCCTCGGTCAGTTTCTGAGCTTTGTTATTGATTGGCTTGAGATGTTTCATGTCAGTGGGCCTTGCGCGGAGTGATGTAACTGCTGATGAACGCAGGGTTGTGCGCCATGATCCGGCTGTAGACTTCGATGCCGAAATCCACCCAGTCACGCATCAGTTCGCAATAGTGATACGTCGGGTGCGCCGGGTCGCCGTAGCGGGCGTAGCTCTCGTGGTAGCAGCCACCGGAACACAGGTTGCGGATGCGGCAACTGTCGCAACCGGTGTGGGTCCGGTCCAGGCGCTGGGACAGAAAGTCGTTGAGTTGCACCTGCTTGACCCCGCCGTCATGCACGTTGCCGAAGGTCGGCAAGGATGAGCCGGTGAAGCGGTGGCACAGGTTCAGTTCGCCCTTGTGGTCCACCGCCAGCATCTTCAGCCCCGCGCCACAGGGCAGCGCCTTCTTGTGGCCTTCGTGGATGTCGGTGATCAGCTGGTGCAGGTTGGAGAAACCGATATTGCGGTGCTCCAGCGCCGCCTCCAGGTAACGCCGCCCCAGGCGCTTCATGCTGGCGAAGACTTCGATCAACTCCTCGCTGCTGAGGTTGAAGCTGCTGATGTCTCCCGAGGTCACCGGGGCGAATCCCACCTCGGCAAACCCCAGCTCGTTGAACAGGTGGTCCCAGATGGTCTCAAGGTCGGTGACCCCGGTGGTCAGGGTCACCCGCGCCCCCACAGGGCGGCTGTTGTAGCGTTGCAGGAGCATCTGCGCCTTGCGCCGCACCACGTCATAGGTGCCCTGCCCGCCCACGGTGATGCGGTTGCGATCGTGCACGGTCTTGGGCCCGTCGATGCTCACCGACAGCCCGAAACGGTGGGCGTTGAGGTAGTCCACCACCTCTTCGGTGAGCAAGGTGGCGTTAGTGGTCATGACGAACTCAACGAACTTGCCGGCCGCGCTAAAACGCTGTTCGCAGTAGTCCACCATGGCCTCGATCAGCGGCCGGTTGCTCAGGGGCTCGCCGCCGAAGAACACCACGGTGTAGCGCTCTTCGTCCGGGGATTCCTGAAGCAGCATCTCCACCGAGGCGATGGCCGTGTCCAGGCCCATCTTCTTGCCCGCCGAGGGCTTGTCCAGGTCTTCCTTGTAGCAGTAGGTGCAGCTCAGGTTGCAGCCAGTGTTGACGTTGAGCACCACGGTATTGATCGCCGTGCGCTCGACCCGCTTGACGCCGATTTCCGGGGTCAGGGGCGAGCCGTCGCTGACCAGCTCCAGGGCGATCAGCTCACGCAGGGTGTCGCTGATATCCAAGCCGTCGTAAGCGCCAGCCAGCTGTTGGATCAAGTCTTCCGGGGTACAGCCGGGCCCGCGCAGGGCATCGATGATGCTGCAGGTCAAGGCATCGCTGGCGAACAGCGAACTGCTGGGGATATGGAACAGCATGCGGTCGGCGTCCACCTGCACTTCATGCAGGTTGCGCTCCACCAGATTCAGAATTGCGCCCATTACAACCTCCTGTGCAAGCCCCGCTTTCGGGGCCTGCGGTCATTGCCTGAAAGTGTCTGTCGGTAGCGTTCGACGGCCCTCAGGGAATGGGTGGATTGTTCCAGCGTTGTACGGTGACGATCAGTTGGCCCTCGCCGGTCAGGGCCTTGCCGGCGTCATCCACGGCGGCGATCACCTTGAGGTTGCCGGCGTTGTTGGTGGACATCTTGCGCTGCGGGTTGGGTCCCGCATCGCCGGGGGTGAACACCCCGCTGTCGGCCTGCATGCTGCCGGCGTACTTGACGTCTTCGTCCTTGGCCGCCTGCTCGTCGAAGGCCTCGACCTTCCATTGCGCCGGCATCACGCCGATGCGATAGGCCTTGCCGTCGGCGCCCTGGCCCCAGGCCTCGGCATCGAAACGCCCCTGGACCTTGGGCGTCGAACCGCCGCCGTCACCCACTCGCGCCACGGCGAACGCCGGCACCACCTTGACCTCGGCGATGCGGTTGTACACCGCCAGCGTGGCGCCCTTGAGGCTGCCGACACTGACTTCGCGCAGCCCCGGCTGGGCGCTGGCCGCCGCCTTGAGCTTGAGGCGAATGCGCTCCGGGCTCTGCTCCAGCACCTGCACCACCTCGACGCCCTTGCCGAAGCTCGGAGTGCCCGCAAGACCGGCGCCCACCAGGGTCACTTCGGCCTCCTCGCCAGCCTTGAGGTAACCCGGCTGCACCGCCAGCAGCCGGCTGCTGCCCTGCTTGGCGGCGATGAAGTCCAGGCCGCGCTCGTCGTGCTCGGCCTCGAACATCCGCCCTTGCAGGGTGTTGCCCTGGGCCGCCAACACCTGGCGCATGACCACGCCGTCGACCGTGACGTTGCCGCGCCACTCATAACCGCTGTAGAGGATCGCGCTGCCCTGGCCATTGAACGGGCTGCCATCGGCGTACTGGCCCTTGACGCTGACCTTGAACTGATCGCCTGCCCCGGCGCTGACGCTCATCACCCCGGCCAGTTCGCCCTTGCCCGGCAGGTGGCCGCTGAAGCTCCAGTCGCCGGCCAGTGCCGCCGCTTGCGGGCGGGCCTGTTGCCAGGCCTTCCAGGACGGGTTGTCGAGGGGGTAACGCTGGGCCAGCAAGGGCACCATTTCCTTGAGGGCGGTGGGCAACCACTCGCGGTCCCGGGACAGGGCCTGGTACTCCAGGGACGGCCACTGGCCGAGGTGGAAGTTCACCAGGCGCTCCCATTCCTGGGCCGGACGCCGTTGCAGGGCGATGCGCGCGCCAGAGTGACAACGAGCGCACATCTGGGTGGTCTGCTCGTCGAAATGCTCGACAGTGTTCAAGCGCCGCTCCAGGGCGTAGCGCACGCCGTCGGTCTCGCTGGGGGCCAGGCCCTGGGTATCGGCGAGGTACTTGACCAGGGTGCGGCGGTCGTCATCGCTGATTTGCAGCCCGTGCATGACCTGCATGCGGGCAATGCTCATCAGCCAGCCTTCCGGGGTCTTGCGCTGATGGCTGATACGGCTCAGGGCACCCCCGGCCTCGGGGGTGTGGCAGCCCTGGCAGGTTTCCTTGAGGATGCTCTGCGCATCCCGGGCGGCGAAACTCGAAGGGGCATGCAAGGCGCTACAGGTGGCAATGGCCAGCAGGCTGGCGCTCAGCCTCAGGCGGAGTTTTCTCTTCATCAGGGTCGAACCTCCCACGGTGCTTTCTTATTTTTAGCGAGTCGTTTTTTTGGTTTCTGCCATGTCCGGCGATACCGGCCATGGAGGCAAGAGAAACGTCTGAAGCTATGCAATACACGGAGCGTGCCAGCTTACAAACCAGCGCCCGATCAATGACTTAGACAGATGCCCGGGGCGCCATCGGGCTGCTGGGTGTTACCCGCCGTACAATTTCGCGACAACCGTCTCAGTCTGAGACAGGGTTTAGCGCTGTACCTGTGGTTTTCTTTGCAATTGGATCTTGCATTTATCCGGCGCCACCGCAGAATCTCCCGCGCTTTGCCCGCCCCGAGTTTCGGGGCGCTCTGCACTACCCCTCATTTACAAGGAACCTGAAGTTCATGGATAGAAGCGCCTGTGCCCGTCTCGGCTCGCTGATCCTCTCGTTGTCTGCTCTGACCCTGGTCGGATGCAAGGAAGACTCCAGTCCCAAAACCACCACCCTCGCGCCGGCCCCGGCTCCGGCGGCCATGGTCATGCCGATCTGCGCCAATGGCGAATGCGCCGTACTGGACCAGAACGGTGCGGTACTGGTCAGCGCCGACAATGACTACGACGCCGTGGTCGCCATGCCCCTGGAAAAGAGCTTCCTGTTCGCCAAGGACGGCACCTGGAACCTGGCCAGCGCCGATGGCAAGCAAATCATCAAGGCCGACTTTACCGATGACCTGCGTCTGCTGACCCCCGGCCTCTTCGGCTTCGGCCAGGACGGCAAGCTGGGGATCATCGACCAGGCCGGCCAGCAGATTCAGCCGCCGCGCTTCGACGATCTGTACGTGGGCGGCAACGACGATTTCATCGTCTACGAGATCGGTGGCAAGCGCGGCATTCTCAGCGCCACCGGCCAGGTGATCACCGAAGCGGTGTTCGACAGCAGCATGGTCCGCGACGATTTCGCCAAACGCGGCTGGTGGATGATCGCCGAGCGTGGCAGCGACAAGTGGGCGCTGAACCTCAAGACCGGCGAGCAGAAAAAGATCGACTTCGACAGCATCGACTACTTTGCCAACCAGCATCTGGTGGTCAGCACCGAACAGGGCAAGGCCCTGGCCGATGCCAAGGCCCAGTTGATCAGCGCCGCCACCTACAACTGGATGGGCGAGCCGGGTGACGGCCTGGTGGCCTTCCGCGAACAATACGACAGCCCCTGCGGCTACATGGACTTCCAGGGCAAGACCGTGATCCAGGCCCAGTTCGGCACCTGCCAGGTGTTCGGCAAACAGGGCGCGCTGGTCACCGCCAAGAACGCCGACGGCAGCTCCGGCAAGGCCGGGCTCATCGATCGCCAGGGCCAGTGGAAGGTACAACCGGTCTATGACTCGGCAGACCCAGCCGGCTTCAGCCCCCTGGGGATGTTCAAGCAGGTATCGGGGCTGAACCAGGTCGCGGTGCTGCAGAACGTGTTCAGCGCCACCTTCGGCATCTTCGATGTGGACAAGGGCGTCGAGCTGTTCAAGCCCACCTACGCCCAGATCGGTGCGATCAACGCCGACCTGTTCGTGTTCAGCACCGCCAACAGCCCGACCAAGCAGGCCACCCTGTTCGGCCAGGCCACCCAAGTGCGCACCGTGGGCCTGATGGACGCCAGCGGCAAGGTGCTGGTGGAGCCGGGCCAGTACGTCGACATCCATCTGGATGCCAGCGGCCACTACCTGCTGGCCACCGACGACACCTCGCCCCTGGCCACCTCGGCCCTGTATGACCTCAAGGGCAAGCGCCTGATCGCCAGCAAGTGGCAGGAACTGGTGGTGGACCAAGCCCGCGGCGCGATCTTCGGCTATGCCGTGGAAGGCCTGGGCGACGACCAGACCCGCAGCCTCAAGGCCCTGTATCGCCTGGACGGCACCCCGAGCTTCCAGGTCAGCCAGGTAGAATGCGGCGCCGAGCAGGTGCGTGACGGCCAGGACAAGGTGCTGTGGCCGGCCAACCCGCAGGAGCACTGCCCGCAACCGGACGAAGAAGAAGACCAGGGCGAAGGCGACAACGCTCAGGGCTGAGGCCACCGGTCACGGTTGGGATCAAGCCTGCTAGGATGCGGGCTTGATCGATTCAGCCAACCGGCCCGGATGGGGCCCGACAGGAACTGTCCCATGCTCAACGCTCTGCTTTTCGACCTCGATGGCACCCTGACCGACACTGACGCCCTGCACCTGCTGGCCCTGCAACAGTTGTTGTGGGAAGAAGACCGCCGGGTGTTCACCGAGCAAGAGTTCGCCGCCCACGTCAGTGGCCAGGCCAACGCCAACATGTGCCGCTACCTGTTCCCCGAGCGCAGCGTGGCGGAACATGAAGCCTTCGCCGAACGCAAGGAAGTGCGTTTTCGTCAATTGTCCCCCCAACTCAAACCCATGCCCGGCCTGCTGCGCCTGCTGGACTTTGCCGCCGAGCACGACATTGGCGTGTGTGTGGTGACCAACGCCCCGCGGGCCAACGCCGAGCACATGCTCAAGGTGCTGGGCCTTGAGGAGCGTTTCCAGACGGTCCTGGTGGCCGAGGAACTGCCCCGGGCCAAGCCCGATCCCCTGCCCTACCTCAGCGGCCTGGAATGCCTGCAAGCCAGGGCCGAGCATTCCCTGGCCTTCGAGGACTCGGTCCCCGGGCTGACCGCCGCGGTCAAGGCTGGCATCTGCACCTTCGGCCTGGCCACCAGCCAGCAACCACAGACCCTGCTGGATGCCGGCGCCCATCGGGTGATCCAGGACTTCGACGACCCGCAACTGTGGGCCGAGATTCATCGCCGCCTCAACCTGGCCTGAAGGACGGGCCGCCACGCAGCCGGGCACCCATAAAGGCACTGAGCATGGATCAGGTCTTGAAAGGAATGTCGCTGGAGCGTGCAGCGGGACGGTTGGCGCAGGCCAATCAGAGCGGAAACAACAGGTGAGGAGCGATAGCTGGGAAGCAAACAGGTGGGAAACGAGAAGCAGGAAAAAGCAGGAAGAAAAAAGTGCTCGCCCATCACTTCGGCAGTGGCACCTAAGCCGAAGTACCCCCTTTGGCTGGGCGAGCAGGGAGGAATATACGCAGGTGCTGGGGACGGTCCTATCGGACAGATCCTAAAACGCCGTGCGATCTGGACAAATGACTTTAGGCTTTTTCCTCAGCACGACCTTTTTTTCACAGGACTTTCACCTCGCCTCCCTTAGATTGATGGCCACTCCTGAACGAATCCCATTTGGCCCGCCTCTATAGCGGGCTTTTTTTTGTCCGGGCATCCAGCGGCCGGCACAACAAAGGGCCGGCCACGGACCTGAGTCGCTCAGCGAGTCGCGGGCTCCAGGACGGATTCCGAGGCTGGGGTGAACCTCAGCACTCGTTCCGGATAAAACCGCGCCGCGGCATTGATCACCGCCTGCACCGAAGCGGTGACGGTGTTGGCATGGCACCCGGCGCCAAAGCGGGAACCGGCAACCCCTGGCCACGCCGCTTCAACAATGGCCAGCGCCTGTGCATCGGCCCCTGCTGCCAGGTTGCGCTCTTCAAAACTGTCGATGCGTAGCGGCAAGCCCAGGGCGGCCGAGGTCGCGGCGACAGGTCCGTTGCCCACTCCACGCAAGCACAGCGCCGGGTTTCCGGGGATGGCGATCCGCAACTCGATGCCCTGCCCCTCGGGGGCATCGAACAATCGGTGACCGAGATACTGCAGGCCGGCCGTTGCCTCTGTGCAAGCCAGATAGGTGCGCTGGAACACCTCCCATAAAGCGTCACTGCTCAACTCGGCATCACTGGCATCGGCCAGCTTCTGCACGATGGCGCTGAATTCGATCTGCATGCGCCGAGGCATGACGATGCCGTGGTCGCGCTGCAGCAGGAAGGCGATTCCACCTTTGCCGGACTGGCTGTTGACGCGCACGATGCTGTCGTAGGTCCGCCCCAGGTCCTGCGGATCGATGGGCAGGTAGGGCACCTCCCAGAAACCGTCGGCCGCCTGGGCGGCAAAGCCCTTGGCAATGGCGTCCTGGTGCGAGCCGGAAAAGGCGGTGAACACCAGATCGCCGACATAGGGATGGCGCGGGTGGATCGGCAGCGCCGTGCACGCCTCGGCGACCCGGGCCACCGCAGCGATATCGGAAAAATCCAGCCCGGGGCTGATGCCCTGGGTATAGAGATTCAGGGCCAGGGTCACCAGATCCAGGTTGCCACTGCGCTCGCCATTGCCGAACAGGCAACCCTCGACCCGCTGGGCCCCGGCCAGCAGCGCCTGCTCGGCGCAGGCCACGCCGGTGCCCCGGTCGTTGTGCGGGTGCACCGACAACGTCACCTGATCACGGCGCTCCAGGCGCTTGTGCATCCATTCGATCTGGTCGGCAAAGACGTTGGCGGTCGCCACCTCGACGGTGGTCGGCAAGTTGATGATGATCGGGCGCCCGGGGCCGGCGTCCCAGGTGCGGATCGCGGTGTTGCACATGCGCAGCGACACCTCAAGCTCGGCCATGCAGAACGTTTCGGGGGAGTACTGCAACACCCATTGGGTTTCCGGCTGCTGGTCGGTCAACTCGCGCAACAGCCTTACATGGCGCTCCACCAGGGCCTCGACCTCGTCCACCGAAAGCCCGAACACCACCCGCCGCCAAACGGGGGCGATGGCGTTGTACAGGTGGACGATGACCCGGCGCGCGCCCTGCACACTGCGTACGGTTTCGCGGATCAGGTCCTCACGCAATTGGGTCATCACCATGGGCGTGACGTCGGCGGGAATCCGTTGCTGTTCCACAAGCTCACGAACCACCTCGAAATCGGTACGCGAGGCGGCGGGGAATCCCACTTCGATTTCCTTGAAGCCCAGGCGCACCAGCTCCTCGAACAGGCGCAACTTGCGCTCGCGGTTCATCGGCTCGAACAGCGCCTGGTTGCCATCGCGCAGGTCGGTGGAGAGCCAGATCGGAGCCTGGGTGATGGTGCGTGACGGCCACTGGCGCGAGTCCAGGTCCACAGGGGCAAGGGCACGATATTTGGTATGGGGATGGGTGAGCATACTGACCTCGAAAGAAGCATGGAGAAGGCGATGGATCTCCCCCGCTTTCAGCATGGAAAGCGCTTCGAGGCCGGAGTCTGGGGGAGATCAGCCTGGGTGCCAGCTTCCTGGCAGCACCGGCAGACCCCGGCCGTAAGGCAGGGGTAGGGCTAGTAGCAGGGTCAGCAAGCGGGGATTCATGGGCGGTGGCAACCGTCTGGAAGAAAGGAATGACTGGCAGTCTAGGGGGCTGTCACCTGAATGTACTGCGCTAAACAGCCTTTTATTGTCGCGAAATGGACATTTGAATTTATGATGGTCGCCCCATGATCCCTTCCGCTCCGGAGGCGCTGCGCTGCATGTCCGATCTGCTGGTTGTCTCGTCCATCGATAGCCTGGCGCTGCCGGTCACCAGCATCGCCGTGGATTACCCCAACGGCCATGCAATACCGGCCCACAGTCACCCTCGCTCACAACTGGCCTATGCCATCGAAGGCGTGCTGGTGATCGACACCGAATCCGGACGCTGGGTGGTACCGCCCAGTCGCGGGGTGTGGCTGCAGGCGGGCGTCGAACACCGGGTGCGGATGCGCGGCGCAGTGCGCATGCGCAGCCTGTTCATCAACGCTGATGCCATAGATGGCCTGCCCGAGCATGACTGCGTGATCGAGGTCTCGCCTTTGTTGCGCGAGTTGATCCTGGCCGCCGCCCAGGTCGGCACCCAGTATGCGCCGGACAGCCGCGACGGCCGCCTGATGCGCCTGATCCTCGATGAGATGCGCTCGCTGCCGGTGCTGCCGTTCAGCCTGCCCTGGCCCCATGAGCCACGCATGCTGCGGGTGTGCCAGGCGCTGGCGGACGACCCGGCGGACAATCGCACCGCCGAGCAATGGAGCGACTGCCTGGCCATGAGCGCCAAGACCTTCCATCGCCAGTTCCAGCGCCACACCGGCATCACCTTTGGCCGCTGGCGCCAGCAGGCGCGCCTGCTGATGTCCCTGGAATGCCTGGCCGAGGGCATGCCGGTGGTGCAAGTGGCGCTGCAACACGGCTACGACAGCCAGAGCGCCTTCGCTGCCGCCTTCAAGCGCCAGTTCGGCACACCGCCGTCGGAGTTCTACCGCTGAAGGCTCAGACCCGGCGCAGCAGCAGGCCGGCCACCACGCACAACAGCATGGCCAGCCCCGCCAGCAGGAAGGCATCGCTGTAGGCCAGCAGCAAGGCGTCGCGGTGCAGCACCTTGTCCATCAGGCCCAGGGCTTGCTGACGCAACGGCGCCAGCGCCGCCGAGTGCAGGGCCCTGGCGGACTCCACCGGCGCCTGGGCCAGCAGCCGCACCAGCTCCAGCAAACGCTCCTGGGTGGCCTGGGCAAACAGGTTGATGGATTCGCCAATGCGCTGGGCATGGAGCTTCTCGCGCTCCAGCACGATCTGGCTGGACAGCGCGATACCAATCGCCCCACCCACGTTGCGCACCATGGAGAACAGCCCGGAGGCCGAACCCACCTGATCCTTTTCCAGCCCCTGGATCGCCATCACCCCCAGCGCCACCACCACCAGCGACTGGCCGATACCGCGCACCACCAGCGACGGCACGATGACGTTGACCGAGGCATCGGGGTTGAGGTGGATGTTCATCAGGCAGCCGATGCCGGTGATGGCGAAGCCGGCAATGATGATGGTGCGGGCACTGGTCCAGCGCATCAGGCGCGGGGTGGCGAACGACATGACGAACTGGATCAGGCCGTAGGGGATCATCATCAAACCGATCTGCCGGGCGTTGTAGCCATGGATCTGGGCAAAGTAGTTGGGCACCAGGAACACCACGCCGAACACCACCGCACCGAAGGTGAATTGCATCAGGCTGGCGATGCCGAAGTTGTAGCGGCCCAAGAGGCGCAGGTTGATCAGCGGCTGCTCGCGGCGCAGTTCGATGGCCACGAAGGCCAGCAGGCCGACCGTGGCCAGGACCGCGCAGTTGAGGATGAAGCCCGAGGCGAACCAGTCATGGCGGCCACCCTCCTCCAGCATGATCTGCAACGCCGAGAGGCCCACGGCCATGCTGGCGATCCCGCCCCAGTCACCGTGGCGCAACGTTGCCAGGACCATGGGCTGGGGCCGCACCGACCAGCCGATGGCCGCCAGCAGCAACAGCCCCGGTGGCACTTGCAGGTAAAAGATCCAACGCCACGAATAGGCATCGGTGAGCCAGCCGCCCAGGGACGGCCCCGCCGCCTGGGCCACGTTGTTGGCCACGGCGAACAGGGCCATGCCCATGGGGTGCCGGGCCGCCGGCAGCTCGGTGACGATCAGCTGGAACGACAAGGGAATCAGCACCCCGCCAAAGGCCCCTTGCAGCACCCGGGCGAAGATCAGGCTGTGGATAGTCGGTGCCAGGGAGCAGGCAATCGAGAACAGCACGAAACCGGCGGTGCCCACCATCAGCACCCGGCGCATGGAAAACACCGAGACCAGCCAGCCGGTCATGGGAATGATGATGATCTCCGCCACCAGGTAGGCGGTGGTGATCCACGAGCCCTCCTCGAAGGTGGCGCCCAGGGAACCCCGCACGTCCGGCAATGAAGCGTTGGTCACGTGCACGTTCATCCCGGCCATGAAGCAGCCCACCACGCTGCCCAGCACCGCCACCCAGGTGCGCAGGGAAATCGCCTGCGCGCCCGCCTCGCCCGCTGTGTCCTGTACCGCCTGGGCACTAGTCATGACGGGTATCCACGCTCACCACCACCGACATTCCGGGGCGCAGTTCCGCCTGTCGCGCCTGCCCCGGATCAAGACGAATGCGCACCGGCATGCGCTGCACGATCTTGGTGAAGTTGCCGGTGGCGTTGTCCGCCGGCAGCAGGGCGAATTCGGCGCCGGAGGCCGGGGCAAAACTCTCCACCCGGCCCAGCAGCACGTGGCCGCCCAAGGCATCGACCTCGACCCGCGCCGGCTGCCCAGGGCGCATGCCGTCAACCTGGGTTTCCTTGTAGTTGGCCACCACATAGGCGTCCTCAGGCACCACCGCCAAGAGCGGCGCGCCGACTTCGACGTACTGCCCCAGACGCAGGCGGCGCTGGCCGGCAATACCGTCCACCGGGCTGCGGATCAAGGTGCGCGCCAGATCGATACGGACCAGCTGCCGCTGGGCACTGACCCGGGCCACGCCCGCTGCGAGCTTGTCCAGTTGCGCCCGGGCGCTTTGCTGCTCGGTATCGAGCACCTGCACCTGCTGGCGCCGCGCCGCCAGCGTAGCCCGGGCCGCACCCAGCGCGGCATCGGCCTGACGCGCCAAGGCCGCAGCGTTTTCCAGTTGCTGCACGCTGCTGACCTGCTGGCTGGCCAGGTGCTGCTGGCGCCGCCCTTCCTGGCCGGCCCGTTGCGCCTCGGCCTCGGCAGCGCCGACCCGGGCCTGGGCCTCGGCGATCAGGCTCTGTTGCTGTTGCTGACGGGCCTTGAGATTGGCCAGCCGCGCCTGCCCGGCACGCTGTTCGGCCAGGGCCTCGCGCAGCGCCGCCTCGGCCTGTTCGACCCGGGCCTGATAGTCGCTGTCATCGATCCGTGCCAGCAGGTCGCCGGCCTTGAGCGGCTGGTTGTCCTGGACCTCGACCGCGGCCAGGTAACCGGCCACCCGTGGCGCGATGGTGACGATGTCCGCCCGCAGGTAAGCGTCGTCGGTCTCCACCTGGAAACGCCCGCTGAACCACCAGTTCAGGCACCAGGCGAGGATCAGCAACAACACCAGCGCCAACCCGGCATAACCGAGGAAGCGACGGCGGGTGACGGCTTGCGCCGGAGAAGCGGAAACAGGGTTCTGGGTCATTGCACAGGCTCGTCGGAAGTTCGCAGGAAAAGGTTGGCCGCCGCCCGGTTCGGCGGCGGCAGGACAATCGGCGGCGCGCTGCGCCAGCCACCGCCCAGGGCCTTGAACACCAGCACCTGGGTATCGATCACCGCCGCATCGGCCTGCGCCGCCGCGGCCCGGGTGCGCACGGCGCTGCGCTGGGCGTCGAGGTAATCCAGGGCGCTGGAAGCACCGGCCGCGCGGGCCAGCCCGGCCAGGTGCAAGGCCTGATGGTCGCGCTCGGCCGCCAGGTGCAGGGCCCCCTGGCGCTGCAATGCGGCCTGGTAGTCGCTCAAGGCTTGCTGCTGTTCCTTCAAGGCCGCCAGGATGCTGCGGTCAAAATCCGCCAGTGCCGCGCTTTCCCGGGCGTCGGCCTGGGCGATGCGCGCGCGGGCGGCATTGAGGTTGGGCAAGCTCCAGGACAGCAGCGGCCCCAATTGCCAGACCGAAGCGTCGCGCTCGTCGAAACCCGAGGGCTGGTGCGCCGACGTGTAGACACCAGCCCCCAGGCTGACCCGCGGATAGAGATCGGCCCGGGCCACGCCGATGCGCGCCGTGGCCGCCGCCAGCCGACGCTCGGCCTGACTCACATCGGGACGCCGGCGCAGCATGGCCAAGGCATCGCTTTGAGGCATGGGCGAACCCAGGCGCGGGGCCTGGTGACAAGCCTTGGCCGCCGCCGGTGCATCGCCCGGGGGACGCCCGAGCAATACCGCCAGTTCCGCCAGGGCCCGCTGCCGCCCGGCCTGCAACGGCGGCAGGCTGGCCTGCACCTGGCCCACCAGGCCCTCGGCGCGCACCACATCCAGGGTTACTGCGGCGCCGGCCTGATACAGCTGGGCGCTCAGGGCCCGGCCCTGCTCCACCAGCGCCAGGGACTCGCCGGCCACCTGCAGGCGCTGGCCGTAGCTGCAAGCCTGCAACCAGGCGCGGGTGGTTTCCGCGGCCACCACCACCCGCAGGCCATCTTCGGCGGCACGCGCCGCCTCGGCATCGGCCCGGGCAGCATCCGCCAGACCGTGCAAACGGCCGAACAAGTCAGCCTCCCACTGCACATCCAGGCCAAGCCCATAGCGGCTGCCGGTGCGAATCCGCTCGCTGTCCTGCAAGGCGGCTTCCAGCTGGTCATCCGCGGTACTGCCGTAGCCGGCCCGGGCCGTCACCTGGGTGGCGGGCTGACGCAGGGTATCGGTCTCGCGCAGCAGCGCCCGGGCCTGCAGCAGGTTGGCCGCGGCCATCCGCAGATCGCGGTTCTGGCTCAGGGCCTCTTGCACCGCGGCGTTCAGATCCGGGTCACGGTAGAGCTGCCACCACTGGTCGAGCCCCTGCTCGGCGTGCATATCCAGACCGCTCACAGGCAGGGGCACGGTGCTGCCGGGCGGCTGCTCCGGCCCCAGGGTGCAGCCGGCCAACAGGGCGCACAGGGCCCATGCAGGCCTTGGGTAAATGGGCATGGGAAGTACTCACGGATTCAAAGCGGCTACTGTAGAAACCCTCACTGGCGACCGTCTAACGAGAACCTCCTTTCAATTATCGCGAAATGGTCAACTTTCATTCTGAGCCGCTTCGCTCCAGGCTTGCGGTCATGGGCCCAGACCGACGAACCGGTGCGTCTCTTGAATCTCACCGGGCTGTCGCAGTTTGCGAAAAGCCACCGCCGCGCCAGCCTCGGCAGCGCGCCCAAGCCCCCGCAATCCCGAGGCCACGCCCCCACGACGGAACTGGCATAGCCATTGCGAAAGCCCCTGCCTCACCTACAACAAGAGGCTTCGCCATGGCTATTGCCCCACTGCTCGCCGCTACCACGGCGTTTATCCAGCGCGCCCCGCGCATGTTGATCGGTGCCCACTGGGTCGAGGCCGCCGATGGCCAGACCATGCCCCTGCGCAACCCCGCCACCGGCGAACAGCTGTGCCTGGTGCCCCGGGCCACGGTGGACGATGTCGATCGCGCAGTGCTGGCAGCGCGCCAGGCTTTCGACGACTCGCCCTGGACCCGCACCCGTCCCCGGGAGCGGCAGAACCTGCTGTGGAAACTCGCCGACCTGATGCAGCGCGACGCCGAGCTGCTGGCCCAGCTGGAATGCCTGAACAATGGCAAGAGCGCCGCTGTGGCCCAGGCCATGGACGTGCAATTGTCCATCGACTTCTTGCGCTACATGGCCGGCTGGGCCACCAAGATCGAAGGCACCAGCGTCGAGGTTTCGCTGCCGCTGATGCCCGACGATCAATTCCACAGTTTCATCCGTCGCGAAGCGCTGGGCGTGGTCGGCGCCATCGTCGCCTGGAACTTCCCCTTGCTGCTGGCCTGCTGGAAACTCGGCCCGGCCCTGGCCACCGGTTGCACCCTGGTGCTCAAGCCGGCGGATGAAACCCCGCTCAGTGCGTTGAAACTGGCAGAACTGGTACAGGAAGCCGGTTACCCCGACGGCGTGTTCAACGTGGTCACCGGCACCGGCATCACCGCCGGCAGCGCCCTGACCCACAACCCTCTGGTGGACAAACTGACCTTCACCGGCTCCACCGCCGTGGGTAAGGAAATCGGCAAGATCGCCATGGGCTCCATGACCCGGGTCACCCTGGAGCTGGGGGGCAAATCGCCGACCATCGTCATGGCCGACGCCGACCTGGGCAGTGCCGCCGCCGGGGCCGCCAGTGCGATCTTCTTCAACCAGGGCCAGGTCTGTTGCGCCGGTTCGCGGCTGTATGTGCAGCGCAAGCACTTCGACAACGTGGTGGCCGACATTGCCGGCATCGCCAATGCCATGAAGCTGGGCAACGGCCTGGACGCCAGCGTCGAGATGGGCCCGCTGATTTCCGCGCGCCAGCAGGAACGGGTCTACCGCTACATCGAGATGGGCCGGGACAGCGGCGCCACCATTGCCTGTGGCGGCGAGCAGTTCGGCCCGGGGTATTTCGTCAAACCGACGGTGATCGTCGATGTCGACCAGAAACACTCGCTGGTCCAGGAAGAAATCTTCGGCCCGGTGCTGGTGGCGATTCCCTTCGACGACGAGGCCGACGCCCTGCGCATGGCCAACGACAGCCCCTATGGCCTGGGCGCAAGCATCTGGTCCAACGATCTGGCAGCGGTGCACCGGATGATTCCGAAGATCAAGTCCGGCTCGGTGTGGGTCAACTGCCACAGCGCCCTGGACCCGGCACTGCCGTTTGGCGGCTACAAGATGTCCGGGCTCGGCCGGGAAATGGGCCACGCGGCCATCGAGCACTACACCGAACTGAAATCGGTGCTGATCAAGCTCTGATCCACGGCCAGGGCGAACGCCCGTGGCCTGCCGGATGACGCCAGGGATGATTCCAGGGATGACGACGCGGGATGGCCGCGGGGCGGTTCGCGAGCAAGCTCGCTCCTACGGGGTGGCATCCACGTAGGAGCCGGCTTGCCGGCGAATGGGTCCTAAGGTCGGTAGCCCTGGGCCAGCAACCAGCCCCGCACCACCCGCCCCTGCTCCGGGCTCAGGTCCGCCAGGGCCTGGCTCGGGGGCTGGTGCTGCAAGCGGCGCAACAACGGCGCCAGCTCCACGCCCTGCACATGCCAGATGCCCAGGGGCTGGTCCGGGGTGATCACCACTTCGGCCTCATCCACCAGGCCATCGCGCAGTACCGGGGCGTGCTCGATACGCAAGGCTGCAAAGTCCACGGCCGCGTGCGCCGGCTGCTGGTCCGGCCAGTGCCGGCGGGCCTGCCAGAACGGTTGCTCGGGCCAGCGCTGCTCGTCGGCGTAGAAATCCCGGCCGATGCGGGCAAACCGCAGGAACAGCTGCTCCACCCGTTGTTGATGAAAGCGCCCGGCCAGGGCTCTGCGCTCCGGACGCTGCAACAGGGTGTTGATCACCGCCGGCGCCTGCAGGGCCGAGGACAGAGACTGGAAGATGCCATTGCCTGACAGCGGGTCCACCGCCATGGCCGCATCCCCGACCCGCAGCCAGTGAGCGCCGCACACCTGGGGGCAGAGAATCGCCGTGCTGCTACGGGCGTGCAGCTGCAGATCCTGTTCGGCACCCCCGGCAAAAAAATCCGCGGCCAGGGCAGACGCCTGACGGCGCTGGCGGCAGTACTCCAGCAACTGCGCCTTGCCCGGCAGTGCGGCGCTGGCCACATCCAGGGTCAGTTGCCAGTAGCACTGGCCGTCGCTGCGCCGGGCCATCCAGGCCCAGCCGTCCTCCAGGCTGTGCACGGCACTGGCGGCAGTGCCAGACGGCCCTTGCCAGCGGTTGAGCAGGCTGAGGGTTTCCGGGCCACGCCGGCCATTCCCGACGCCGTGCTGCAGTGCCTTGTCCAGCGCAGGCGCCTGACGCCCGCGGGCTTCGACCAGGAACTCGCCGAGCTGCTCCTCGTGCCCCTGCACCTGCACCCGGTGCCCGAGCGCAGTGGACTGCACACTAAGTACACGGCCGTGGATCAGCGTCACCCCGGCCTGATGCAGGGCATCGCGCAGGCCACGGTCGAATGTTGGTCGATCCAGCAGGTATTCGATGTTCTGCGCATGCTGCGCGCCGTTCCACGCCACTTGCCGCTGGGAAGGATGCAGGGCCTGGGCCAGTGCCGACTCCAGACCGGCGCCGCGCAAGGCTTCCAGCACCCGCAGCGAGACCCCTTCCAGCGCCGGAAAACGCCGCCAGTCGCTGATCAGGGTCACCGGGTAACCGAGGCGCCGCAGCCCCAGGGCCACCGCCGCGCCGGCCGGCCCTGCTCCCAGGATCAGGATCGGTTGCATGGCACGCTCCGGCGCTCGGGCCCCTGGTAGGCGGCCTGCTCCTGCAGCCACTGGCGCACCTGCAGATTGCTCGCGCCGGGCTGGGTCTTGAGGTAGGCGGCGATATGCCCGCTCAAGGCAGCACAGCCCAGGCTGGCACCGGATGGCCCCGGGCGGGCGGCGCGCACGCAGGCGGCGAAATCGGCCTGGGCCGTGTTCAGCCAGGACCACTGCTGCGCACTGCAACGCGCATCGCCGGTAACCCGCAACACGCCGGGATAGCGGGCCGGGAATACCGGCTCGCCCTGGGCCGGGCTGGACGCGCAGAGCAGCACGCCGCGTGCCACGGCCTCAGCGCAGGCGGCGCGCAGTGAATCGCGATCCTGGCGCAGCCCGAGGCTGAGGTTGATCAGGCGTACATCCTGTTCCAGCAGCCAATACAGGGCGGCACTGACTTGCGCGGCGCTGGTCACCCCGCGCTGATCGAACACCTGGGCCAGATACAGCTGGGCATCGGGCGCGCGCTGCTCGATGGCCTCGATGATCGCGCTGCCATGGCCAAGGGCGTCCTGCTGCAACTCGCCCTCGCCCAAGCCTTGCGCCAGCAGAAAGAAACGCCGGCCGGCCGCCACCCGTTGATGGGGGGCATGGCCGCTGTCGATCACGCCGATGCGCAGCTCAGGCTTCATGGGCCACCACCACGCTGTGCAATACTCCGTCCAGCAACTCGAAGCGCAGGTCAGCGTCGGCCAGGGTCGAAGGCCGGTGGCTGATCAGGATGCGCGTGCGCCCGGCGAACAGGCGGTCGATGGCTTCGATCACCTCGCGCTCGGTGGCTTCGTCCACCGCCGAAGTGGCTTCGTCCAGTACCAGGATCATCGGGTCCTGCAGCAGGGCCCGGGCGATGGCGATGCGTTGTTTCTGCCCGCCGGACAGCTGCTGGCCACGCTCGCCCAGGGGGCTGTCCAGGCCCTCGGGCAGGGACTCGATCAGCCCCTGCAGTTGCGCCAGCCGTGCCACTTCGGCCACGGCCTCGCGGCTGGCAGCGGGCACGCTGTAGGCCAGGTTGTCCGCCAGGCTGCCGCGAAACAGCACGATGTCCTGGCTGACCACCGCCACTTGGCGGCGCAGTTGCGCCAGGTCCAGTTGACGCAGATCGATGCCCCCCAGCAGCACCTGCCCGGACTGAGGGTCGTGGTGGCGCTGCAAGAGGTCGATCAAGGTGCTTTTACCGGCCCCCGAAGTGCCGCTCAGGGCCACCTTGAGGCCGTAGGGAATCCGCGCTTCGATGCCTTTGAGGGTCGAGCCGCGCCCCGGATGACTGAAGTGCACATCCTTGAAGTGCAGCTCGCCATTGTCCGGCACCGGCAACGGCGCCGTGGGGGCGCTGATGCCCGGCTCCTCGCCGCGCAGCTCCATGACCCGGCCCAGGCTCACGGTCATGCGCTGGATCGCCACATACAGTCCCAGCAGGCTCTGCACCGGTCCCACCGCCATGCCCAGGTAGGTGGAGAAGGCAATCAGCGCCCCCAGTTGCCAGGTGCCCTGCACCACCCAGTAACCGCCAATCAGGAAGGCGCAAGCCCGGGACAATGAGGTCAGGGTGCCGGGCACCGCCTGGGTGAAGAACTCGGTGACCTGCAGCTTGAGCAACTGGTTCATGTAGCCCTGGCCGAGGCGGTCCAGGCGCTGAGCCTCTCGTTGCTGCTGGCCGGCGCTCTGGATGAATTTCATCACTGGCAGGGTTTCCACCATGAACGAGGACATGTCCGCGGAACGCTCGCGCAACTGGCGTACATCGCGCTCCACCTTGCGCCGCATCCAGCGCAGCCAGAGCACGTCCAGGGGAATCAACACCAGGGCCAGCAGCGAGAGTTGCCAGGACAGGGTCAGGAGCATGGCCAGGGCGACGACAAGACCGATCACGCTGGACACTGCGGAAAACAATGAGTCGACGGCAAAGCGCTGGATCTCCGCCACATCGCCGTCCAGGCGCGACATCAGGTCGCCGATTCGCCGCTGCCCGTAGAAGCTCGGCGACAGCCGTTGCAGATGGCGATAGAGGTCGTCGCGCAGGGCGAACAGGATGCGTCCGGACAGGCGCGTATGCAGGTAGCGATTGACCCCGGACAGCAGCGTGCCCAGCAGACCGGCAAGGATCATCAAGCCGGCGATCAGCACCAGTTTGGAGAAGTCCCGGGCCAGCAGGCCGTCGTCGATCAGCAGCTTGGTCAGCCAGGGTTGCACCAGCACCAGCAACGAGGCGCACACCGACAGCCCCAGCAGGCCGCCGATGGCCAGCCGATGGGGCCGCACGAAACTGTAGAGCCAGCCCAGGGCGGCACTCAGGGCCTGGGGGTCGCGGCTGTCCACCAGCCGGGTGATCAGGCGCCGCATCAGGCGCGCAACTGCTTGAGCTTGCGGTACAGGGTCGCGCGGCTGATGCCCAGGGCGTCCGCAGCCGCCGAGACATTGCCCTGATGGTTGTCCAGGGCACTGCGGATCAGCTCCAGCTCGTTCTCGCGGATGCTCCCGGTCTGCGGCCGCTCGCTGGCCTGCAGATCGTCGAGCATGCTGTCGGGCAGATGTTCCAGGCCGATGTGGCACTCGCCTTCTTCGCGCAGGGCCAGGGCGGTGCGCAGGACCATCTCCAGCTGGCGGATATTGCCCGGCCAGTGGTAGTCCGTCAGCAGCCGGCGCAGTTCGTCGCTGAGGCTCACGTCGGCGCCGCCGAGCCTGGCCAGCAGGCTGTCCACCAGCGGCTGCAGGTCTTCGCGTTCACGCAGGGCCGGCAGCAGCACGCTGATGCCGTTGACCCGGTAGAACAGGTCTTCGCGAAAGGCCTGGTCCTGCACCTGCTGCTTGAGGTCGCGGTGGGTGGCACAGATCAGGGCAATGTCGATGTCCTGCTCCTCACCGGCTCCCAGGGGCGCGACCTTGCGGTCTTGCAGCACTCGCAGCAGGCGGGCTTGCAGGGCCAGGGGCATGTCGCCGATCTCATCGAGGAACAAGGTGCCACCGTGGGCCTGTTGCAGGCGTCCGATCATGCCGCCGCGGCGCGAGCCGGTGAAGGCGCCTTCGCGATAGCCGAACAGTTCCGACTCGATCAGGCCTTCGGGAATCGCCGCGCAGTTGACCGCGACAAAGGGTTTCTCGGCACGACTGCCCGCACGATGCAGGGCCCGGGCCAGGACTTCCTTGCCGGTGCCGGTTTCTCCCAGCAACAGCACTGGCAAGCCGTTGGCCAAGCCCTGGCGGGCCATGCGCAGGGTGCGGGCGTAGCGGCTGTTGCCCCCGGCCAGGGCTTCCAGGTCCTGGGGCATGGGCGTGGCTTTCGGTGTGCTGCGGGGCGCGCGGTGCAGGTTCAGCGATGGCTGCGGCGCCCGCAGGGCCTTGTAGAACAGCTCGCCCTTGGCGGTCTGCAGGCTGCCCACGGCGCCTTGCTGCAGGCGGGCCAGCAGTTGCAGGCCGTCGAGCCCGAGGAACTCTTCGCAACGCCGCCCCACCAGGGCCGCGCGCGGGGTGTTGAGCAACTGGCAGGCCTGGCCGCTGACCGCAAGAATCTGCCCGCCCAGGCTCAGGGCCAGCAGGCCTTGCCAGGGCGATTCGAGGTATTGCCGACGACTGTGGAAGGCCAGGACGATCTGCTCCGGGTAGGACGCGTGGAACACTCGCGCCTCGATCTGGCTGACCGCCATGGACAACAGAGCGGTGCTGTCCTGAACGCGGCCCAGGGGGCCTTCGCGGGTCAGGTCAAGAACGCCGAGGATCTCGCCCTGGGGGCATTGGATGGGCACCGATGTGCAGGAGAAATGGCTGAGGCGATCCAGGTAGTGTTCGCCGCAATCGATCAGGGTCGGCCGGGCTTCCACCAGGGCCGTGCCCAGGGCGTTGGTGCCACGGGTGGCCTCGCTCCAGCAGGCGCCGAGGGTGATGTCCTGCACGCCGCTGTCCTTGAGCCGGTCGGCCCGGCCTTCGATGGCCAGGATGGTGGCGTCGGCGTTAGCGAGGATGATCAGGCCATCCTGGCCCTGATGCTGGGTCAGGTAGTCGATGGCCGGGGTTGCCGCGTCCAGCAACAGGCGGTTGCTGGCCAGCAGCACCTCGAGGCTCGCGCTGGATTCCAGGGTCAGTTGATGCTGACTGCCAAAGTGCACGCCATGGCTGAGGCTGCGTCGCCATGAGGCATCGATTTCCGCACGCAGGACCCCGTCGGGGATCTCGCCTTCCAGGTGCAGCCGCTCCCGGGCCAGCCGGGCTTCGTGTTGCTGCTCACCCTTTGTTGTTTTTATAAGAGTCATCAAGCGCTCCGAATCGGTCCGCCCGCTGTACCCGCTCCACTCCCTTGGATTGCGCGAGGCACGCAAGCCGTGGTCAATGTCTACACCGGGTTCAGAGGGCAGTAAAGGGGCTTTGTCCGGATCATCGGGCAGCCCTGCATTGCTTACCCTGTCATTCGAGATCAAGCAAAACCTGCGCCAGTGGAATGGGCGCCTGAGCATCTTGACGTTAACGTAAAGCAAATGGCAAGTACCCCACGCCTCCTCCCAGCCCCTGCTGCAGGAGCTGGCTTGCCGGCGAAAAGGGCATTGAGCGGAACACCGCCCGGCTGGTCCTAGAGGGCCCAGGCGGCGCTGTCGGCAAAGAAGGCGCGGGCGTTGTCTTCCAGGCTGTCCAGGTGGTAACCCCCTTCCTGGACAATCAGACACGGCAGGCCAAGGCTGCGGATGCGCTGGCCAAGGATGGCGAAGCCGTCTCGGGTCACCGCGACCTTGCTTTGCGGATCGAGCTCGTAGATGTCGAACCCCAGGGACAGCACCAGCACCTCGGCACCAAAATCCTTCACTGCCGCCAGGGCCTGTTCCAGGCGGGCGAGGAAATCCGCTTCGCTGGCGCCATGCGCCATCGGCAGGTTGAGGTTATAGCCCTCCCCCGCGCCACTGCCACGCTCCTCGGTGAAGCCGGCCACCCCCGGGTAGAAGTTGGTCGGGTCGCCATGCACCGAGACATACAGGACGTCGGCACGTTCGTAGAAGATTTCCTGAATGCCCTGGCCGTGGTGCATGTCGGTATCGAGCACAGCCACCCGGGCGAACCGCTCCCGCAGTACCTGGGCGGCAATCGCCGCGTTGTTCAGGTAGCAGAAACCGCCAGCGGCTTCGGCCCGGGCATGGTGCCCCGGCGGGCGGCACAGAGCGTAGGCGGCCGGCTCGCCATCCAGCAGGGCACGGGCCCCGGCAATGGCACTCTGGGCCGACCAGTAGGCCGAGCGCCAGGTCTGCTCGCCCACCGGGCAACTGCCGTCCGCCAGGTAGCGTGCCGCCTGGGCGAGGATGCCGCGCAGGGCATTGGGCTCGCGCACGAAGATGTTGGACATGACTTCATCGCCCCAGTCCTCGGGGATTTCCTTCCAGCGTCGATGGGCCTCTTCAAGGAATGCCAGGTACGGCGCGCCGTGCACTGCCTGCAGCGGTTGCAGGCCGGCGTCCTCGGGTTGCCTGACCTCGAACCCGAGGGAGTGCGCGGCCTGCACCAGGCGTTGGGCACGCTCGGGGACTTCCTGGGGCGTGCGCATCTGGCCGCGGGAATAGTAGCTGCGGGGATGGTGAAGCAATTGTTCAGGGTGGAAAAAACTGCGCATCAAAGTCTCCTCAGGCCACCCGGCCGGCACGGGCCAGCACGGCGTTAAGCAATACATCGGCGCCCTGGCACACGTCCTCGGGCAACACATCTTCGGCTTCGTTATGACTCAAGCCTCCGACACAGGGAATGAACACCATGGCGGTGGGGCAATAGCGCGCCAGCAGGATGGCATCGTGGCCCGCGCCGCTGACGATGGACTGCTGAGGATAGCCAAGCCCATCCACCGCCTGCTGCACCGCCGCCACGCACTCGGCATCAAAGGGCGTGGCCGGGCTCAGCCAATGGCGGTCGATGCGGACCTTGAGCCCGCGCTCCCGAGCAATGCGTTCCAGGCGTTCCTCAACCTGCTGCTCCATGTTGGCGATCTGTTGATCATGGTGGTGGCGCAGGTCGACGGTGAAGGTCAGCCGCCCGGGAATGGTATTGCGCGATGACTTGGCAACGCTCAGCTCTCCGACAGTGGTCAGGCCTTGCGGGGCAAAATCCGCTGCCACCTGCTCCACGGCGAGGATCATCTGCGCGGCGCCATACAGGGCATCCTTGCGCAGTGGCATCGGCGTAGTGCCAGCGTGGGCGGCCATGCCTTCAACCTGAACGTCGAGCCAGCGGATCGCCTGACCGCCACTGACCACGCCGATGCTCTTGGCGTTGTCTTCAAGGATCGGGCCCTGTTCGATATGGGCTTCGAAATAGGCATCCACTGCCCCGCCCAAAGGCCGATTGCCGGCGTAACCGGTGCGTTGCAGGGCCTCGGCGACGCTGATGCCATCGGCGTCGCGCACCGCCAGGGCGGCGTCCAGGGACATGACCCCGGTGAACACCGCCGAGCCGAACATCGCCGGGGTGAAACGCGCGCCTTCCTCGTTGGTCCACACCACCAGCTCCAGAGGCTTGCGAGTCTGGACTCCGAGATCATTGAGCGTGCGCAGCACTTCCAAGCCGGCCAGCACGCCGTAGACACCGTCGAAACGCCCGCCCTCGGGCTGGGTGTCGAGGTGGCTGCCCATCATCACTGGGGCTGCGTGCGGGTCACTGCCGGGACGCCGGGCAAACAGGTTGCCGATGGGGTCGACGCTCAGGGTCATGCCAGCTTCTGTGCACCAGTGGGCGAAGAGTTCGCGTCCGGCCCGGTCCTCATCGCTCAGGGCCAGACGGCAGCTACCGCCGCGAGCGGTGGCGCCGATTTCGGCCATGGCCATCAGGCTCGCCCAGAGGCGTTGGCCATTGATTTTCAACATCGATCGTGTCTCCGGACAATCAAGCGTGGGACGCCATTTCCAGGCGATGGGCGTGGGCGTGACGGCGCGACAGGGCCAGCACGCAGATCAGCGATACCGCGGCGATCAGGCTGTAGAACAGCGCCATCGGCCACCATTGGCCGATGAACCTGTGGGCCAGCCAGGTGCCGATCAGCGGGGTCAGGCCACCGGCCAGGGCACCGCAGACTTGATAGGCCAGGGAGATGGCGGTGTAGCGCACCCGCGTCTCGAACATGCCGCTGACGTAACCGGCGATCACCGCGTAGAAGGAGGCCATGCACACCACTGCCAGGGCGATGCCGAGGATCATCAGTGGCGCCTGGCCGGAGCTCACCAGGACGAACATCGGATAGGGCGAGGCCATGGCCAATACTGACACCAGGCATAGAAAGCGCGTGGCGCCGATTTTCTCGGCGGTCCAGGCCGCCAGGGGCTGGATGCAGAACTGGATGATCGCCACCACGAACAGGCATTCGAGAATCAGCGAACGGGGAATCTCCAGTTGCTGGGTGGTGTAGGCAATCATGAAGGTGTTGGTGAAATACACCCCGGCGATCCCCAGGGTATTGGCGCCGATGCACAGCAGCAGCGGACGCCAGGCCGTGCGCAGCACTTGCATCACAGGTGCCTGTTCCTTGCGCAGCGATTTGGCCGCCTGCTCGCGGCTGGCGAGAAACTCCGGCGACTCGTTGACCCCCAGGCGAATCGCCAGGCCTACCAGCAGCAACAACGCGCTGGCGAGGAACGGCAGGCGCCAGCCCCAGCTCATCAACGCGTCCTCGGGCAGGCGGGTCACGGCGCTGAAGGCCAGTAGCGAGAGAATCAAACCCGCCGGGCTGCCCAATTGGGCGAAGGAGGCGAAGAAGTTGCGCCGGCCCTTGGGCGCATGTTCGCCGGCCATCAGCACCGCCCCGCCCCACTCGCCTCCCACGGCAATGCCCTGGACGATGCGCAGCAGGATCAGCAGCACCGGGGCCAGGGCGCCGATCTGTGCATAAGTCGGCAACAGGCCGATGCACACGGTAACCACGCCCATCATCAGCAAGGTGATGACCAGGGATTTCTTGCGGCCGATACGGTCGCCGATATGGCCGAAGATGATGCCCCCCAGGGGCCGGGCGAAGAAGCCCACAGCGAAGGTCCCGAAGGCGGCCATGGTGCTGAACAGTTTGTCGTCGGAGGGGAAGAACAAGGCACCGAACACCAGCGCCGCAGCGGTGGCGTAGATGTAGAAGTCGTACCACTCGATCATGGTGCCGATAAAGGCGGCGGCCGCGGCCCGGCGTGGCTGCGGCGAAGCGGAAGGCTTCATGGTTGGCTCCTTTGGTTATTTTTGTGGCAGGAGAAAGGGTCAAGCGCAGGGGCTTCTGTGGGCGCCTGTCTGGGAGGGATTTATCCGTTTCGCCAGATAATTAGTCAATTTTCTATTGGTTATCTCGATTATTATCCTGGCTTATTATTCGCCTAGATCCCGATCCAGAGCCCTGCCATGTCCGACCGCGATGCCCGACGCCTGCTCAATGACCGCCTCGACTGGAACCTGCTGCGCACCTTCCGGGTGATCGGCCAGGAACTGAGCATCAGTCGCGCAGCGGCGCGCCTGCACCTGACCCAACCGGCAGTGAGCCAAGCCCTCAAGCGCCTGGAAGAACAGCTGGGGCGGCAGTTGATCGCCCGACGCGGGCCGCGCTTTGCCCTGACCGAAGTGGGCGAACAGATCTTTGCCCTGGCCGGGGAAATCTACGGCCAGATGTCCCAGGTCAGCAGCGTGCTGGAGCAGCCCGCCGACGAGGTGATCGGCAAGGTGCGACTATTGATCATCAGCCGGATCTTCAATGAGCGTTTCGATGACTTTCTGGCCGACTTCCATCGCCAGCATCCGCGCGTCGACCTGGAGGTCGAGGTGATGCGCAGTTCGGATATCGTCAGCGCCCTGCAGGAGAAGACCGCGACCCTGGGCCTGAGCCTTAATCGGCGGCCACAGCCACGCCTGGAACAACGGCTGTTCCTGCGGCAGCGCTACGCATTTTTTTGCGGCAAGCATCACCCGCTGTTCGGGCGTCAGGACGTGGCCGAGGGCGATCTGCAGCGAGAGAACTTCGTCAGTTTCACCAGCGACCAGATCGGCGGCATGCTCTCGCCACTGACCATCTTCCGTGACCAGCAAGGCTTCAGCGGGCGCATCGTCGCCTCCTCGCCAAGCCTGGAGGAAGTACGGCGCCTGGTGATCGCCGGGTTTGGCATCGGCTGCCTGCCGGAGCATGTGGTGGCGGCCGATGTCGACGCCAGGCTGCTGTGGCGCCTGCCGCCCCACGACGGCATCGCCGATGTCGACATCCATCTGCTGTGGAACCGTGAACAACGCATGAGCCGTGCCGAGGTGCTGTTCCTGGAGCTGCTGCAGGAACGCCTCACCGCTCAGTGACGCAAGGGACGCTCGGGCGGACTCACAAGATGCCGGGCAGCCCGGTGTTGCAACGACTCAGACGTGGGGATCGCCAGAGGCCTTGGCGGGTGTAGCGTATTGCGGCTTGAGGTGGCCGTTCTGGTCCAGCAGCCAGGCGTCCATGATCTGTCGCACCACGGGCCCGGCGACCCGGCCGCCGGCCTCACCGTTCTCGATCATGACCGCGATCACGATCTGTGGGTGCTCGGCGGGGGCAAAGCCGACGAACAGGGCGTTGTCGCGGTTGCGCTCGCGGGTCTTGAGGCGGTCATAGCGTTCGCCCTGCTTGATCGCCACCACCTGGGCGGTGCCGCTCTTGCCGGCGATACGGTACTGCGCACCGGCGGCGGCAGCGCGGGCGATGCCCCGCGGGTCGTGCATCACCATCTGCATACCGTGGCTGACCTGATCCCAGTCATGGGGATTCTTCAGCAGGATGTTGGGCATCGGGTGCTCATCCACAGGAGCCACGCCATCGATGGTCTTGGCCAGGTGCGGGCGGTTCCACACGCCCTTGTTGGCGATCAGCGCTGTGGCCTGGGCCAGTTGCAGCGGCGTGACCTGCATGTAGCCCTGACCAATGCCGAGGATCACGGTTTCCCCCGGGAACCAGGGCTGGCGGCGGGTGGCGCGCTTCCAGTCTTGGGATGGCATTAACCCGGGGGATTCCTCGAACATGTCCAGGGAGACTTTCTGACCCAGACCGAACATCGCCATGTAGTCGTGCAGGCGGTCAATGCCGAGCTTGTGGGCCAGATCGTAGAAGTAGGTGTCGTTGGAGCGCATGATCGCTGCGTCCATATCAACCCAACCATCGCCGCTGTGGTTCCAGTTGCGGTATTTGTGATCGAAGTCCGGCAATTGGTAGTAACCGGGATCGAAGACTCGGGTCGAGGCGGTCACCACGCCGGTGTCGAGGCCGGCAATCGCCACTTCTGGCTTGATGGTGGAACCCGGTGCGTAGAGGCCGCGCAGCACCCGGTTGAATAGCGGGCGATCTATGGAGTCGTGCAGCGCGGCGTATTGCTTGAAGCTGATGCCGGTGACGAACAGGTTGGGGTCAAAGCTTGGCTTACTGACCATGGCCAATACTTCGCCCGTGGCAGGGTCGAGGGCCACCACTGAGCCGCGACGGTCCCCCAGGGCCTCTTCGGCAGCTTCCTGGAGCTTGATATCCAGGCTCAGGACGATGTTCTTCCCGGGGATAGGATCGGTGTGTCTGAGCACGCGCATGACCCGCCCCTGGGCGTTGGTCTCCACCTCTTCATAGCCGACGTGACCGTGCAACTCGGACTCATAGAACTTCTCGACGCCCGTCTTGCCAATGGATTGGGTGCCACGGTATTCCACCGAGTCCAGGGTCTTGGTTTCTTTCTCGTTGATCCGCCCAACGTAGCCAATGGAGTGGGCAAAGTGTGCGCCCATGGGGTAATGGCGGACGAACTGGGCTTGCACATCCAGTCCTGGCAGGCGGTACTCGTTGACCGCAAGGACGGCGATTTGCTCTTCGGTGAGCTCGTAGAACAGGGTCACGGGGACAAAGGGGTGGCGAGCCTGCTTCATTTCCTTGTCGAACAAGGTGCGATCCTCTGGCGGCAGGTGCAGCAGGTCGATCACCGTGTCCAACTCACCCTTGAGATCGGTGGTGCGTTCGCGGGTGATGGTCAGGTTGAAGCTGGGGCGGTTGTCCGCCAGGACCACGCCATTGCGGTCATAGATCAGCCCGCGGGTCGGGGTGATCGGCAGCACGTGGACACGGTTGTTTTCCGAGACGGTGGAGTGATAGTCGAACTCCACCACTTGGAGGAAGTACATACGCCCTACCAAGGCGCAAGTAATGGCCACCACCAACATAGCGCAGGCGAGCAGGCGCTTGTTGACCAGGCGGTTCTCTTTTTCGTGGTCCTTGATCGGAATCGCTTCGGGCATTGCTACAACTTCTCGTTGAATAGAGGTCGACGCTGATCCGTGCGGGTGAACTCAAGTCCTTAAAAAGAGCTGCACCATAGCAAAAACCACTCACTGTTTTTGAGGGGATTTCCATCACGAGTGATCAATGGTGCTGGCCCTCACTGCGGTTGTGGGGCTATGCGTGGGCAATGTCCTTTCTGGTCGCTGTAGGACTTGGCTTTTTCTCCGCGCAAAAACAAAACCCCAATTGCTTTCGCAATTGGGGTTTCGGAATTTAATCTTGACGATGACCTACT
>NZ_JAQQGK010000016.1:0-80176 GCF_028550695.1 Pseudomonas sp. BLCC-B112
GTCACGGCAGGTGCTGGGTTGGTGACCAGGTTCTCGAAGTTACCGCCGTCGGCTTTGGTGATGGTGGCTTCGACTTTGCCGGCATCCTTGTAGACGTCGTCGGCAGGCGCCGCAACAGTGGCGGTGCCGGAAGTGGCGCCAGCGGCAATGGTGATCACCGCGCCATTGCTCAGGGTCACAGTGACCGGAGTACCAGCAGCGTTGGTCAGGGTCGCGGTGTAAACGATGGACCCGCCTTCGGCCACGGAGTCGGTGGCACTCAGGCTCAGAGTCGTGGTGTCTGGTGTATCAGTAACCGAGGTTTCAGCCGGTTTGTCGCTGACCTCCAGCTTCTCGTAGTTACCACCGTCCGCTTTGGTGATGGTGGTGCTCAGAGAGCTACCGCCAGCCAGGGCGTCATTCGGCGCGGTGAAGTTCACCGAACCTTGGCTTTCGCCAACTGGGATGGTGATGGTTTGACCGTTGGACAAGGTCACCACAACTGGCGAACCGGTCACTGGCGCAGACACAGACGCGGTGTAAACGACGATGCCGCCCTCGGCGACGCTCGGAGTCGCCGTCAGGGAAACGGTGCTGGTATCGATAGTGTCAGTTACATCGGTGACCGCAGGCGCTGGATTGGTGACCAGGTTCTCGAAGTTACCGCCGTCCGCTTTGGTGATGGTGGCTTCGACTTTGCCGGCGTCTTTGTACACGTCATCGGCCGGCGCTGCGACGGTGGTGGTGCCGGAAGTGGCACCGGCAGCAATGGTGATCACCGCGCCGTTGCTCAGGGTCACAGTGACCGGAGTCCCTGCAGCGTTGGTCAGGGTCGCGGTGTAAACGATGGATCCGCCTTCTGTTACCGAGTCAGTAGCACTCAGGCTCAGAGTAGTGGTGTCCGGGGTATCGGTAACCGAGGTTTCAGCTGGCTTGTCGTTGATCTCCAGCTTCTCGTAGTTACCACCGTCGGCTTTGGTGATGGTGGTGCTCAGAGAGCTACCGCCAGCCAGGGCGTCATTCGGCGCGGTGAAGTTCACGGTGCCGGAGGATTCACCGACTGGAATGGTGATGGTTTGACCGTTGGACAAGGTCACCACAACTGGCGAACCGGTCACTGGCGCAGACACAGACGCGGTGTAAACGACGATGCCGCCTTCGGCGACGCTTGGGGTCGCTGTTAACGAAACGGTGCTGGTATCGATAGTGTCAGTGACATCAGTCACGGCCGGAGCTGGATTGGTGACCAGGTTTTCGAAGTTGCCGCCATCGGCTTTGGTGATGGTGACTTCGACTTTACCGGCATCCTTGTAGACGTCATCGGCCGGTGCCGCCACGGTGGCGGTGCCAGTTGTGGCGCCTGCGGCAATGGTGATCACCGCGCCGTTGCTCAGGGTCACGGTGACCGGAGTGCCGGCAGCGTTGGTCAGGGTCGCGGTGTAAACAATCGAACCGCCTTCTGCCACGGTATCGGTGGCAGTCACGCTAAGGGTGGTGGTGTCCGGTGTGTCGGTGACCGAGGTTTCAGCTGGCTTGTCATTGATCTCCAGCTTCTCGTAGTTACCACCGTCAGCTTTGGTGATGGTGGTGCTCAGGGAACTGCCGCCTGCCAGTGCATCGTTAGGCGCGGTGAAGTTCACGGTGCCGGACGATTCGCCAACCGGAATAGTGATGGTCTGTCCGTTGGACAGAGTCACCACAACCGGCGAGCCGGTAACCGGAGCCGTAACCGAAGCGGTGTAAACCACGGTGCCGCCTTCAGCGACACTTGGTGTAGCGGTTAACGAAACGGTGCTGGTATCGACAGTGTCAGTTACATCGGTGACCGCTGGCGCTGGGTTGGTAACCAGGTTCTCGAAGTTGCCGCCGTCGGCTTTGGTGATGGTGACTTCAACCTTGCCAGCGTCTTTGTACACGTCATCGGCCGGGGCCGCGACGGTGGCGGTGCCAGTGGTGGCGCCTGCGGCAATGGTGATGACTGCACCGTTGGACAGGGTCACGGTGACTGGTGTGCCAGCAGCATTGGTCAGCGTGGCGGTGTAAACAATCGAGCCACCTTCGGCCACAGAATCGGTGGCCGTCAGGCTCAGGGTAGTGGTATCTGGCGTATCGGTAACCGAGGTTTCAGCAGGTTTATCGCTGATCTCCAGCTTCTCGTAGTTGCCGCCGTCAGCCTTGGTAATGGTGGTGCTCAGGGAGCTGCCGCCTGCCAGTGCGTCGTTGGGTGCGGTGAAGTTCACGGTGCCGGACGATTCGCCCACCGGGATGGTAATGGTCTGTCCGTTGGACAGGGTCACTACAACTGGCGAGCCGGTCACCGGCGCCGACACAGACGCGGTGTACACCACGGTACCGCCTTCGGCCACGCTTGAAGTCGCCGTCAGGTTCACCGTCGAGGTATCGATGGTGTCGGTGACATCGGTGACGGCTGGCGCTGGGTTGGTTTCCAGGTTCTCGAAGTTGCCGCCGTCAGCTTTGGTGATGGTGACTTCGACCTTGCCCGCATCCTTGTACACGTCGTCAGCCGGTGCGGCGACGGTGGCTGTACCCGAGGTAGCGCCAGCGGCGATGGTGATGACTGCACCGTTGGACAGGGTCACGGTGACCGGAGTGCCTGCAGCATTGGTCAGGGTAGCGGTGTAGACAATGGAGCCGCCCTCGGCCACGGAGTCGGTGGCCGACAGGCTCAGCGTCGTGGTGTCCGGCGTATCGGTAACACTGGTCTCAGCGGGTTTGTCGTTGATGTCCAGCTTTTCGTAGTTGCCACCGTCCGCTTTGGTGATGGTGGTACTCAGAGAGCTACCGCCAGCCAGGGCGTCATTCGGTGCAGTGAAGTTCACGGTGCCGGACGATTCGCCAACCGGAATAGTGATGGTCTGTCCGTTGGACAGAGTCACCACAACCGGAGAGCCGGTAACCGGAGCGGTGACCGATGCGGTATACACCACGGTGCCGCCTTCAGCGACGCTTGGCGTAGCAGTCAGTGAAACGGTACTGGTGTCGATGGTATCGGTGACATCAGTCACCGCTGGAGCTGGGTTGGTGACCAGGTTTTCGAAGTTGCCACCGTCAGCTTTGGTGATGGTTGCTTCGACTTTGCCGGCGTCTTTGTACACGTCGTCAGCCGGAGCGGCGACTGTGGCGGTGCCTGAAGTGGCGCCTGCGGCAATGGTGATCACCGCGCCGTTGCTCAGGGTCACGGTGACTGGTGTGCCAGCGGCGTTGGTCAGGGTCGCGGTGTAAACGATGGACCCGCCTTCGGCCACGGAGCCGGTGGCGGTGAGGCTCAACGTCGTGGTGTCCGGGGTATCAGTGACTGAAGTTTCAGCCGGCTTATCGCTGACCTCCAGCTTCTCGTAGTTACCACCGTCCGCTTTGGTGATGGTGGTGCTCAAGGAGCTGCCGCCCGCCAGAGCGTCGTTGGGTGCGGTGAAGTTCACCGAGCCTTGGCTTTCGCCAACTGGGATAGTGATGGTCTGACCGTTGGACAGGGTGACGACGACTGGTGAGCCTGTAACCGGAGCCGAAACCGACGCGGTGTAAACCACGGTTCCACCTTCGGCGACGCTCGGGGTCGCGGTCAGGCTGACAGTCGACGTATCGATAGTGTCAGTGACGTCGGTGACGGCCGGAGCTGGGTTGGTGACCAGGTTCTCGAAGTTGCCACCGTCAGCTTTGGTGATGGTGGCTTCAACCTTACCTGCGTCTTTGTAGACGTCATCGGCTGGGGCTGCGACGGTGGCGGTGCCAGTGGTGGCGCCTGCGGCGATGGTGATCACCGCGCCATTGCTCAGGGTCACAGTGACTGGCGTGCCAGCCGCGTTGGTCAGGGTCGCGGTGTAAACGATGGACCCGCCTTCGGCCACGGAGCCGGTGGCGGTGAGGCTCAACGTCGTTGTATCCGGGGTATCGGTAATGCTGGTCTCAGCCGGCTTGTCGCTGACTTCCAGTTTTTCGTAGTTACCGCCGTCAGCCTTGGTGATGGTGGTGCTCAAGGAGCTGCCGCCAGCCAGGGCATCGTTCGGTGCAGTGAAGTTCACCGAACCTTGGCTTTCGCCAACCGGGATGGTGATGGTCTGACCGTTGGACAGGGTCACTACTACTGGCGAGCCAGTCACTGGCGCGGTGACCGACGCGGTGTACACCACAGTGCCGCCTTCAGCGACGCTTGGCGTAGCGGTCAGCGAAACGGTGCTGGTATCGATAGTGTCAGTTACATCGGTGACCGCAGGCGCTGGATTAGTGACCAGGTTTTCGAAGTTGCCACCGTCTGCCTTGGTGATAGTGACTTCGACCTTACCGGCATCCTTGTAAACATCATCCGCAGGAGCGGCAACGGTTGCAGTCCCCGAAGTAGCGCCAGCGGCGATGGTGATGACGGCACCGTTGGAGAGTGTGACCGTGACCGGAGTGCCAGCGGCGTTGGTCAGTGTTGCGGTGTAAACGATCGAGCCGCCCTCAGCCACGGTATCGGTAGCGGTCACACTAAGGGTGGTGGTATCCGGAGTATCGGTAACCGAGGTTTCAGCGGGTTTATCGCTGATCTCCAGCTTCTCGTAGTTGCCGCCGTCAGCTTTGGTGATGGTGGTGCTCAGAGAGCTGCCGCCAGCCAGGGCATCGTTCGGTGCAGTGAAGTTCACCGAACCTTGGCTTTCACCGACCGGGATGGTGATGGTCTGACCGTTGGACAGGGTCACTACTACTGGCGAGCCAGTCACTGGCGCTGTGACCGACGCGGTGTACACCACAGTGCCGCCTTCAGCGACGCTTGGCGTAGCGGTCAGCGAAACGGTGCTGGTGTCGATGGTATCGGTGACATCAGTCACAGCCGGAGCTGGGTTGGTGACCAGGTTCTCGAAGTTGCCACCGTCGGCTTTGGTGATGGTGGCTTCGACTTTGCCGGCGTCTTTGTAAACGTCGTCGGCTGGGGCTGCGACGGTGGCGGTGCCGGAAGTGGCACCGGCAGCAATGGTTATTACCGCGCCATTGCTCAGGGTCACAGTGACCGGAGTACCAGCGGCGTTGGTCAGCGTAGCGGTGTAAACGATGGACCCGCCTTCGGCCACGGAGTCAGTAGCACTCAGGCTCAGTGTGGTGGTGTCTGGCGTATCAGTAACCGAGGTTTCAGCTGGCTTGTCATTGATCTCCAGCTTCTCGTAGTTACCACCGTCAGCCTTGGTAATGGTGGTGCTCAGGGAACTGCCACCTGCCAGTGCATCGTTAGGCGCGGTGAAGTTCACGGTGCCGGAGGATTCACCGACCGGGATGGTGATGGTCTGACCGTTGGACAGGGTCACCATAACCGGAGAGCCGGTTACCGGTGCCGAAACTGATGCGGTGTACACCACGGTTCCACCTTCGGCAACGCTCGGGGTGGCGGTCAGGCTGACGGTGGAAGTGTCGATGGTATCGGTGACGTCAGTGACGGCTGGCGCTGGGTTGGTAACCAGGTTCTCGAAGTTGCCACCGTCCGCTTTGGTGATGGTGGCTTCGACTTTGCCGGCGTCTTTGTAGACGTCATCGGCCGGCGCTGCGACGGTGGCGGTGCCGGAAGTGGCACCGGCAGCAATGGTTATCACCGCGCCATTGCTCAAGGTTACGGTGACCGGCGTACCAGCCGCATTACTCAGTGTCGCGGTATAGACAATGGAGCCGCCTTCAGCCACGGAGTCGGTGGCCGAGAGGCTCAGCGTCGTGGTGTCCGGGGTATCAGTGACTGTAGTTTCAGCTGGCTTATCGCTGACCTCCAGCTTCTCGTAGTTACCACCGTCCGCTTTGGTGATGGTGGTGCTCAGAGAGCTACCGCCAGCCAGGGCATCGTTCGGCGCGGTGAAGTTCACCGTGGCGGAAGACTCGCCCACTGGAATAGTGATGGTCTGACCGTTGGACAGAGTCACCACAACCGGCGAGCCGGTAACCGGAGCCGTAACCGACGCGGTGTACACCACTGTGCCGCCTTCGGCGACGCTCGGAGTGGCAGTCAGGCTGACGGTGGAAGTGTCGATGGTGTCGGTGACATCAGTCACAGCCGGAGCTGGGTTGGTGACCAGGTTCTCGAAGTTGCCGCCGTCAGCTTTGGTGATGGTGGCTTCGACTTTGCCGGCATCCTTGTAAACATCGTCTGCAGGAGCGGCAACGGTGGCAGTCCCCGAAGTGGCGCCTGCCGCGATGGTGATGACGGCACCGTTGGAGAGTGTGACCGTGACCGGAGTGCCAGCGGCGTTGGTCAGTGTTGCGGTGTAAACGATCGAGCCACCTTCGGCCACAGAATCGGTGGCCGTCAGGCTCAGGGTAGTGGTATCTGGCGTATCGGTAACCGAGGTTTCAGCGGGTTTATCGTTGATCTCCAGCTTCTCGTAGTTACCACCGTCAGCCTTGGTAATGGTGGTGCTCAGGGAGCTGCCGCCTGCCAGTGCATCGTTTGGCGCGGTGAAGTTCACGGTGCCAGAGGATTCGCCAACCGGGATAGTGATGGTCTGTCCGTTGGACAAGGTCACCACAACCGGGGAGCCGGTAACCGGAGCGGTGACCGAGGCGGTGTAAACCACGGTTCCACCTTCGGCAACGCTCGGAGTGGCGGTCAGGCTGACGGTGGAAGTGTCGATGGTGTCGGTGACATCAGTCACAGCCGGCGCTGGGTTGGTGACCAGGTTTTCGAAGTTGCCGCCATCGGCTTTGGTTATGGTGACTTCGACTTTGCCGGCATCTTTGTAGACGTCATCGGCTGGTGCCGCGACGGTGGCGGTGCCGGAAGTGGCACCGGCAGCAATGGTGATTACCGCGCCATTGCTCAGGGTCACGGTGACCGGAGTACCGGCAGCGTTGGTCAGGGTCGCGGTGTAAACAATCGAACCGCCTTCGGCCACGGTATCGGTAGCAGTCACGCTAAGGGTGGTGGTATCCGGAGTATCGGTAACCGAGGTTTCAGCTGGCTTGTCGTTGATCTCCAGCTTCTCGTAGTTACCACCGTCAGCTTTGGTGATGGTGGTGCTCAGAGAGCTACCGCCAGCCAGTGCATCGTTTGGCGCGGTGAAGTTCACGGTGCCGGAGGATTCACCGACTGGAATAGTGATGGTCTGGCCGTTGGACAGGGTGACCACGACCGGCGAGCCGGTAACCGGAGCCGTAACCGACGCGGTGTAAACCACAGTTCCACCTTCGGCGACGCTCGGAGTGGCGGTCAGGCTGACGGTGGAAGTGTCGATGGTGTCGGTGACATCAGTCACGGCAGGCGCTGGATTGGTGACCAGGTTTTCGAAGTTGCCGCCATCGGTCTTGGTGATGGTGACTTCGACCTTGCCCGCGTCCTTATAGACGTCATCAGCCGGTGCGGCCACGGTGGCGGTGCCAGTGGTGGCGCCAGCGGCGATGGTGATCACTGCACCGTTGCTCAGAGTCACGGTGACCGGAGTCCCAGCAGGATTGGTCAGTGTCGCGGTGTAGACGATGGAGCCGCCTTCGGCCACGGTGCCGGTGGCCGACAGGCTCAGGCCGGTATCGTCAATGGTGTCAGTGACTGTGGTCACGGCCTTGTCGGTGCTGGGCACCAGGCTCTCGAAGTTGCCGCCCTCGGCCTTGGTGATGCCGACCTCGATGGTGCTGCCGTTCTTGTAGACATCGTTGACCGGGGCCGCGACGTCGATCGAACCGCTGGACTTGCCCGCTTCGATGGTGATGACCGAACCGTTGGACAGGGTAATGGTCACCGGCGTTTGCGCCGGGTTGGTCAGGGTGGCGGTGTAGGTGATCTGTCCGCCTTCGGTGACGTTGGCATCGGCTGTCAGGGTGACGGTGGTGGTGTCGATAGTGTCGGTGATCTGGGTCACCGCCGGGGTTGGATTGACGGTCACCAGCAGGCCACCGCCGCCAGCGGTGCCGGTCACGCTCACGCTGATCTGGCCGGGGTCGATGTAGACGTTGTCTTGGGGCGCCAGAGGGACCTGCACGCTGCCAGTGGTTTGGCCCGCACTGATCACGATGACCGCACCATTGGACAGGGTGACGGTCAGGTCGGTCAGCGGTGCCTGGGTCAGAGTGGCGGTATACACCAGCACACCACCGGCTTCGGTGATGGTCGGGGTGGCGCCCAGGGTCAGGGTCGCCGGACGCAGCGAATCACTGCCACTGCCGTTGCCATTGGCCAGGCCATTGTTGTTGGTCAGCCCGCCAATAGTGTTGTCCTGGGCCGAAGTGGCCAGCCCCAGGCCGGCCGTCGGGAAGCCGATGGTCGGGTCCACCCGGCCAGCGGTTTCCTCAAGCTGGACGAAGCTATGGCCGCCCCCGGCGGCACCGCCCGTACCTGCTGCGGACGGGCCGGCAGCGGTGGCTTCCAGGTCGGTGGTCGGGTCGACACCGGCGGCAATGGCCTGCTGCAGTTCAGCCACCGATGGCGCGGCTTGCGCGCTGGCCTGGGCCAGGTCGGTGCTGGAGTCCGGTGCGGCACCGCTCCATTGAGTGTCGCGGCCAAGGTCGAGGGTACGCCCGTCGGTCAACTCCAGGGTAACGGCCCCTGCCGGGCCGGTATCCACCTGGTCACCCACGAACAGGCGGTCGCCTTCGATGAGTACGCGCCGGATTCCTTCCGGGGAAACTACGAAAACTTGACCGACAATGCTTTTGACGATGGCAACAACACTGCTCATTGGGGACTCTCCGGTGTACCGCTCAGTTGACATCCATGTACCGGCTTGGGCGCGGGCCGCAACTCAGTCTGGAGGTACATTGCTGTGTAATTGGGAACGGGTATTTGACAGTATAGCCGTCAATATTTTGGCTAGATTTTTTCGGGATTAACTTTATGCCAAACTATTGACCTTCTGGGTGCCATCCTAAACAATCGCCGAATTAATGTCACATTGATATTCGTGCAGTAACCTGACTTGAAGTGTGTGAATCAGTTCTTAGTTTGAACTTTCCGACGGACGGTCGTTGTGGTTGCAATCATTCGATGTGACGCCACGTTATGACGTGTTTCTGGACATGCTGTCCGAGGGAAATTCTTACCATGCGTTTTCACCTGTTCAAGGCCCTGCCATTCGCCTTAGCTGCCAGCTTCGTGCAGGCACAAACACTCCCCGAAGCCATGCAGAAAGCACTGGATGTGCACCCGGAAATTCAAGCCGGGGTAAACAGCCGTCTAGCCGCCGACTATCAACTTAAAGCCGCCAAGGGTGGCTACTTGCCACGCGTCGATATGCTTGCTGGCTACGGCCGTGAAGGCACAGATAACCCTAGCACTCGTGCGGGCACTGGCAACAATCACTGGGAAACCCTGAACCGTAGCGAGTCAAGTTTACGTCTCCAACAGATGGTTTTTGATGGTTTTGCCACGTCCAGCGAAGTGGGGCGTCAACAAGCCACCGTCAACTCTCGGGCTTATTCCCTGCTGGGTACTTCCGAGCGCACCGCGCTGACCGTGGCCCAGGTGTACCTGGATGTGTTGACCCGTCGTCAATTCGTGCAACTGGCAGAAGACAATTTGCGTAATCACGAACGCATCTACGACCAGATCAAACTGCGCACCCAGCGTGGCGTGGGCAGTGGCGCCGACCTTGACCAGGCCGAAGCGCGCATGGCCCAGGCCCGCAACAACCTGATCACCGAGCAGACCAACCTGGCCGACGCCCAGACCAACTACCTGAGTGCGGTAGGGCAGATGCCGGATCAACTGGAACGCCCTGCCAGTTTTATGGCGATGCTGCCGGCCAACCTCGATGAGGCCCGCCGTCAGATGCTGGAAAACAGCCCGATCCTGCGCTCCGCCGAGTCCGACATTGTCGCTGCCGAGAAGCAGTACGACGCCGCCAAATCGGCGTTCTACCCACGCTTCGATGCTGAGCTGGGACGCACCGCCGACAACGACCTCGACGGTCAGAACGGCCACAACAATGAATGGCAGGCCATGTTGCGCATGCGCTTCAACCTGTTCGCCGGCGGCAGCAACAAGGCCGATCTGGAGTCCAAGGCCTACCAGTCCAACCAGGCGCTGGATATCCGCAACAACGCCCTGCGGGTACTGAACGAAGAACTGGGCCTGGCCTGGAACGCCTTGAACAATGCCAACGCCCAGGTGCCGATCGCCCAGCAATATGTTGATCGCAGCATGGCGGTGCGCACCGCCTACCAGAAGCAGTTCAGTCTGGGCGAACGTACCCTGTTGGACTTGCTCGACAGTGAAAACGAACTGTTCACCGCCTCCCGGCGTTTGGCCGAGATCCAGAACATTCAGTTATTTACTCAGTATCGAATCAAGGCGACCATGGGCGAGTTGCTCAAGAGCCAGGGAGTGGTCGCACCTATGGCTTCGGTCGTGCAGAACGATGCGAAGCCCAAGGTCCAGCTGCCTGGGATGAATTGAGCTACTTTCATCCTATTGCCAGCCAAGAGTGTCCAGCGTGGAACCAGAAGTCAGTCGTGTGCAACTCAGTCATGATCCGCGCGGCATGCATGACGACCCCTTGCTGGATGGGCTGCTGACCCTTTGCTTCCTGCATCAGAAGCCCGCCAGTGCGGCCATGCTGACCACGGGTCTGCCATTGCCGTCACAGCGCTTGAGCGCCGAGCTGCTGCCCCGTGCGGCGGCCCGGGCCGGGCTGCAGGGGCGCGTTTTGCGTCGCAAGCTCGAGCAGATTCCGACCATCGCGATGCCCGCCCTGCTATTGCTCAAGGACGGCCGCAGCGCCGTGCTTCTGGGCTGGCAGGGTGAGGACCAGGCACGGCTGCTGCTCAGCGAAAGCGACGGCGGTGAAGTCTGCGTCAATCGCCAGCTACTGGCCGACGACTACAGCGGCCAGGTGTTCTTTGCCCAGCCCCAGCACAAGTTCGACGTCAATCACGGATCGCTGATTCCCCGGGCCCGCTCCTGGTTCCGCGACACCCTCAAGCGTTCGCGCTGGTTGTATGCCGACGCCATCGCCGCGAGCCTGCTGATCAACATCATCGCCATGGCCGCGCCGCTGTTCGTGATGAATGTCTACGACCGGGTAGTCCCCAACCAGACCACCTCGACCCTGTGGGTGCTGTCCATTGGCATCATGGGCGCCTACATTTTCGACCTGATCCTCAAGAGTCTGCGCAGCCTGTGCCTGGACCTGGCGGGGAAAAAAACCGACCTGATCATTTCCGCCACGCTGTTCGAGCGCATCGTCGGCATGGCCATGAAGTACCGCCCGGCTCGGGTCGGTAGCTTCGCCCAGAACATCCATGAGTTTCAGAGTCTGCGGGATTTTCTCGCGTCCCTGACCCTCACCAGCCTCATTGACCTGCCGTTCACCCTGCTGATTTTCCTGGTGATCGCCATCTTGGGCGGGCACCTGGTGTGGATCCCGGTGCTGGCGTTCCCCATCGCCCTGGGTATCGGCTACGCCTTGCAGAAGCCCCTGGTGGCGACCATGGAGAAAACCATGGCCCTGGGTGCCGAGCGTCAGTCGAGCCTGATCGAAACCCTGGCCGGGCTGGACGCGGTCAAGGTCAACAACGCCGAAAGCGAGCGTCAGTATCAATGGGAGCAGACCATTGGCACCCTCAGCCGCCTGGAACTGCGGGTGAAGATGCTCTCCAGCCTGGCGATGAACATCACCTTGCTGATCCAGCAACTGGCCGGGGTGATCATGATCATCTTCGGCGTGTACCAGATCATCGACGGCAACCTCAGCATGGGCGGGCTGATCGCTTGCTACATGCTCAGCGGCCGGGCCCTGAGCCCGCTGGCCTCGCTGTCCGGCTTGCTGACCCGCTACCAGCAGGCCCGCGTCACCATGACCTCAGTGGACCAGATGATGGAACTGCCTCAGGAGCGCAATTTCGACGAGCGTCCCCTGAGCCGCAGCGTGCTGCAGGGCGCCATCGAATGCCGGCTGTTGAATTTCACCTACCCGGGGCAGCAGAACCCGGCGCTGAAGAACATCAATCTGGTGATCAAGCCAGGCGAGAAGGTCGGCATCATCGGCCGCAGCGGCTCGGGCAAAAGCTCCCTGGCCAAGCTGCTGGTAGGGCTTTACCAGCCCGATTCCGGTGCCTTGCTGGTGGACGGCGTGGACATCCGCCAGATCGATGTCAGCGAGTTGCGCCATAACATTGGCTACGTGCCTCAGGACATCCAGCTGCTGGCCGGCACCCTGCGGGACAACCTGACCTCCGGTGCCCGCTACGTTGAAGACGAGTTGGTGCTGCAAGCCGCCGAACTGGCGGGGGTTCACGAATTTGCCCGGCTGCACCCGCAAGGCTATGAATTGCAGGTGGGCGAGCGTGGACAGAACCTGTCCGGTGGCCAGCGTCAGAACGTCGCCCTGGCCCGTGCCCTGTTGCTCAACCCGCAGATCCTGTTGCTCGACGAGCCCACCAGCGCCATGGACAACACCGGTGAAGAACGCCTGAAGCAGCGCCTGGAGTCAGTGGTGCAGAACAAGACCGTGGTCCTGGTTACTCACCGGGCGTCGCTGTTGTCGCTGGTGGATCGGTTGTTGGTGGTGGACCGTGGACAGATCCTGGCCGATGGCCCGAAAGCGGTGGTGATGGAAGCGTTGAAGAAGGGGCAGATCAGTGTTGCTTAAGTCGGGATTCAAGGACTCGATCCGCCGCTATTTCAAAGGCACCGATTCTCTTCAGGGGCAGCCGCTGCCTGAGGTCAACAAGGCCCTGATCGAAGATGCGCCTCGGGTCATTCGCCTGACCATCTGGGGCATCATCGCGTTCTTCCTGTTCCTGGTGCTGTGGGCCAACTTCGCGGTCATCGACGAAGTGACCAAAGGCGAGGGCAAGGCCATTCCGTCGTCCAAGGTGCAGAAGATCCAGAACCTGGAAGGCGGCATTGTCTCCGAGCTGTACGTCAAGGAAGGCCAGGTGGTGGAGGCCGGAGCGCCGCTGATCCGCCTGGATGACACGCGCTTCCAGTCCAACGTCGGCGAGACCGAGACTGTGCGCCTGTCCATGTTGCTGCGGGTCGAGCGCCTGAGCGCCGAGGTCGATGACCGGGCGCTGAATTTCCCCGAGGACGTGCTCAAGGAAGTCCCCGGCCAGGCCGCCAGCGAAAAGTCCCTCTATGAAAGTCGTCGCCAGCAACTGCATGACGAAATCGGCGGCCTCCAGGAACAGCTGATCCAGAAGCAACAGGAGCTGCGCGAGTTCACCTCCAAGCAGGCTCAGTACCGTCAGCAGCTGGGCTTGCAACGCCAGGAAATTGCCATGTCCGAGCCTTTGGTGGCCCAGGGCGCGGTATCACCGGTGGAAGTGCTGCGGCTCAAGCGTGCCGAAGTGGAAACCCGCGGCCAGTTGGACGCCACCACCCTGGCGATTCCCCGTGCCGAATCGGCGATCAAGGAAGTGCAGCGCAAGATCGATGAAACCCGCGGCAAGTTCCGCAGCGAGGCCCTGACCCAGCTCAACGAGGCGCGCACCGAACTGAACAAGGCCAGCGCCACCGGCAAGGCCCTGGAAGACCGGGTCAGCCGGACCCTGGTCACCTCGCCGGTGCGCGGTATCGTCAAGCAACTGATGGTCAACACCATCGGTGGCGTGATCCAGCCGGGCAGCGACATGGTGGAGATCGTGCCCCTGGACGACACCCTGTTGGTGGAAGCCAAGATCCGTCCCCAGGACATCGCGTTCCTGCACCCGGGGCAGGAAGCGATCGTCAAGTTCAGCGCCTATGACTACACCATCTACGGCGGCCTCAAGGCCCGCCTGGAGCAGATCGGTGCCGACACCATCACCGACGAAGACAAGAAAACCACCTATTACATGATCAAGCTGCGCACCGACCGCAGCCACCTGGGCACCGATGAAAAACCGCTGCTGATCATCCCCGGGATGGTCGCCTCGGTGGACATCATCACCGGCAAGAAAAGCGTCCTCAGCTACCTGCTCAAGCCGATCATCCGCGCCCGCGCTGAAGCCCTGCAAGAGCGCTGATCACCCTCATTGCCTGACGCTGGCTGCGAATATGTCCTCAAGGTCGTCTTCGCCGGCCTGGGGGCTGGCGTTGCTGTGCCCCGCATCACGGGCAAGGGTTGATCTTTCTCATCTCTCCGGATGGCAAGCCTGCTAGCATTGCGTTCGAATCAATCCTGCTCCGCCATGAGTGCTTAGCATGCAACTCCCGGATATGAACCTTCTGGTCGCCCTCGATGCCCTGCTGGACGAGGGCAGCGTAGTCGGCGCCGCACGACGCATGAACCTCAGCCCTGCGGCGATGAGCCGGACCCTGACGCGGATTCGCGAAGCCCTGGGCGACCCGGTGCTGGTGCGTGCCGGGCGTGGCCTGGTGCCCACCCCCAAGGCCCTGGAGCTGCGCAGCCAGGTGCGTGATCTGGTGGAGCAGGCGGCGCTGCTGTTTCGCTCGGCGGACCAGGTCGACCTGTTGTCGTTGCGGCGGCGCTTCAATGTGCGCGCCAACGACTTTTTCGTCGGCGTCTATGGCGGTCGCCTCATCGACACCCTGGAGCGTCAGGCGCCTTTGTGCGAGCTGCGCTTTGTGCCGGAAGGCGATGGCGATGACGAGGCCCTGCGGGAGGGGCGCATTGACCTGCGGATCAGCAACACCCGGCCCCTGACCCCGGAAGTGAAGGTGCAGAACCTGTTCACCACGGCCTTTGTCGGCCTGGTGCGTGAAGGCCATCCATTGTTGGACGAAGACATCACCGCCGAGCGTTTTGCCGCGTTTCCCCATATCAGCATGTCGCGTCGAGGCATTGCCCGTGGGCCGATCGATACGGCGCTGGCGGAGCTGGGCCTGGAGCGTCGAGTGCCGCTGATTGCCCCGGGCTTTCACGCCGCCATGTTCATGCTGCCGGATTCGGACCTGATCCTGCCGGTGCCCCAGGAAACATTGCTCAGCGTATCGCGCCTGGGCCTGCGTCTGCGCTCCTTTGTCCTGCCGATTTCCCTGCCGACCCTGGTCCTGACCCAGGCCTGGCACCCGCGCTACGACAAGGACCCGGCGCACAAGTGGTTCCGCGAAACCCTGCGCAGCTCCTGCCAGGCCACCTGGCAAGAAGCCCAGCCGACCTCTTCGTAGGCGCCGGCTTGCCGGCGAAAGCGGTCTTGATGGCCCCTTCGCTGGCAAGCCAGCTCCTACGGTCAATAGGGTTAATTGTTGCGTTTGGTGCACTTATAAAGTGTCGATAAGTCAGTTTTCGTCAGTACTGGCTGTTCATAAACTGCTCTGGTTTTCTTGTCTGGAGCAGTATTTCCATGAGTTCTCTCGCTGTCGCTGCGCCCGCTTCGGTTGAAGCCGCCAGCAAGCCGGCAGCCATTGCCCCACCGGTCTTCGGACCGCGAATCATCATCGGCCTGGTGGGTGTGCTGCTGGTGGTGCTGGTTTCCGGTCTCAACGACATGGTGACCAAGATCGCCCTGGCGGATATCCGCGGCGCGTTGTTCATCGGATTCGACGAAGGCACCTGGCTGGTGGCGTGCTACTCCGCCACCTCGGTGGCGGCCATGGCTTTCGCGCCCTGGTGTTCGGTGACCTTTTCCCTGCGGCGTTTCACCCTCTGCGCCATTGCGCTGTTCACCCTGCTGGCGGTGCTGTGCCCCTTCGCCCCCAACTACCAGAGCCTGTTGCTGCTGCGCACTCTGCAAGGCCTGGCCGGAGGCGCGCTGCCGCCGATGCTGATGACCGTGGCCCTGCGCTTCCTGCCGGCCAACGTCAAGCTCTACGGCTTGGCCGGCTATGCCCTGACCGCCACCTTCGGCCCGAGCCTGGGCACGCCCCTGGCGGCACTGTGGACCGAGTACGTGGGCTGGCGCTGGGCCTTCTGGCAGGTGGTGGCGCCCTGTCTGCTGGCCATGGCGGCGGTGGCTTACGGCCTGCCTCAGGACCCGTTGCGTCTGGAGCGTTGCAAGCAGTTCAACTGGCGTGGGCTGCTGTTGGGCTTCCCGGCGATCTGCATGCTGGTGATCGGCATCCTTCAGGGCAATCGCCTGGACTGGTTCGAGTCGCCGCTGATCAGTGTGCTGCTGGTCGGCGGGCTGGTGTTGCTGGTGCTGTTCATGATCAACGAATGGTCGCAGCCGATTCCCTTCTTCAAGCTGCAGATGCTCGGCATCCGCAACCTGTCCTTCGCCCTGCTGACCCTGGCCGGGGTGCTGGTGGTATTGACCGCAGTGATCATTATCCCGTCGGCGTACCTGGCTCAGGTCCAGGGCTATCGACCGTTGCAGACCGCACCGGTGATGCTGGTGATGGCCTTGCCGCAACTGCTGGCCCTGCCCCTGGTGGCGGCCCTGTGCAACCTGCGCTGGGTCGACTGCCGCTGGGTGCTGGGGATCGGCCTGGGCATGCTGGTGCTGTCTTGCCTGGGGGGCACGCACCTGACCTCGGCCTGGATTCGTGACGATTTCTATGGGCTGCAACTGCTGCAGATCTTCGGCCAGCCGATGGCGGTGCTGCCGTTGTTGATGCTGTCCACCGGCAGCATCACGCCGGTGGAGGGGCCCTTTGCTTCGGCCTGGTTCAACACCGTGAAAGGCCTGGCGGCGGTGGTCGCCACCGGGGTGCTGGATGTGCTCACCACCCACCGTTTGCATTTCCACTCGACGATGTTGGTGGACCGCCTGGGCAATTCGCCCCTGGTGGACGACCGGGTGCCCGGGCTGGCTCAGCGCCTGCACCAGCAAGCCTTGGTGCTGACCTCCGCCGATCTGTATTTCTGCATGGCAGGGGTGGCCGCTGCGCTGATCCTGCTGATTTTCTGGCTGCCGACGCGGATCTATCCACCACGGGCGCCCACTTGAACGAGAAGGTTTTTATGACGATCCAGAGCAAAGACAAAATCGCCGTCGCCGTGGCGACGGTAGCGGCCCTTGGCGTGCTGGCCTACCTGGTGATGCCGGGCCTGTTCGGCCGCTCCAGCGAGCAGAGCACCAACGACGCCTTCATCGCCGCCGACTACACCCTGGTGGCGCCGCGGGTGGCCGGGTTCATCAAGGAAGTGCTGGTGGAGGACAACCAGCAGGTCAAGGCCGGGCAACTGCTGGCGCTGATCGATGACCGTGACCTGCGGGCCGCGGCCCAGGCGGCGGATGCCGAGACCCTGGTGGCCCAGGCCCAGTTGCAGAACGCCCGGGCCACCCTGGACCGGCAGAGCTCGGTGATTGCCCAGGCCCAGGCGGCCCTGGGAGCGGCCCGGGCCGAAATGGCCTTTGCCGAGCACGAACTCAATCGCTACAACCACCTGGCCGGGGTCGGCGCCGGCACCGTGCAGAACGCCCAGCAGGCCAAGACCCGCATCGACCAGGCCAGCGCCCGGCTGGCCACGGCCACTGCGGCCCTGGCGGCGGAGCGCAAGCAGGTGGAGATCCTCACTGCCCAGCGTGATGCGGCCGAAGGCGGCCTGAAGCGGGCCCAGGCAGCCCTGGAAATGGCCAGCTACGAGCTGTCCTACACGCGCATCGTCGCCCCGGTGGACGGCATGGTCGGCGAGCGCGCGGTACGGGTTGGCGCCTATGTCACTCCCGGCAGCAAGATCCTCGCCGTGGTGCCCTTGCAGCAGGCCTATGTGCTGGCCAACTTCCAGGAAACCCAGCTCACCGCCATGCACGCCGGGCAGGCGGTCGAAGTTCGGGTCGACAGCCTGGGCGGCGAAACCCTGCATGGCCGCGTCGAGAGTCTGGCCCCGGCCACCGGCGTGACCTTCGCCGCAGTCAAGCCGGACAACGCCACCGGCAACTTCACCAAGGTGGTGCAGCGCATTCCGGTGAAGATTCTCCTGGACCCCAACCAGCCCATGGCCGAGCGCCTGCGGGTCGGCATGTCGGTGGAAGCCAGCGTGGACACCCACAGCTCCACCACCCGTGCCCGCGAGGTGACCCAGCGATGAGTATCGAGCGGCAGATCCAAGAGAGTTCGTTGCCAAGGCACCTTTCGTGGCGCCCTGCATTGCTGGTGCTGAGCTTGCTGGCGTTGGGGGCCTGCAGCGTCGGCCCGGATTTCCAGCGGCCCCAGGCGACTCAGGTCCAGGCCTGGTCGGCCCCTGCGCAGGCCGCCGCCAGCCAGGCGGTGGACAGTGCCATGCAGGAGCGCTGGTGGGAGGTGTTCAACGATCCACAACTGTCGGCCCTGAGTCGCCGCGCCCTGAGCGACAACCTCGACCTGCAACTGGCCAGCAGTCGCTTGCAGCAGAGCCGGGCGGCGCGCCAGGTGATCACCGCCGAGCGCTACCCGAGCACGGCGGCCAATGGCGGCTACGGGCGCAAGCGCAACAGTGGCGAAGGCTTGAGCGACCCCTCGGGGAACAACGGCAAGTCAGCCTTCAATCTCTGGGAAGCGGGTTTTTCCGCCGCCTGGGAGCTGGATCTGTGGGGCCGGGTCCGGCGCGAGACCGAGGCCGCCGACGCGACCCTGGAAGTGGCGGAGAACGACCGGCGCGGGGTGCTGCTGTCGGTGCTGGCGGAGGTCGCTCAGGACTACATCCAACTGCGTGGCGTGCAGAGCACCCGAGCCGTTACCGAGCAGAACCTCGAGGTTGCCCGGCGCAGTCTGAAACTCTCGCAACTGCGCCTGGCCGATGGCGTGGCCACTGACCTGGATGTGGCCGAAGCGGCGGCCCAGGTCGCGACCATCGAGGCCCGGCTGCCGGAGTTGCAGCAGCGTCAGGCGCAGTTGATCAACGCCCTGAGCCTGCTGCTGGGCGAGCCGCCCCAGGCCCTGCACCAGGTGTTGGCCAGTGACGCGCCGGTGCCCCAACCCCCGAGCCAAGTGGCCATCGGCCTGCCGTCGCAGCTGGCCGAACGCCGCCCCGATATCCGCCAGGCCGAGGCACGGCTGCATGCTGCTACGGCCAGTATCGGCGTGGCCAAGGGGGATTTCTATCCGCGCATTACCTTGTCCGGCAACTTCGGTTCCCAGGCCCTGCAATTGGCAGATTTTGGTTCCTGGAGCTCCCGCCAGTTCGGCATCGGCCCGCAGTTCAGCCTGCCGCTGTTCGACGGGGGTCGTTTGCGCGGCATGCTCCAGTTGCGCGAGGCCCAGCAGCAGGAAGCGGCCCTAGCCTATCAGCAGACCGTGCTGCGGGCCTGGCACGAAATCGACGACCAGTTGACCCGCTACAACGCCAGCCAGCTGCGCCGCGACAGCCTGGCCGAAGCGGTGCGGCAAAATCAGATCGCCTTGCGTACCGCGCAGCAGCAATACGTCGAAGGAGTGGTGGATTTCGTCAACGTCCTGACCGTGCAGGGCGCCTTGCTGGCCACCCAGGAGCAACTGGTGGAAAGCTCAGCGGGGGTGTCCCTGTCCATGGTCGGTTTGTACAAGGCGCTGGGGGGAGGCTGGGAGTCGGTGTATCCGCTGCACGCCGCCAGTCAGGGGCACTGAAAGCCTTTTTGCCTGGATTGAGAAAAAAGTGTAATGATAATTGCTCTCAATCATGTGTGCAGTTTCATTCATGGAAGCAACCACTGACGGTAACGCCCAGCTCCATCGTCTGTATCGAGATCATCACGGTTGGCTGCAGAGCTGGTTGCGCAAGCGCCTGGGCGATCGCGAGCATGCGGCGGATGTGGCGCAGGACACTTTCCTGCGCCTGTTGCTGTCGGGGCGCTTTCCCGGGCACCAGGAAAGCCGCAGTTACCTGGCGCAGATCGCGCGCAATCTGGTGATCGACCAGTGGCGCCGGTTGCGCATCGAGCGCGCCTACCTGGAAAGCATCGCCCACCTGCCGGAACCCCAGACGCCCTCCCTGGAAAGCCGCGCACTGATCCTCGAAACCTTGATGCAGATCGACGCCATGCTCGATCGCATGCCGGACAAGGTGCGCCAGGCCTTTGTCATGTCGCAGTTCGAAGGGCTGGGTTATGCCCAGATTGCCGAGCGCCTGGAGGTTTCTGTCAGTTCGGTGCAGAAGTACATGATCCGTGCGATCCAGGCCTGCTATCAGGTGCTTTACGAAGAATGAAGGCGCATCAGGCACCCATTGCTCCCGCCATCGTCGAGCAGGCCAGTGAATGGCTGATGCTGCATTGGGGTGGTGAGCTCGATGCGCAGCAGCGCGAGGCGTTCGTGGCCTGGCAACAGGCTGACTCCGAACACCAGCGGGCCTGGCAGCGCTTGCAGCAACTGCAACAAACCCTGGGCGGGGTGCCGGAGCACAGTGCCCATGTGCTGCTGGCGCAGGCCCCGGACCCGCAACGACGTGCGGCGCTGAAACTGTTGGGCTTGCTGTTGGTGGCCGGGGGCAGCGGTTACCTGGTCCAGGACAGCCAGCCTTGGCGGGCGGCCTTTGCCGGGCAGCGTACGGCCACCGGAGAAATTCGCCACCTGACCCTGAGCGACGGCAGTCGCCTGGACCTCAACAGCGCCAGCGCCGTCGACCTGCTGTTCAGTGCCAGTGAGCGGCGCATCCGTCTGATCCAGGGCGAGCTCCTGCTCACCAGCGGGCATGATGCCTCGCGGCCGCTGATCGTCGAAACCGCCGCCGGAGACATCCAGGCCCTGGGCACGCGCTTTGCCGTGCGCGAGCTGGACGGCGGCACCCGGGTCGATCTCTACGAAGGTGCGCTGCGGGTCAGTCCCCGGCATGCCCCGGCCCTGCAACTCAAGGCCGGCGAGCGCCTGTGGTTCAGCGCCGGGCGGGTTTCGGCGCGGCAAGTGGCCGAGGTCAATGCCAGCAGCTGGAGCCAGGGCCGGCTGATTGCCGAACGCCAGCCCCTGGGGCAGTTCGTCACCGAGCTGGCGCGTTATCGCCCGGGGCTGTTGCGTTGTGACGAGCAGGTGGCCGGCCTGTTGCTCACCGGGGTCTTCCCCCTGGCGGACAGCGATGCGGTACTCGCGGCCCTGGAACGTTCGCTGCCGGTGCGGGCGCACGCGGTGACCCGCTACTGGGTGACCCTCAAGCCGCGGGACTGATTGCAAATAATTCTTCTGCGCGATTGTCGATTCTGCTGAGCTGTCCGGGATACCCCATGAAAGCCGATCAAGACGCATTCTCATGGGGAGTTCAGGAATGCCTTACCAGACCACAGCATCCATTTTGACCCTGGGCACCGCTGCCCGCCGCCGCGCCTTTGTCGCGCTGCTGGCCATGGCCCCGGTGTTGCCGAGCCTGGCCCAGGCCGACAGCGGCAGCCAGAGCCAGGCGCGGGACTACCAGATTGCCGCCGGCAATCTCGATCAGGTCCTGAATCGTTTCGCCAGTGCCGCGGGGATTCTCCTGTCGGTGGATGCGAGCATGACGGCCGGTAAGCACAGTGCCGGCCTGCATGGGCGCTACGAGGTCGCACAGGGCCTGCAGACGTTGCTCGCTGGCAGTGGTTTGCAGGCGGTGCAGACCGGGGCCAGTTGGGGCCTGCAACCTTTGGCCGAGAACGGCGCGCTGCAGCTGGCGCCGACCCGGATCGGCGCCACGCAGATGACCGAGGATGCCTGGGGCGCGGTGCCGGGGATCGTCGCCAAACGCAGCGCCACCGGGAGCAAGACCGACTCGGCGCTGGTGGAGATTCCGCAGACCATCAACGTGATCGGCGCCAAGGAGATCAAGGCCCGCGGCGCCCAAAGCGTGACCGAAGCGCTGCTCTATACCCCGGGCATGACCGGCGGTGGCTTTTCCGACCGGGTGAAGATTTTCGACGAACCCACCTCCCGTGGTTTTTCCCCGACGCCGATGTACCTCGATGGCCTGCACTTGCCCTACGGCGGCGGCAGTACCGGTGGTGCCCTGCAGATCGAGCCCTATGCCCTGGAGCGCATCGAAGTGCTCAAGGGCCCGGCTTCGGTGCTCTACGGGCAAAACCAGCCGGGCGGCATCGTCAACATGGTCAGCAAGCGGCCCACCGAAACCCCCTTGCATCAGCTGGTGCTGGAAGCCGGCAGCTATGACCACAAGAGCGTCGCCCTGGACCTGGGCGGCCCGCTGGATGAGCAGGGGCAGTTCCTCTATCGCCTGACCGGGCTGGCCAGCGACAGCCAGGACGCCGTCGATTACGTCCAGCGTCAGCGCCAGTTCATCGCCCCGAGCCTGACCTGGCGGCCCGATGACGACACCCAGCTGACGCTGTTCGCCCAGTACCAGAAGGACAATGACGTACCCGAGGCCCAGGGCCTGCCCAGCGTGGGCACGGTGTTCGCCAACCCCAATGGCAAGATCGACCGCGACCTGTTCCTCGGCGAGCCCGGGGTCAATGCCTACGACCGCGACCAGTTCGTCCTCGGCTACGAGTTCTCCCATCGCCTGAACGATGTCTGGACCCTGAAGCAGAACGCCCGCTACGCCGACGTCGATGACCGCTACCGCGCGCCGCTGCACGGCTACAAGTTCGTCAGCAATCCCAAGACCGGCCTCAACGACCAGCGCTACATGACCCGCTACGGGGTGGACTGGAAGCAGCACAACAAGGTTTATGGCGTGGATAGCATCGCCCAGGCCGAGTTCGACACCGGGCCTTTCAGCCATACCTTGGTGATGGGACTGGACTACTACCACTCCAACTCCAAGTTTCACGGCAAGTACGACTACAACCCGCCGATCCTCGACATGTTCACCCCCACTTACGGCCAGTCGCTGAATTTCGGCAACCCTTACCAGTGGGACAACACCATCATCCAGACCGGCCTGTATGTGCAGGACCAGATCAAGTACGAGAAGTGGGTGCTGGTGCTGGGCGGTCGCAACGACTGGGCGGAAACCGATAACAAGACGCCGCTCAACGGTGGTCATACCAACGCCAAGAGCCAGTCCTTCACCGGGCGCGGCGGGCTGGTGTACCTGTTCGACAATGGCCTGGCGCCCTTTGTCAGCTATTCGGAATCCTTCCTGCCCTTGAGTGGCACCAGCGTCGGGGGCAGCGCTTTCGAGCCGTCCAGCGGCAAGCAGTACGAAGTGGGGATGAAATACCAGCCGCCGGGCCAGGAGAGTTTCGTCCAGGTGTCGGCCTACCAGCTGGATCAGGAGAACATCCTGACCTCCGACCTGGCCAACCCCGGGTTCAGCATCCAGAGTGGCGCGGTGCGTTCCCGTGGCATCGAGCTGGAAGCCAAGGCCAGCCTCAGCGAATCGCTGGACGTGATTGCCTCGGCGTCACGCAACGACGTCAAGTACACCAAGGACAACGACGGGCGCGAAGGGCGTCACCCGGCCGGCATGCCGCCGCTGACCGCCTCGCTGTGGCTCAACTACACGATCCTTGGCGACACGCCGCTGGCGGGCCTGGGCGCAGGCGTCGGCACCCGCTACGTCAAGGGCAGCTATGGCACCGATTACGACGGCGCCTTCCAGATCCCGTCCTACACCGTGTACGACGCCAGCCTGAGCTACGACCTGGAAAAATCACCACTGCAATGGAAGGGCGTGAAGCTGGCACTGAACGTGAAGAACCTCACCGACAAGACCTACGTCGCCAAGTGCACCAGCATCTGGGACTGCTACTACGGTGAGGGGCGGACCATGGTCTCGAGTTTGACCTATGACTGGTAAGGGTCCATCAGGCTGATGAGCTGGAGCGTTGTGCGCTTTTGGCTTTTGCCGGCGCAGGCTTGCCAGCAAAGGTGTCCGCCAGACCGCCTTGCTCTCAAGGATTCTGTAAAAACACCACATAGCCCCTGAACCAGGGGCTATCGCGCAGCGCCTGGGGCTCCTGCCAGTCACCGCCCTGGATCAGGCCAACCTTGTAGGGCAGGCCCATGCGGTCCAGGCGCGGCAGGTAGCTGGCGTAGTTGGGGATGCTGCGGCGGCCCTGGTAGGTCTGCACCACCACTTCGTCCACCACGCCCTTGAGCTGGCTGATGGCTTGCGGGTCGGCGTTGCTGCCCCAGTCCATCAGGCCGGTGATGCTCAGGCGGTAGTGCGCCGGCAGGCGCTGGCGCAGGTCGCGCAGGAAGCTCGCATAGCGTTCGAGGTCGCGGGTGCTGCTGTCGAAGTCGATCTGGATGCCCATCACCGGCGTGCCCGTGGCTTGCCAGCGCTGCACCTGGCCAAGCAACTGGCGATACAGCGACTCCGGCCAGGCCAGGGTGTGGGCGCGGTAGACCACCCAGACCTGTTCCTGGGGCAGCTGCGACACCGGCAGGCCCTGGGCGATGAGCTGGACGCCGCTGGCCGGATGGCGCCGCGAACGGCTGATCTGGCCCTGGAGGATGTACAGGGTCTTGGCCTGGGCCAGCACTGGCTGGGTCTTGACTCCGCTCCACAGCCAGAAGGCGTCGTATTGCGCCGCGTCTACGGTGGCGCCTGCCGGTGCTGCCCAGTACAGGCACACTGACAGCAGGCAGCCGGCCAGGCGTTTTGGATTCACCAGTAGTAACGCAGCGACTGGCCCCATTGGGTGTCCCCCAACTTGCCCTTGAGCTGGCGGAACCAGGCCTTGCGCACGGCCGGTTCGACGCCGGCACCGCCACAACGGTTGTTGCCGGAGGAGGCGTAGCAGTAGATGGCTCGGTACAGGGCGTAGGCGCGTTCGTCACGGCTGGCCTTGGGGTTGTTGATTACCACTTGATAGCCGTCGAGTCGCGAGAACGGCTTGCCGGGGAAGGTGTCCTGGGTGCCACCCAGGGACTGGGCGTTCGGTGGCGTGTCCAGGGGCATCTGATCGAAGTTGTTCAGGCGCATGAACTCGCCGAGGCAGAGCAGCCCGGCCGGCGCTTTCGGGTCACGCTCAAGGAGCGCGGCAGTCTCCACCAGGCTCGGGCAACGGTAGTCCGGCTGTTGCTCTTCAGGCTGGGGACCATTCCAGCGGAAGTCGCGCAGTGGCGGCGTATCGAGGTAGATGTAGCCCAGGCTGGCGCCAAGGCTATCGTCGGGCAGGCTGGGCGGCAGTTGCTCGTAGTCTTTGCCGAAGGCCGCGTACTGGCCGCGGGTCAGGTCCTTGTACAGCAGGATAAAGCGCGCGGCGTTGCGCTCCGCTGGTAAGTCGGCCTGTTGGGCCTGCTGGCGCAGCAGTTTGGGCGAGGCCACCTGGCGCAGGAGAATGGCGCGCACCTGGGCGGTCTTGATCGGCGAGTCGGCGGCGAACACCTTGGCCAGTTGCCCGCTGCGCTCGTAGGTGTAGGCCAGGGCCAGTTCCAGCTGTTCGCGTTGCAGCGGTTGCTGGGCCAGGGGCAGCAGTTGCAGCCACAGCGCCTCGGCGCCTTTCCAGTCCTGTTGGGCCTGCAGGGCCAGGCCGCGCAGGGTCTGCTGGCTGAAGCTCAGGTAGTCCAGTTGCGTCGGCAGTTGGCTGGGCAGTTGCTTGAGCGCCGCCGCCGGTTGCTGTTCGACATACAGGCTGAAAGCGGCCTGGAGGTAGTCGAACAGCGCCGGCTGGCTGGCGAACAGGGCCTTCTGCTGTTGCAGGGCGTCCCGGGTCAGAGGCGCCGATGGCGCGTCGCGCATGCGCATCAGGTCCTTGACCGCCAGCAGCAGAGGGGCCTTGAAGTTGTCTTCGGGCAGGCTCAGCAGTTTGTAGTCGACTTCTTCCACCAAGTCGTCCAGAGGCATGTTGCGCGGGGTGCCGGGTGCCTGGGTCAGTTGCTCGGCGTAGTCATCGGCCAGGGCCTGGGTGTCACCCTTCAGCCAGTGCACACGGCGGATCAGGCCTTTGGCGGATACGGCGTAACGGCCCTGTGGATAAGTCTTCAGGTAGGCCTCGAAACCGGCGCTGGCCTGTTGCAGGACGGCTTTGTCCACATGCTCCAGATTGACCATGCTCCATTCATCGAAGGCGTTCTGCTGGGCCAGGTTGAGCAGGGTGCGCGGGCTCATGTAGGCCGCGGTTTCGGCCAGCCAGGGCTGGGGATTGTCCTTGAGCGCGGCAAAACCGTTGCCGGCTTCGCTGAAGCGGCCGCTGTAGAAGTCGGCGGCGGCCTGCAGGTAGCGGGCGAACGCCTTGGCCGCTGGCGAGTTCAGGTTGCCCGGCAGCAGCTTGCTCATTTCGCTGGCGTTCCAGTCGCAGCTGGCCAGCAGTTGCACCCGGGCCTCGGCCAGGGCCTGGCGTTCTTCCGGGCTCAGCTGCGCCTGGTTGAGCTGCTCGACAAACGCCAGGGCACTGGCGTCCGAGTTGCTGCGGCAGCGGCTGCCTTCTCCGGAGAGAAAGCCGTCGCCGGCGGTTTTCTGGTTGGCGCGACGCAGGCCCACGGCCTGCAGCAGGCTGTCGAGCTGCTCGGTGGCGGGCGAGGGGCCGGGTTTGGGTGGGTTGCCAGTGGCGGGGTCGAGCTCGGGCTGCGCCGGGTGCAGGCGATAGTGCATGAAGGGCACGGGACCGTAGCCCATGCCTAGTTCATCCTGAATCAGGGGCCGGGGCGTCAGGGGCAGGCTGCCCTGGTCGGCCAGCAGCAGCCGCAGGTTGACCCGGCTGTCGTTGCCCGGGCTGAGAAAGGGCAGGTTGCTGCAACTGTCCAACTGGTTGGCGTAGAGCTTCCAGGTCGGTGAGCAGATGTCGTCCGAGCTGGCCTGGGCCAGGGCGGCAAACAAGGTGCCCAGGGCCAGGGTCAATGATGGAAGAAGACCGATACGCATGAATTGTCCTTAATTCGCAAAGCCGCGAGGGAGCACCTTGAAGATGGGCGAATCATACAGAAGGCCAGGAGGCACACCTATGCAGCCAGCGAAGATTCCGATGTTTTGCAACGGCTGTAGGGCCTGTATGGGTTTTGCGGTTTTCCAGGCAAAAGAAGATGCTGTGCCGGTCATTGCAGCCACGTCATGCGGGTGAGGGGAGCTGTGAATGGAATTTCGCAAAGCGCCGGATCTGGTCGGGCGTTTGTCGCCGCAGACGATGATGCAGCAGGGCGCTGGGCTGCAGCGGCTGGCCCGGCGGGTGCTGGAATACGGGTTGCTGCCGATCTTTCTGCTGGCCGCCGGCATCCGCTTCTATGACCTGACGGCGTCCGCCATCTGGGGCGACGAGGGTTCCAGTCTGCTGCTCAGCCAGTATTCCCTGATGGAGATCTGGCGGCATGCCGCTCGCGATGTCCACCCGCCGCTGTATTTCATGCTGCTGCATGGCTGGATCGCACTGTTTGGCGACGGCATTTTGTCGGTGCGAATGTTCAGCGCCGTGCCGGGGATTGTCACGGTGGGGTTGGGTGTCTGGCTGGTGGCGCTGCTGGCAGGCCGACGAGCGGCGATTCTCGCCGGGGTGCTCCTGGCGTTGCTGCCCACCGCCGTGCGCTACAGCCAGGAAGTGCGCATGTATGCCCTGCTGGGCATGTTGCTGCTGGGGGCGACCCTGGCCCTGGCGTACTGGGTACGCCAGCCTCGGCGCTGGCGCTACCTGCTGATCTACAGCCTGTTGTTGGCGCTGGCGTTCTACACCCATTACTTCACGGTGCTCTGTGTTCTGGCCCATTGGCTGTACCTGGCGCTATCGGGCGCCCGGGGCGAGGACGGTCGGCGGTTGCTTGGTCGGCCGGTCTGGTGGCTGGCCAATGCCCTGGTGGTGCTGTTGTACCTGCCCTGGGTTCCCGAGCTGCTGGAGCTGCTGCGGCACCTGGACGAGTTGAAGGCCGGTGGCGATGTGGGCTGGGAACCTGCGGTGACCTGGTCGTCCCTGCCGGCCATGGTCTGGCAGCTTTTGCTCCAGGACGAAGGCGATAGCCTGCCCTGGCCGCTGTTCGTGGGGTTGCCACTGCTGATGCTGCTGGTCTGCCTGGTGCCCGCGTGGCGTGACGACTCGCGGACCCGGCTGGGTGGGCTGCTGACGAGTTTTACCCTGGTGCCGCTGTTGCTGGTGTTTGCGGTGTCGTTCATTTCCCCGGTGTTCATCGAACGCTACCTGACGGCCTATGCCCTGGGCCTGCCGTTGATCGTGGCAATGGTCATCGACCGCTGGCTGCGCACCGCGCGACTGCTGGCTCTGGCCCTGTTGCTGGTCTTCGTGGGGATCGAAGCCCAGGGGCTGCGAAACAACACCGATGTCGACGTCAACGACCAGATCAGCGTGATGGTGGATTACGTCAACACCCACTACGCCCCGGGCGACCGCATCGTCATCAGCGACATGCTCTGGTACTTGAGCTACGTCTACTACAACCGCACCGATGCTCAGCCGTTGCTGTACACGCCGCCGTTGCCAGGGGGCGCCTCCGGCAGGCCGAACGCCTATGGTTTCGGCACCCTGATCGACCAACCGGATGAGGTCTACCTGGATCAACTGGGCTCGTTGCCGGTGGGCAGCGGTCGGATCTGGCTGGTGGGTACCGACGATCAACCCGAGGAGTTCGCGCCCTTGCCGGCCGGCTGGCACACAGTCAGCGAGTTCGCCGCAGGCAGCACCCGGGCCCAACTGTTTGTCATGTGCGCCTCTGTGGCAGCGCTATGCAGCTCGCGCTGAGTGTGTTGAATGCCGTTCGGAAGTTGCGCGGTGCGGCAACCCTGGCCCGACCTAGACTCATTTGAGGGAACGTCAACCTGCCGCCTCGAACCGGTTTCGGGGCACCGAGGTGCATCATGCGTATGGCAAGAACCGTGCAACGCAGCCTGGAGCTGGCGCATTGCGAATTTGACCTGATAACTCACCCTCACTCGGCCAGCAGCCTGGAGACCGCACACGTGGCGGGGGTTCCCGCGCAGCGGCTGGCCAAGTCGGTGATTCTCGACGATCACCACGGTCACTACCTGATGGCGGTATTGCCCGCCAGCCGTCATCTGGATTTGAGCAAGGTCCGCGGCAGCGGTGAATGGCAGATCACCCGGGAAAGCACCCTGGCCCATCTGTTCAACGACTGCGAGCGCGGCGCGGTGCCGGCCCTTGGCGAATCCTACGGCCTGGATGTCGTCATCGACCCCTGCCTGACCCGGCAGAAAGACATCTATCTGGAGGCCGGCAATCACCACAACCTGGTGCACATGAGCATGGCTGAGTATCTGAAAATGGTGCCCCACGCCCAGGTTTGCGAAGTGTCTCACTGATCAGGAGTCAGACCATGGAATCACCGACCCACAATCTGCCGGCGCTGTTCAAGCAACTGGGGCTGGCCGATGACCCGGTGAGCATCGATCGATTCATCGCTACCCATTCCCCGCTGAAACCGGAGTTGCACCTGGCGGACGCGTTCTTCTGGAGCAAGAGCCAGGCGGATTTCCTGCGCACGGAACTGCTCGACGATGCCGATTGGGCGGAGGTGGTGGATCAGTTGGATGTGTTGTTGAGGAAGGGGCGAGGGGGCTGATGAGCTGCAGTTGTTGATGTGGACTATTTAGACCAGAATCACGACCTGAATTGAGGTCATGATTATGCAAAGTATTCTGGCTGACAAAGCCGTCAGCGTATCTGAGTTGAAGAAAAACCCTTCTGCCGTCTTGAGTGGTGCCCAGGGCGGGCCAGTGGCGGTGCTGAATCACAACCGTGTCATGGGCTACATGGTTCCGGCCGAGGTTTTCGAAGCGTTGATGGAACGCCTGGATGATCTGGAGTTGGCCGAAATCGTTCGCGCGCGCAGCCATGAGACGCCCGTTCCGGTCAGTCTGGATGACTTATAGGCTTGAGTTTCTGCCTTCGGCACACAAGGAATGGAGCAAGTTGGGGCATACGCTTCGAGAGCAATTCAAGAAAAAGCTCGCCGAACGGCTTGAGGTGCCGCGAATCCCCGCTGATGCCCTGCACGGGCTTGCCGATTGCTACAAAATCAAACTCAAGGCTTCGGGCTACCGGTTGGTATATCAAGTGATCGAAGAATGCGTCGTGGTTTGCGTGGTTGCGGTAGGCAAGCGCGAGCGTGGCGCTGTGTGCGAGCAGGCCAGAAAACGCTGAGGTTTGCTGGCAAGCGGTGTTTCTCCATCATCAGGTAATTGTTACAAAACTTGACTGAATTTATTCGGCGATGCCATATTGATAGTTAGCAAACTAACAGTGTGCGAACAGTCTTGTGCCCAACTCCCTTGAATCACTCCACATGAACATCAGCAGTGGCATGGTGGTCGCGTCCCGGCATTGGCGGCGTATCTGCCAGACCACCCTGGTCAACTTTGGCATCTCCGAAGCCTGTGCGGTGCCCCTGTTGATGATCGGGCGCCTGGGCGAGGGCGTGCGTCAGGTCACGGTGGCCCAGGCCGCGGGGATGGAAAGCCCATCCCTGGTGCGTTTGCTGGATCAACTGTGCAGCGCCGGCTACGTGTGCCGCAGTGAAGACCCCAATGATCGCCGGGCCAAATGCCTGAGCCTGACCGACAGCGGCCGCGAGCTGGTGCACGCCGTGGAGAGCGAGTTGGTGCGCCTGCGCCATGAAGTCCTCGAAGGCATCAGTAGCAGCGACCTGGAAGCGGCACTGCGGGTGATTCGCGCCTTCGAGTCCGCCAGCCATGTACCGGTGCTGCCATCTTGAAAGGCTTTTTCACCGGTATGCCCCCCGCGCGGGACTGGTTCTACGGTGTACGCACCTTCGCCGCCTCAATGATCGCGCTGTACATCGCCATGCTGATGCAGATGCCGCGTCCCTATTGGGCCATGGCCACGGTGTACATCGTCTCCAGCCCCTTTGTCGGCCCCACCAGTTCCAAGGCGCTGTATCGGGCGGTCGGTACCTTTCTTGGCGCGGCGGCTGCGGTGCTGCTGGTGCCGATGTTCGTGCAGAGTCCCTATCTGCTGGTGCTGATCATTGCCCTGTGGACCGGGATCTTGCTGTTCCTGTCCATGCATTTGCGCACTGCCAACAACTACGCCCTGATGCTGGCTGGCTACACCTTGCCGCTGATTGCCCTGCCGGTGGTGGACAACCCCCTGGCGGTGTGGGATGTGGCCGAGGCACGGACCGAGGAAATCTTCCTCGGCATCATTTGCGCTGCGGTCATCGGCAGCCTGTTCTGGCCTCGGCGGCTGGCCCCGGTGTTCGTCGATTCCACCAGCAAGTGGTTCGCCGATGCCGCGCTCTACAGCCAACGCTTCCTGGCCCGCAACGTCCAGCCTGAAGAAGTCAGCGCTTTGCGCACGTCGATGGTGGGCACCTTCAACACCCTGGAGTTGATGATCGGCCAGTTGCCCCACGAAGGCGCCCGGCCGCAGACGGTGCGCAACACCAAGGAACTGCGCGGGCGGATGATCAACCTGCTGCCGGTGGTGGATGCTCTGGATGACGCCTTGTACGCCCTGGAGCGGCGCACCCCGGAGCGGGTGGCGCAGTTCGCCCCCTTGCTGGCCAAGGCCGATGAATGGCTGCAAGGCACCGCCCGGGACGCTTCGGTGGAACGCTGGCAAGCCCTGCGCGATGAGCTTGAAGCCCTGCAGCCGAGCGCAGAAGCCCTGGATGACCGGCACCAGTTGCTGCTGTCCAACGCCCTGTACCGCCTCGGCGAGTGGATCGACTTGTGGCAGGACTGCCGTAGCCTGCAGCACGCCATCCAGAGCGAAAGCCAGGACACCTGGCGCGCGGTCTACCGGCATTGGCGCCTGGGCCGGCTGACGCCCTTTCTCGACCGCGGGCTGATGCTGTACTCGGCGGGCTCGACGGTGCTCGCAATCATCGTCGCCTCGGTGCTGTGGATACTCCTGGGCTGGACCGACGGCGGCAGCGCGGTGATCCTCGCGGCGGTGGCCTGCAGCTTCTTCGCCTCCATGGACGACCCGGCCCCGCAGATCTACCGGTTCTTTTTCTGGACCGCGATGTCGGTGCTGTTCGCCAGCCTCTACCTGTTCCTGATCCTGCCCAACCTGCATGACTTCCCCATGCTGGTGCTGGCCTTTGCCGTGCCCTTCATCTGCGTCGGCACCCTGACGGTACAACCGCGGTTCTACCTGGGCATGCTCCTGACCATCGTCAACACCTCGTCCTTCATCAGCATCCAGGGCGCCTACGACGCGGACTTCCTGAGTTTTGCCAACGCCAACCTGGCCGGGCCCATGGGCCTGCTGTTTGCCTTTGTCTGGACCCTGATCGCCCGGCCGTTCGGTTCGGAGCTGGCGGCCAAGCGCCTGACCCGTTTCAGCTGGCGCGACATCGTCAGCCTCTCCGAGCCGGCAACCCTGGCCGAGCACCGGCACATGGGCGCGCAGATGCTCGACCGGCTGATGCAGCACCTGCCGCGCCTGGCCATGACCGGCCAGGACACCGGTGCCGCCCTGCGGGAGTTGCGCGTGGCGCTCAATGTCCTGGACCTGCAGGCCTACGCGCCACGGGTACAAGGACAGGCCCAGACCCTGCTGCGCCGGGTGGTGGCCGAGGTCGGCGAATACTTCAAGGCCTGCCTCAAGGCCGGTGAGCGCCTGCCCGCACCCAGTGCGTTGCTGATGACCCTGGATCGCACTCGGCGAGCGCTCAACAGCCAGGGCCTGCAAGGCGACGACGAAACCCGCCTGCATCTGCTGCACGCCCTCAGTGGCCTGCGCCTGGCGCTGCTGCCGGGGGTGGAATTCGTCGCCACCGGCGAGCTTGAACAACCCCTTCCCCATGGCATTGATGGAGCGCCCTTGTGATCGGTGATCTGGATATCAGCGGGGTGTTCCTGCCCACGCTGCTGGTGCTGATGGGCATCACCTATGGCTTGTACCTGTTGGTGCACGGGGTGCTGACGCGCTTGCACTTTTATCGCCTGGTCTGGCACCGGGCGCTGTTCAACGTGGGTCTCTACGCGCTGCTGCTGGGCGCGGTGGACTCTCTCAGTCGATACCTGATGACATGAAAAAACCTTTATTGACCATTGGCCGTGTGGTCCTGACGTTACTGGTGGTGACCTTCGCGGTCGTGGTGGTCTGGCGCATGGTGATGTACTACATGTTCGCGCCCTGGACCCGGGACGGGCACATTCGCGCCGATATCGTGCAGATCGCCCCGGACGTGTCCGGGCTGATCCAGCAGGTGCAGGTGCGCGACAACCAACTGGTCAAGCGCGGCCAGGTGCTGTTCAGCATCGACCAGGACCGCTTCAAGCTGGCCCTGCGCCAAGCCAAGGCGGCCCTGGCCGACCGCCAGGAAACCCTGGCCCAGGCCCAGCGCGAGGCCAAGCGCAACCGTGGCCTGGGCAATCTGGTGCCGCGCGAGCAACTGGAAGAGAGCCAGTCCCGTGAAGCCCGTGCCCAGTCGGCCCTGGCCGAGGCCCAGGTGGCGGTGGACAGCGCCCAGCTCAACCTCGACCGTTCGGTGGTACGCAGCCCGGTGGACGGCTACGTCAACGACCGCGCACCGCGGACTCAGGAATTCGTTACCGCCGGGCGCCCGGTGCTGTCGGTGGTGGACAGCAATTCCTTTCATATCGATGGCTATTTCGAAGAGACCAAGCTCGACGGCATCCATGTCGGTCAGTCCGTGGACATCCGTGTGATCGGCGACCGCGCGCGGCTGCGCGGGCATGTGGAAAGCATCGTCGCCGGGATCGAGGACCGTGACCGCAGCAGCGGTTCCAACCTGTTGCCCAACGTCAACCCGGCCTTCAGCTGGGTGCGGTTGGCCCAGCGGATTCCGGTGCGCATTGCCTTTGATGACGTACCGGCGGACTTCCGCATGATTGCAGGGCGTACCGCCACGGTGTCGATCCTCGACGACCAGGCCAAGCGGGAGCCCGGCCAATGAACAGCGGCGCACGTTTGGCCCTGGCCGGACTCGGCCTGTTGCTCTCGGCCTGTCAGATGGTCGGGCCGGATTACCGTCTGCCCAAGGACGCGGCGCTGCAACGCCAGGACCTGCAGGGCCAATTGACCGCCCAGGGCGCCAATGTGGTGTCGGCGCCGGTGCCCGCCGACTGGTGGCGCCTTTACCAGGACCCGCGTCTGGACCAGTTGGTGCAGCAGGCCCTGGCCTCCAACACCGACTTGCGAGTGGCCGCGGCCAACCTGGCCCGGGCCCGGGCTCAGGTGGATGAGGCCCAGGCCGCCGGTGGCTGGAGCGGTGGGGTCAAGGCCGGGGTCGAGCGCCTGCAGGAGTCTGGCGAAGCCTTCCTGCTGCCGGAAAAAGTACCGGTGGCCAACGTCGGCAACCTGTCCATTAGCACCTCTTACCAGTTCGACCTGTTTGGCACCCTGCAACGCGGCATCGAAGCGGCCCAGGCCAATGCCGATGCCACCCAGGCGGCGGCCGATACCGCGCGCATCACCCTGGTGGCGGACGTGGTGCGGGCCTACACCCAGGTCTGCGCGGCCAACGAAGAGCGGGAAATCGCCGAACACTCCCTGCGCCTGCAAGCCCAGAGCACCGAACTGACCCAGCGCCTGCGCGATGCCGGGCGCGGCGACGAAACCCAGGTCACCCGCTCCCAGACCCAGTTCAAATCCTTGCGCGCCGAGTTGCCGCGCTATGAAGCCGCGCGCCAGTCGGGGCTGTTTCGCCTGTCGATGCTGCTGGCCAAACCGCTGGATCAACTGCCCACCGGCACCGGCACGTGCGCCGAGTTACCGCACATCGCCCAGCTGTTGCCGGTGGGCGATGGCGCGGCGCTGCTCAAGCGTCGTCCCGATGTACGGCAGGCCGAGCGCCAACTGGCCGCCGCCACCGCGCGCATCGGCGTGGCCACCGGGGCCCTGTACCCGGACATCAGCATTGGCGCGACGGTCGGCACCGTGGGCATCCTCGACAACCTCGGCAAGCCCTCCACCAACCGCTGGGGCTTTGGTCCGCTGATCAGCTGGACGGTGCCAGCCAACGGCGCCCGTGAGCGCATTCATGAGGCCGAAGCGGCGAGCCAGGGCGCCCTGGCCCATTTCGACGGAGTCGTGCTCAACGCCATTCGTGAAACCCAGACCGGCCTGGCCCAGTACAGCGCCCAGTTGCAACGCCGCGAGGCCCTGGCGGATGCCGAGCAGTCGGCGCAACTGGCGGCGGACCAGACTCACCGTTTCTTCCAGGCCGGGCGCGCTTCCTTCCTCGCCGACCTGCAAGCCACCCGTACCTACACCGATATGCGCGCGCAGCTGGCGGCGGCCAATACCCAGGTGGCGATGAGCCAGATCGATCTGTTCCTGGCCCTGGGCGGCGGTTGGGAAAGCGGACGAACGCAAGGCTCGCAACCCGCGAAACCCTGAGGCCGTTGCTATGCTTTGATCTGTTGGAAACGTCCTGCGTGCAATGGACTTTCCAGCCGATCAAAGCATGTGATGGTCATGGGGATTCCAATAATGAAAAACCCTTATGCTCCGGGCTTCTGGTGTGCGCTCTGTGCACTGGTGCTGCTGTCTGCCACCTACTTCTACGGCATCATGCTGGCCCACCAGATCGACAAGGCCATGGTGTTCCTCGACAGCGCCAGCGCGCTGATCGCGGTGTTGGCCATCGGTGTGGTGGCCTGGGCCTCGTGGCAAAGTCAGAAAATCAAGAAAAGACAGCTCGAACAGAGCAAGACCCTGGTGATGATCTGGGACACCAAGGTGGCTCTGCGCCGGGTTGAGACCGTGTTCGACCGTTACTTCTGGGGCAGCTACTGGCAGCCGGGGCGGACCTTCGCCGAAGTCATGGGCGAACTCACCGGCACCCCGCTGGAAAAGAGCCTGGAAGCTCTGAAAAAGCAGTGCATGCTGCTCGACAAACAGGCCGATGACGGCCATCACTGGCTGAGCAATGCCCGGGAACTGTCGGATGTCGCCACCGCCATGGCCCGGGAGCGATACCAGCTGGATTTCTGTGATCCCCGTGGCGAATCCCGTGGCAACAGCCCGGTGATCGATCGGGATTTCGAAGTACTGGTCTACACCTGGAGCGCCCGTCTCAAGAGCTTCGACCATCAACTCGATGCCCTGGAAGTCGAATATTCCTGAAATCCCTTCCCCCGGCCCTGCGGCAACCGCTACAGGGCCCGCTCCCCCCGCGTTCCACGGTTTTTCACATTCAAAGATTGGGCTCGCGCTAGCCGCCAGTGGTAATCTGCGCCGGTTTTGCGCGGAGTCGAGCCGCAACCCGTCATGGGTTCAGGGAAGACGAGCACACCTTCAAACAACGGATATTGATCGGGTCAGACATGAATAAATCAGCAGGCGTACTGTTAGGAATCGTCGTCGCGGTAGGTGTCATCAGTGCCGGCGGCGCCTGGTACACCGGCACCAAGCTGGAAGGGGTTCTGCAGCAGCAGGTGGTTGAAAGCAACAAGGAGCTGCAAGCGGCGCTGATCGGTTACGACGCCACCGCTACCCTGGAACTGGTGTCCCTGGAGCGTGGCGTGTTCAGCAGCGACGCCCGCTACCGCCTCAAGACCGAGGGCGAGGTGTTCAACGGTGGGCTGGAACTGATGATCGCCGACCACATCGAACACGGCCCGCTGCCTTTCTCGCGCCTGATCCGTCTCAAGTGGCTGCCCGTCATGGCGTCCAGTCATTACCAACTGGAAAATAATGCCCAGACCGACAAGTGGTTTGCCGCCACCAAGGGCGCTGCACCGTTCAAGGGCGTGGTCAATGTTGGCTATGACCTGTCCGCCGAGGGCACTGTGGATTTCGCTCCGATGGAGCTGGCCCTGGATGAGCTGAACAACCTCAAGTTCTCCGGCCTGAACGCCACCTTCAGCGTCAGCGAAAACCGCCAGAAAGCCAAGGTCGACGGCTACATGGACAGCCTGAGCCTGTTCCTCAGCTCGCCAGAAAAAGCACCGCTCAAACTGGAAATCAACGGCCTGACCCTGGCCAGCAACCTGCAAAAGAGCAGCTTCGACTACTACCTGGGGCAGAACACCCTGGAGCTCACCAGCACCAAGGCCACCTTCGGTGACAAGCAGTCGGTGCTGACCCTGAAGAACTTCGAACAGAAGACCTCCAGCGAAGAAACCGGCAGCACAGTAGCGGGCCGCGCGGATTACCGAGTGGGCGAAATCGCCTTCGACGGCAAGACCGTGGGTTCGGCCGAGATGCTCTGGAGCATGAAGAACCTCGACAGCCAGGGCATGCTCGATCTGCTCCAGATCTACCAGACCGTGCTGCAGCCGTATCAGCAGGCGGCCAACGAGGCGACTGCCGAGGGTGAGCCGGCACCGGAACTGCAAATGAGCGACGCCCAGCAGGTCAAGGTGCGTGCCGCGGTAAACAAGGTCCTGGAAGCCAAACCACAGATCGCCCTGGAAAGCCTGGCATTCAAGACCGCTGGTGGTGAAAGCCGCTTCAGCCTGAGCCTGGACCTGGCCAAGCCGCAGAGCCTGGAACTGCCGCCGGCTGAGCTGGGCAAGCAACTGATCAGCCAGCTGGACGCCAAGCTGTCGCTGTCCAAGCCGATGCTGGCCGACGTCGCCGCCTTGCAGGCCCAGGCCGAAGGCCAGACCGACGCCAAGCAAATCGCCGAGCAAAGCGCCGCCACCGCGGAAATGCTCAGCGCCATGGCCCTGGCCACTCAGTTGGCCAAGCTGGAAGGCAATGCGGTGGTGTCGTCGCTGCACTACGCCAATAACGAAGTGAATTTCAACGGCCAGAAGATGACCGTCGAGCAGTTCGTGGGTTTTGTCATGAGCAAAATGGGCGGTGCTGGCACCCTGCAGTAAGCCCTAAGTGGGGGCGTCTCTGGCGCCCTCCGACCGCGAAGCCCAACGCCCGGCGCTGTTCAACAGCCCGGGCGTTTTGCTGTCCGGAGAGGGGTCGTCATGCAGTGTTTGCGCCTCAGTCCTGAGGAGGTAGGGCAGGCGTCGCTGATGGTTGAGCTGGCGCCAAGGGCGACTCATCTGTACTCGCGGGGAGTGGGATATTCCTGTTCTTGCGGAATCAGACTGTGGGCGCCGTCCAAATCACCTAGCTGAATAAGCCGATGAATCTCGTGAGCCAGGGGGGTGACATCAGTGATGCGTTTTATCCACTGGTTCACATACAACTGCACGGCCTCCTTGCTCAGGCCGATCTGGATCGCGCGGTGTTCCTGGGGCCGCAGGTACAGGTCACGCTCTGGGTCCCATTGAATGCGCACCGGTGACTGATCTTTCAACTTCAACCACTCTTCTTTGCTCATGGACTCGTCTGCATGGCTCAGGCAGCCGTTGGCCAGGGCCCATTCAAAGCCTTCGCGGCTGATGTCGATGGCCAGGATGCGGGTCTGTCCGGCGTCTTTGTAGCCCCAGCCAGCGCGGTACATCATCCACAGGAAAGACGGCTTTATCCAGGTCATGCGCTCCATCTTGAAGGGCGGGGAGACGAAGGTGCCATGGGCCAGGGCGGCGTCGGCGATGCTGTCGGAGTAGGCCTGGTAGACGCGAATGGTGTCGGCGTCGTAGAGCGCCCGGATCTGGCGCTGGGGGAGTTCTGTTGCGGGTTTATGCATGGCATTTCCTTATGAAAAGCGGGCGGCCGGGAAGCCGCCCGGGGGTGTTTAGAGTTCGGCCTGCGGTTGCAGGCGCCGTGATGTCACATCCAGCAGATCACAGCCATCGCGCAGCAGGATGCTGCACACCAGGGTCAGTTCCTGCAAAACCACCGGTTCACTGCGCAGGCTCTCGGCGGCGAAGTTCTCCAGCAGTTGGGTCGCGGCGCGGATGCGAAAGGCTGCGGCGTCGTGCAGCACGTCGATGGGCGCCTGGGTGTCGATCAGCAGGGAAGGAATCAGGCAGTCGTGGCCGGTGATCGGCATGTAGCGGTTCATGATCAGTTCTCTCTATTCCGTTAGTTGAGCGGCTGTCCACTTACCGTCGCCAAACAATAGGTGGCAGTTGTGCGCAGGTTGGCGAGCCGGCAATAGAGAAAACCGACAGACCCGAAGGTCTCCCACGCACAACCGCCATAGAGCAATCATGCGGGCGCAAAAAAACCTGCAAGCAGGTTGTTTGCATTCTCTATATGTCGGGTCGCCAAACCCGAGTCGCCATCTGGGCGACGGCCGGACTATAAGCCGCCGGCTTCCAGCGGTGCAAGGCAAGTGTGGCGGTGTCTTTTCCGAGAACGCTGTAGGGCTTTTTCCGTACACATCCATCCTGCTTACGACTGTATTTCCAGGTGTTTACCCAGGGCGCTTTTGGCGAACGCTCGGCTAGTCTGTATGTACATTTGTAAATACGGAATTGCTCATGTACTTTGAATGGGACGAGGCCAAGAACCACGCCAACCTGCTCAAGCACGGCATCGATTTCAACGATGCCGTGCTGATGTTCCAGCGTCCGGTGCTGTCCTTGCGCGATGAGCGCCTGGACTACGGCGAAGAACGCTGGGTCAGCCTCGGTTGGATCAGGACCCTGGTGGGCGTGGTGGTCCATACCGAGCGGCGGGGTCATGCGGTGCGCATTATCTCGGCGCGAAAAGCCACTAAACGGGAGGCTAAATATTATGTCCAACGGATCGAAAACTGACGGATCGAAAACCGATTGGGAGCGCCTGGCGAAAGCCGATGACCAGAGCATCGATACTTCAGATATTCCCGAGCTGGATGACGATTTCTTTCGCCGCGCCGAGGTGCACCTGCCGGGCAAGAAGGCCGTGACCATTCGCCTGGACGCCGATGTGCTGGAGTGGTTCAAGGGCCAGGGCGCGGGTTATCAGACGCGGATCAACCAATTGCTGCGTCAGTACATGCAGGCCCATCGAGGCTGAGGGCCTGCCGCGTCATGTCGGGCGCAGTGTCTGGCCGGCCGTGAACTGTGCTCGCGATCGCGGTTGGACTCTGAAATATTCATTTACAACTACCCCTGTCCTCAAGCTCAATCTCCCCGCGCCCTGCACGAAGGAGCGCGCTCTTTTGTGCAGGCTATAGTCCTCTGGCCCCCTGATCTCATCTGCAAAAGGTGCTTTCGTATGTCTCGCTTTGCCTCCCGCAATACTTGGCTGGCCGCTGGTGCCGTGCTGCTGTGCCTGCAGTTTCCCGTGCAGGCCCAGGAGCGTTTTACCCTGAATATCCCTGGGGTCTCGGATGACCGGCTGTTCACCACCGGCAATGCCAGTGATGCCAAGGGCTGTGGCGGGCACAACAACTCCCCGGCCCTGAACTGGACCGCAGGCCCCACCGGCACCTTGAGCTACGCCATCGTCATGCACGACCCGGACGGCGCCAAGGGCCAGGGTGTGGATCACTGGGTGCATTACGGCATCAAGTCCAGCACTCGGCAGATTCCCGCCGGAGCTGGCACCAAGCCGACTCTGGAAGGTGTGGGCGGCCTCAACAGCCGCAACGGTACTTCCTACATGGGCCCATGCCCGCCGGTGGGTGACAGCGCGCACCACTACATCATCCAGATCTACGCCCTGGATCTGGCGCCGGATGCCCTGCCTGCCGGGCTGACCCGGGCTCAGTTGCTGGAGAAGATCAACGGCCACGTGTTGCGCAATAGCAGTGTGGTGCGCCGCTACGCTCGCTGAGTGAATTTTTTTCCGGGGCTTAACCCGAATGGCTCAGGGGCTTCGTCTGAAGGGGGGAATGGATCATTTCTTCCCGAGGTCAGCCCCCATGTCCCTTCCCGTGCATTTCCTTCGTCCGGTCGCCCAGGGTTTCGCCGCCGGTCTGTTGCTGGCGGTTGCCGGCTGTGGTGTGTCGTCCAAGCCCGAATCCGCCGCCGGGTCGTCAACCCAGGGAGCATTGCCGGCTGCGCCTGAAGCGCAGTACGAGGCGCAACACGCCGATGCCGCCATGACCAAGCGCGTGGCGCATCCCATGAGGTTGTCGGCACCGATGCCGGCGCCCATCGCCGCCCGTGATTCGATCATGGCCGGTTACCGCGACGAGGCCCGTGAGCAGTACCAGAAGTTGCCGGACAACCCGATCCACAGCGTTGCCCAAGCACCGGTCTCTACCTTCAGCGCCGACGTCGATACCGGTGCTTATGCCAATGTCCGCCGCTTGCTCAACCAGGGCAGCCTGCCGCCGGAAGGCGCGGTGCGCCTGGAGGAGCTGGTCAACTATTTCCCCTACGATTACGCCCTGCCCAGCGATGGCTCGCCCTTCGGCGTGACCACCGAGCTGGCGCCCTCGCCGTGGAACCCCCACACCCGTTTGCTGCGCATCGGCATCAAGGCATCGGATCGCGCGGTGGCAGAGTTGGCCCCGGCCAATCTGGTGTTTTTGGTGGACGTCTCCGGCTCCATGGACCGCCGCGAAGGCCTGCCCCTGGTGAAAAGCACCCTCAAGCTGCTGGTGGATCAACTGCGGGATCAGGACCGGGTGTCGCTGGTGGTCTACGCCGGCGAATCGCGAGTGGTGCTGGAGCCTACATCCGGACGCGACAAGGCGAAGATTCGCACTGCTATCGACCAGCTCACCGCCGGTGGTTCCACGGCGGGCGCCTCGGGCATCCAGCTGGCCTACCAGATGGCCCAGCAGGGTTTTATCCACAAGGGCATCAACCGCATCCTGTTGGCCACCGACGGCGACTTCAACGTCGGCATCAGCGATTTCGACAGCCTCAAGGCCATGGCCGCCGAGAAGCGCAAGAGCGGTGTCTCCCTCACCACCCTGGGGTTCGGTGTGGATAACTACAACGAGCACCTGATGGAGCAACTGGCCGATGCCGGTGACGGCAACTACGCCTACATCGATAACCTGCGCGAAGCGCGCAAGGTGCTGGTGGACCAGCTCAGTTCCACCCTGGCGGTGGTGGCCAAGGACGTGAAGCTGCAAGTGGAATTCAACCCGGCCCAAGTCAGCGAATACCGTTTGCTGGGTTATGAGAACCGTGCCCTCAAGCGTGAAGACTTCAGCAACGACAAAGTGGACGCAGGGGAAATCGGCGCTGGGCATACGGTGACCGCGTTGTATGAAATCGTCCCGGTGGGCGAGAAGGGCTGGCTGGAGCCCCTGCGTTATGCACAGGCCAAGGCGCCGCAGCAGAGTGGCAAGAATGGTGAACTGGCGATGCTACGGGTGCGCTACAAGGCGCCGGAAGGTGGCAGTAGCCGCTTGATCGAACGGCCGATCAGCGCGCAGCAGCCGGCTAAACTGGCTGAGGCCAGCCCCGACCTGCGCTTCGCCGCTGCGGTGGCGGCGTTCTCCCAGCAGCTCAAGGACGGCCGCTACACCGGCAACTTCAGCCTGACCGACACCGCCAAGCTTGCCCGGGGCGCCAAGGGCGAAGATCCTTACGGACTGCGCGGCGAGTTCGTACAAATGGTGGAGCTGGCGCAAAGTCTGCAAACTCAGGCGCCGAAAACCCAGACGGGAAATGCTGCCCAGGCCGAGGCTCAGCCGGTGGACATGAGCCAAGTGCAGAGCCGCCTTGAATAGACCCATAACGAGCAGTGAACAGGAGTTCATCCGCCCTATGTCTGCTCCCCAAGTGTCCACCGATGCCAGCAGCGATGAAGCGCTGCTGGCGCGTTATCGCGCCGGAGATCCTGCTGCCTTCGAGCTGCTCTACCAGCGCCATCGCCAGGGCCTGTATCGCTTTGTCCTGGGTCTGTGTGGAAAGGCCGAGCTGGCGCAAGAGGTCTACCAGGACACCTGGCTCAGCCTGATCCGCAGCACCAGCCAGCCCCAGGGGCGGGCCAGCTTTCGTACCTGGCTGTATCAGATTGCTCGCAACCGGCTGATCGATCACTGGCGCAAGCACGGTCAGCACAACCCGCTGCACGACAGCTACGACGAACAACTGCACGGCGAAGCCGACCACGCTCCCGGTCCTGAGCAGCAACTGAGTCTGTGCCGCGACCAGCAGCGTATCGAAGCCGCCTTGCAAGACTTGCCCGAAGACCAGCGCGAAGTGTTCCTGCTGCGCGCCCACGGCGACCTGGAACTGCCAGAGATCGCCAGCCTGACCCAGGCGCCGCTGGAAACGGTGAAAAGCCGTTTGCGCTACGCGCTGAAAAAATTGCGTCGGCTCCTGGCCGAGGAGGTACGCACATGACTGACGCCCGACAGACCCCGTCCCCTGAAGAGCAGATGCTGGCGCACATCCGCCAACACAGCGCCCAGGAACCGCCGGCCCATCTGGATGCCCTGATCCTGGCCACTGCGCGCCGCGAAGCCCCTGCGCCCAAGCCTAGCCTTTGGCAGCGCTGGATGCGCGCCTGCCAGCGGCCGCGCTATCAACTGGCCTTTGCCAGCCTGTTTGGCGTGGCCCTGGTCATTGGCTTGCTGCGGCCTTCCCCGGAGCACTATCCACAAGAGCAGGCCTTTGTCCCTGCGCCCGCTCCAGCCCCAGCTGCGCCCATGGCACGCCAGGCGGCGCCACGTTCCGCCGAGCTGGCCGGGGCCTTGAGCGTCCCTGAGCCCGCAGCCCCTTCGCCCATCGCACCGGCGGCCCCTGTCGGCAGTGTTGCCGCGGCGCCGGAGATGGAAGCGTCCGCTGATGCAGCACCTCCTGCGCTGGCCAAGCCAAGGGCCGAGTCGAGCAAGATGGCCAAGCGCATGTCGGCCCCGGTCGAGCCCCGGACGATCAAACGGCTGGATGAGCAACTTCAGGCGGTCTTGCGCCTGTGGGAAGACGGCCAGAGCCGTGCGGCGGCCGAGCTACTGCTCCAGTTGCATGAACAGTATCCACAGGAGGATCTGGACGCGCGCCTGCAAGCCTTGCGTCGTCAATAAGGTGCGGGGGTTGGCTGTCGCCAGGGAAAGCGCGCACTATCTGCGCAGTTTCCAGAAAGTGAGAGGCCGGTCATGGCACCCCGCATCGACCGTATAGCGGCAATGTTGAACTGCCCGATCAAGGGCGCGGATATCCGTCAGGCCATCAAGGAGAGTCGCAAGGACTTTGGCCTGGAAGAGGCTGAAGAGGGCGCTGATCCCGAGGCGCAGGACGAAGCCGAACAAGCGCAGCAGGACGCCGAAGCCGCCGAGGATGAATAATTCCGGCGGCCGCCGGGTTCAGCTGTAAGGCAAGGCGGGCAGGTCGATGAACTCGGCGCAGGCACCGTCCGCGGTCATGCGCCGGGCCCGTTCCGGCAGCAGCCGGGCGTGATTTTCCACCTGCCAGCGATACCAGCTCAAACGCTGCACGATGCGCCGCCGGCAGGGCTCCGGCAGCTGTGCCAACAGATCGACGCTCTCGGGTGCCCAGCGGGTCCGGGTCGAGTAATAGCCGAACAGGTTTTCCCGCAGGCCGAAGCAATCCTCGATGGTTTCCCCAACGCTGTAGACGTAAAGCTCGAAGGCGCTGCTCAGTTGCTGTGCGCCATCGGCGTGGTCCCGCAGGTAAGCGAAGATCCCCGGCCAGTTGATGCAGTACAGGTGCTCGTCCCAATCGCCATCCCGGGTCAGGTACTGGCCCTGGCCGCGAAAGAACTGGGGTATTTCCTGACGCTCAAGGGCCACTTCAAAGTTGCTTTTCATCGCGTATTCCTTCGACGTCGGTGATGTTCACGGACAGCGCCACGCATTCGATCACGCAGTCAAAACCGATTTCCAGGCGCAGGTGATAACCGGGGTTGAGGCGGGTGAGCTGGGTACGCATGCGCCCGTCGAAGCGCGTACCGCTGACCGCCAGTTCGCTGATGCCCTGGACCTGAAGCAGCAAGCGGCAGTGGTTTGGGGCCTGGCTCGCCGGCCAGGTGGAAGGCACGGACAGCCGTCCCAGATCGCCATACAGCTGCAGGCTCAGTTGCTCGCCTTGAAACACCGGGCCTGGGGTATTGAAGTCATAGGGCGTGGCCGCCTCATTGAAGACCGCTCTCCAGGTTTCGCTGTTGTCGATGTTGAACAGCCAGTCGCGGGTGCCCCGATCCCGCTGCGCAATCGCCCTGCATTCCTGCAGAGACGGCAACCGTGCGCGGCTCAGGTCCTCGTGCCACAGCTCCCGGGCCGCGACCAGCAGGCGCTGGAAGAAGTCCCGGCTGTCGTCGAGCACCGCCGGCCAAGTGCTGGGCCATTGCGCGTATTCGTCGTCATCTTCAGCAGGCTCCCAGATGTTGTCGAAGTCATAGTCCGGATCGTCCAGTGCGGCTTGCAGAACCTCTACCAGCCGTTGCCGATGACGGAAGTTCTGCTGGGGGTAGTCGCGCCGCAATGCGTAATGACGGATCAGGTATTCGCGGTCCTGGGAATCGTTGGGGTTATAGCGGCTCAGTTCGGCATCCAGTGCTGGGGGCATGTCATAGCCCATGAAACAGCTGACCCAATCACGAATGTCTGGCTCGAAGGGATGGTTGAGCAACGGATGGCACAGCATGGAGACCTCCTGTCCGGGGCCGCGAATGTAGCAAGCTGCGCCTTCACGCGCACGTTGGTTGGCAGAGTTTGATCTGTAGATCCAGTAACCGTTGAGGCGGTTCGTGGTAATGCCAGTTTTGGCGTACCCGGCGAGTAGCGTCTGTGGGTATTGAGGTGATGTTATTGCTCACTGTATCTGTTGGGAGCATCCGTGTTTGGCGGGATAGGAGAGGGTTGTGGTTGATGGCGTTTGGCAAAAAAGTTGTTGAAAACCGCTGTCACCAAGTCGCCTTGCATCTGCTCAGTAGCAGCCTCTTATAGTCCCGCCGGTCGCTGCAAAATCAGCGACCGGATTTGGCGATCCATTTCAAGTTAGGCGCAGTCGCGTCGTTGTCTCTTTGCGAGTGCAATTTTGTACGGGCAGTGACGATTTATGGCGGCTGTGTGCGGGAGATCTTCGGGTCTGCCGGGTTTACTAACTTACCGGTTCGCCAACCTGCATACAGCTGCCACCCTCTCGTTTGGCGACTCGCGGGCAATCAGCGTTTCTTTTTTTGACTGTTCAGGCGCTTTTCCAAACGCTCCAGCTCTGCCAGTTCTTGAGCATCGGCTGCTAAAGCTTCGGTCTGTCTGCGATGCTGGTCGAACTGCTCGTAACGCTCATGTGCCAACTGCTTCATCTGCTCGTGGCTGATGCTGCCAGCGGTACGCAGCAGCGGTTGCTCGTTGAAGGCCATAAAGCTGTCGATGTACTGCCGCCAGTCCGCGAGCAGCAGGTGTTTACGTTGCTCGGCGCGAAGTTCGGCGAAATCCAGGAACATGCCAACCAGACGGTTAAGCTGATCGAGCTCCTCGGCATTCAGGTAGTTCTTGGCCACCACAACATCAGCCTTGCGCACCCGGTCGCCCTTGAAGCTGAGCAGATTCATATTCGGTGCTCCAGCATCGGCGCGGCGTACGATCAGCTCGGCTGCGGTGAAGCCAGTAACGGCGAAGAACAGCTTGTTCTGCACTTCGGCAAACAAGCGGGCGGTGTCCTGCTCATTGGCCCGGTAATCTTCGGCCAAGGTGAAGAGGTCACGCACCTTTTGGTAGAAGCGCTTCTCCGAGGCTCGTATGTCACGGATGCGCTTGAGCAGTTCATCGAAGTAGTCCCAGCGGGGCTCCTTCAATCGGGCGTCGTCCATCACGAAGCCCTTCTGCAGGTACTCACCCAGGGTGCGGGTGGCCCATTGACGAAACTGGGTGCCACGCGTTGAGCGCACCCGGTAACCCACGGCGATAATCATCGGCAGGGCATAGAGGTGGGTCAGGTAATCCTTGCCGTCGGCGGCAGTAGTAAACTTCTGGTTTACAACTGCCCCTTCAGCCAGCTCCCCATCAGCGATGATGGCTTGGATATGCTTGCCGATATTCTGCTTGCTGGTCTGGTACAACTCGGCCATTTCCAGTTGCGTCAGCCAGACTTGGCCCTCTATCTCGCGCAGGGTGAGCTGCGCCAAGCCGTCTTCTGTGCTGTAGAGAATCAGGTCGCCACTTGCCATATCACCCATTCGCCTCCGCAATGGTGCGGTCTGCTATCACCTTGTCGATCATCGCCTTTATGGCGCGGTCGATAGCTGAACCATCGGTGTAGTCGGCGGTGGTGGCTAGATTGGTGCGTCCTTCCTCGACTAGCTTGAGTGCCTTGTTGCGGGCGCCGCGTTTGTCCTTGCCGTAAACGGCAATTGAATGACCGCCCTGGTTCTTGACCAGGCGCATGGAGGGGATGTCGGTCTCGCCATCGCCGATAAACACCATATTGCTGAACGGTACAGGCCGCTCGGCGGGCTCGACGAATGCGTTGATCACCGAGTTATCGTGCACATCCAGGCTGCCCTTGTTGATGCGGAACAGATACTGGGTCTTGGTGGTGTAGTTCACCGCCAGGGCTGGCCAGTGCGCGATATCGTCCGCCTGCTGCTCCTGGGCCATCGCCTTGGCCTCGCGCCAAAAATCGGCAGGCTTGATGCCCAGTGCTGGAACAAAGTCATATTCCTGCATATTGCCGGGGGACAGAGTACCGTCGAAGTCATAGGCGATTACAAAGGGGACGTGCTTTTTGGCCATTTGGCTACCTCCGGCTTATCTATCTTTACGCGGCGCTTGCCGGTGAGCAGTTGTTGTATCAGGACTTTTTTCTCTTGTTTCAGGCAGGTAATTTTGGCTTGCAGGGTTCGGATTTCGAGATCGGCAGTGCAGTTGATTATTTTCCAGCAGTTGTTGGGTGGCATTGATCGCTTGATCCCAAGTGGAGAGGATTTGGGCAATTGTCTTCTGCTCACGTAACGGGGGAAGATTGACCACCTGCTCAGTTACATCTGCTTTCTGTACATGTACCAAGGTCGACTTAAAGCCATGGGCTTGGTTTTCAAATTTCTCTGTAACGGTTCGAAGCTCTTCATACAGCCAAGCTGCATTGACCTCCGTCTTTAGCGAGACCTTGAAAATGTGCTGATTGAGAACGCCTTGCGGGCCAGTCCAATGCTTTGCGCCGAATGAAACACCCTCAGTGCCTGCCCAAGCAAACAGGATGTCACCTGAATTGACCAAGCACCGAGGATTGGGTTGCCCAGAAAAATAAGTGAACTCTGTCGAGCCGTTCGGATTTTGAATGCTAATGATGGGCAGGCCTTTATCAGACCACTCCGATGATTTTAAGCAATGACCATTAATGAAGTTGCATAGCTCACCAACAGTTGTGCGCTTCCAACCTTCAGGCACCATAACCAAGCTCCTTTAAGTACCCGTCCATCTGTACTTCCAGCTTAGCTAGTTGCTCCTTGAGCAACTGGCGCTCGGCGCGTACCGTCAGCAGATCGATTTCTGCTTCGGTCTCGAAGGTATCCAAATAGCTCGGAATATTCAGGTTGTAATTGTTATCGCGAATTTCCTGCAGGCTGGCGCGGTAGCTGTACCTGTCCGAGTTAATACGATGGCGGTAGAACGGCTCGATCAGCCCTAGCAAGCCACTCCAGGGCACGACCTGATTCATCTCGGAGAGGAAGTGTTCACGGCGTGTCTGCTTGCGCTTACCGGCGTATTCGAAGTCGGAAAAGCTCATCTGGCTCATGCTCAGCTCGGATCAGGTTGTCAGGCGTATTTCAGCACATCTGCGGACTTGATCGGAGAGTCCTTAAAACCCTTAAAAAGCAAGGTCTTATTGAGCTAAAGGGCAAGCTTTGGCAAATCTCTAAAGGCTGATATTCAGACATTTGGCGGCTGCCTGGTGCATACGGCGTTGGATACCGTTGAGGTCTACATGACAGAAACAAAAAAGCCCCAGGCCATCAGACCTGGGGCTTTCTCGTTGAAGCTGGTGCACCCGGCGGGATTCGAACCCACGACCCCTGCCTTCGGAGGGCAGTACTCTATCCAGCTGAGCTACGGATGCAGTGCGGGCGACATCATACCTATGTCGACTCGAAGCGTCCACGCCGGCTTGCATCCCTTTTCCACCGCCCGGCGCAATCCCCGGAAACCCGGGCCGTAGTGGCAGTTTTTCCCGCTGCATCGGCCGTTCGGCCCAGCGCAACCTGCAGCCATATCCGTGCAGTCACGGGGCACAGGGAGGTGCGGGAGATGAACTGTTTGATGCAAGAGGGCCTGTCGACAGCGTTGGCGGATCATCTGTTCGAGGCCAGCTGGAAGGCGGTGCTGCCCGGGTTGCAGCGCCGCGCCCGGCAATTGGCGCGGGGTAACGCCGATGGCGCCCAGGAGTGGCTGGCGGCCACGGCGATCAAGGCGCTGCTGTTCTTTCGCCGTTCGCCGGAGCGGATTCGCGATCCCCAGGGTTTTCTGTTCCTGGTGCTCGATCATGTGTTTGTCGACAGCTGTCGGCGGCGGGCGCGGGAACAGCGTCTGTTCGTGGATTTCGCCGATTTCGAGGACGACCCGCTGCAGCAGCTGGAGGCGCCGCAGATGTCGGTGCTGGAGCAGGTGGAACTGCTGGAAACCCTGGCCCTGCTCAGTCGGCGGGTGGCGCAATTGCCCTTTAAAAAACGCCGCTTGTTTGAACTGAAGTTTGTCGACGATCTGCCCTACCCGAACATCGCCGCCGAGCTGGGAATGAACCAGCCCCTGGCGCGCAAGCATGTGCAATTGTTGCGCGAGGCCCTGCGTTGAGGGCGTGGCAGGATTCACAGCGGGTGCGCCGGGACGTTCTTGTTCAGTGAGCCTGTTTTCGACGCTGTAGCCGGTGCCGCCGCCTTCTGCGGTGGGCCATTCCATCTAAGGAGAGATGTATGCCCGATCCAATGGTCAACTCGCAGATCACCGATGCCGTGACCCAGACCAACGTCAAGGTGGTGGCCGAAGCCCCGGCCCAGGCCATCGCCTCGTTGTATCAGGTGGCCAGCCACTCGGCGGGCCTGTCGTTGCAGAACGCGGTCAACAGCCAGCAGGCGCTGAACCAGATCTCTAACGCGGTGGTGTCCAAGGCCGTGGCGTTGATCATGGCGATCGGCGAATAGGGCTGATCGCCCGGGAGAATCGTCATGGCATGGTTCAAGAAGAAAACCCCACCCGCGGCCGCGGCCGATGACACCGCGAGCGCGGCGGCCGGCCCCAGTCCGGGTGCGGAAACGGCCGAGCCTCAGGCGGCGCCCAGCGAGCCCACGTCGACCGGCACCGATGCGGCGGCCGAGTCTGCGCCATCACCGCCGTCCGCCGCCGCGCGGCCTTCGGTGATGGAGACGATGAACGCCCATTTGCTCAAGCAGGCCGGCAGCCCCAGCACCGACAGCACTGATGCGCTCAACAGCCAGATCGTCCAGGCGGTGCAGTTCACCAATGCCCAGACTTTCAGCTATGCCCCGGCGCAGATCGCTGCCGCACCGGACATGATGATCAGCCAGGCCGCCGGCCTGGTGGCGCAGTCGGCGGCGGGGTATTTCGACGGGGTCAGCAAGCTGGCCCTGGCGGCCCAGGCGGTGCTGCTCAAGCAGATGACCGAGAACATCGTCAAAGAGAACGTCAAGGGCGCCGCCGAGGATGCCCTGGGCGTGCTGGCCACCGACCTGATGGTCGGCGCGGCCGCTGCCGTGGCGGCTGCGGCGGGTGCGATGGAAGCGGAGGCGGCAGGCATGGCCATCGACAAGATCGACGCCAGCATCGCCAAGTACAGCGCCACTCTGGCCAATCGATCGTCGTCTTCCTGAGCCCGACCCTCGGGCGCGCAAGGCGCCCGGGGCCGTCGTGCCAGAGGCGCCGGCGTTCGCCGGCCGCTCTGTTCACCCCAGGCGTTGAAGTTCGACGGACCCGGTGCCCAGCCCTTCAACGCCATTCATCAACAAGGAGCATGCAATGGCGAATGAAGAGCAAACCCCGATGGCGACGATACTTCTCTTTGCCGAGAAGTATCTGAATCGTCCATTGACCCAGGTCGAGCGCCAGGTGCTGGAGGCGTTTGTCCAGGACAAGCCGCTGGACATGTCCAAGTCCGCGCAACAGAGCATTGATCAGGCGCGGCAGCGGGCCGTCGAGTTGATAGAGGCCGATGAGCAGCGCACGCGCAAGATCATCGAGCAGTTGTCGGGTGTCGGCGTCGATAGGGCCGATCCCCAGGCGCGCGAACTGGTGCTGCGTCAACTGCAGGCGGTGGCCGAGAGTCAGGCCGCGGCCGCCACTGCTGCGCCGACTGCCGTATCGGAACCGGCAGCAGCACCAAGTTCGGACAAGGCCGCGGCCGCCACACCCACTCCCGCCCTGGCCCCTGCCGACGATCCAGCCCTCAAGGCGATGATCAGCGCCCTGGTGCAGCAGGAGGTGAAAGTCGCCGTCGAGGCGCGCATGGCCGAGTTGTCGCAGAAGGTCGAGGACACCCTCAAGCAGGTGCTCGCTGCTGCCGGGCAATAGGCCCCCCCTGAAATAAGCCGACGGTCCCAGGCCTGGCGGTTCACAGCAAAACGGCTGCCACGTTCACTCAAAGACACGGAATGCTCCGTGTACTAACAAAGGAAGTTGAGCCATGCCACTTGTAAACGAACAAATCACCGATGCCGTCACCCAGACCAACGTCAAAGTCGTCGCCGAAGCGCCGGCCATGGCGATGGGCACCATCTACCAATCCATGGCCCAGGCCACTGCGATCCTGTTCCAGAACTCGGTCTCGGCGCAGCAGCAGCAGAACACCCTGGCCCAGGCAGCCACCAACCAGGGCGTGATGCAGATCTACAGCGTCGACACCACCGCCGGCGCCGCCGCCACCGAGAAGGTTGCCCAGGGCGGGGTCTCCGACAACCTCACCAGCCTGCTGACAGTACTCAAGTCCTTCCAGAGCTGAGTGGCTGAGCGCCTGATTTCCCGTTGAACTTTCCTGCTGAAAAAATGGAGTTTTTATGAGCACAGTCAGTCCGCAAATCACCGATGCCGTGACCCAGACCAACGTCAAGGTCGTTGCCGAAGCACCGGCCATGGCGATGGGCACCGTCTACCAGTCCATGGGCCAGTCCGTGGCCATCCTGTTCCAGAACTCGGTGTCGGCCCAGCAGCAGCAAAACACCCTGGCCCAGGCGGCCACCAACCAGGGCGTGATGCAGATCTACAGCGTCGACACCACCGCCGGCGCCGCAGCCACCGAGAAAGTCGCCCAGGGCGGCGTGGCCGACAACCTCACCAGCCTGTTGACGGTGCTCAAGTCGTTCAGTAGCTGATCTTTTCCCTGGCGTCACGCCAACGCCCCCGCGGTCTGCAGGCCCCGGGGGCGTTGTCTTTTCGGCGGTGGCGAGTGACGTTGATCTGAAATTTTTAACCTAAAGGACGTTTACGTTCTTTTTTTCGAACAGCCTATTGTCCTTTACCCCTGTTGACCCTAGGATTCGTTTGAGATTTCAAACGCTCTTGCCTGGGTGCCCAAGCGCACGTCTATCCTTGTGTGCGACATTTTCGTGCTTTTACCCAGTGAACGATTTTCCTGACGGCAGCTTTGTCCAGGGCTTGCAGACGCGCCAGCGCGGTCCATGCCTGACAGGGCGCCTTTTTTACAATCACAATTCGCCCCGCGTATGCGCGGTGCTGTTAAGGAAGCCGACATGCAGCTCAAAGACGCCCAGTTGTTCCGCCAACAAGCCTTCATCGATGGAGCTTGGGTCGACGCGGACAACGGCCAGACGATCAAGGTCAACAACCCCGCGACCGGTGAAATCCTCGGCACCGTACCCAAGATGGGCGCCGCCGAAACCCGCCGCGCCATCGAAGCCGCCGACAAGGCCCTGCCGGCCTGGCGTGCCCTGACCGCCAAGGAGCGCGCCACCAAGCTGCGCCGCTGGTATGAACTGCTGATCGAAAACCAGGACGACCTGGGTCGCCTGATGACCCTGGAGCAGGGCAAGCCGCTGGCCGAAGCCAAGGGCGAAATCGCTTACGCCGCCTCCTTCATCGAGTGGTTCGCCGAAGAAGCCAAGCGCATCTACGGTGACGTGATCCCTGGCCACCAGCCGGACAAGCGCCTGATCGTGATCAAGCAGCCGATCGGCGTGACCGCAGCCATCACCCCGTGGAACTTCCCGGCCGCGATGATCACCCGTAAAGCCGGCCCGGCCCTGGCCGCCGGTTGCACCATGGTCATCAAGCCCGCTTCGCAAACCCCGTTCTCGGCCCTGGCCCTGGTGGAACTGGCGCACCGCGCCGGGATTCCAAAAGGCGTGCTCAGCGTGGTTACCGGCAGTGCCGGCGACATCGGCGGCGAGCTGACCAGCAACCCGATCGTGCGCAAGCTGTCGTTCACCGGCTCCACCGAAATCGGTCGCCAGCTGATGGCCGAATGCGCCAAGGACATCAAGAAAGTCTCCCTGGAACTGGGCGGCAACGCGCCGTTCATCGTGTTCGACGACGCCGACCTGGATAAGGCCGTCGAAGGCGCGATCATCTCCAAATACCGCAACAACGGTCAGACCTGCGTCTGCGCCAACCGCCTGTACATCCAGGATTCGGTCTACGACGCCTTCGCCGAGAAGCTGAAAGTCGCGGTGGCCAAGCTGAAGATCGGCAACGGTCTGGAAGAAGGCACCACCACCGGCCCGCTGATCGACGAAAAGGCCGTGGCCAAGGTCCAGGAACACATCGCCGACGCCCTGAAAAAAGGCGCGACCCTGCTGGCCGGTGGCAAGTCCATGGAAGGCAACTTCTTCGAGCCGACCATCCTGGTCAACGTGCCGAAAGACGCGGCCGTGGCCAAGGAAGAAACCTTCGGCCCGCTGGCGCCGCTGTTCCGCTTCAAAGACGAAGCCGAAGTCATCGCCATGTCCAACGACACCGAGTTCGGCCTGGCGTCGTACTTCTATGCCCGCGACCTGGGGCGTGTGTTCCGTGTCGCCGAGGCCCTGGAATACGGCATGGTCGGGGTCAACACCGGCCTGATCTCCAACGAAGTGGCGCCGTTCGGCGGCATCAAGGCTTCGGGCCTGGGCCGTGAAGGCTCCAAGTACGGAATCGAGGATTACCTGGAAATCAAATACCTCTGCCTGGGTATCTGATCCGGTTTCAAGCGCCGGGGGCACGAGAGCGCTGTCCCCTGGCGCCGCTTTAAAAACGCACGTTTTCAAGGTGGCCCGGGACCGCTCCGGCAGTCGATCATCGCATGCTGTCGCAGGCGCTTCCCCGCCCCGCAACCCTTGAATCACACCGCTGTAGCAGCGGTGAATGAGGACACTATGAGCAAGACCAACGCATCCTTGATGAAACGCCGTGAAGCCGCTGTACCACGCGGTGTTGGCCAGATTCACCCGATCTTCGCCGACAGCGCGAAGAACGCCACCGTCACCGACGTTGAAGGCCGCGAGTTCATCGACTTCGCCGGCGGTATCGCGGTACTGAACACCGGTCACGTGCACCCGAAAATCATCGCCGCAGTGACCGAGCAACTGAACAAGCTGACCCACACGTGCTTCCAGGTTCTGGCCTACGAGCCTTACGTGGAACTGTGCGAGAAAATCAACGCCAAGGTTCCGGGTGACTTCGCCAAGAAAACCCTGCTGGTGACCACCGGTTCCGAAGCCGTGGAAAACGCCGTGAAGATCGCCCGTGCCGCCACTGGCCGTGCCGGCGTGATCGCCTTCACCGGCGCCTACCATGGCCGCACCATGATGACCCTGGGCCTGACCGGTAAAGTCGTGCCTTACTCGGCCGGCATGGGCCTGATGCCAGGCGGTATCTTCCGTGCGCTGTACCCCAACGAACTGCATGGCGTGAGCATCGACGACTCCATCGCCAGCATCGAGCGCATCTTCAAGAACGACGCCGAGCCACGTGATATCGCTGCCATCATCATCGAACCGGTGCAGGGCGAAGGCGGTTTCTACGTCGCGCCTAAAGAGTTCATGAAGCGCCTGCGCGCCCTGTGCGACCAGCACGGCATCCTGCTGATCGCCGACGAAGTGCAGACCGGCGCTGGCCGTACCGGCACCTTCTTCGCCATGGAACAGATGGGCGTTGCCGCCGACCTGACCACCTTCGCCAAATCCATCGCTGGCGGCTTCCCGCTGGCCGGTGTCTGCGGCAAGGCCGAATACATGGACGCCATCGCTCCAGGCGGCCTGGGCGGCACCTACGCCGGTAGCCCGATCGCCTGTGCCGCCGCTCTGGCGGTGATGGAAGTGTTCGAAGAAGAGCACCTGCTCGATCGCTGCAAGGCGGTGGGCGAGCGTCTGGTGACCGGCCTCAAGGCCATCCAGGCCAAGTACCCGGTGATCGGCGAAGTGCGCGCCCTGGGCGCGATGATCGCAGTGGAACTGTTCGAGAACGGCGACAGCCACAAGCCGAACGCCGCTGCTGTGGCTCAGGTCGTGGCCAAGGCTCGCGACAAGGGGCTGATCCTGCTGTCCTGCGGCACCTACGGCAACGTGTTGCGGGTTCTGGTTCCGCTGACCTCGCCGGACGAGCAACTGGATAAAGGCCTGGCCATCATCGAAGAGTGTTTCGCTGAACTCTGAGTGGTTGCTGCTGTGACCTGATCGACAAAAAAACCCGCTTCGGCGGGTTTTTTTCATCCCCAGGCGGTCCATAGGGGATTTGCGCTGTATGGAAGCCCGTGCATTGACTAAGGTGCAAAGGATTGCCTAGGGAGCGTGCTGCATGACCGCTGTTGATTTACCCGCTGTACCTCGTGTGCTGATTGCCGAGGCCGATCCCTGGTCCCGCGATTTGCTCAAGCAAGTGCTGCTCAACGTGCGCTGTGACGCGCGTCTGGATCTGTGTGCCGACGGTCAGGAAGCCCTGGAACTGTTGAGCGCCAAACCTTATGACCTGATCATTGCCGACTGGGAGTTGCCGGGCATCGACGGTCTCGCCTTGCTGCGCTCCGTGCGCCAGCGCAAGCGCAACCCGTTGCAGCCTTTCATTCTGCTCAGCGTGCGCAGCGACAGTGCCAGCGTGCGCGAGGCCTTGCCTCTGGCGCCCACGGCCTACCTGACCAAACCCTTGAACATGGAAAGCCTGACCCAGCGCCTGCAGGGGCTGCTGCTGGATGCTGGCCAGGAGGTTGCCTGCGAGGTGCCGACCCTGGCCCCGGGCATGACCCTGTGGACCTTTCTTGAACGCCGTCGCGAGATCGCCGATGGCGCGCCGCTGCTGACCGATGTGCAATTGGCGGTCAAGCGCAGCCTCAACCCCGACGGGCTGGACCTCAAGCTGCTGGAGGAGGAGATCCGCACCGATCCCCAGATCACTGCCGTGCTGATCTGCGCCGCCAACAGTGCCGCGCAACACAACGGTGAAGGCGTACAGACCCTGTCCCAGGCCCTGCACCGGCTGGGTACCGGGCAGAGCATGAACCTGATTCTGGGCCTGGCCCTCAAGCGCAGCGCGCGCCTGAGCGATCCGGCCCTGGCTGACTATGCCGAGCGCTACTGGGAGCTGTCGTTGCACACGGCGGAATATGGTCGGACCCTGGCCCGCCTGCTGGACCTGGATCAGGAGCGTTGCTATTGCGCGGGCCTGTTGCACCGGTTGGGCGACCTGGCATTGCTGCGTTGTCTGCAAGAGTGGAAGCAGGCCGGTGGCGAACTGGATGAGCAGGAAGAAATCGGTGATGCCCTGGAGCGTTTCGGTGCCGCCTATGGTTCGGCGCTGCGCACTCGCTGGCGCATGCCCCTGGAGCTGCGTGAACTGATCGCCTCGATCTACCAGTTGGGCGGAGGGGTCTATTCCCGCGAAGCCCTGGTGATGAACCTGGCGGCGCAACTGGCGCGGCTGACCGAACATGAAGGGGTGGAGGAGGTGGCCCGCAGCAAGACGGCGCGCCTGCTGAAAGTCGGCTTGCCGGAGCTTTCCCGCCTGCGCAAGGGCTGATCCTCTTTAGCCGCCGGCTCGCCGGCGAAGACATTCGCCACCGCGCTGTGGGCCTTTAGGGCCTGTTCGCTGGCAAGCCAGCTCCCACGGATGGGGTGCGCGTGGTTATCCGCTGACGATGCGGTTCTTGCCCTGGCGCTTGGCTTGGTACATCGCCGCATCGGCCCGGGCGAACAGGCTGTCGAGGCTTTCATCTTCGCGGCGCCGGCTGCTCAGGCCCTGGCTGATGGTGATGTTGAAGGTCTGGCCCTGGCAACTGAAGGTCTGCCGCTGAATCTCGCGCTGCAGGCGTTCGGCGACCTGATGGGCCATGTCCGCGCTGCAGCCGGGAAACACCGCCGCGAACTCTTCACCGCCGATGCGCCCGAACAGGTCTCCCCGACGCAGTGCAGCCCGTCCGCTCTCGGCAATGCGCTGCAGAACGATGTCGCCTTCGGGATGGCCGTAGGTGTCGTTGATCACCTTGAAGTCATCGATGTCCAGCAACAGAAAGACCAGGGGTAAACCTTGCCGGCGTGCCTGTTCGAACTCGCGATGGGCACATTCGAAGAAGTGTCGGCGGTTGCTGCTTTGGGTCAGCACGTCGGTGGTGGCCAGGCGTTGCAGCTCGGCTTCCAGCTGCTTCTTTTCGGTGATGTCTTCGGCAATGCCCACCACGATCAGCCGTTGCCCGGGTTCGGTGTTGCGGTTGATGAAGCATTTGTCGCTGAGCCAGCGCACCTGCCCCTGGGCATCGATGATGCGGTACTCGCGATCTTCCACCGCGCCCCTGTCCAGGACCTGGGCCAGGCTGCGCTCGGCGTATTCCAGGTCGTCGGGGTAAATGCTGTCGCGCCACTGGTTGAAGTCCGCCAGCAGCAGGCCTGCCGGGCGACCGAAGATCCGTTCATAGGCCGGGCTGACGTACAGCACCTGGCGGTTGTCCCAATCGAAGGCCCAGAGCACTGCATTGACGCTGACCAGCAGGGCGCTGAACAGCTGCTCGCGCTCGGTCAGGCGGGCGACTTCGCCCTGTGCATGCATCAGGGCCATCAGGGTTTGCGCGGCTTCGGGCCACTGGGGAAGCGAAGATGGAGTGTGTGAATTCTTATTGACCATCGGCACAGATCTCAAAGGGCGTGCCGCGCCAAGTTCGACAGCGGCCACAACCAAGCCCGCCTGGGTGGCGAAGTGTTCAGTGAGATAGGGGATCGGACGCTAAGTTCCCAGCCGTTGCGGCGATACCTGGCGCTCCCGCCGGACGGTCGCAGTCGCCCCTCGCCGGCTTGTGGCGAGGGGCTTTGGCTCAGGCTGCGGTAGGACGCAGGGAGTAGGTTTTCAGCTGATTGGCGAAGTCCCGCAGGGACTGGATACCGCTGGCCTCGGCCTCGTGCACCCAGTCCTTGATCGCCGCCAGCATGTCGTGGCCGTTGGCGCTGGTCTTGACCCAGATCTGCTGCAGGGCCAGGCGCTTTTCGTAGATCACCTTCAACGCCTGGCTGTGTTCCAGCATGGTCTGGATACGCAGGTGGTGGCGGTCTTCCAGCAGGCTGGTTTCCCGGGACAGCAGGCGCTTGGCGCGGTGGAACTGGTGGCGCACCGAGTGATCGACCTTGGCCAGCTCCTGCTTCACCAGCGGGCCGATCACCAGCTTGCGGTACTGGGCCATGATCTGGAACCGGTTGTTGAGGATGGCCATGGCAGTGTCCATGTCCAGGTGGCCCTTGCCTTCGACCCGGTGGGCGATGGGCGCTACGCGCTGGACCTTGGCCAGGCGCAGGAAGCTGAAGACCTTGATCCAGGCCCAGCCCATGTCGAACTCCCACTTCTTCACCGAGAGCTTGGCCGAGTTGGGGTAGGTGTGGTGGTTGTTGTGCAGCTCTTCACCGCCGACGATGATGCCCCAGGGCACCAGGTTGGTGGCGGCGTCGCGGCATTCGAAGTTGCGGTAGCCGACGGCGTGGCCCAGGCCGTTGATCACGCCGGCGGCCCAGAATGGAATCCACATCATCTGGATCGCCCAGATGGTGATGCCGATGGTGCCGAACAGCAGCAGGTCGATGACCGCCATCAGCGCGATACCGCCCAGCTTGTAGCGGCTGTAGAGGTTGCGCTCGATCCAGTCTTCCGGGCAGTTCTTGCCGTAGATGCGCAGGGTTTCCGGGTTCTTGGCCTCCTCGCGATACAGCTCGGCGCCCTTGCGCAGCACCGTGGACAGGCCCTTGATCACCGGGCTGTGAGGGTCGTCGACGGTCTCGCACTTGGCGTGGTGCTTGCGGTGGATGGCGGTCCACTCGCGGGTGTTCTGCGCCGTGGTCAGCCACAGCCAGAAGCGGAAGAAGTGTTTCAGGCCGGCGTTGAGTTCCAGGGAACGGTGCGCGGAATAGCGATGCAGATAGATCGTGACCGCAACGATGGTCACGTGGGTCATCAACAGAGTGACTGCCACCAGTTGCCAGGCGGACAAGCCAAGTAAACCTTCGTACCACATAGGCGATAAGGCCCTCGATAAAGAAAAAAACAGCCCAGGCATTATCACTAAGCCCGCTGAGAAAACCAGTCGCCCTTTCAGATAAGAGTGGCGGCATGTTTCTTCCTCTATAATCCCGAACTTTTCGTGTGGAAATAGACGGACTTATGTCGGTTTCTTATCGCAATGGCTTGCGTGCCGCGCTGCTCTATCTGCTGCTGTCCCTGATCTGGTTGCAGTTCAGTGGTTATTTACTGAGCAGTTTCTTCGATGAATTTGCCGATCAGGCCTACTGGCACGAGGTCAGTGGTTACGCCTGGGCACTGGTCAGCGCGGTGCTGATCTTCTTTGCCCGGGCCCGCCTGTTGCGAGTCATGGGCGCCGACCGCTGGTTGCGCCATCAGCAGAAGGATCGCGAGCGCCTGCGCCAGGCGGCGGCAGTGTTCGACTGCACCCGCGAGGGCGTGCTGGTCAGCGATACCCAGGGCCAGATCGTCCACGTCAATCGCGCCTTCATCGAGATCACCGGCTACCAGCGCGAAGAGGTGCTGGGTCGCCAGCCGAGCCTGTTTAAGTCCGGCCACCATTCGCCGGACTTCTACAAGGCGATGTTCGACTCGCTGCAGAAAACCGGCGAATGGAGCGGCGAAATCTGGAATCGACGCAAGAGCGGCGAGATCTACCCGCAATGGCAGAGCATTCGCGCGATCCGCGATGAGCAGGGCGAGCTCACCCACTATGTCGCGGTGTTCTCCGACATCAGTGCAATCAAGGATTCCGAGCACGAACTGGCCCACCTGGCCCACCACGACCCCTTGACCGACCTGCCCAACCGTCTGCTGTTCACCGATCGTGCCGAACAGGCCCTGGCGTCGGCGCAGATCCACAAGCGCGGCTGCGCCATGCTGATGATCGACCTGGATCATTTCAAGATGATCAACGACAGCCTCGGTCACAACGTCGGCGACCAGTTGCTCAAGGCCGTGGGCGAGCGCCTGGGGGGCATGTTCGGCCCGGGCATGACCCTGGCGCGTCTGGGAGGCGACGAGTTCGCAGTGCTGGCCGAAAGCTGCCCGCAACTGGTGCAGGCCGCGGCCCTGGCGCAGCGCATCATCGACGGCCTCAAGGAGCCCTTCCAGCTGGGTGAGCAGCAGGTGGTGATCAACGCCAGCATCGGCATCAGTCTGTTCCCCAGTGACGCCCTGAGCGCCAGTCAGCTGCTGCGCAACGCCGATGCGGCGCTGTTCAAGGCCAAGAGCGCCGGGCGCAACGGCTATGCCCTGTACACCGAGGAACTCACCGCCCATGCCCAGCAACGGGTGGAGATTGCCTTCGAACTGCGCCGGGCCCTGGAGCAGCAGGAGCTGCGGGTCTACTACCAGCCGGTGCACGATCTCAAGAACAGTCGCCTGATCGGCGTCGAGGCCCTGGTGCGCTGGGAGCATCCGCAACGCGGCCTGGTGTCTCCGGCGGAGTTCATTCCGATTGCCGAACGCACCGGGATGATTGCCGAGATCGACGCCTGGGTCATGCAGCAGGCCTGCCGGCAGATGTGCCAGTGGCAGGCTGAAGGTGTGGTGCTGTCGTTTGTCGCGGTGAACGTATCGACCCGTCTGTTTGCGCGCAGCGAGCTCTATCAGCAGGTGGCCCAGGTGCTGCACGACACCGGCCTGGACCCGGCCTACCTGGAACTGGAAGTCACCGAAAGCGCGGTCATGGACGATCCCGAGGTGGCGCTGGAGCAGATGCACCGTCTGCGTGAACTGGGCATTCGCCTGGCCATCGATGACTTCGGTACCGGCTACTCGTCCTTGCTGCGCCTCAAGCGCCTGCCGGTACAGAAGCTCAAGATCGACCAGGGTTTTGTCGCCGGCCTGCCGTTCGATGAAGACGATGCGGCGATCTCTCGGGTGATCATCGCCCTGGCCCAGAGCATGGGCATGCAGGTTCACGCCGAGGGTATCGAGCAAGCGGAGCAGGCGCGGTTCCTGCTCGAACACGACTGTGACCTGGGCCAGGGCTACTGGTTCGGCCGGCCGGTGCCGGCAGAGCAGCTCGACTGGAGCAATGCCCCCGCCATCCGCTGATACTCCTGTAGCCGCTGCTGAGCCTGCGAAGCTGCGAACGACCGCAACGCGGGCGCAAATGTTGTAGACCGCTGAAGGCCTGACGGCCTTGTCGCAGCCTCGCAGGCTCGGCAGCGGCTACAGGGGGCTAAGCTGCTGTCAGGTCGAATAATTTTTCTGGTTATATAAACATTCTTAAACAGTATTTTTAAGAATATCAGCGCCTATCTACTATTGCTCCCACGCCGCAAGCAGTGCCGCCACTGCCAGGCACCTTTCACTCAGGAGCAGCACCATGAGCGCATCTCTACGTAGCGTTGACGGCCAGGACGAAGCAACCATCTTGCGGGAAATTCAAAGCGCCCTGCGCGACCTGCGCTTTGGCGCGGTGGAAATCACCGTGCACAACGCCCAGGTCGTGCAGATCGAACGCAAGGAAAAATTCCGCCTGCAACAGCCCGGCAACAAACCCAGCTGACTGCAGCGCAGCCGAAGACCGCATCACCCTCTCGTGATCGAGAGGCCCGACTGGACAACCGGAGGGCGTCATCCATGACCCCCAGTCTGAACCCCAGCATTCGCCCACGAATGCGGGCCTGATTCGCCATAAGAAAAATGCCAGCACGTTAAAAAATTTCGGGAGCTCCATCATGTCGTCGATTCGCCGTTATGCCCTGGCCGCCCTCGCCAGCGCCGTTTTTGCCGGTTCCGCCGTTGCCAAGGATTACGAGCTGCTCAACGTGTCCTACGACCCGACCCGCGAGCTGTACCAGGACTACAACGCCGAGTTCACAAACTTTTGGAAGCAATCGCATCCCGGCGACAACGTGAAGATCCAGCAATCCCATGGTGGTTCCGGCAAACAGGGGCGGGCGGTGATCGACGGCCTGCGCGCCGACGTGGTGACCCTGGCCCTGGCCGGTGACATCGACGAAATCGCCAAGCTCGGCAAGACCCTGCCGGCGGACTGGCAGAAACGCCTGCCCGACGCCAGCACCCCCTACACCTCGACCATCGTGTTCCTGGTGCGCAAGGGCAACCCCAAAGGCATCAAGGACTGGGGCGACCTGATCAAGAAAGACGTCTCGGTGATCACCCCGAACCCGAAAACCTCCGGCGGTGCGCGGTGGAACTTCCTTGCCGCCTGGGCCTATGGCCTGAAAACCGGCGGCAGCGAAGCCAAGGCTCAGGAATACGTCAAAGAGCTGTTCAAGCACGTGCCGGTGCTGGACACCGGCGCTCGCGGCTCGACCATCACCTTCGTCAACAACGGTCAGGGCGACGTGTTGCTGGCCTGGGAAAACGAGGCCTTCCTGGCCCTCAAGGAAGACGGCGGCGCCGACAAGTTCGACATCGTCGTGCCTTCGCTGTCGATCCTCGCCGAGCCACCCGTGGCGGTGGTGGACAAGAACGCCGAGAAGAAAGGCAACACCGAGATCGCCGAGGCGTACCTCAAGCACCTGTACAGCCCGGCCGGCCAGGAAATTGCCGCGAAGAACTTCTACCGCCCGCGGGACAAGGATGTCGCCGCCAAATATGCCCAGCAGTTCCCCAAACTGGACCTGGTGACTATCGACAAGGACTTCGGCGGCTGGAAGACTGCCCAACCGAAATTCTTCAACGACGGTGGTGTGTTCGACCAGATCTACACGGCCCAGTAAACCTGTTGTAGGAGCTGGCTTGCCAGCGAAGGCGCCCTCAAGGGCCACACCAGGCTGCAGGCCCCTTCGCCGGCAAGCCGGCTCCTACCAGGTAGAGCCCGCATTCAGTTGCGGGCTTTGCGTATCCGTTCCGTTAACCAAGGACTTTTATGTCGCGTCGTATCTCCCCCGTCATACCCGGCTTCGGGCTGACGCTGGGCTACACCTTGGTGTACCTCAGCCTGATTGTGCTCATCCCCCTGGCGGCGATGTTCGTGCATGCCGCGCAACTCACCTGGGAACAGTTCTGGGCGATTATTTCGGCGCCAAGGGTGCTCGCCGCGCTCAAGCTGAGCTTCGGTACCGCGCTGTATGCGGCCATGATCAACGGCGTCATCGGCACCCTGCTGGCCTGGGTCCTGGTGCGCTACAGCTTCCCCGGGCGCAAGGTCATCGATGCCATGATCGACCTGCCGTTTGCCTTGCCCACTGCCGTGGCCGGCATTGCCCTGACCGCGCTCTACGCGCCCACCGGCCTGGTGGGACAGTTCGCCACCGACCTGGGCTTCAAGATTGCCTACACGCCCCTGGGCATCACCCTGGCGCTGACCTTCGTCACCCTGCCATTCGTGGTGCGCACGGTGCAGCCGGTGCTGGCGGACATTCCCCGTGAAGTGGAAGAGGCCGCCGCCTGCCTGGGCGCCAAACCCTGGCAGGTGTTCCGCCATATCCTGGTGCCGGCCTTGCTGCCGGCCTGGCTCACCGGCTTTGCCCTGGCCTTCGCCCGGGGCGTTGGCGAGTACGGCTCGGTGATCTTCATCGCCGGCAACATGCCGATGAAGACCGAAATCCTGCCCCTGCTGATCATGGTCAAGCTCGACCAGTACGATTACACCGGCGCCACTTCCATCGGCGTGCTGATGCTGGTGGTTTCCTTCATCCTGTTGCTGCTGATCAACCTGCTGCAGCGGCGCATCGAACGTCCATAAGGAGGCGCGACTCATGTCTCAATCGTCTATCGCCGCCTCGTCGGCCAACGCCGCCCGCCGTGGCAGCGCCACCTCACGGCGGGTGCTGATTGGCCTCGGCTGGCTGATCTTTGCCCTGTTTTTGCTGCTGCCGTTGTTCATCGTGGTGTCCCAGGGCCTGAAGCTGGGCATCGGTGCGTTCTTTGAAGCGATCTTCGAGCCCGATGCCTTGTCGGCGCTGAAACTCACGGTGATCGCGGTGCTGATCTCGGTGCCCCTGAACCTGGTGTTCGGGGTCAGCGCCGCCTGGTGCGTGAGCAAGTACTCGTTCCGTGGCAAGAGCATCCTGGTGACCCTGATCGACCTGCCGTTCTCGGTGTCGCCGGTGATCGCCGGCCTGGTCTATGTGCTGATGTTCGGCGCCCAGGGCCTGTTCGGCCCGTGGCTTTCGGATCACGACATCCAGATCGTCTTCGCCTTGCCCGGCATCGTCCTGGCCACCATCTTCGTCACCGTGCCCTTCGTCGCCCGGGAACTGATCCCGCTGATGCAGGAGCAGGGCACCCAGGAAGAGGAAGCCGCCAGGTTGCTGGGGGCCAATGGCTGGCAGATGTTCTGGCACGTCACCGTGCCCAATATCAAATGGGGCCTGATCTACGGCGTGGTGCTCTGTACCGCCCGAGCCATGGGCGAATTCGGCGCGGTGTCGGTGGTGTCCGGGCACATTCGCGGGGTCACCAACACCCTGCCGCTGCACGTGGAAATCCTCTACAACGAGTACAACCACGTGGCCGCCTTTGCCGTCGCCAGCCTGCTGCTGATCCTTGCGTTGTTCATCCTGCTGCTCAAGCAGTGGAGCGAATCCCGAATCAACCGCCTGCGCGCCAGCGCCGCGGAGGAATAAGTCATGTCGATCGAAGTCCGTAATGTCAGCAAGAACTTCAACGCCTTCAAGGCCCTGAACAGCATCAACCTGGATATCCACAGCGGCGAGCTGGTGGCTCTGCTGGGCCCGTCCGGCTGCGGCAAGACCACCCTGCTGCGCATCATCGCCGGCCTGGAAACGCCGGATGACGGCAGCATCGTGTTCCACGGCGAGGACGTTTCCGGCCACGACGTGCGCGATCGCAACGTCGGTTTCGTGTTCCAGCACTACGCCCTGTTCCGCCACATGAGCGTGTTCGACAACGTCGCCTTCGGCCTGCGCATGAAGCCCAAGAACCAGCGCCCCAGCGAGAGCAAGATCGCCGAGAAGGTCCATGAGCTGCTGAACATGGTGCAACTGGACTGGCTCGCCGACCGTTACCCGGAGCAACTGTCCGGCGGCCAGCGCCAGCGTATCGCCCTGGCCCGCGCCCTTGCGGTGGAGCCCAAGGTGCTGCTGCTGGACGAACCCTTCGGCGCCCTCGATGCCAAGGTACGCAAGGAGCTGCGGCGCTGGCTGGCGCGGCTGCACGAAGACATCAACCTGACTTCGGTGTTCGTTACCCACGACCAGGAAGAAGCCATGGAAGTGGCGGACCGCATCGTGGTGATGAACAAGGGTGTGATCGAACAGATCGGCTCCCCGGGGGACGTCTACGAGAACCCGGCCAGCGACTTCGTCTATCACTTCCTGGGTGACTCCAACCGCCTGCACCTGGGGGAGGACAACCACGTGCTGTTCCGTCCCCACGAAGTGTCGCTGTCGCGTTCGGAACTGGAAGACCATCACGCCGCCGAAGTGCGCGACATCCGTCCCCTGGGCGCTACCACCCGGGTCACCCTCAAGGTCGAAGGCCAGAGCGAGCTGATCGAGGCCGAAGTGGTGAAGGACCACGACAGCCTGATCGGCCTGGCCCGTGGCGAGACGCTGTTCTTCAAGCCCAAGGTCTGGCAGAAACACTCCAGCCTCTGACCCCACCGACATCACGCCCGCTGTAGGAGCTGGCTTGCCAGCGAAAGCGTCCTCCAGGTTTGCACCTGGCTCGAAGGCCCTTCGCCGGCAAGCCGGCTCCTACGCAGAGGATGTCGCGTATCGACGGTGGGTGATGGCGTTCGCTATTGCTGCTAGCTCGATTCGATCTATGGCCCGTGCCCTGGGCGCAAGTTTCCTTATCTACGCTGGAAACTGTGCCAGGAGGGCGCAATTGAAGAGTCCTTGAAGGACCAGCGTTCTGTCTCCTGGCCAGCCTGATGCCAAGGAGACAAGCATGAAAAAGGAAGTCCATCGGCCCGGTCCGAGGTTCGGTTGTGCACTCTGCGGTGCACTGCTCAGCCCTCTGGCCCTGGCGCTCGCGCCCCCAGACCTGTCCTCGCGCATACCCTACGACGTTGCAGTGACCGCCCCCCCGGAACCGACCCTGGAAAGCCTGCAGCGCGATTTTGACGTGCTGTCCTGGCAGACCTTCATCGCCCTCAACTGGCCAGCCCAGGCCGACGGCAGTCCCGGCGTTGGGCCCATCGGCAAGGAGGACGGTCCCACCGTCTGGGAAGGCTGGAAAGAGAGCTATCAGATCTTCCGGGCCAAGGGTGAGAAGCCTTTGGCCTGGGAGGCTCCGGCGATTCTTCCCAAACCCTGTGAGGGGCTCAAATCCGGGCGCCTGCTGCAACAGATGGGCAAGGTCGCGGGTGTGCTCGACGAGTTCATCCAGCCGTTCCAGAGCGGCCCGCTGGTGGACCAGAGCGGCACCTACACCCGTAACGAAATCGTGGTCAACCGGCCGATGTTCAACGATATCGTCGACAAGGGCCTGTATAGCGTCCAGGGCCAGCAGGCGTATTTCGCCGCCAGCCCGAACAACCGCGTGGCCTTCAGTTGCAGCTCCAATCCCCATCAGAAACTCGGCGCAATCATGGTCAAGGCCTCGTGGAAGGTGCTGGACGGCAACGACCAGCGCAGCCGCTTCCATACGGTGGACGCCCTGGTCTATACCCCCGGCAACAGCGATCCGACCCATGGGCCCATCGTGGAAGAGTCGTGCAAGGCCGAGGCGGTGGGCCTGGTGGGCCTGCACATCGTGCACAAGACCGCACTGGCGCCGCAGTGGGTCTGGTCGACCTTCGAACACGTGGACAACGTGCCGGAAAAAACCACCCCTCCGGAGCAGCGCAAAGGTCCGTACCTGTTCTACAACGCCGCCAGCCCGGCCAAGGTCAACGAGCCGCCGCCCCGGCCCTGGAACCCGGCGGTCAAGGCCACGCCGTCGCAGATCGTCCGCGAGATTCCGCTGACCGAGGCCGCCAAGGCACTGAACAGCACCTACCAGGCGCTGCTGCGCACGGCCAACCCGCAGAGTGTCTGGGCCAACTACCAGATGATCGACACCCAATGGCCCGCCGATCCGGCCCCTGACTGCGAGACGCCGTCGCCGACCAATCCCCTGGGCAGCCCGGCCCCGACCTTCCTCGCCAACGCCACCCTGGAAACCTATATCCAGGGCACGGTGCCCCAGGCGTCCTCCAGTTGCATGGATTGCCACAACAACGCGACCACCCGGGTCACCCAGAACCCCCGCACCACCTTCGCCGACTTCACCTATCTGTTGGAGCGTGCCCAATCCACTGGCGCCGCAGGGAGCAAACCATGAGCACCGAGCGTGAGAACTTTGTCGGCCTGTCCTCGGCGTTGCTGGGGATCGGCAAGGCCTTGCTGGCGCCGTCGATCGACCCCATCGACCTGCCCAGCCAGTTTCTGGCCTATATCCGCCCGAAGCTGACCGAGGCCCAACTCAATGACCTGCTGAGCCAGTACGCCAGCCTGGTGGCTGACCAGCAGAGCCCGGAACAGATCGCCCGGGCGCTGCTGATGAGCAACGGCAAGCCGGCGGCCACACCTGCGGCCAAGGCCTGTCGTTCGATCATGAAAATGTGGCTGCTAGGGGTCTGGTACCAGCCTTATGACGCCAGCAGCTTCAAGGCCGGGCAGCAGTGGGTCGTGTCCGACCTGGCGTACCAGCAAAGCTGGGCCTGGAAGGCCGCCCAGGCCCATCCCATGGGCTACAGCCAGTTTCATTTCGGCTACTGGAACGAGACGCCGCCGAGCCTGGAGGCCTTTACCGGTGTGCCCGCCAAGGGGCAGCAAGGAGCTTCGTCATGAGCACTGAACAAGCGGATGTGGTGATAGTCGGCGCCGGCCTGGCCGGTAGCATCATCGCCTATCAACTGGGGCTGGCCGGGGTCAAGGTGCTGGTGCTGGAGTCCGGGCCGAGCATTCCGGCCAATCGCACGCAATACATGGAGCGCTTCTATAACGCCACCCTGAAGACTCCCGAGTCGCCGTACCCGCCGGCCAGCAACCTGCAGCCGCAGCTGTACCCCGAGCTGCAGCCGGACCAGCAGAACGCGCCGCGCCCAACCATTGCCGACCTGATCAACGGCTGGCAGAACCCGCAGACCAGCTACCTGGTGCAGAAAGGCCCGCTGGCCTTCACCAGCACCTATGAGCGGGTGGGCGGCGGCACCACCTGGCACTGGGTCGCCACCTGCCTGCGCATGCTGCCCAATGACTTTCGCCTCAAGTCGCTGTACGGCGTCGGGGTCGACTGGCCCATCGGCTACCAGGATCTGCAAAGCGCCTACTGCCGCGCCGAGGCGGAGATCGGCGTGGCGGCGGATGTGGGTGACCAGGACTACCTGGGCATGACCTTTCCCGAGGATTATCAATTCCCCATGCACAGCATTCCGCTGTCCCTGGTGGACGAGCGTTTCATCAAGGCGCTCAAGGGCCATTCGTTTGCCGGCATGCCACTGTTCGTGAGCCCGACGCCGGCCGGGCGCAACTCCGAGCCTTATGCCGGGCGCCGGGTCTGTGCGGGCAATACCAACTGCACGCCGATCTGCCCGATCCAGGCCAAGTACGACGCCACGGTGACCCTGAACAAGGCCTTGGAGACCGGCAATGTCCGGGTGCTGTACAAGAGCGTGGCGAGCAAGGTCCGGGTCGATGGCAAGTCCAGCATCAGCGGCATCGAGTTCATCCAGTACCAGTTGGGGGACGGCCCGCCCACCGCCAATGGCGTGGCCCTGGGGCAGCACTATGTGATCGCCGCCCACGCCATCGAGACCCCCAAGCTGTTGCTCAACTCAGCCTGTCCCGAGGCACCCAATGGCGTGGCCAACAGCAGTCTCCAGGTCGGGCGCAGCCTGTCGGACCACCCGATCTACCTGGCCTGGGGGCTGATGCCGCCAGGGCAGACGGTGTTCCCTTATCGTGGGCCGGTGTCCACGGCGGGCATCGAGAGCCTGCGCGATGGGGCCTTTCGCAGCCACCGGGCGGCCTGGCGCATCGAGATCGGCAATGAGGGCCTGAACTGGCCGATCGGCGATCCCTACACCACGGTGTGCGACCTGATCGACGGCCAGAACAACAGCCACACCAACCCGTTGCCCGGAGACAAGCATGATCCCCAGGCGTTGTTTGGAGCGGACCTGATCCGTGCCCTCAACGACCGCCTGATCCGCCAGTTCCGAATTGCCTTCCTGGTGGAACAGGTGGAGAAGGATCCGGACCACGCCGACTGCTACATAGTCCCTTCTACCGAGTACAAGGACCGCCTGGGCATCCCCCGTCCGGAGATTCACTACAACCTGTCGGACTACACCAAGGAGGGCTTCAAACAGGCCCGGCAGGCCGCCACCTACATCATCACCGAGCTGCTGGGGGCCACCGAACTCACGGACCTCAAGCCGGACCCCAAGACCAACCCCGGGTTCTTCGTCTACGACGGCGAGCCCTACAGCTTCCAGGGCGCCGGGCACCTGATGGGGACTTACCGCATGGGGGACAACCCCAGGGACTCGGTGGTGGACAAGCATCAGCGCAGTTGGGATCACCGCAATCTGTTCCTGGTGGGAGACGGGGTGTTTCCCAGCAGCGGCACGTCCAATCCGAGCCTGACCATTGCCGCGTTGTCGTTCCAGGCCGCCGATGTGCTCGCCAACGAGCTCAAGGCCAGCACCGTGACGGTCCAGGCCAATCAGCCCTGGCAAGGCACCGGGGTGCAACTCAATGGGATCAGTGCGCAATTGGTGCGCTACGTCAGCGGGCGCTGGTCTGCCAGTCCGGCGGGGGGCATGGTGGACGGCCGGGGCAATCCGGTCTACATCGCCAAGTCCGGCTATACCTTGCCGGGGGCCAGCGAGGGGGCGCTGATCGGCCGCGTCGGGAGCGCTGGCACGCCCTTTCTGATCGGCGATCTGGCGCAGATACCGGCGGGCCAGCAAGGAGAGTTGCAGCTGTGCATCAATGACGACCTGGACGGGCGTTACGGTGTCGGCCTGAAGGACAACCAGGGCGCACTGACGGTGCGAGTGGAGTTTGGCGGCTTGTGACCCATCCTGGCCGGGCGTGCAGTCGGCACGCCCGGCCGGGGACTTCAGATCATGGCTTTTTTCTGGCGCAGGGCCACGGGGCCCGAACGCTGTTCGATGGCCTGTTTCAAGTCATGGCGCAGCCCCAGCAGGAACACCAGTTCGGCCACCACGAACAGCGGGCCGACGATCAAACCCGACAGATCATCGACAAAGGCCGGCTTGCGGCCTTCGTAGTAATGGCCGATGAACTGGATCACCCAACCGATCACGAACAGGCCCAGGCCGCTGCTCAACCACAGCCCGGTGCTTTGCGCTGCCAGCGCTTGCCCGGCCCAGACCGACAGCCCCATCAGCACACTCATCAACACGCCCAGGCGCAACTCCAGGCGCAGGTAGAACACCGCCGAGGCCAGGGCCAGCAGCACGGCCGGCGACAGCACGATGCCCGCCAGCGGCCAGGCGGGACGGGACAGCAGCACCGCCACCGCCAGAACGATCATGGGAATGCCGATAAAGTGGCTGGCGATATTGCGCGGGTCGCGGTGGTAGGCGGCGTATTGACTCAGATGATCAACGAGGCTTTTCATTGTTGTTCCTCCGTTAGGGTGGCCCGATCATGCCCGGCCGCCGATCACGGCACTGTCAGCTAGGCGACAATCACGCCGATGCCTTGAGGAAAAAACCTGTTCATGGACATGCATCAGTGGCGTGACTGCCTGATGACCGGCCAGTGGTTCAGCCACCTGCCGGATTCCTTACAGAATAGTTTGCTCGGCGGTGCCCGCCTGCGCCGCTTGGCGCCGGGGCAATGCCTGTTCCTGCGTGGCGATCCGCCCTGCGGCTTGTACGCGGTGCTGGAAGGGACGGTGCGGGTGGGAGCCGTCAGCGAGCAGGGCAAGGAAGCCTTGCTCAGCCTGATGCAAGCGCCGCACTGGTTTGGCGAGATCTGCCTGTTCGACGGCCAGCCGCGTACCCACGATGCCTACGCCGAGGGTGCCTGCACCCTGCTTCAGGTGCCGCAGTCGAGCTTGTTGCAACTGTTGGAGCAACAGCCGCAGTACTGGCGCCAGTTCGCGCTGTTGATGAGTCACAAACTGCGCCTGGCCTTCATCAACCTGGAACAACTGAGCCTGATGCCGGCGCCGGCTCGTGTGGCCAGTCGCCTGCTGGCGATGGCCGGCGGCTACGGCGAAGTCAGCCAAAGTCGCAGCCTGCTGCAACTGCCCCAGGAGCAACTGGCGCTGATGCTCTCGCTGTCGCGCCAGACCACCAACCAGATCCTCAAGGACCTGCAGCACCAGGGTATCCTGCGCCTGAGCTACGGCGAGATCGAAATCCTCGACACCGAGCGCCTGCGCGTCCTCGCCGGCCTGTAGGCGCTGGCTTGCCAGCGAAGGGGCCCGCAAGACCGCCTTCGCCGGCAAGCCGGCTCCTACAAAATCCCGCGCGATTTCTCTGCCGACCGTAGGATCTGGCTTGCCAGCGAAGAGGCCCGCAAGACCGCCCTCGTCAGCAGCCAGCTCCTACGAACCGCGATAGGTCGAGAAGCCATAAGGGCTGAGCAACAGCGGAATGTGGTAGTGCTGCTCGGTCTGCTTGACCTCGAAAATCACCGGAATCTCCGGGAAGAAGGTATCGCGCTTGGCCTGCTTGAAGTATTCGCCGGTCTTGAACACCACCCGGTATTCGCCCGCCGTCAGTGCCTGGCCAGCGGGAAACAGCTCGCTGATCCGCCCCTGCTCGTTGGTCACGCCGCTGGACAGGGCTTTCCAGTCCTGGCCCACATGTTGCTCCAGGGTCACCTTGACCCCCGGCGAGGGCAGGCCGTTCTCCAGGTTGAGCACGTGCACGCTCAAGGGATTGCCCGCCGCCAGGGCCAGGCTCGACAGACCGCAGAGGCCGATGGCCGCCAGGCTATTACGCAAAATATTCATGTCCCACTCCTTTCTCGATTGAACAAACAACAGACTCTGTAGCCGCTGCCGAGCCCGCGAGGCTGCGCATTAGCGCAACGCGGGCGCGGCACTCCAGTTCACTGACGTCCGGCCTCGGCCGCCAACCCCACCCGCTGTGCCGCCTGTAACGCGCACGCCTCGTCCTGCGCCGCGCCGCCCGCACCGGCAATGCCCATCGCGCCCACCAGCTGGTTGCCGGCAAACAAGGGAATGCCGCCGCCGAGCAACAGCAGCTCCGGCAAGGTGTTGAGATTGGCCGCCTCGGGGTTGTTGCGCGCCCGCTCGGCGAACAGCCGGGTAGGGGTCTTGGTGGACAGCGCGGTATACGCCTTGCGCTGGCTGGCGAGGGTGTTGTGCGGGCCGACGCCATCAGCGCGCAGGGTCACCAAGAGGTTGCCGCCACGGTCCAGCACCGACACCACGGCCGTGCACTGGGCCAGGCTGGCGTCCGCCAACTGACGGGCGGTGGCCAGGTCCAGCTCTGCGTGACGCGGAAGTTCCGGGGCCGCCAGGGCAGTGCCGGCAAGGCCCAGACCAACGCTTAGAACGAGGGTTTTGCAGATCATGGGAAGGCTCCTGAAAGACAGGTCGCCACCTTAGCCAGCCGTCCTCGTCAGAACCTCGTCAGTTGGATTACAAGTTTGTAATGGGCAATCGCGCGCGGGGCGCCTAGCCTGTGCCGATCATTTCCGAGGTGCACCATGCGTTTGCTGGTAGTTGAAGACGAAGCCAAGACCGCGAATTTCCTGGCCAAGGGGCTGGGAGAGTCCGGATTCGCTGTGGACGTGGCCCTGAACGGCCTGGACGGGCGCTATTTCATCGAGCAGCAGGAATACGACCTGATCATCCTCGACGTGATGCTCCCCGGTCTCAACGGCTGGCAGTTGCTGCAGTTGATCCGCCAGCGCGGCGCCACCCCGGTGCTGTTCCTCACCGCCAAGGACGCCATCGAAGACCGGGTCCGTGGCCTGGAGCTGGGCGCCGACGACTACCTGCTCAAGCCCTTTGCCTTCGCCGAACTGCTGGCCCGGGTCCGCACTCTGCTGCGCCGCGGGCCGCTGCGCGAGGCTGAATCCTTCAGCATCGCCGACCTGGAGATCGACGTGCTGCGCCGTCGGGTCAGCCGTGGCGGCCAACGCATTGCCCTGACCAACAAGGAGTTCGCCCTGCTGCACCTGTTGGCCAGCCGCCAGGGCGAAGTGCTGTCGCGGACCCTGATTGCCTCCCAGGTGTGGAACCTGAACTTCGACAGCGACACCAACATGGTGGAAGTGGCGGTGCGCCGGTTGCGGGCCAAGGTCGACGATCCCTACATGCCCAAGCTGATCCACACCGTGCGTGGCGTCGGCTACCAGCTGGAAGCCCCGGATGAAGCGCTCTAGTTCCATCGCCTGGCGGCTGGCCCTGGCCTTCGCCGCGGTCTGCGCCCTGGTGCTCAGCGTGATCGGGGTGTTCCTCTACCGCTCCCTGGCCGAGGAAATCGCCTACCGCGATGACCTCGCCCTGTTGGGACGTCTGGAACAGGTGCGCGCCCTGCTGCAGGACAGCGACAGCCTGGCCGCCCTGCAAGCCCGGCCCCGGCTGTACCAGAACATGCTGGGCAACCAGGAAAGCCTGCTGCTGGTGCTGCGGGCCGATGGCTCGACGGTGATCGGCATCAACCCCCGGCAACAGCGCTTGCCCGAGTTGCTGCCGATTGCCCGTGAGCAGCGCCCGCAACGCCGCGACATCCTCCTCTGGCCGGGCAGCGACCAGGTTCCGCTGGCGCTGCTGGCGGGGCAGGCCAGCGGCCCCAAGGGCGAGGCCCTGACGGTGATTGCCGGGAAGGTGCTCAGCGAGCGCGAGCAGATGCTCGCCAGCTACCGCCTGCGCCTGTACCTGGCGGTAGGCCTGGGGGCCTTGCTGGCCTTCGCCCTGGGCCTGCTGCTGTTGCGCCGGGGCTTGCAGCCGCTGCGTCAGCTCAGCGAGTCGGTGCGCGAGATCGATCTGCGCAGCCTCGACCGACGCCTGCACACCAGCGGCATCCCGGCCGAATTCCACGAGCCGGTGCAAGCCTTGAACGCCATGCTGGCGCGCCTGGAGGAGAGCTTTCAGCGCTTGTCGCAGTTCTCCGCCGACCTGGCCCATGAAATCCGCACGCCGTTGCACAACCTGTTGGGCAGCAACGGCCTGGCCCTGAACCAGCCCCGCAGCGCCGCGGAGTACCAGGAAGTGCTGGCCTCCAACATGGAGGAGTTCGAGCGCCTGGGACGCATGGCCGAGAACCTGCTGTTCCTGGCCCGGGCCGAGCAGGCCGATGCGGCGCTGGACCGCCAGCTGCTGTCACTCTCGGGCGTCGGCGCGCAGTTGTGCGACTACTTCGAAGCCCTGGCCGATGACCGGCAAATCCGTCTGGAGAACGGTTTTTACGGCGAGCTGCTGGCTGATCAGCAACTGCTGCAACGGGCCCTGGGCAACCTCCTGGCCAACGCCGTGCGCCACGCCGACGCGGGTTCGCTGATCCGCCTGCGACGCCGCGACGAAGCCGGCTGGTGCTGGCTGCAGGTGCACAACCAGGGCCCGGCGATTGCCCCTGAGCATCTGCCCCGGTTGTTCGATCGCTTCTACCGGGTTGACCCCTCCCGCGCCGAACCGGGGGATTCCGGCGGCCTGGGCCTGGCCATCGTGCGCTCGATCATGCTGCTGCATGGCGGTCAGGTGCGGGTCGCGAGCGAGGGGCAGGCCACGGTGTTCGAACTGGGTTTTGCGGTTCTTTAACGGTGACCGGATCAACGGGTCAGGCTGCGCGCCACACCGGTTTTCCAGGCCTCGCTCATGGCCTCGGCCATGCCCTTGAAGGCGGGATGTGCCGCGCTATAGACCTGCATCTCGCCCATCGCCTGTGCCATGCCGTGCTCGACCTGTTGCAACAGTTCATGGCTGCGGCCTTCGCTGAGGTTGCACGCCGTGCGGGCGAAGCGCAGCAGCGCCTGGCGTTTGGGCCAGGCCTTGGAGCCTCCCAGCAATAGCGCCAGGCTGTCCGCCTTGATGTAGACCGACGTGGTCACCAGATCAAAGGCCGGTGCCAGGCTGACGGGGGCTTCCACATCCGTGTCGGGGTACAGCACGCCGAAGTTCTTCAGATGGGCATCGCCATTTCTCAGTCCGGCCGACAACGCCACGATCTTGAAGAATGACTCCAAGGCCCGGTTCAGTAGGTGTGGGGAGACAAAGGCCTTGATCTGTTTCGCCGCGCCTTCGTAGGAGCCGTCGTACTTGGCTTTTGCCGGCCAGGCGTTGAGCACGCAGAAATCCTCGAAACCCAGGTAGCCCTGGGCGCTCAGGTCGAAACGTTTGACCACCAGGAACTGGCCATTCTGGCTGAGTTCGATCTCCGGCACTGGCAGGCCGGCATGCAGCGCCGCACGCATGCAGAAGAATTCGTTGGCGGCCAGGTGGGGGTATTGATCGGCGCGAAAAGCCTTCACCAAATGAGTAGCGCCGCGATGGGTCAGGCGTTCGACGCTGTTGGTGCTGTCGCGGATCAGGACTTTGGGCTGCACCCCGGAAACCCCTGAATACTGGCCATAGGTCGCCAATAGATCCTCGAACAGTCCCTCGGCACCGTCATGCACCAACAGGTCCTCCAGGCTGGTTTCCGGCAGGGGCGCCTGGGGTGATTGCGTTGTGCTGATGGCCACCCGACCCAGTTGGTGCGGCCCCACGATCGATAGCAGAGCGAAGTCGTCGAAACCGCGCACCGCCTTGCTGAAACGGCGCAGCAGTTCATCACGCAGCGAACCTTCCGGCAGGTGCATATCGAACACCGGTAGCAGGCCTCGATCCCAGCCATAGCTCGCCAGGCGTGGCGGCATGGTCAGCGAGACCGCGTCGCGGGGCGAGGTGTTGTCGCTGTAGGTGAAAACCGAGTCCGCCTGCGCCTGGCCACGGCCGAGAGTGCCCACCGCCATGCCGGCCACACGGATGTGCAGCCGCTGTTGCTCAGTCATGGAAATGCGCCTGTTTCAGGCTGTCCAGGGTCGGGCGTTGCCGGGGGCGGGGCACGGCGCTGAGCTCGTAGCCAAAACCATTGAGAATGGCTTCGATCTTGCGCAAGCCGATTTCGGTAATGGTGTTGTTTTCAATCCCCGAGATAGTGGCGCGGCTCATGCCGTATTGTGCTGCCAGTGCCTGCTGCGAGAGCTTGCGCTCTTTGCGCAGGGTCCGGATCAGTTGTCCAAGGCTTTCCATGGGATTTATTCCGCATTGTATGCAATGCATTTTTACTGAAAATTATTTAATGCATCCTATTTGATGCATTGTGCAGTGTAGATCGGCAGAGTCTTTTTCGCGGTTTTTTTACTGGTGGAGGTTGCACCCGTCGCTGCACCTGTAGGAACCGGCTGGCCGGCGCAGGGGCTCAACGCAAACCGTCGCGAAACTGCCCCGGGGTCATCCCGGTCCAGCGCTTGAACGCCCGGCTGAAGCTGCTGGCGTCGACAAAGCCCAGCAGGCAGCTGATTTCGCTCAGGGAACATTCCAGGTCCCGTAGGTGCAGCAGGGCGAGGTTCTCCCGGCATTCGTTGAGTAGGGTGTCGAAGCGCGTGCCTTCATCCGCCAGGTGCCGTTGCAGGCTGCGCAGGCTCAGGTGCAGGGCCTGGGCGACTCGTTCCGCGGAGGGTTCGCCTTCCGGCAATTGGGCTTCGATCACGCCGCGCACCTTGCGCTCCCAGGTCAGCGGCCGCAGTTGCAACAGGGTGCGCTTGAGCACCGCTTCGTTGTGCTCGGCCAGTTCCGGGTTGGCGTCGTCCAGGTGGCTGTCGAAATCATGCAGGCCGAATTCCAGGCAGTCGTCGGCGGCGGCAAAGTGCACCGGGCAGCGGAACACCTTGTGCCACTGGCTCGGGTCCGCCGGGGCCGGGCGCCGCAAATGCACGGCCAGCGGCGCGTAGTCGCGGCCCAGGCGGTTACGGCAGGTGCGCACGTAGATCGCGGCAAACGCGTCGATGCCCTCGATGGCCGGCTGCGGCGCGCCTTCGGGCACCTTGAGGAAGAACCGGTAGCGGTCCGGCTCGCGGGTCAGGGCCAGTTCCAGGGCATCGCTGACCACCTGGTGATAACGCACGATGCGCTCGAACACTTCCCGCAGACTGCCGCTGGCCACCAGGGCGTAGCCCAGGGCATGAAAGGTGGTGGGGCTGACAAAGCGCGACACCCGCAGGCCAATGGCCGGGTCGCCGCTGGCCTGCACGGCGAGATGCCACAGGCGGGTGGTGGCCGACAGCGGGTAGCGGGCGTTGGGGTCATCCATCAATTGCGGGTCGAGCCCGGCTGCGCGGCACAGTGCGTCGCTGTCGAGGTCGAGGGCGTCCAGTTGCTTGCGCAAGGCGCGGGTCCAGCTGGCAAGGGAAGTGGCTTCGGTCATGCGATTGGCGCGTCCGGTCAACAGGTTGGCGTTTACGGCTAGGGCCCGGAGCCGGGGCTCGGGGCAGGATGCACACATCACTGACCAGAGGATGGAATCATGCAGGGTATTTCTGCAAGCCCCGAGCGGATGAACGCACAACAGCGAGCGGCGCACATTCGCCAGGTGGTCCTGGCCCGGGGCGATGAACTGCGCCGGCGCTTTCCCTTGCTGCGGCACCAGGACGCCTTGGGCGCGGGGATTTTGCTATTTGCCCTGTCCGGGATGCTGGGGTCAGCGGCGCTCTATGTCGGTGGCTACCTGGCCGGGTGTGCCTGCCAGCAGCGCAATGCCTTTTTCGCCTTGCTGCCCCACAGCCTGATACTGGCGCATAACGCCCGTGCTTGAGGGGGCAGACCTGCTTTCTGGCTAAATGTCCAAGGATCGACAACGTCAAGCCAAGGTCACGCGGCGCCGGGAACAGCCCGAAGCCCGCTTAGGGGCAACGACAGGGAGATGGTATGAAAAGTGCGGTAAGGCGATTGATCGCCGTTGCCTTGATGAGTGTGGGCAGCGTGTCGCTGGCCGACTCGGTGGCGCAGGTCAGCTCCTTGGCCTGTGCCTCAGAAGTAGAAGTACAGGCCGGTATCCCGTTCCAGGGCCAGTCGATTCAGGGCGATCAGCCTGTGGATAAGTTCATCCTCGGGCGTCGCGGCCTGCATCAGGATCGACAGGGCCGTGGCCAGGGCGGCCTGGCCCTGGATCGAGGTGTCTTCGTAGTCGTCGATCAGGCTGCCCAGGGCGCGGTTCAGGCTCGGTAGCAGGTCGCTGCGCGACAGCACCGCCCACTGCTCCGGGGACAGGGCCAGTTCCTCCAGGTCGCCCGGCAGGCACTGGTCCAGGTCCAGGCGTTGCTGGGCCTCTTGGCTGGTGGGCACGACTATCCATTTGCCTGGCGTGTTCATGGTTGCCACAGCTCGACAAAGGCCTTGAAGTCGGCCGCCACCGGGTAGCGCCTGGCGCTCTCGGGATCGAAGACTTCCACCGCCACCTTCTGGCTGTTGAAGTCCAGGCAAATCAGCAGGCCACCGGCATCCCGGGCAATCGGCAGGCAACCGGCGGCGAGCCCCGGCACGCGGCCGGGGCTGGCGTACCAGAGCAGGCTCCAGGGTTGGTTGTCCAGGCCGAATTCGAAGAACTCGCTGATGCAGGCGTAGCCGTTGCCATAAGGGAATGTACCGATCCCTGGCGTGGCGGCCGCGGCGTACTGCACCAGCTCCAGGTACAGCGCCGGGAACTCGACGCCGAGGCGTTGCTGCACCTGGGCGATCAGCTGTTCGTCCACCGCCGATCCGGGTTCTATTTCCCAGGCATTCCAGTCCAGGGGCATGTTCGACCTGCGCCTTGTCGTTGAGGGGGCTGCGCCCGCGCGAGGGGGATCGGGCGGGCGGCGAGGGGCGATTGTAGGCGTGTCGCCCGGTGCGCGGTAGGCGCTTAGTTGCAGCTGTGACCTTCGGGCAGGGTGACGGTGTATTTGCGTTGCACCCGGTTTTTGAAGTCCAGGTTGTTCAGGCTTTCCTGCACCAGGAAGTCCTCGACCTTGGCGTCCTGGCAGTCCTCGTTATAGGACGAGGCCCGCAGCAGGAACACGGTGCGCCGGCTCTGCTCGTCCTTGGCCTTGATGTTGAAGGTGCTGAGGGTGGTGTAGCCGGTGCGCTCCGAGGAACCCACCGGGCCCCAGGTGGTGCTCGGGGTGCTGTTGCAGACCAGGTTCTTGTCCTTCTTGGTGCTCTGCTTGCACACCGTCTTGGTGCTGCTGGGTACCTGACCGTAGTCGGTGGCGGTGTAGCGGTAGCTGGTCTTTTCGCTGCCCACGTCGAGGGTGAAGTTCATGCGAAACGGTGGGGGGTTCTTGGGCAGCGATGTCTCGGTGTAGACCTGCTTGAAGCCCATGCCGTGCAGGGCCGCGACCATGTCGCGCAGGTAGTAGCTGGCGTTGAGGCCGTGGGCGTCGTTGGCGCCGTTGACGGTCACCAGCACCGGGGCCTGGGGATCGAAGTAGTAGTCCGGAGCCGGGGTAGCGGCGATGGCCACTTCGAGTTTGTTGGCGCAGCCGGTCAAAAGACAGGCGAGTAAAAGCAGCGGGCAGAGCAGGTAGCGAGTCATGAATAAGCCAATGTGCAACGTGAGGAGTGGTAAGGCTTTAACGAACGGGACTCGGATCAAACAAACGCGGGGGGTTACGCGGGCTCGGTGGCCTGGTATTCCAGAAGGTCACCGGGCTGGCAGTCGAGTGCAGCGCAGAGTTTGTCCAGGGTCTCGATTTTCATCCCCTTGACCTTGCCATTTTTCAGCAACGACAGATTCGCCTCGGTAATGCCCAGGATGGCGGCCAGCTCTTTGGAGCGAATCTTGTTTTTAGCCATGACAACGTCAAGCCGAACGATAATGGTCATCTCATTGTTCTATATGTAGTGACTGTGCTCATCACTGAGGACTTTGGCGTCGCGCATGATAATGGAAAACGAGCAGAGCAAGATTCCTTTGACCACCTCATAGGCCGCGTAGGACGAGAAGCCCGCGGAGATCTGCAGAATGCGCTGGCCGGGCGGCAGGTCGATGGACAGGGCCAGGCCTTGCAGGGTTTCCATCATCGGGAAGGTGGCCGGGGCGACGATCCACAGCATGCCCACGCGCCAGAGGATGCGGATGTTGCGATCGCTCCAGGTTTCGCCGCGCGACAGGCGCAGGAAGAACACCCCGGTCAGGTACAGGGCGAAGCTCGACAGCAGCAAGGGCAGGAAGTCGAGGATCACCAGCAGGGTGAAGCTCAGCGAAGAGAGTTTGAAATCGGCTTCCAGCAGACGCGGCGAGTGGTCGGCGAAGACGCTGAGCAGGGCACCCAGAACCTGATCCTTGTTGTAGATCCACATTCCGGCATTGCCACCGACCTCGACCACACCCATGACCCAGGCCAGGATCGCGGCCAGCAGGCCGACCCGTCGTAAGCGGTATTGGGCTGAGCCATTTATTTGGGGGTTCATGCGTCATTCCTTGCAAAACGTTGGGGGTGGCGAATTATTGATAAATAATTATCTGATTACAATAATTTATTTCTCTTTTAATGCCTTGGGTTCATAGCCAGGAATGATGATGTGGAGAGGGAGCTGGCTCCCGCTCGGGCGCGTAGCGGCCGTAAAACCTGAGGTTGCGGTCTTATGGGTGTGCATATCCGTTGCTGCGGTCACGGCCACTTATGGTTTCGCTCTTACAGCCATCCCTTTCAAGGTCTTCTCGTTTTAGCTGCCTTGATGACCCGATCGGTTGAAACATGT